>JAGHUV010000029.1 GCA_018064665.1 Candidatus Crickella caballi | reverse complement strand
ATTTTATAAGAGCAAGAGTATATGGCCTTGTATTATTACGCATAGTTTTATTGATGTAGCATCAAAGTTTTCAGGGGAAAGTTCGAAAACACTCGATATTGCAATATCAATTGTGATTATCGTTGTAGCCGGTGGTTATGCTTTATATTTAGGTGGAAAGGCTACAAAAGAACTATAGATGTTCGAAATTCCAGTTTTGTGAGTTAGATGATAATAGGTTTTGGAGAGTTAATTGAATAGTTAAAGAAATTGAAACTTAATCGCTCAATCCTTTTTGAGGATGGGTCAAATTGATATATTCCCGCGAACGGGGAAAAAGAGCATTTGGAGGCTCGACACAATTTATGAACGGACAAAAGATGAAAAATGGAGCTCGACACAAATAAGTAATAGGCAGGTCAGTATAGAAAGAGGTTTAGACAAGCATGAAAACTTCAATAACGATAAAACAGATAAGATGCTTTTCCCTGATATTATTTGCTTTGACATTCATTTTTCTTTTTGCTTATCATATCAATCATCAATCCTGGATGCTATCAATGTATGTGACACTGCTAACAACGTTTTATCACTTTGCGATGAGACTGATTGTTGGTGAAGCTGTCACTGTTATCTATAAAAATCGGGAAATTAATGTGAATTCGTTTGGATTTCGAATTCATAGTTATGAACACAGGGTATATAAACTTATTCATGTGAAAAAATGGAAATCGAAAGTTATCACAGCGAAGCCTGAGCAATTTGATCTTAGAAAAACAGGCCCGAAGGAGGTCCTGCATAATATGCTGCAGGCGGAATTAGTCCATCGTATTATTATGGTATTGTCATTTCTTCCCTTATTGCTGATTATTCCTTACGGGGTTCCCGGCGTTTTTATTTCGACATCAGTAGTTGCCTGTTTAATTGACTTAACATTTGTGATAATCCAGAGATACAATAGACCGAGAATAGTGAAACTGCTGAAGCGTTATGAGGAATTGCAAGTATCATCTGACGATCTGAAAAGTCTCGGATTGTCAAGGTGATATATTCCCGTGTACTGTGGGGGTAGATTTGTTCCCGTGTTGTGTGGTTATTTATGCTATTGTCTCCACCCATGTGGAAGTCGTAACCCAGCTGTCTAAAGCTTAGATGGAAAAATATATACTAATTTAATTACATGTAAAATTAGGAGGAATATACAATGAAAAGAAGGCTTACATTACTTATTTGCATAGCGTGCTTATGTCTGTGTGCGTGCGGTGCTGACAAAGACGACAATACTTTGGAAAAGATCCGGGATGCCAATTTAAACAATGTTCTTCAGGAGAAGGGTCAGACCGTGTCTTTCCGTACCGACAATTATAATGCCGAGAACGAGATAGAAAGCAGCTATGTTTATCTGAATCCGGACCGCGTAGTTTATGAGTGCAAGGATCGTGTTGAAATAAATGAAAAGGGAGACGTTTACGGATTCGACAATGTCGAACAGAATTTCTATCGCTATCTGTTCCTTGACGGATCATATGAAACCTTTGAGGTCCAGGTAACCGGTTATGTCTGGAACCCTGACGAGACAGTTCTTTCCAAAGAGGAAAAGGATGGAGAGCTGATTGTACGTGCTCAGGATGGAGGCGAGGAAACTCTGGCCAATATGGCGGCAATGATGAGCTACTATGGTTTCGATGTGCCTGAGACATTTACAATAATTAATGAATATATTATGGATCCGGAAACATACGAGATTAATTGCTACAATGTATATGCTAACTTCGGTGATGAAGATATTCTTCTGATTAAGAGTATACGTATAGATAATCCGAAAGCGTATGAAGTCGATTCAAAGATTACTGATGCTATCAATGCAGAGGATTGCCGTGTCGTTACAATAATTGCCGACCCGGGTACGGATGACGAGAAGGTATATAAGCAAACTATAGCCAAGGGCTGCATAATCAGGATGGGCTTATCTATGGAGTATCCATCTCTATACACAGATGAAGCCTGCACTCAGGAATACACCGGTGGTGCGGATTTGAACAAAGACCTGACACTGTATACAGTCCACGAACATGAGTTATTATAATAAAATCAGGAGTCTGCAATCGATAAGACTGCAGGCTCCCTTGAAAAATAGGCTTTCAATAAAAAGAAGAGTGGTACTTTTCTATATGAACACTGTGCTTCTGCAGCTTGCAGGGACACGTCTATATCCTTTCGGATATATTCTTGAACAGCACTTCAATTACACCAAAATCACGGTTCAGTGACTGCGGCAGTGTCGGAATTCTGTTGTAAAGCATGTAAGTATATGCATCCTTCTGACCTCCAAAATCGAGTAACTCTACCGTATACACAGCACGAGCCGGTGCGTTTCGGCTGATTTTGACACCGACTACAGTACCGTTCATGCAGAAGCTTGTTTTGCCGACTGTCAGATTCAGCCTGATTGGATCACCCAGTCTGAAGACGTCGGGATCATCAAAATATACATTTATACTGTGTTCGGTAAGCAAGGTCGTTATTCCCTGATATATATGACCGTCCTTCTCTCCGGTAACCAGTTCCGCATCCTTGACCGTCACATTTTCTCCGTCATAATCTCTGCCGTCCACAAGGCACAGTGACATGATGACGAAATATATGTTGCGCACGAGCCAGTACAGTACTGTGATAAGTCCGAAGGAGTGCGTACGGAAGAGCAATATCGAAACTCTTACCAGACCGAAAAGACAGAGGGCAAGCAGTACCCAGAACGGAATCTTATAGGAAAGATTCCTGTCTTTGCTTGCTGCGCCGGCCTGCTTGTTCGTTACCTTGAATGTTGATAAGGATACGCCTATGGATTCAAGGATAATAGGGACCAGAAGGAACGGCATGACAGAAGTTTCCTGAACACCACTCCACTTGGTCGAAAGTGTGTTGCCGCTGATCAGTCGGAAGCACAGATACTGTGCGACAAACATCGGAAGCCAGAACATCAGAAGCTCCGTGAGGCTGCACAGAAACAGCGGTATTCCCAATACGGCAAACAATAGCGGTGAGATAACATACACCAGATTTCTTACCGGGGAGAACCAATAGGTTACCGAGCTGATATAGCTGATCTTCTGTCTGAGGGAAAGACCACTTCTCTTGAGAATCTTCAATTTTCTTGCTGTTCGGATAACTCCGCGTCCCCAGCGTGTGCGTTGCTGAACATGCTCGGCAAACGATGTCGGAGCGAGGCCTGAAGCAAGAGGCTCGGACAGGCCGAGACTGACAAAACCGGCAGATTCAATTAACATGCCCGTTGCGAAGTCCTCTGTAATAGATTCTGTGTAGAATCCGCCGGCTGCTTCGAGCGCTTTTCTGCTAATAAGCGTATTGGAACCGCCGTAGATAACTGTGTTAACGGATGTGCGTGCCGCCTCAACCGTGCGATAGAAAAAGTCCTGCTCGTTGGGAATTCTGTTTTCGCAGTAGAGATTGTGCTGGAATACATCAGGGTTATAGAAGCACTGCGGCGTCTGGATCAAACCGAGCGGTATGCGGCTGTCTTCCGGAAGACGGCTGTTTCTCTCCTCTGCATCGACAAAATACGGAATCGTTTTGAGCAGAAATTCCTCGCGCGGAATCATATCTGCGTCAAACGTTACCACATATGGCGAAGTAGTCAAGGACAGAGCATGATTAAGGTTCCCTGCTTTAGCGCCCTTGTTGTCGGGACGATCAAAATAGTTCACACCGAGCTCCTGTGCAAGAGCGCGCATTTCGTTTCTTCGGTTATCGTCGCAAAGATAGATGTGCACCTTCGACTTATCCGGATATTTCATGTTAAGGCAGCCGACGAGCGTCTTGCGAAGCAGCTCTGTAGATTCATTGTAGGTTGAGACAAAGATATCCACATCAGGATACCGGTCCGCTTCGATCTCCGGCAGCGGATATGTGCGCAGGCGGGACATGGACGAATAGTGGACAAGCGATTCTCCAAAACCTGCGATTTCAACAGCAAGCAGGATGATGCTGAATGCCGTTGCAACCCATCCGTATATCAGAGGCAATGTTGCAACAATACGCCAGACGAGATAGGTCAGCGAGCAAAATGTAGAAATAACAAGAAAGACCTTACCAATTTTGATTCTTCTGTTGCCTGTGATGCTTTTGCTGTCTGCGTCGCCGGTGAGCGAGAGGAGATCATCATAAGTAAAATGTTTCTTTGCAGCAAAACGCTGTACAACATAGGCAATGCCGATGCTTAACAGCAGGAGGGCTGCGGAGAATAAAGCAATATAAAGCCATTCCAGCGCCGGCTGTTTTTTCAGTGTGCTAAGGTATGTGGATGCGGCTGCAGCACGCGCACCTGAATCTGCTTCGGCCTCTGCCATGGACACACCGCGAATTATATCTCTGGTGTAGACACCGTAGGCTGAAAGACTGTCGTCAGACAGAGCTTCTTTGGCAGATGTTCCCGGCTGGAACATGCCTGAGCCTTCGTCCTTGTCTGAAAGACTCCATACAGCGTAGGAAAGTCCTCGATCGTTAAGCAGATCCATCCATTTCTCGGTCTCATCGTAGTCGATGCTGCCGTCACCTGTGTGCTCGCAAAAACCGCACTCAGTAATAAAAACTGGCAAACCGCAGTCCAGTGCGTTTTCAAGTTCGCCCCTTAGCTCCTCGCCGTGAGTTCCCGAATAGAAGTGGAGCGTGTACATAATGTTTGACCAGCCTTCAATAGGGTCACTCAAAGGTGAAGAAAGATCCTTGTCATAATCCGGAGTGCCGACAATTACAACCGCATTGTCATTGTGGCTCTTTATCACCGGGATCACGCAGGTAGCATATCTGTGTACGTCGGACCATGTGACATTCCCGTTCGGCTCGTTGCAGATTTCATAAATAACATTCGGTACATCTGCGTATTCCTCGGCGATGCTGTTAAAGAAAGCGATCGCTTCGGCCAGGTCCTGATTCGGGTTTCCATGCTCCAGAATATGCCAGTCCACCAGAACATACATATCGGCGTCAATAGCGTACCGAATTCCCTTCCTCATAAGCTTCAGGTTTGCGTCGCGATTGCCATTGCAGTAATCATTGGAATACATGGCGAGACGCACAAGATTTGCATTCCAGTCCTTGCTGATATGCGAGAATAAATCCTTATCCACAAAGTCCGGATAATAGGTGAGTCCGTGCGTGCTCACACCACGAAGAACAGCCGGATGACCGTTTTCACCTACAAGCTGCGTGCCTTCAAGATGTAATTGTCCCGTCGAGGAAGGACGTGCAGTGATACTCTCCTTATTTGTTGCGGTACTCTCGGCTGCTTTGGCAGATATTGGAAAGCAGCAGAATATAAGCGCGAAAAGCATTATGATGCATAAAGCTTTTCTAACGACGGACAAATGTGGCCGGAATATTTTCATAACAGAGGAACCTCTTTAACTTGTTTATAAAAAGCCCTGAGAGACAGTGCGCCTGGCAGATCTTTCATTTTTCGAAATCATTATACTATAAGTACGTAAGCAGCAATAGTTCTCACTGAAAAACGTAGCTGGTGCAGCTACGTAAAGTTCATTTTGCAATACGCTTGAAATGTCAGATTGATAGAAGTAATATAAAACGAAATGGTTTATATATTAATGGAGAAGAAAATCAAGTAATGGTTACATCCGCGGACGCTCATAGGAGCTGATATCTGTAACAGAAACAATGGAGCTAATTATGACAAAGAGAAAACTTATTTTAACTGCAATCTGCGCATTGATCTGCTGTGCATTTATGACTGTGACAGCATTTGCGGCAGACGATGTTGTCACGGTATCAAACGGAACAGAGTTTATGAAGGCCTGGGAGCAGATCGAAAAAGATTATGCCGGCAATATCGATGCTGTTCAGAACACTACAATTAAGCTGGACGGAAACATCGACATAAACAATGAGCTGAGCATGAACCTTAAAGGGGGAAATGTCCTCAAGGTAAAGGTTGACCTGAATGGACATATGCTCAGAGGAGCATCTAAATCCGCAGACTATTTTTTCAATATCGGGAACAAGCTGGACCTGACACTTGAGGATACAAGCTCTTCGCATAATGGCCAGATCGTTGTTCTGTGTGAGAATACAGACGCAGCAGAATATAAAGCGCTTGTTAGAATCGCGGACAGCGGACATTTTACCCTTGAAAGTGGAACGATCCGTGGCAACGACGCTGAAGACTGCGGTTGTATAATAGTAGAGAATAACTCTCTCTTCACAATGAGCGGAGGTACTATCTGCGAGAACTCGAGCAGGCCTATTCATGGTGCAGCAGTCTATGTTGTTAAGAGTGGAAAGTTTATTATGAATGGCGGTGTAATTCGCGACAACGTTATTCTGGGTAGCGGTGCAGCAGTCTTTGTTGATACAGAAAATGACAACAAAGTTCAGGACGACTTCGGATTTGAGATGAAGGGTGGTCTGATCACGGACAACGATACCTATGCAACAGGAGCGGGCGGTGTATATGTTAATGACGGTAGAGCGTCCTTCACCGGCGGAACTGTTCGAAATAACTTTGCGGCAACAGGAAGTTATGAAACCTCTGCAGTAGATGATGATGCCTCTGAGATATATATTGATACCGGTGCGGAGTCATGCTACTTTGGTGGTGATTTTGTGTGTGAATATAACAGTTCTGCATATCCAGGCAAGGCAATAACCGTAAGAGCTCAAGGCATAACCGGTGATAATGTTCCGGAATTCGGAGGCCGCGTAAAAATAGATGCCATTGCAGTGGAAGATGGCTTGACCTCTGGTCCTGGCATTGTCTGCAAAGATATCGACTTCTCAGCTGAAAATCATGCATGGATAGGCCTCTGCGAGGCGACTGATAATATTAAAATATACACAGACGTAGATGAGAAATCAGATCACTATGCGAAAGAACCGGATCTAACAAAATGCTTCTTCACATGTTCAGAAGAAACCTCCGGAAGAGAAAAAAGCATGAACTGGGAACGTAATGAGAGCATGTGTGCAGTGTATAAGGACAATGTACTGCAGTACATAGGTGTGGTTGATGCGGATGACCATAGTGAAGCACCGATCTGCCTCACTTCATTCGATAAAGAATGCTTTGTGGACACATCCGGAAATGTTATTTCAGATACAAAGTATAATTACTCCTGGGATCTGAAAAACAGAGCACATCGTGTTGTTACGAATGCTGCAGTCGATAAATCTAAGGCGATCAACTGGCTGAAGCAGGAATATTCCGGTAATTCCGACAAACAGATCTCAGGTCTGAAGAAAATCAACCCGGACGCAACTGATAAATACTGTGTGAAGTATTCATACGAAGTTTTCAATACAGTAGCGGACGGTCAAACGCAGTATAAACGTACGGCATATAATACACTTGAGCTTTCAAAGGCTCCTACTAACCAAATCAGAAAATCTGTAGCCATGGATGGGGAGATCACAGTTGACAGCTACAGAGAAGGAGAGCCTGTAGTAATAAAAGCTGACTATCCAAAGAATTCAGATTGCTTCAAAGGATGGAAAGTAAGCGTTGATCCCAAGTATGAGGACGTATTAGATGATGTGATCACCGCTGAAATGAAGGAGCAGGAAGAGCTTAAGTTTGAAATGCCGGCAATACCTCGTATTGATGTATATGCACAATACGATAAGGTATATTCTATTGCGGGTGAAGGCTTTACTGCATATAGAGTTGACGAAGCAGAAAATGTTCAGGTAACTGAAGCTCAGGTAGCAGGAAGAAAAATCAAGCTTGAGGCAAATGGCCTTGGAGATCTTAGCTGGCCGAGGTGGATTATTAACAAAGTTGACACTGATGAAGGCGGCAATGTTGTCAATAAGACTGATGTAACTTCAGAACTTCTGGGGGATGGGATCACTCCGGAGTTTCCGAAGTTTACAATGCCGGAGTACGATATCGAAGTAGTCTGCAGCGAAGCAGGTCACATAGTAGTTGACTCGCCATATGCATCAGTTGAGGTGGTAAACACCGGGGAATCGAAGCCGGCAGGAAAGATGGCGGTTCCATATAATAAAGATACGATACTTAGAGTAACTCTGGATGAGACTAAGATCCCTGAGGGTCATAATTTCCTCGGCTGGGATATGAGTTTTGTATTTACAAATGGAGATGAAGAGGATGCATTCGAGTTCACACCGGAGGACGGTCAGGATTCATTCACTCTCAGCTTCGCTGGAATCTGTGATTACTATGTTGCAGAAGATCTTTCTGATATTCGTGAGATCAGACTTACAGCAAGATATGACAAGAAAATAGATTTCGATGCTAACGGCGGCACAGGGGAAATGGAAGCTGATACTCATAACCCTGACCATAAGTACGGACTGCCTGCGTGCAAATTCACAGCACCGGAAGGCATGCGTTTCGCAGGATGGGCACATGAGCCGGACGGCGAGCCTATGAAGGCCGGACATGCAATCGATGTTAAAGAAGATATAACTCTTTATGCGATCTGGGAAGAAATTCCGGCAACAGTAAGGGTGGATCTTTATGCCAATGACGGAACTGATAATGTAAAAACCATCAAGGCTGCAAGCGGCGAATATCTGCTGCCGGGAGAAATCTTTGAGGCACCTGAAGGCAAAGCCTTTGCAGGCTGGGCACTGAAGACAGACGGTGAAGTAATTGCCGACAAGCACATAACATTGGTATACGACACTGACCTCTATGCGATTTGGAAGAAGGCGGAACATGATTTCGAAAGAAGAACTGTAGCGCCGACATGTACAGCAGGAGGCTACGATATCCTTACCTGCAAGGACTGTGGCGAGACAACGACGGAGAACTTTACAGAAGCATTGGGTCATGAGTGGGGTGATTACGAGGAACTGGCACCTAATGGATGCGGCAATCCGGGAGTGAAAACCCGCAAATGTAATGTGTGCGGTCTTTCTGAGACGGAGCATGTAGAGGAGGCGCATGCTTTCGAAAGCGAGTTCACAGTAGATCAGAAAGCAACGGCAGACGCAGATGGAAGCATGTCCAGACACTGCAAAAATTGTGATGCGACAACAGACAGCGAAACTATTCCGGCAATGGGCAAGGCAACGCTTGCAGGATCAGCTTACTCCTATAATGGAACAGCCAGAACGCCGGGCGTAACTCTCGTAGACAGAGAAGGAAATGCGCTCGTTGAAGGAACGGATTTTGCCGTAGCATATAAGAATAACATCAATGCAGGAACAGCAAGCGTAATAGTTTCCGGCTGCGGCAAATATGAAGGTGATATTACCGTTAAGTTCAATATCGCCAAGGCTGCTCAGAATGTGAAGATCCAGTCTTCATCAGGAACAGTAAAGCGCAAGGCCGTAAAGAAAAAGGCTCAGTACCTTTCTGCATTGAAGGTGTCGGGAGCAAAAGGAACCAAGACGTTCACTAAAGTCAGCGGATCGAAGAAGCTGACAATTACAAAGAACGGCAAGATCAAAGTAAAGAAGGGCACTAAGAAAGGCACTTACAAGATCAAGGTCAAGCTGGCCAGCGCAGCCACTGCAAATTACAAGTACGCAAGCACAACACGTACAATAACTGTAAAAGTTAAATAAGCTGCTAAAAGAAGAACAGCTAATAGTAGTCAAACAAGCTACATAGATCGGCGGGAGTTAATCCCGCCGATTTTGCGCTTTTTTACTGCGAATATCAGATGTGTGGTAGTATATTGCTATTAAAGACTAAGTCAGAGAGGAATTGCGAACATGGCAAATATCATTACTGGGTCTCGAATACTGCTAAGCATAATAATGTGCTTCAGCCGCGTGTTCTCGCCTGACTTCTATATATGCTATTTGCTTGCCGGGTTTACAGATATGATCGACGGAAGCGTCGCAAGAAAACTCGGCACCGCAGACCGCTTTGGCCAGAGGCTCGACACCGTTGCGGACATGGTGTTCGTAGTAGCGGCGGCCTTCAAAATACTGCCGGTGATTGATATAACTGGGGAAATCATAATCTGGATCGGCATTATAGCACTGATCAAACTTGTAAATATATTGTCGGGAATAGTAATGTATAAGAAATTTGTCGCAGTACATTCAAGTGCAAACAAGCTGACGGGAGCTCTGCTGTTTGTCTTTCCGCTCTCAATCACGATAGTATCAACACAATGCGGAGCAATTATAGTGTGCGCCGTGGCGACTTTTGCAGCGGTGCAGGAGGGACACCTCATAAGAACAAAACAAATCGAATAAAATACACGAGGATGGGCTAATGCCCTCACTTTTGGAACATGAAACCCTGAAACCCTTGAAAATAAAATTGAAAATTCCAATCTCCATCGCCCGAAGCGCAGTTTGTGTCGTATGTTAAGCTCCGAGCACTTAGCAGATTGGAACTTTTTGGAGCATTTTCAACACTTTGACGACTTTTAATTCCAAATGCATGCCGTTTATCAAGACGCACGAGCGCATATTGATGACTGTGAGAAGCGTGCTTTGGAATTTTTTGTTTTAATTTCAACGCTTTGCGCGATTCATGTTCCAAAAGTGAGGGCATTGACGCGGAACCTCTCGTGACGAGCGCGAAAATTCACGTGGCGAGTGCGAAGTGCAAACGCACGCCGCCTGGGAACGGGCGCGAAACCTCCCATCGGGCGCGAAAACCTACGTGGCGAGCGTGAAATGTAAACGCGCAGCGCTCAAATTTTGATCTGCGATTGTGCAAGATATCTATTTTAATTTCTGGTTTTGTGATACAATTTATCCAAATCGGCTTTATAGTCGGTGTAAGGAGAAAGCATAAGAAAAATATGGATATAACGAATGTATTTGGCCTGCTTGGCGGCGTTGCACTATTCCTCTTTGGAATGAATCTGATGGGCGACGGACTCAAGAAGGTTGCCGGCAGCAAACTGGAAATAATCCTGTACAAACTGACCAGCAATCCGATCAAAGGAATCCTGCTTGGTACGGGCGTTACCGCTGTAATCCAGAGCTCATCGGCCACTTCGGTAATGGTCGTAGGTTTCGTAAACTCGGGCATGATGAAGGTTAAACAGGCAATCGGAATCATAATGGGAGCCATCATCGGAACGAGTATAACAGGCTGGGTAATCTGCCTTTCTTCAGTAAACGGAAGCGGAATCTTCAAGATAATTTCAACAGATACGCTTACTGTGCTGATGTCTGTAGTCGGTATCATTCTCCTGATGTTCACAGACAAAGAGGTCAATCACAACATAGCAAGCATACTTCTCGGCTTTGCAGTGCTCATGTACGGAATCTCCGCGATGACGGATGCTGTATATCCGCTGAGAGAGAGCAAAACCTTCATCGACATGCTGACAAGCTTCAGAAATCCGCTGATCGGCATACTTATCGGTCTTGCGTTCACATGCATCATCCAAAGCGCATCTGCGGCTGTCGGAATTCTGCAGGCACTCGCCATAACAGGCGGCATCAGCTTCCATCTGGCACTTCCTGTAATCATGGGAATCGCAATCGGAGCTTCGGTACCTGTACTTCTGTCGGCACTCGGTGCGAATACAAACGGTAAGAGAACAGCTCTTATCTACCTGCTGGTAGATTCGCTCGGAGCTCTTCTGTTCGGAATAATATTCTATTCGGCTGACGCTTTGGTAGGATTTTCATTCATGGATATGACCATGAATATGATGAGCATAGCGCTGCTCAACACAGTATTCAGATTCATAATAGTACTGATGCTTACACCGCTGATCGGAGTACTTGAGAAGATGGTTTCTGCGATTATTCCTGAGAAAAATGAAGATGTTGCAGAGCTTCATGATGCGGAGAGACTGGAAGAAAGATTCCTCAACTTCCCGGCACTTGCAATCGAGCAGACCGGAATTGCAATCAATTCTATGGCAGAACTTGCGAATGCGAGTATTGACATAGCATTTAAGCTTTTTGACAACTATTCGCAGGAAGGGTTCAAGCGTGTATGTGAGCTGGAAGGAATTGTAGATACATATGAAGATAAGCTCGGGTCATATATTGTCAGACTTATGAAGAATGAGCTGAGCGATGAACAGAATAAGGTAGTAAGCATGTACTTCGGTGCAGTTACAGACCTGGAGCGTATAAGCGACCATGCCAAGAACCTTGCAGAATCAGCGCAAGAGGTTAGAGATAAGCAGATCGTGTTCTCCGATGCTGCAAGAGATGAGCTGAACACTCTCGAAAAGGTTATTAGAGAAATCCTGACCAGAACAGTTGGAGCGTTTACAGAGGATGATGTCGAGCAGGCATACAGAATAGAGCCGCTTGAAGAAATAACGGATGTACTTTGCGATGAGTACAAGCTGCACCATGTTGAGAGGATACAGTCGGGTACGTGTGAATACAGCCACGGATTTGTATTCAATGACATACTTACAGATATGGAGAGAGTAGGAGACCATTGCTCAAATCTGGCCATTGCACTGAGAATCAGGCATGGAGAAATCACTGCCAAGCATGGGTCCTCGTCTTCGATCAAGCGCGAGGACGAGCATGATTTCAGGAAATATTACGATGAATACAGCGAGGAATACGGCTTAACCAAATAACCACGGATACAGGATTCCTTCGACAAGGGCTTGGCTTAACCAAATAATCACGGATACAGGATTTCTTCGAACCGGGCTCGGCTTAACAAAAAATCACAAAAATAATTGTTTCTTCGAACAAAAATATTTGCGGATAAGGATATAAGGAGTATACTTGTTCAGTAGAACTGAACATATTATGAGGTTCATTTAATGAAAAACAAAGTAAGAATTATTATTTCATTTCTGTTATTAGCGCTGTTCGGTGCTCTTATTGCAGGAATTAAAAAATATGATGTAGCAGCGATAGGGCCTGAGGGAACAGGCATAGGCTTCTCTCATATCAATAAGAGATTTGCGGAGCTGATCGGAACTAATATGATGTTCTACAAAATCGCAGATTATCTGGGATATCTCGCGCTTGCGACTGCTGCGGTTTTCGCACTTGCAGGACTGGTTCAGCTGATTAAGAGAAAGAGCCTGAAGAAGGTCGACCGAGAGATCTACGCACTGGGCGGATTATACGTTGTAGTGCTGGCGCTGTATGTGGCTTTTGAGAAACTGGTTATCAACTACAGACCTGTTATTATGCCGGATGCAGCAGGTCCTGAGGCATCCTTCCCGTCGTCACATACTATGCTGACAATAACAGTAATGGGAAGTGCAATACTCGTGCTGCGGCATTTCATCGAGAATGACGGAGTGCGCATGCTGCTTTCGGTGCTTTGCTGGCTCATACTTCTCGGAACACTGGCAACAAGAACCCTGAGCGGAGTGCACTGGCTGACAGATATTGCTGGCGGAGTGATTATCAGCATGGCGTTACTTACACTGTTTGCAGCAGCGATAGATGGATCTGTATCCAAACCTCGTTCCCATACGCGAACATACAGCACCAAAGCATATGTACCAAAGCATTAAGAACGAGCTTTAAGATAAATAATAGGATAATTACAGCATTTTAAGTTGAGAGGTATACAGAGATGACTTACATTATCTTGTACCATGTGCTTTGTCTTGCATTACTTGCTCTTACATATGCAGGTAGCAAAGGGGAAAACAGACAGATGGATACCAGCCTGGAAACGGTCTACATCAGTATTGCGCTGATTATAGTAATGGACTGTTTGTGGAGCGTCTTGTCCGGCATTGGTTTTGAGAATGCGATAGTGCTGTATCTGGTAAACATCGTATACTTTATTGCAGAGACACTGGCTGTTCTTGAGTGGGTCATCTTCTCTTGCCGAACAACAGGGAGCAAACTGGCCTCTAACAGAAGAAATGTAATCCTTATAGCTATTCCGGCAATTATCGGAATACTGATGGCACTGGGGACTCCCGTCACAGGACATGTATTCTCTATCGTAGACGGAGAGTATGTGCGTGGCAGTATGTTCTTCATAGATTCGGCCGTCAAGCTTCTGTATCTGGTATCTGGCTGGTTGCTCACTGTATATTACGCATCAAAAGAGCCGCTCAAATATCTCAAGAAGAAGTATTACCTGCTTTCAATTTACTGCATTCCTGTAATGCTCGGAGGTCTGTGCCAGGCGATATTCGGCATTGATATCAACTGCGCGGCGCCTGCAGTCGGACTTGCAATTGTTTATAAATTCGGACTTGCCAATGAGGCCAAGGACAATGCGGATCTGGTCAAGGCGATAGCGTCATCATACGAGGCGGTATTCATCATAGATGTTGACAATCACTCTGTCAAAGCGGTCATGGCGAGCGGTGAATACAGCAAAATCGGCGACCTGTCAAATTCGCTCTCATATGAGGATTGCGTTAACGTTTCGGTAAGACTCAATGTAATGCCGGAGGACAAGCTAAGAGTCGAGCAGAATTTTGCAATAGATAATGTACTCAGACATCTGGAATCCGACAGCTCCTATGCAGTGGTCTACAAGGTATATTCTGAAAATAACCAGGAGAAGTACAACAGAGCAACCTTCATGAAGGCATTCAGCGATGAGGACAGACATGAGATTTTCATGGGAATAGAGGAGCAGGAAATCCGTCAGGTAATGCGCAGAGAGCAGGACGATCTGACTGAGGAAAGAGAGAACTTCGAAAGAGTTAAGGAGAGCTTCACAACGGTAGTTGCCAATGTAATTGAAGCAAGAGATGTTGACAGCGGAGAGCATGTAATGCGCGTTAAGGGTATCACCCAGCGCCTGTGCTACCAGCTGATGCAGGACTATCCTGAGTACGGACTGACGCCAATCAAGATAAGATATATCACTAACGGAAGCGCACTTCACGACATCGGTAAGATCATGATTCCTGACAGCATACTGCTGAAGCCGGGAAAGCTCACTGAAGAAGAGTTTGAAATAATGAAGACCCACTGCGAGAAGGGATGCACAATACTCGACAAGATCCCTGAAAACCTCGACAAAGAGTATGTGAGATATGCCAAGGAAATCTGCCGCTGGCACCATGAGAAATATGATGGACGCGGATATCCGGACGGACTGTCAGGTGATGATATTCCTATCTCGGCACAGATCGTATCGCTGGCAGACTGCTATGATGCACTGACAACAAAGCGTGTATATAGAGATGCGATCCCGAGAAGAAAAGCACTCAATATGATATACAACGAGGACTGTGGCGTGTTCAACATCGACCTGCTGGACTGCCTCTCCAAGGTAATCAACGAGCTGCCTAAATAAAAACAAATTAAAAGCGCCGACCTGCATGAATTTACAGGTCGGCGCTATTCTATTGATCTTGTCGCGAGCGCCGGGCGGAACAGCAACCAATCGTGAGCATGGAATCAATTGCTATTTTACTTCTTCAAATTCGATACCGAATTCCTCAGGCTGGAATCTCGGACATACATTTTCTACTGAGCAGATAACACTTGCAGCCAGTCTTACTCCGATGTCGCAAGCCTCGGCGAGCGTTTTGCCATAGGTAAGGCCTATAACGACGCCGGATGCAAAGGCATCACCTGCACCCGTGGTATCCTTAACGATAACCGGAGTCGCAGGAACATGTCCCGTACTGTTGTCCTTATCAACATAAACAGCACCCTTGTCACCCATAGTAACAACGATCCTTTTAAGGTCGGATGCAGCCAGGTGATTCTTCAGAATAGTCTGCATTTCGTCAGGGGTTTTGCTTGAATAATCTTCGAAGAAGAGAATGCCCGCTTCCTGAATGTTGCAGATGAAGGTGTCCAGCCTGCGAATGAAGTCTCTGCGCTGAACCGCGATGGTCATATTGGAAACACCGGCGTAGACAGGAACATTGTGTGCATCTGCGAGCTCGAAGACTTTGCTGATCACATCCTTGTCCATGTCAAACTCAAGAAGAATGCTATCTGCCTGAGCGAAAATCTCGTCGCCCTTCTCCTTGAGCGTCTCAAGAATAGGACGCGAATCCGAGCGCTTGGAAATCTGCGCAATTACGTCGCCGCTCTGATCGAAAACAGCAAGCCATGTGCCCATACCGTCAGGGACTGTGAGGACGTAATCAGTGTTTACCTTGTGATTCTGCAGCTTATTCAAAACAGAGAGACCGGAACCAGTTTTATCTACAAGGCTTACGAAGATGGGCCTGAGCTCAACATTGGCAATATCCTCGACCATATTTCGAGCAACGCCGCCGTGCTTCTCCTCGATGTATCCTGAATTGCGTCCGTTGGTAATGTACTCACCATACGGATAGCCCTTAATATCCACAAATGAAGTTCCGATTACAACAATTGACATTATTTTCTCCTTGTCTGCTTGAGATGTGTGCAGGCGACTATGCTTGCAAAACTCTGTATCCGCGCAGGCCGCTAAGCCTGTGAAACTCTGTATCCGCGCAGGCCGTTAAGCCTGCAGATCTGTATCTGCGCAGGCCGCTAAGCCTGCTCGATTTCGATTATATGTGCAACGCCGTTTTCGACGTTGAATTTAATATTGTAGTCCTTGTAGCACATTCCGTAAACGCGCTTCGGATCGTCCTGATATCTCGGCCGCGGATCCCTGCGCACCATCTCGATGATGACGGAAAGGTCGTCCGTTGGACCGGCTGCATCGCTACCTGAATTGGCGAATTGCTCCGAGATATCATCCGTCTTGGATGGTTTGTTCGTAAGATTGTTGGCCTTGTCGAATTGCTCCGCAATACCCTCTGCGAGAACAAGCTCCAGCGCATCCTCCGGCGGAGTCGCAAAGCTGCATTTCGCCTCAGGGAAGCTGTCGGCATATGGAACATACGGCTTGATATCTATAAGCGGTGTACCGTCAACGAGATCCATTCCGCTTATCTCCACAACAGGACCCGCAACGCCAAAATCCGATCCGTCAATGTGCACGCCCAGTAGCTTTACACAGCTGAGGCCGATGCCGTTGGGATGGTAAGGCGAACGCGTTGCATAAATACCCTTTCTGTCGTTGCCGCCGAGCCTCGGAGGTCTTACGGTCGGTCGCCAGTCCATTTTGCCATTGGAATTCATATTGCCGTCGGCAAGCCAGATGAGCCAGATTCTGTCATATTCTTCGAGCCCGCGAAAAGCATTCGCGTCATCATAAGGCGACTCGAAAGTGATGTAACCCGGGGCGTCGATCAGACCGCTTTGGCGCGGAATACCGAATTTCTCGGGGTAACCCGTATGAACATGGGCAATAGCCTGGAATTCCATAGCATTTCTCCTTGCGTTATCTCTCTGTTTATGATAATATCATCGAGCGCGATTAAGTGCAATGAATAAGGCGTGGAGGATTGACCGAGTGGCTAAGGAGCCTGATTGGAAATCAGGTAAGGCGTAACAGCCCCGTGGGTTCGAGTCCCATGTCCTCCGCCATAACC
>JAGHUV010000020.1 GCA_018064665.1 Candidatus Crickella caballi | reverse complement strand
TTTACAGCATTTTGCTCGATAATTACATCCTTATTTATATGAAAGTTGCTTCTTACTGCGAATTTCAGTTTTTATGTGGAAGTTACTCTTTCACTCAAGCTGCTTCGAAGTCCCCTGCTCTCGTCCCGTGCCCTCCAAATAATCTAAGGGATGAGAATGAGCCGGGCATCAAACAAATAATCGCACCCAGCCGATAAAGGGGCACGATTATCTGTAATCTCATATTATATGTTGTAAGAAGAAAAATTTTATGTTATTATCGGCTCTAATATTCTCTTGAGCCCTAGCCCTTGAGTTTCTTTTTAATCAATGGCAAAGCTCCCAACGCTGAAGACAGCAGCAGGACTGTGTATATTACCAACGGTGCATTGTCACCGGTTTTCGGAAAGTCATCTCTGTTATCGAGATTGGTGCTCGAATCATCATCTGATGATACAGCGGCATTGGTTGCGTGTATATTACTATCAGCACCCGATCCATCTCCGACACCAAAGTTCGAACCATCGCCTGTAGCAGCATCCGGATTATCCGTTAGTTCACCGCCTGTGTTATCGCCGGTGCTGTCAGTTGTGCCGCCGCCGGTAGTGTCGTCCGGATTATCGGATGTATCACTGCCCGTGTTGTCGTCATCCCCCGGTGTTGGCTCCTCCGGTTCAGAATGCATCTCCCTCCTTTCTTTATTGATTGCAGTATCAAGTTACAGCATTTGCATCGGCATTTCCATACATTCAACTCAAACGGCATAATGATGACCTCAATGGTTCCGGATGGACAATGATTTCAATCGGTTTACCTCCTAAACCATGGTTTCAGATAATTAAAAATCCGGAGAAAAAACTCCGGAAATCATTCTATGCCCTCACTTTTGGAACATGAATCGCTCAAAGCCTTGATTTTTAAATCAATAATTCCAATTTTTCGCCCT
Source organism: Candidatus Crickella caballi (assembly GCA_018064665.1). Lineage (GTDB taxonomy): Bacteria > Bacillota > Clostridia > Peptostreptococcales > Anaerovoracaceae > Crickella > Crickella caballi. The sequence continues at coordinate 28,815 of JAGHUV010000020.1, read as the reverse complement.
AAGCGATTCTCGATTACCGCGTCGCCTCGTGATGCGCTCTGATTTTGGAATAAATTTCTGTAATATCAAGGGTTTGAGCGATTTCAATTCCAATCCGCTTCTCTACTATATCCATTTAGCCGGCCTTGACCGGGTTAGTCCGATAGGACTTTGGAATTTTTCATTTTATTTTCAAGGGTTTCACGGTTTCATGTTCCAAAAGTGAGGGCATTGGCAATCTCACCCTCGGAAACGTTATTCCTTATCTCACGCCTGAGCACATTATTCCATATCTCGCGCCTGAGCACGTTACTTCTTATCTCGCACCTGAGCACGTTATTCCTTATCTCGCGCCTGAGCACCACGCGGAATATGCTTTGGATGCCAGATCCTCTTCGGTCATGCTTTCATATTCCTCTACTGTATTGCAGACTATTGTTGTGTAACAGCGGAGGCATTCGTATCTGCCCTCACCATGCTTGTAGAACTCATCCACCACCATTCGGATGCTCCCGCCCTCGCGATAAACAAGGCATCTGTATTTCTCGTCAGGATGGTCGCCCCACGGGAAACAGTCCTTGCGTCTTTCGAGGATTTCAACAACATCGTCCTCCCTAACCTCGAACCAGGGCTCGCTTGTCATTGGCTCGTTCGTCAAGGATTCATCAGTCATTGGCTCGCTTGTCAAAGCCGCGTCGGTCATGGACTCGTTCGCAGAAGCGCTATCTTCCAATGCTGTGCTATCACCAGTCCGGCTTGCGCTTTTAGATTTAAGCATTTTCTCCACGTAGCTTCTTGCTTGCTCTGTATCATCAAGCAATACACGTTCAGCTTCGAAAACCGTGAATTCGTATCTGCTGCAATGCTCGCTCTCGCCGCATAGGAAGCGTCGTCTGCATTCTTCTATAAGCGAATTCGGTACCCGTGGATCAGGTACTCTGTGAGGCATAGACATATCGCAAAGCCTTCTGTAGTTGAGCTTGGATATCTGATAGCACATCATTACGTCCGATGGTCCTATATGCATCATAACCGCATTTGCATAAACAGTCTTCCCTGTATTATTGAACTCAAAACGACCTACAAGGTTATCGTAGTTCAGTACTCCGTCGCATATGAAATCTGTATGTGATTTGGTCTCGCTCATTTCGGGCTCCTGTTAATGCAAAGTTGTAATTGTAATAAGCTGTAATTGTAATTTAGACTGCAATCACGATTGCAGTCGCAATCACAATCGCAGTCTTTTAGTTTGTTACTATTTGCTTCAGTTTAATACTGTTATTTGTTTATATCTGACAGCTTGAATTTGTCTATGCGCCTCAATGCAATCTGCATCATTGCAAGTGACAGAGCGCTGCTTACTGCCGCGCCGATAATGCAGGCTTTCCAGTCAGCAGCCTTAATGAAGTAGGATACGCTGCTCTCGAATGAATGTATGGACGCTGCACCCATGACTGTACCGAGGACAAGTCCGAGGAGAATTCCTATAACCGTCATCAATATTGTATCGCGGTATATATATTGACGTGCGGACTTGGTGCTGAAGCCGTTGATCATCATAACGATGATTTCCTTCTTCTTCTCGTCAACAAACATCGTATACAGATTGAGCAGCACCAGCAACGCCATTACTATCGCAAGGATCAGATAGGTCGCAACAAGAGCCTTGGATACACTCGTAAAGGAATTGAAAAATTCCCTCGAATCCGCAAGGTAATTTCCTGTCGCTACATATCCATCAACATCGCCGAGCTCATTATCCATCGAAGTGTTTTCATCGCCTGTAAATATGAACAGGGAATTTGCCTGCGGTTTCTCTCCCCAGGCAGCTTCGTATGCATCAGGTGATATTATCAGCTGCAGTCTGGTCAGGTAATACTCAAAGAATCCGGATACCTCCAGACTTCGCTCCTGCCCCGTCGCATCGACCACAACAATCTCATCCCCCGCCTGAACTCCGTATTCCTTCGCAAAGGATACGTTCATCCACACTCCGCTTTGGGTATCAGCGTCAGTAGCATCAATCGGAAGGATCGTGACAAAGTCTCCAAAATTCTCTTCCGTAGGTACGAAGTAATTCATGAACATCTGCTGTCCGTCAGGAGTGTTAACCGAGCCCGCGCTGCTGAGCACCGCGGAGGACTTGAGTCCCTCATCCTCAAGTCGGCTCTTTATTTCCTGTTCAGTACCATCGTTCTCATCGTCAAGATAGTAAACTATATTGTCGAAGTTGAAAATTTTGCCGAACTGCTTGTCCAGACTCTTCCCGATGTTATCATCCATCATTACCGCACATACAACAAGTGCTGTGCAGCCCGCAACTCCGACGAGAGTTGCAAACACTCTTCTCTTATCCGAAATAAAGTTACGCACAACAGTCTTGGAGAACAGTGGCAGTCGCTTCCACGCCTCCCAATCCTCGAAAAACTTCTTACCTGTTCCACTCTTAGTAGGACCCGCGAGCAGCTTGACCGCGCTTTCCTTGAGTATGCTGCGGCAGGCAAGCCAGGTGCATGCTACTATAAGTATCAGTTCAGTAAGTGTCAGTACTGCAGCAAGACCGACATCCCAGTACGCAGGTGTTTCCGTCATTACATAGGTGTTCGCCATAGTACCTACCAGCTTCTTCTCAATAACCGTTCCTCCGAGAAGCAGACCCAGTACGGATCCCAGCGCAACGGCAATTCCTGAATATGCCAGATAGCTTGTCGTGATCTCGCGGTTCATAAGGCCAAGTGCTTTCTTGGTTCCGATTTTAATTGTCTGGTCGTGTACGATTCTGGATACCGCCGAGTAGCATACAAGGAGTCCGACTATTACAAACAATGCCGCCATTGTATATCTCAGCTTACCCATAGCATCCGTTGCAATACGTGTCGCAACAAAGCCTGCGTTCTGCTCCCTTGTTAATATATTGCAATCATATTTAACAAGATCCGGCAGAGCTGCTATATATTCATCGGCCTCGGCACGCTTTTCATTGTACTGATTCCTGGCATTGACGAGCTGAGCCTCTGCCTGCTTCACTTTCTTCTGTGCTTCGGCATACTGTTTCCTATACTTCTTTAATTCGCCTCTCTTCTTGGCAAGTTCCTTCTTCTTGTCAGCGATCTCTGCCTTGACATCAGCCTCTGTTATATCAAGAATCCTGTATATCTCGCGTGTGCTTTTAACGACAACAGCAACATTTGGCGGATCCTCTTCCACCGCGCCAAGAGCCGCGGTTCCAAGCGCCGTCAATTTTTTATTAGTCTTATCATCACTGACAAATATCGAAGCAAATATGGCCGTATCCGTCAAAGCCGCCTGTATATCAGAAGAGTTCTCATTCACATACGCTTCTGCTGCCGCAGGATCCTCGCCTTCAAGCTTCTCAAGCTCATCGCACATAGACAGAGCCGTATTTCTTGCCTTCTCGTAATCACTGACTTCACCTTCAGCTTCTTTAATCTGATCCGATGCTTCGTCGAGCTTGCCCTCCATCTTGTTAAGCTTGCTGCTGCTGCGTTTAAGCTGCGTTTTGGAAGCTTCGATCGATGCAGTTCCGCTGTTGATCCTCTCCAAAGCGGCTGCGAGCTGTGATTCTATATCATCAATAGCATCCTCCTGCATGCTCTTGACTTCGTCATATCTGTCACCCGCTATTTCAGAAATCACCTGTGAGCTTCTGTTGCGCAGAGACTCAGCACCTTCCTTGTATTTCTCACTGAAGGTATTAAGTCCGCGCAGCTCATTCGACCTGATGATTGCACCCGTGTAGAATTCCTGTCTGTTCTCAGCAAACGAGTCTTTGGTTATAAACATAAGTCCGCTGATTGCGATCATATTGGAGCCGGCACCATAGGTTCCGGATGCTCTTGAGATGTACTCAGGAGTCTCCATAAGCGCCGTGACTTTGAACTTGTCCAACGCGAGGCCATTGTCGTCGTCATGTGCGAAGGAAATCGTATCCCCGATTTTTATTCCGTTGTCATCGGCAAATCTCGTCTCTACAGCGATCTCGCCCTTCTTAGTCGGAAGCTCTCCCTCCACCATAAGAGGTGTATCGAGCTTCTTGGTCAGCTGCATTAATCTCATCTGACTGCTGCCATCATTCAGTTTCAGGAAAGCGAAGGCCGTTCTCGTTCCTTCAATTTCATCAAATCCATCCAAAGCCCTCATTTTGTCAAGGTCTTTGTCGGTAAATCCATAAGGAAATACCACTTCAATATCATGGAAGGACGCATCGTTAAGCTCTTGGTCCACCGCCTTCTGAACCGAACCCATTGTCCAGGTCAGTCCTGCGAAAACAGCGATTCCGAGCGCAACGAACATAAGTATCGATATGAACGATACCTTTGTGTCCCGGATATTCTTTATCAGCTCTATTCTCTGAGTCTTTTTCATCCTACCATACAAGATCGGCGGCCTTTACCCGATGTCTGTTGACCGTAACTTCATAAGTTCTACCGTCTCTGATTTTGACTACTCTGTCTGCCATCTTAGTAATCTCTGTATTGTGAGTTACCATGAGTAAAGTAGTGCCATCCGCGATTACATTCTCGAGCACCTTCAGTACCTCGATACTTGTCTCGTAGTCCAATGCAGCCGTCGGCTCGTCTGCAAAAATCATCTGAGGCTTCTTGATAAGCGCTCTTGCGATCGAAACTCTCTGCTGCTGTCCACCGGAAAGCTGCGAAGGATAGTTGTCCATTCTGTCTTCCAGCTTTACCAGCTTAAGTGCATCCTCTGATTTCATAGGATCGTCAACCAGCTCGCCGATGAGATCCAGATTCTGTCTGGCATTCAGATTGGTCATGAGGTTATAGCTCTGGAAGATGAATCCGATATTATCTCTTCTGTATTTGGTCAGCTCCTCCTGTGTGGCATTGGTCATATCCTTGCCCATAAATGAAAAGCTTCCGGAGGTTGCCTTGTCGAGTCCTCCGATAATGTTCAGAAGTGTCGATTTGCCGCAGCCCGATTCACCGAGCACAGCAAGAAATTCGCCCTTATATACATCGATACTTGCGCCCTTGAGTACTCTGGTTACGGTCTCACCGTTCTGATATTCTCTTGTTATATCCCTTGCGCTCAGCAGTATCTCATGCTTCACATAAGGCATCTCAATGTGGTCGCTGTCCTGAATGGACATAGCAACCATCATAGTCATAATTTCGCAGACGTCTGCTTCCTCTTCAGTCGCATGCCTGCCGTCCAGATACAGGAACTGTATGCAGCCCATCGAATCCTGTGCATCACCAAAAGGTGCAACGATCACCGCGCTGATGTCGAGTCCGGTGCTTCCCGCTCCATTACCCGAAGCTTCCCCGAATATGCGATCTGTGTCCGGATCCATTCCCCTGCTGTATTCAAGCATTCTGACTGCTTCATTGTTGGCATAAGAACTGCCAACGCAGCCTGCTCCAGCCTTATACTCCTGCGAAGTAAGATCGCAAGGGCACAGCCAGTAGTATGGGTGCATCTTGTTGTCGCTTCTGTCGTAATACCATACGATTGCACAGTCCGCTCCTGCACAGTCAAGAATTATTCCCAGGCCGTCATGCAGGGCTTCGTCCAGCGTAGTGGCTTTGTTGACAGCCTGCTGAACCTGTCCTATTGTTCTGTAGTACTTTAAAGTCGCCTTGTCCATTATCACTAACCTCTGTTACGTTATCCCAATACCTGTAAGTTACATCAACTTGGTCTTCTCAAGAGATTCTACAAATGCATCATTAGCTCTCTTCAGCGGTCTGTGGAGAGCTATTCCTATTATAAGTGAAATTATCAGATATACTGCCAGATAGGCAAGTGCTACCCAATATGTATTTCCATAAGTGCCTGCAATAGCCTCACGCATTGCAGTCATGCTGTGCTTAAACGGCATCAGCGGATATGTAAGTCTGAACAGCTTTGGCATCATCTCAATAGGGAAGGTTCCGCCCGAGCCCGCTACCTGTATTACCATTATGATAACGGCCAGTGCCTTACCTATATCTCCGAATGTGGCTGTAAGCGTGTAAATGATATTTCCGAATACAATGCTCGCAAACAGTCCCGCAAACATGAAGAGGAACGGATGAACACACTGTATTCCGAGAAAGAACAGATCGCCAAGACAGATGAGTCCGGCCTGCGCAAGTCCAATAACCGCGAAAATCATATATCTTCCAAGATATACCTGAGACTCTCTGAGATTCTGCAGCTTCTTTCTTCTCGATTCCTCAACATATACGCTCATGAGTGCCGCAAGCACAGTTGCGCCCACCCAAATCGCAAGTGATGTATAGAACGGAGCCATTGCGCTTCCGTAGTTCTCAACATGATACAATGCCGTGCGGTTCACCTCTACAGGTGACGCGATGAACGAAGACAGCAGGTCTGTATCCTGTGAAAGAACATCCTTCAGTACTTCTGTATCGCCAAGCTCGATGCCCTTCTCGATTTCCTGTGCCATGGATTCAAGATCATTGGCAGCTTTGTCAAGAAGCGGAGATGTATTATTCAGTGCCTTGCGAAGCGAGCTGAGGCTCGCCGAAGTTTTCGCTGAAATGCTGTTTATATCCTTGGATATCTGCTTCAGATCTTTGACAACGGTATCCGAATTCTTCTTAAGCGACTTGAGTTTGCTCTTCATCGAATTAAGATCCGTCCTAAGCTTCTGCAGCTCTGCAATTATATTATCAAGTCCTTCAACACCGGATGCCTGGGCGTCTTCTATAAATTTGTCTATCACAGCGAGTTCAGCATCAACAGATCCTATAAGCTCTTTGATGTTGCTGTTCGCATCGTCGCTTATCTCTTTGCCCGATTTGGCAATCTGGGCGATGCTGTCTGCCAGAGTGTTCACTGACTTAACGAGGCTCTCCATTGAGCTGGTCGCATATGACAGCGACTTGACAGAAGCGTTGGCTGCTACAACGATGTCTTTGGTATGGCGAACAGTCACAAGCATGTTGCCCATAAGATTCGTTGCTGCAGTCATGTCCCCGTTATCGGTCAGGCTTTTGGCAGTTGCCAGCGCAATGGACATAATTTCCTGAGCAAAGTTATCTTCAATCTCCTTCTGAATGCCCTGCGCACCCTTCTCGGTGATCTTAGGCGCGATCGCATTCTCCTTCTCGTTGACATAATATATCAACTGAGACGGATGAACATTTGATGAAAACATACTCATCAGATCCGCCGAAAAGCTTTCGGGTACCACTACGGATGCGTAGTACTTTCCGCTCTTGGTGCCTTCTATTGCATCCTCCTCGCTTGTAATAACCCAATCGAATTTATCATTGGCGCGGACCTTCGCAAGAAGTGTGTCTCCAAGATTGATATTGATAGGGAACATCTGTCCCTCATAGCCGGCATCATTATTGGCAAGTGCGATCTTCAGTTCTCTGGTATTTCCGTAAGGATCCCAGCAGGCCGAAATGTTGAACCATGCATAAAGCGGTGGAACAACAATCAGACCGAGAACGATTACCCACGCAATCAGATTCCTCCTAAGCTTGAGGAGGTCGCCCTTAAATATCGCTATTGCGTTCTTCATCGGCAATAACCTCCTTTGCATATTTTCTTTCCTGAATCGCAACATGAGTGTGCTCCACAAAGGTCAGGAACGCCACAACTGCAATAATGCATATTACCCATATTGTGATCATAAGCGGTTTTCTCGGAATAATGAAAACAAGCGCCAGCAGAACTACCGGTATGATAAATACATACCTGATGCCAACGTCCTCGACCTTCGCATGGAATTTCTCGAACGAAGCAACCCTTTTATCGAATTCCTCCTGATACTGATCGTCGCTGTTAGCGATCTTGATAGCCAGCTTGATTGCTTTGCTCTCCCTCGCCTGTGCGTCTCGCTCACTGCTGAGTATGCCTGTGTCATTCAGTCTCTTATCAACTGTGTGGTTAACAGGTGACATCTGCGGTCTTATGCCAAGACCTATAATATATGCCACAAGCAGGAACACCAGAAGATCGGCCAGGCCCTTCCAATAGTAAGAGCCGTAGTAGCCCGCAATCGCTTCACGCATCGAGCTCACACCGTAAGAGAACGGCAGTATCGGATAAAGCGTCTTGAAAAAGCTTCCCGTCAGCTCAACAGGATACGTTCCCGATGACCCCGGAATCTGCAGAATGACAAGAATAACAGCCAGCGCTTTGCCGACATGTCTGAAGGTGATTGTCAGCGCAAAAATCAGGTTGACGAATACAACCGAAGCAACCAGGCCCGCCAGTATGAAGGCCAGCGGATGGATGCACTGTATACCAAGCAGCCAGATATCTCCGGCGCAAACAATCAGCGCCTGTACGAGTCCGATAATTGTAAACAGCAGACTTCTCGCAAAATACGCCTCCTTCATCGTAAGATGACGCTTCTCCTCAGGGTCCACCTCAACTTCAAGCTTGAAAATCGCGATAAGCACAAGGCCTCCTACCCAGATAGCGAGCATAGTAAAGAACGGTGCAACACCGCTTCCATAATTCTCAACCGGGTAAAGCCTCTCTGTCGACAGCTGAATCGGGGATGCCATGAATTCCGCCATCGCTTCATAATCCATGCCCGAAACCTTCCTAAGATCTTTAAGCGCCTCTGCGCTTTCCAGAGAATAGATGCTTGTGCGCGCATCGGCCAGAAGGCTGTCAGTTGCGGCAAGTGCCTGCGACATGCTCGCAAGTGCTTTATCGATGTCAGCCAGGCCGTCGCTCATATCATTCATCATATCTCCGACCTGCGAAATCGTCGGACCTGTAGCAGCGATAAGTCCTTTGATTTTATTCATCGCCTCATCCGCCGGTGCAAGCGCACTCTTGATATCCTTCAGTGATTCGCGCAGCTTATCTGCAATCGGTTCAAGCTCCGGATATTCCCTGCGGATTATCTCCACATCTGCAATTGCGCTCTCCGTATCCTTCCTGACTGTGTCGATGATCGACTCATTATTCACGATGACTTTGTCGAGCGCCTTGAGTGACTTGTTTGCAGATCCTGACAGTTTGTTTACATCAGAAGCGAGAGCTTTGCTCTTCTCGTAAGTGGAATGGAAGCTTTCGATTGTCTTCCTGTAATCACTGATTGCAGCTCTTGCACTGTCTATCGAATTTATAAGACGTGAATTCTTGCTCGAAATATCGCTGTCTATCTCTCCTGCAGTCTCGCCCATAGTCTTCATAATTGCAGTAGACACAGTTTCCTTGAACTTGGTATCTATTGTCTGCTGAAGAACCTCAGAGCCTGTATCTGTAACCTTAGGAGCAATAGCATTCAGCTTCTCATTAACGTAATAATCTATAGTAGGTCTGTCCACCTTGCCATGGAGGAAGCCGGTCAGCGTTGCCGAAAAATTCTCAGGGATAACGATTGCTGCATAATACTCGCCGGCTTTGACACCCTCTATAGACTCTTCTTCATTAAGAAAAACCCATTCAAGAGTCTCATTCTTGCCCAGCTCCTCAACGATAGTTTCACCAACGTTAATCTGCCCTACAAGCTCTTCATCCACACCAGCATCCAGGCAAGCCACTGCGATTTTGATGCTGGAAGTGTTCTCGTACGGATCCATGTTGGCCGCAATGTTAAACCACGCATAAAGCGATGGCAGTATTGAGATGCCGATAAGCACCACTACTGCGACCCAGTTTGTAAATATTCTTTTAAAGTCTCTACGTAAAATATACCTAATATTATTCATCCTTTTATTATAGCAATTTCTGAGGATTTTTCATTGCTTTTTCATGATTTTTATTCTTTGAATAATTGGAAAGGCAAGTATTTGCAGCGGCGCAGCGGAAAGTGTCATTGATGCGCCGCTTTTTGGCGTGGTGCGGCGCTCCAATTGTAGATGCGCCGCCCTTTGGCATCGCGCGGCGCTATTTGGCGTGGTGCGCCGCTATTTGTGCGGAGAAAATCGCGATTGACACGAGCAACCGCACAAAATCGGCACCCTGCTCGTGTTAGAATTTGCGATTTCTCTCACCGCGCGGCGCTATTTATGCGGAGAAAATCGCGGTTGACACGAGCAATCGCACAAAATCGGCAACCTGCTCGTGTTACAGTTTGCGATTTCTCCGCGCCCATCGTGTAATCGCAGAAAAAAATACATACGCAAACTACGAAAATACGTAATTGCGTATGTATTTTGATACCTTTCGACCTCCGAAGCTCGACGCCGGATGAAAATATACGACTTTTTTACGTACGTAGCAAGCGATTTTCGCCATTTGCGTACGTAAAGTGCCATTTTTCGAGGCGTCGAGTGCGGCACTCCTCGCATTCCGGCTTTCTCGCTTTGCACGCAGAGAATGAAGCTCGCACCGTTGCGTTTTTGCGCCGCCTATCTTTTCTTATATACCAGAAGCTCCGGATCAGCGCCTTCGATTCCGTATGCACTTACCATAATGAAGTCCACATTGGCAAGGACGCCAAAGCATCTGCCTTCTTCCTTTTCCGACTCAAGCTGATTTCCGAGATATGTCTTCGCATCGTCAAGGAACTGTACCGCTTTGCCGCTAGGAAGCGGGTATGCCAGGTTCACGTACTGACCGACGAGCGCATTCAGGTTCTCAAGCTTAGGCATACCATCCACCTGAAGCTCATTGATTTCTTCGATCAGCTGCTGCTTAAGCTTCTCAAAAGCGCCACCATCGTTCAACTCATCAAAATTCTTCCAGTAGTTAAGCTTCGGAAGGAGCTCCTTCATGTAGCTGCGCGCCTGTTCCTCAGTGAGATCCTCGCCCACCATGTGCTCGACACATACATCGATCAGATTATCCATGTCGCTGTAGGTGTAAGTTCCGTCGGCAAAACACCACTTGCAATACTCCTCATTCATCGATCCGTCGCTGTTGTGGCTGATGATGTCGTCGTTTTCCAGCGGCATTCCGCAACACTGGCAAACCAGCTTTCTTGGTTCTCCAAGCAAAGTGTTTATAGAAACATCGAACTCTTTGGACATGAGCTTGAGTGTATCGATGTTAGGAACCGTCTCACCGTTCTCCCAGCGCGAGACCGCCTGACGCGTAACCATCATTTTGGCAGCGAGCTCGTCCTGGGACAGGCCGTTCTCCGTGCGAAGCTTCAGAATAATGTCTTTGGTCTGCATTTTGTACCTCCATTGTCAGTGTCCATAATTACTCTCTTTTTCTGTTTTATTATAGCATCATGGATACCAAGTCAAAAGCAACTCGCTGTTGACATGAACGCGAAGCCTTTGCACACATTTGGATACATCAGCAACATAAGTGTCCGATAAAGCTACGCCCGGTCAAGCATATTATGGTAACCGACCTAACGAAGTCGCACCGAATCAGCAGCCCCTAGGAGGTGAATTATATGGATAATGTCAAAACCACTGATCCTGTTTATACCGTAAGTCAGCTTGCCACCGCATGCGGGACAAGTCGTTCAAGCATACTGAGACTTCAGGAAGAAGGCATACTTCTCCCGAGCGAGCAGGACGCTGCAGGTTCAAAGCGGATGTATTCCTTCCTCGACATGATGAAGCTGCGGCAGATCATTATGCTGCACAATTACGGTTTTACTCATGCAACAATTAAAGAGTATTTCGAAGACAACGGAAACTACACCAAGCTCATCTCGCTTCTTGCCGCAAAGCAATCCGACATTTTCTATTTTCTTAAAGAGATGGAACTTAGAATGTCCGAAGGAAACGGACTTGAAATCGAATATGTATATTCGCCGTCCGTCGCATGTCATACAGTTAAGAGAGTTCAGACCTTCCCGTATTACAACAAGCACCGTGATATGTTCAGCGAACACATGGACAAGATAATTGCCGGTAAATATGTGCTTTCGCCAACGAGACCGCTTTTCCTGACTACAGAGTGGGCAGATCTGGCTGACGGTGCTTCCATCAAAGCAGAACGGGAATTCACACTTCACATTCCCCTTGCTGCAATACCCGAAGAGCCAGACTCCTCCGTCGTTGTGATCCCGCGTCAGCGAGTGCTTTCCATTCTTGTTCGAGGCGCCCACATGCCGCTGGAAAAGATTATCAGAATGTTAAAGGATGAGATTTCACAGCACAATCTCAAAGTCACAGGTCCGCTTTACCTGATAACAATGGTTGGTCCGCATCTCGGATTGGATATTCCGGAAGAGCGCTATCTTGCAAGGATAATGCTTCCGATCAAATAAGCTTGAGCCGTGGCGTGTGCCCGGCAAATCGGCATGCGGCACACGATAGCGCGAAGAGTTCTCCCGAAGGTCCTTATTTCGGGTCGCTATGAGTTCAGGATTCCTATGGCCGAATTCAGGTAAGCCGCAAAGCTCATCCATACGATGTACGGAATCAGCAGCTGTGCGGCCAGCTTGTTGATCGGACGAACTATGAAAGCAAGGAAAATCGTGATGGCAAGCATCGATGTCAATATGAGCAGGGCTTTAATATAATCCTGCTCTACGAAGAATACCGGGCTCCACAGGAAGTTCATGCCGAGCTGGAAAATGAACAGGCAGATGGCACCTACTTTGTATTCGTGATGCGCCCTGACAATCAGCATGAGGGTGACCCCCATCATAAGATACAGGACTGTCCAAACGATTGGGAACAGCCATGCCGGAGGTGAAAGCGGCGGCTGGTTCAGCTCACCAAAGCTTTTCATCTGATCTCCTGCGATGCTTGCAGAAATCATTCCTACTACGAGCGGTCCGACAACGCATAATGCATCAATTACATATTTAATAAATTTATTCCCTGATTTAGTGTTCATATTGTTTTCTCCTTTCAGGGAGAACGTAAAGCTAATCAACTTCGAGCACTGGAGTGCGACGACCCGTTCAGCTTCGTGTATTAGTATACGTTCCCCCGTTCAGTTACGGATGATTGGGATGTAGAGTCCCTTTCAAGCGTGAAATTCCGGGATGTAGAGTCCCTTCTTTTCAGGTTTGGCACATAATACAGCTGTCCACCAGTGAACAGTCAAGCACTTTTTTATATTTTTCGGAACTAAAAATGAGCTGCCATCGTGACCGATGCCATGTTCCTTTAAACTCAAGGAACATGGGCGCGTAAGCTCAGCTCCATCTTCCAGATATCTGCTCACAAAAGTGTCGGCATAATCGCCATAATAGTCTCTGAATTTCTCGACAGACCCTATGTTGATATAGCTGTAGACAGTCTGCCCAAGGTCGTGCATCCTGCGTATGTCCTCAGCCGAGAATTCCTGTGCGTCAATTACGACGCAGCGGTATTCCTTCATAGCGTCAACATCCCCGGGTTCTGCTGAAAGGAAAACTCCGTATTCGTAGCTAAAGCCCGATATACCGGCATCCGTAATGTCGTCGACATTCGTGACACTATCCGCCTCGCCTATACTATCCACCGCATCGTTGTCGCTGTGACCTTGGCATCGTTGGCACTCTTGTACATGTAGTAAGCCTTATTTTTGTATGCAACCCAGCCGTGTTTATGTAAATGTTAAGAAAGAAAAAAACATACTCTTCGTTATCATTTGATAAAAAAAGGCTGAGATCCTAGGACCTCAGCCTCTCTTGTGCCTTAAATATTATCGAACCGCCTCTCAGCCTCGAACAACCTAATAGCCTTGAATTACTTCTTAGCTTCGTAGTCCTTCAGGAACTCAACGAGAGCCTCAACGCCTTCCTGTGGCATTGCATTGTAGATGGAAGCTCTGAGTCCGCCAACGCTTCTGTGACCCTTGAGGTTATCAAAGCCGGCAGCCTTAGTTGCAGCTACAACAGCAGCATCCTCTTCCTCTGATCCTGTTGTGAATGTGCAGTTCATGAGGGATCTGTCAGCAGGGTTTACATTGCCGCTGAACATCTTGCTCTGGTCAAGGAAATCATAGAAAACCTTAGCCTTAGCTTCGTTCTTAGCCTGCATTGCTTCAAGTCCGCCGTTAGCGAGCAGATACTTGAATACCTTGCCGCAGCAATAGATTGCCCATGTATTTGGAGTATTGTACATTGATCCCTTTTCTGCCTGGATCTTGTAGCTCATATAAACAGGAGCAAATGCAGGCATATCCTCAGGAATGAGGTCTTCTCTAATGATAACAACTGCCATTCCTGCAGGTCCAACGTTCTTCTGTACACCTGCCCAGATGAGACCGTAGTCTTCTACATTGCATGGCTTGGAGAGGAACATTGATGACTGGTCAGAGATCAGTACCTTGCCCTTAGTGTTAGGGAGCTGCTTGAAAGTAGTTCCGTTAATAGTCTCGTTTTCGCAGATGTATACATAGTCTGCATTATCAGGAATATCCAGATCACTGCAGTCAGGAATGTATGAGAAATTCTTATCCTTGGATGAAGCTATAATCTTAACTTCTCCATACTTCTTGGCCTCTGCTATAGCCTTGCTTGACCATGTTCCTGTCTCAACATAGCAGCCCACTCCATCTCTGAGCAGGTTCATCGGAACCATTGCAAACTGGAGAGTACCGCCACCCTGAACGAAGAATACCTTGTAGTTCTCAGGAATTCCCATCAGCTCGCGAAGATCAGCAACTGCCTCATCGTAGATCTGCTGGAAAACCTTTGATCTGTGGCTCATCTCCATAACAGACATTCCGGATCCCTTGTAGTTCAGAACCTCTGCTGCGATCTCTTCAAGTACAGGTTCCGGCATCATTGCAGGACCAGCTGAGAAGTTATACACTCTATCATTTTTCATGACAATCAATCCTCCTAAATTATAAATATTGCGCAATGCGCATAGTAACTTAGTTTACATTGGTTATCTTATCACTTTTGCATGACATTGTCGATAAAGAAAGCTCTTTATTTTATTTGTTTCGCCTTGAATTTCCCCGCCTATGGTCTTTCCGATTGCGCTCATTGCAATGTCGGTGGCTACGCGAGTGTATCATTGTCCCGGCGAATGGCCTTGTAATATATCTGTAATATTAAACGAGGGTGTTCAACCGAACACCCTCACAAATACTAATAATTTAACCTATTTGATTTTGCTGCTTAAGTGTGTTTTGCTCCATGCACCATAGTATTTTGTCATGTCTACAGTCGTATATGCACGTACCTTAACGTAGTATCTCTTGCCCTTCTTGAGCTTCTTGATTGTCTTGGACTGTGATGTGGTTGTTTTGTACTTCCACTTGCTTGTTCCCTTCTGCTTGTATCCGATCTGATATGATTTCGCACCCTTTGCAGAAGGCTTGCTGTTCGCACCTTAATCTTCCAGTTCTGCGAACTTGGCAGCCATTGTCGGGTTGTTTCTCGTAAGCTTCTTTATCGTGAGGTCCTCAGCCTTATCGTTGGCGAGCCTCAGATTGTTCTCTGACGAGAGAAGCGCTTCCTTGGTTTTGTTCAGATGATCGATAGTCTTGTCGATTTCCTTGATCGCCGTCTCAAAACGCTCGGATGCCAGGCGGTAGTTTCTTCCGAACTTTTCCTTGAAGTCGTTGATTTCGTTCTCGAAATTCGAGATATCTATATTCTGCTCTTTGACTATCGCAAGCTGCTGTCTGTACTTCAGCGAATTGAGCGCCGCATTCTTGAGCAAAGTGATGAGCGGTATAAAGAACTGCGGCCTGATCACGTACATCTTCTCGTATTTGTACGAAACGTCCACGATGCCCTGGTTGTAAAGCTCATTATCGGACTCAAGCAGCGAAACGAGCACCGCATACTCACAGCCCTTTTTCTTTCTGTCTTTGTCTAGCTTGTCCAGGAAGTCCTCATTCTTGTGCTTTGTCTGCGTGGTATCCATCTCGTTTTTCATCTCAAACATGATGGATATATATTCAACGCCGGACTCGTCGCATTCACGATATACGTAGTCGCCTTTGGTTCCATCTGCGACCTTGTTGTCCTTCTCGAAATACGCATTCGGAAAAGCGGTCGCCCTCATCTTGTTGAACTCTATCTCGCAATGCTGCTCGAGAGTTTCTCCGACCATTTTGGTCGACTGGCGTGCCTTGAGGTCCTTATAGAACTCAATGGTCTCGTCCTTCTGCGCAAGCTGGATTGCAAACTTTTCTGCCATGTTGTTCTTCTCAATCTGATGATCCTTGTTGTTAGATTCCAGCTCGCTTTGCAGCTTGATAATCTTCTTCTCGGATTCGGCAACGGCGAGAGAAATCGCAGAGTCTCGCTCAGATTCAAGCTTGTTGATTTCATTGTCCTTGATGGATTTGAGAAGTGCGAGCTCCTGATCCTTGCTGGATGTAAGTGCTGCAATTTCCTGATCCTTGCTCGACGCAAGAAGCGCGAGTTCCTGCTCCTTCTTGGACGTAAGGAGCGCTATCTCCTGCTCTTTTTTTGCGAGTTCCTGCTCTTTCTTGGCAAGTGTCTCTGTGAGTTTCTTCTCGATCTCAGCAACAGCGAGTGATACCGCAGATTCCTTCTCATTATTCAGAAGCTTTTCGCGCTCCCTGACTGCCTTGTCAAACTCGGCATCACGAACCTGCTGAACAATAGCCGCATAACCAGCTTCATCAATTTCAAAATTCTTTCCGCAATGCGGACAATTAATTGTATTGCCCATAAGTGCTCCTTTCGTCTGCGCACGTTGATATTTGTTATATTCTCCTCCACTGTCGCATGTTTCAATACGCTCCGACAGCGATTTTCTGTTTGCCTTAATTATGCCTTGTGCAGGAAATTGTTTCAATGCATTTATGTACCGATTCTAGCCCTTCAAGAATTCAGCTTTTTCTTGAAAATGTTTCAATACGCAAAAGTAGAAAATTTTGTTCGCAAAATATAGGTGGCACACTGTCGCGAATCGTCGTATTGAAACAAAATCGCAGTATTGAAACACTATGCAAAAAATATTGTCGCCTGACGTTATTATTACGCAAACTCGGCACATCCGGACCTATTCGCCTCTCTTCGCAACATCTTTCTCAATACGGACCTTCCAGCCGCCATCGATTCGCATGCCTTTGGCTGCTCTCATTTCGCTGACTGCATCTCCGAGCACTTCGTAGTTGAGAACAGTGCCCACTGAATCGCTCTTGTATTTCACAGCACGGTCCTCTCTGATTCCAAATTTGGCACCTTCAGAAACCGCATCAATATTTGCTCCGAGGAATATGAACTCCCAGCCGTACTCATTCTGCTCATGGTCTATCATTGATTTGAGCTTTTTATAAGTGAATCTTTTGCTGGCATTCTCATAGCCGTCTGTGATGATCACAAAGATGACCTTTTCAGCTCTTGCCTCTTCAGGGAGATGTTTCTGAACATTAACAGTTCTCTCAATGCTATTACCAACCGCATCGAGGAGCGCCGTGCAGCCGCCTACCACATAATCGTCTGCTGTCATCGGGCTAACATCATTAATGTTAAATCTGTCGTGAATCGTCTGCGCCTCGTGATTGAAAAGCACTGTTGTAACAATGGCATCGCCATCCACATTCTTCTGCTTCTCCAGCATCGAGTTGAATCCGCCGATCGTGTCGTTCTCAAGTCCGCACATTGATCCGCTCTTATCGATAATAAATACCATCTCTGTTAAATTCTTCTTCATAGTTTTGCCTCCTTGTTCTGCGGTCTTGCCGCATCTCTTTACCTTGCAGGCTGATTATACGAGGAAGACATGCCCAAATCGTCAACCGCCAGGCGACATTTTTCGGGTAATGAAAAACGCCGGATTCGCTCCGGCGTTGTCGTGTGTTAATTCAAGGTTGGCTGGTCATAGTCAAACAGTGCTATGTTCAAATCGAATATGTCGTAATGCTTTGTCTCTATAAAATACCTGACGATGAGATCGCCGACAATTGCATCCGAGAACGCATATCCGGCTTTCATCAGAAGCTCCTCAGTCTCATCAAGCGACAGTTCCAGCGCAATGGCCAGCGCACAAATCGTCTGCTTGGTCGGTTTGGACTGACCCGAGATTGTTTTGGAAAACACCTGCTTGCTGATGTTGGCGCGATTGTATATCTGAGAATTCTTTAATTCGCTTCGGATAATGTACTCCATCAGCGTCTCTAAGAAGGACTTCTTCTCCTGCTTTATGATGTTATCAAATGAAAGTTCAGCATTTAGTGCAGGTGCGCTCGAGAGTTCGTCCAGGGATTCGCGTGCAGGTGCGCCCAGACGGCCATCCGGTAATTTGCGTGCGGTCATGCTCAAGCGCTCGCCAGCGGATTCATACACGGCTCCGCCCGTAACTCCTATCCAGTTCCGACTTACGTAGTCTCTGACGTCATCGTATCTTCTGTTCTCTTTCCTGAGATCTTCTCTGTCATATATAACAAGCTGCACGAGCAATTCATCCTCGATGGACTCCAGATAATCGCTGATTGCTTCTTTGGCCGTCTCGAGTGCCTCGCCACGCGGAAAGCAATAACTGCCGGCCGACAGCATCGGGAACGATATGGATTCAAGCCCATTCTCGGTTGCCAGGCGCAAAGCCGCCTGATATGTGCTGTACAGAAGCTCACGCTCTTTGTGAGTTCCATCCGTATATCTCGGGCAAACCGCATGAATAATATACCTAGCCTTCAGGTTAAAGCCTGACGTAATCACCGCATCTCCAAGCGGGCAATATCCGATTTCACTGCAAGCAGCAGCGAGTTCCTTTGCACCCGCCGCAGTGAAAATCGCCTCGCTGGATCCCGGTCCCTCGAGCAGCTCAGGATTTGCGGGGAGAACAACAGCGTCCGTATTCATTTGGGAAATGTCGCCAAAAATTATCTGTAAACTCATAGTTCTCCTTATACATTATTTGTCGTGCTCATTACATAACTTGTCGCCGGCATCACAGAACCAGTCGCTTTCGTCACATCGCCTGTCGCCGGCATCACATCAGCGGAAATGCATTGCTGATAATCATAATCCAGACCGGAAGCGTTATCATGGACAGCAAAGTGGTCGATGCCACCAGCTCAGCATACAGAAGAGAATTCCTGCCCTCGCTTGCACTCAGCGCCACACCAATGGCCGCACTCGGGAAGCACATAGACAGGACGAAGGTCACTTTAACTATGTTCTCTATCGGCAGAAGCATTGCAATGCCGAATGTAATCGCAGGAATCACAATCAGATTGATGAAAGTGAAAAGCAGTACTACACGCGATTTGAAAACCTCCGAAAGCCGGGACGCACCGAGCTGTACGCCGACGAGGATCATCGAAAGCGGAATTGTCGCTTCGCCGATGGTTTCGAAGATATTCATGCAATACTCCGGAATGCGAATTCCCGCGAACAGGATAACAACCGCAACCAGAGACGAAATCAGAATAGGGTTGGCCGCAGATTTTAGCGTCTCCCGTGCACTCTTCCGGCCTCGCGATTCATCCGCTTTGTAGTTGAGCTCCCACACACCCATGGTGTACATATACAGGTTGAGTCCGACATTCTGGATTATCATGTAGTACAAAACAGTCGGGCCGAAGACCGATTGCGATATAGGGAAGCCCATGAAGCCAGTGTTGGACGATGAAGTCGCAAGTGAAATCACATTCGCGTCGAGCGGTGCAACAGCTTTCCTCCTGCGTGCAAACCACATAACAGCAAATCCCGAAATCGCATACATGAAGACCGCCAGCGCCAGCATCAGCACAGTATTGAACATTATGCTTCTGTTGAGCTCAGCACCGCCGATCGAATACAGCATCAGCGCCGGACAGGTTATGTAAATAAGCAGCTTTGTCAGGTGAATGATGGAATCATCGTTGAACACCTTGAGCCTGTAAGCCGCAAAACCAATTGCAATGTATAAAAAAACAACAAAAATTTTACTAATAATAACAGCCATTATAACTCCTAATTGGGTCTTATTATCCTGCGTTCAGGATTCAATCAGTCATCCCTATCGCAATAGTCATCGACGTACCACAGCTCGACCCGCTCTTTCTTCTGCTCGTCGGACATTTGGGACCAGTTTTCCGCGCTTCTTTATTAATAAAATACCAGAAGACAAGTCCAACAATTATGAACAGAATTATTTCCATTACGATTCCCTTTCTTTGACCCAATAGCCCAGAACTTTAGGGTTTTTTAACGTACATATCCACGTGTCATGAATAAAGCCATTTCTATATGCTGCTACATGTGTGTTCGTTCCTGTTTGCATGCGAATAATTGTATTATCCTTAGGCAAATCAAGATCATTAACCGCAGTTGGCTCTTTAAGTTTATTATACACCCATACGCTGCTGTTCTTCCATAGTATAAGCCCTCACCTTCTTGTCAGGTTTTGACGAACGGGGTCTTCTGATATCCATATCGAGCATCAGGTTCTTCGTGATGATCTCCTGATTCATCGCCTCCAGATATGCAAGCTTGAGCTGCTGAAATATCTTCTCGATCGTACTGTTCGCATAATCAGTGATCGTGAAAAGGAAGAACTGAATATGCTTCTTTTCGACCTGAGCGATCGGCATCTCGCCAAGCATCCCTCTCTCGATGATCTTCAATGTCTCAAGATTTCTGTGATATCCCTGAACATTGGAGAAGTTCATCATCAGATCCCATTTGTATCTCGCCTTGACAATATCCGGGATAGTCGCATCCGGATCGATGCCCTTGGCTTTCATCGCTTCCTTCTCTTCGAATTCCTTCTTCTTCGCAATGCATTCTTCCTTAGTCTCTCCCGTGAATGACTTGCGGACCTGCATACCGAGATGATCGATACAGTTGACTCGGTACTGATACTTACCATTGTAGGCAAGGCGAAATGATCCTGTACCGGCAGGCGCTCGCTGCCTGTCCTCGTTCTTTACTCTCTCATACATAATCTTCCTCCTGTTAACCAGTAAAATAAATGACGTGAACATCATCGTTCACGCCATCATAATAGTTATTGTTGATATTTATTTCATTGGTGCGAAATCAGCATTCGCACATGTATATTTCTATGATATTATCTTGCATCTATTCTCAATTAACTCTATCAATTCGTTCTTCAATTGTCCCGGCACTAATGAGTCCCTGCACATTTGAGTATATCGCTCTTTCATCGATACAATTTTTCCGATCATCTTCTCAGCTGATGTCTTTGAAATATCGCATGATTCAGCGAATGAAATGAAATCTTCTCTTTTGAGATTTGACTTCTTTCCATTTAGTGAAAGTGCACACTCCTCATCATCTTCCGGCATGATAATATTGACCGGTAGCAGATCATAAGCCGGAGACAGAACATATTCAGAGCTCGCCTCATTTGTCTCTATCATCGAAAAGTTTTTCAGGTGCATATCAGAGTTACCGACAGCAAACGAGAATACAATTCTCATGAACAGTTCTGTAATATCAAGTCCCATCTGAGACGAGTATTTTCTGACAATCTTTGCACATCTTTCATAGGAACCCTTATACTTGTCAGCTGTCAGTCTGAGATCAAGCTGGCAGAAGTCTTCCATGGCAAGCTTGGCGATTTCCGATCCAGCTGTGATCCGATCGACACGCTTCGTTATATAGGCATAATCATTCCCGTTTTGGACCAGAGCGTGAGGTACCGTTGAAATACCTGTAGCATCCGCCATGCACATGACCAGCTGCTCCGCTTCCGGCAGGCTCTCAAAATCCTCAACCTGAGGTTTCAGAATATAGCCGGTCGGATAATCAACCAGAGTAAGTCGACTGTTTCCATTTTTCGAATGAAGGTGCAATGATAACTTCTTCTGGACGCCGGGAACAGTAAACCCCTTATTTGTACTCTGTGCAGCAAGCGCTTCCAATGTCTGCTGATCTATCTCCAGTTCAGGTATTTCAGTTGTTCCAAAAAAACGTTTGATGCACGCTTTATGCCAACCGTTTCCCGAATCACTTTTCAGCGATTTCCCGCAACACAAACAGTTCATTACTTCACCTCCCTGATACTGACATTACCAATGCTGTCTTTACAAGCAACCAGCAACAGGCCAAAGCGATCGTTAATATCTATCTTCCAGTTGCGACTCACAACATCAAGAAGCCAGCCTTCCGGGATCAGTCCATCAAAGAACGGAAAGAGCACCTGTGACTTATACCCGTCGCTACTAAGCGGCAAGGTCAAAGAAACAGATGTAGCGTTTTCCATGTTAAGATAACCTTCATCATAGCTGAAGGAATATCCGAAGTCTGTCTCTTCCAGCGTTCCGGCAAATATATCTCGCACATAAACATATGCCGATCTTAAACCATTCATTATTTATTTTCCTTTCTTATAGCCCCGGCTTCCATTCCGAACATACCAAGTGCTACATTCACCTTATCCATCCGCACCGTTTCCTTGCCCTGCTCCAGGTCACGGACAAAACGAAGTCCAAGACCTGAACGCATGGCGAACTCCTCCTGTGTCAGTCCGGCCGCCTTTCTATTCTTCTTAACAAATTCTGCAATTGGATTCATAGCCTCGACCTCCTATATGGTTTTGTCGCATTATATACCCTATAAGGTATATTTTCAAGCTAAATCCATATAAATATACCCGAAATGATATAATATTTGCAAGTCACATGCAATTATATCACTTCGGGTATAATTTCAATTCCAGTACTTGTCTTTTGACATCTCGTGTTTGGTCCTGAAGTACTCGATCAGAACATGACCCTGACGTCATTCTGAGTCCAAGACAGCATGTTTTGTCCATACTTGTCCATGGACCTCGAATTCCGATCGAAGAGATCATCCAGAAAGCGAAACCCATCATAATGTACAATATCGTCCACGCGACCGGAAACAGCCATCCCGGTGGAGACAGCGGTGGCTGGTTCATTTCTCCAAAACTCTGCATTTGGTCTCCTGCAAAACTTGCAGATATCACACCTACCGCCAGCGGGAGCAAGACAATGGCCACACTCAGTGTGATATTTACAAACCTGTTCTCGAATTTTGTAAGCTTTTTGTTTTCCTCCTTCCGGGATGTGCAGTCCCTTTAAGCTCTATTAGGATCAATGGTCCTTATATATGTACTGTTTTCCGGGATGTATGGTCCCTTCCTTCAGGTTAACTGGATGTTACAGCTGTCCACCAGCGGACAGTCAATACATTTTTTATAAATTTTTATAAAAAATTTTATATTTGCAGGAACAGCTCTGAAAACTCTGATCTTGTTACATTTCCCAGAGAATCATCATGAGTGCTCACAAAATCTTTATCAGAGAATATCCTTATGATATGTCCCTCAAGCTCGCGGGTGTAACACCATTCAGATATATCGTCTACCGGACCTATATTCAGTTCGCACGGTTCGCATTTTGTGACCCCTCTGTACAGGGCTGCACGCCATTCATTCTGATATGCATATCTGGTCGATTTATCAAAAACATCCCTCGATCGATCATATTTCTCGCTATAATCAACTCCACGGCACAGACATTTATACTGTCTTTCGTCTGCCGCACTGACAAGTCGTCTCTGAAATTCATCCGGATCTTTTATGATCACAACATAATCTCCGAAATTTGCCATTTCCATGTTCATACTCCAGACTATGCCTATTTCATTCTGAAAGTAATTGAGCCTGTTGCAGCAAAGCAAATTGCAATACCTGTATCCTTTGAGCGGCTTGCAATCTTCTATGCTCTGAGCATCTATCGGACACGCCAGCCCCTCCCATACATCTATCTGTCCATCCTTGGTCGGCTCATCGTGCTCTCCCAGGAAAAAGTCCAGCGAATTCAGTCTTATATGTCCATCCATGAACATGTCTACGAAGGACTGTTCCTCCAGATATCTTAATAACAGATGATCTTTGATCATAAGACACACCCCCTTTTCTTACTGTGATCTTGCATATATCTATTTGTTATACGCAGTCTAGATCTGTCCGCCGGTGAACAGTCAATGATTTTTTACAAAAAAATAAACATGTCCCAATGCGCATTCCTGTGCACCGGGACACACTTTTGATCATTATACTATTTCCAGTCTGTCGTCTACAGGTCCACCGAGACCCTCATGCTCTGAAAGATAATCTCTCAAAGTTGCAAAGGCATCAGATGATATGACTATGGCCTCTCCATATTTCTGAAGCTCATCAAGCTTCATTCCAAGACCTATCTCACAGTTTCGCATGTAGAATTCCTGCAATTTGAATATCAATGTATCGAGATGCTCAAATAATTCTATAAAGTTGCCAACATTCAAAACTGGTTCAAAAGACTAAGATAAAGACAAGGAAGCTGCCAGAAGCAACTTCCCCGTTCTTTTTTTACATCATGTCCTTAGGGATAAGATTCATTCTGTATCCTACGCATCCGGAAGCTTTTGTGGCTGGGAAAGAACCAGTCGCTATGCCGGAAGCCTTAATCGTTTTAAGGTTATAGTCAATCACATTGTCTTCCTCGTCCAGATACTCAAGAACCACATCAGTCTCATAAGTCTCGCCGTTTCCGCCGCCTACCTTATAAGAAATACTGCCATCTGCATCCATGTCACCCTCCACTGTCAGATTCTCATAGAATGCAATGGCCTTATCCGAAGGCTCTCCTGTCTCTACCATATAATCATAATGGTCATAAGGTTCGCCTAAGTCAAATATATCAAACACAACATCATCCTGCATCAGATATGGAATTTCTGAAACCGACTCCCCTATCTGATTATTATCTTCGTCATACCAGACCACTGTGACCTTTGCATTAACATCTTTTCCGGAATTGTTTGCAAAGGACCCAACCAGAGCAGTCGCAGAAGATTCGACGCACTTTAAGTCAACATCAACTCCGCTGTTACCATTACCTTCGCTGGAGCAGCCGGCGAAAATTCCTGCCGCCATGATCAGCATGAGAACGATAGGTAAATATTTCTTCATAATGTACCCTCCTCAATATTTGCATGTTTACAATATAATACTACCATTTCGAATGTATATTCGTACACAACATTATGTCCTGCATGCTCTGTGCCGGCGAAATTCATTTTTACGCCTGTGTTTGTGTAGGTAAGGTCTTTATCGACATTGTTGATATATATTTCATTGGTACGAAATGTGAATTCGTATATCTCTCAACGTCATTATATTTTTTTACAAGCTCCTTATAATGCAGTATATGAATTACCTCATCTGGATTTATATTCAAAAACTGCTCCATGTTATTTTTTTTACTGAATCTAGTACCATATCAATGCTAATCCCTGAAGCATAATCATACTTTCTCCGATATGCGTCCCATCTGTTTCTCATGATAGTATCATTAGAAATCTCATAAATGATCTTTTCTGCATCATTTAAAACATCTGGTGTTCCACGTTTATTACATGTTGAATTAAGCGCCTCAGCCAGCACTTCATAATCGATGTCATATCTGCACTTCAATTGGAGCATATAAATATCGTAAAAATCTCTCATTCTTGTATTAAGAACGCCTCGAGATAAAACTGTTTGTATTTTCTCGCTCAACAACGTTTCTATATTATACGACCACAACGTAACGCTCCTATCTTCAAGTAAAAGCTTGTAATCATATTGTATTTCTGCAGGAGTAATTATATCCCCCGTTGAAATATCCACCTTAAATGGCATCTTTATTCTATCAATCAACGCATCTAAATAGATTCTTATACCCGGATAGTCAGCATCGTCCATAATGTCCGCCGCATCCTTAACAACAAAGGTTATTCCATCATCCAACTCTATTGATGCAATATCTGCTATCATCTTCTTTGCATCGTCCATAGAGAGATTTATATTCTTTATACTTGCATCAATATCCATAGTAGATCTCATATTCACGCCAACCATGGCTGTAACCAAGAATCCACCCTTCACAATAATATTATCCTTATATGCAGAAACTGATGCTCGTTCCAGGAATCTTTCCATCATATACATTCTTATCAATGCACGAGCATCTGCACTATTCTCTTTTGCTATATTTCTTATTCTTCCTTTTATCTGTTCTGCAGACAATTTCATTAGATCAGCACCTCCAAATATTGTCTTATCTTCTTTTCAACTCTAAGCTTCTTCGCATAATCCATTAGCAGATTTAGATCCCTATCTTTCCTTCTGACATATGTCTTTAATGCCGTTTGAAAATCCTGAATTTCATAGTTACTTCTATTCCTTACCAGATCACAAA
This sequence comes from Candidatus Crickella caballi, assembly GCA_018064665.1. Classification (GTDB taxonomy): domain Bacteria; phylum Bacillota; class Clostridia; order Peptostreptococcales; family Anaerovoracaceae; genus Crickella; species Crickella caballi. The sequence goes on along the minus strand of JAGHUV010000020.1, from coordinate 2,892 downwards.
TGGTTCTTTCAAGGTTATACATAGGGATTTTATTGCCCATGTTATTCGTCACAATTGTCTTTCCAAGTTCCAGAAATTCTTTTTTTATTGTATACACCTTTATCCCATCATCAGTAAGACGCTTGGTATTGTATCCGCTATAAACAGTAACAGTATGCTGCATTGGTTCTCTATCAACAAGCTCATGATAATACAAAGCCTCATCATGAGAAAAAACTGCGTTAGGACACCTCAAATGGAGCACCATCATTTCATCTACCCATGATTCCGGAGCTGCATAAACACCATGTCCAACCTTTTCATAATTCATTTTTTTTAGCGTTTCATATAACTGCGGTTTACTAATCCCGCTTGACAATGCTTCGTTAACTGTAATTAAATCTCTATCTGCCATTATATGTTCTATATCATAACCTGTCATATGCCTCACCTACTTTCGTGCTAATATTATAATTTATATTAGCACGAAAGTAAAGTTATCATTTTCAATTCCAATAATTATCTTTCGATCTCTCATGCTTGGTCTTGAAGTACTCGATCAGGGCATGAGCCTCAACGACTTTGCCTCTGCCAAAATCAGCTGATGGAAAGTCTGGTGCGTTGAAGAGTTTCTGCACGGTCTTCTCTGACCATCTCGTCAACTCTGCCACCTCGCTGATGGTATAGAATTTCACATCGCAAGCTAAGGCTGTTCCTTCCTGAGGAACAATAAATGGATTCACCATATTCTTCTTCCTTTCCGAAACATATACTGTTTCTTTTCCATATTAAAAGCCGGAACGAAATCGTCCCGGCAATGTTGTCTGATTAATTCAAATGTTTGATTGCTCGACAAGCTGGGATTTATAAAACCATAACCAACGTTCCAACGCCAATTAAAGCACAACCAAGGAAAGACTTCGCCGTGAATTCTTCATGTAAGAAAACAAAGGCTAAAATCAAGGTTATTACAACACTTAATTTATCAATCGGCACTACCTTTGATGCTTCGCCCAGCTGTAAAGCTCTGTAATAACATAGCCATGAAGCTCCTGTTGCCAACCCTGACAGAATCAAAAACACCCAGCTCTTCTTTCCAATAGCAGAAATGCCACCTTGTGCATTTGTGAGAAATACCATTCCCCATGCCATGATTACAACAACAACCGTCCTGATTGCTGTTGCGAGATTAGAATTAACTCCTTCTATACCGACTTTCGCCAGTATTGAAGTAAGAGCTGCAAATATTGCAGACAACAGTGCAAATACAAACCACATATGCTAACACCTCCACAAATTCGGATTTGTTATTCCGCTAACCTATCTGCAAAGGTCCAATTCATCTCATAACGACTATCTCTGATTGCAGCAGATAAAACCTTGCAGAATGAATACTCATCATATTTCTTGCCGTCCGGTCCTGTCAACATCTCTCCGGCTTCAAACCCAGAAACAAGATCATAGGCCTCAAATGCGTTGTGAAGAATCTTTATCATTTCATCATTCTCGTATATGTAAAGACAGGGTTCATATGGATGAGATCTAAGCTCATACGTTTTCCCTTCATAAGTAAAGATCACTTTATCTCCAATATTCTCCAAGGAGTAGTTCATGTTCTTTCACCTCGTTAAATTCCAATTTGTCTTAGTGATTAGCTTTTGAAAACGGACATCTTTTTCCTATGCACTGATTGTTCTTTGAAGAGAAATCGCAGATGATGTCATGTCTATCCATTTCAATGCCAAAATACTCTTTAACAAAATCAATGGCAGAGAGAATGGAAAGGTATGAATCTCGCTTGCAGCAGCGCGGACCACCAGTTGAACCGATAACCTCAAGTGATTTTGCTGTCATCCTGTTAGCTAGACCGAAAGGTTCGTTCGCAAGTGGGGTTGATCCGGATATGATTGAAACAAACATTCCCGAACTTATACCGGCACCGCAGGCACCCCAAAATCCACAAGCACCGCCAGGCACACTTTGGCCTCTATTTTTCATTTCAGTTAAAGCTTTTTCAAGATCAATTTCACCACCCGCATTCTTATAGGCAGTTAAAAGTGCCGCACCGACCATGATATGATGCTCTGGTCCATGCATATGACAGAATGGAAGCTTCATCATTTTATTGAGAATCTCTACCGGATTCTTTGAAGATTCTTCAAAGCAAACGCCAAAAATACTATCAATTCCTTGCGTATGACATTCATTGCATACATAATGGCCATTGATACATCTAGTTTTACTAAGTTCTTTTTTATGGCAAATAGTACACTCCATTTCAACATCTTCCTTTAGATATTCCAGTGGTGCTTTGCAAATAAGGCATTCCTCTTTCATGATTCTCTCCTCTACAAACCTTCAAGTTTGTTTATTTCTTCCGCTTGTCCATATACTCATGTGCGAGTATGTCTTTCAGAACCAGCATCGCATCCTGTTCGCTGTATCCGTATCTATTCTGCAGATCAGTAAACATCTCCCGGATTTTCGCAGCATAACACGGGATATCGACCTCATTCTGATAGGCGCCCAGAACAGGATACTTTGTGCTCCACGCTTTGGTCCAGTCAGTCTTGCTCTGATTTTCTTCAGTAGTATTCTTTATGATCTCTTCTATATTATCCATATAATCATGCTCCCTAGACAATTATATCATAGGCATAATTGGAGGGACACTCGTATAAGCATCCCTCCTTCTAATAAATCATAACGGCAGCTCTTCTTCCAAAGGTAAATTTGTGCGAGACAAATTGTGAGTTGGTTTTTACATGAGATTGTTTCATGACAAGCCGAAGATAACCAACATACCAGTCAAATAGCCCCACATTAAAAGCCGGAAGTCTTATGAACTTAACCCCCGGCTCTCTTCTTATTTCATATTAACTTATTTGATCTTCTTGCTGAGCTTGGTTGCTG
>JAGHUV010000034.1 GCA_018064665.1 Candidatus Crickella caballi | reverse complement strand
GCGGAATGGCAGACGCGCATGGTTGAGGGCCATGTGGGAGACCGTGAGGGTTCGAGTCCCTCCATCCACACCATTTTTTATAGGTAAATTTTTTAATCAGCCAATTTGCCGGTGTGGCGGAATTGGCAGACGCGCGGGATCCAAAATCCCGTGATAGCAATATCGTGTGGGTTCGACCCCCACCACCGGCACCATTACAAGGAGGTATATTATGCCAGTAGGAAACATTATTTTGTTAGTAGTATTTATCGCTCTTATCTACTTCATGATGATCAGACCTCAGAAGAAGAAGGAAAAAGCTGATGCTGAGATGAGAAACAGCTTGGCAGTTGGCGATGAAATTATGACTATCGGCGGCGTTATCGGAAAGGTCGTTAAGATCACTGATAAGACAGTTGTTATTACAACAGGCGCAGAGAAGAATAAGATTGAGTTTATTAAGACTGCTATTGCAAGTGTAAACAAGGGCCAGGGTGGCGGAAATGCTGCAGCTAAGAAGCCTGCAAAGAAGGAAGAGGCTGTAGAAGAGAAGACTCCTGACAGAGAGAAGAAGGTTACACCTAAGAAGCTCGGTAAGAAATCCGATGCTGCTGCAAAGACAGAGGAAAAGGTTGAAGAATAAGTCATAGAAAAGACTGAACAGTAAACCTTTCAGCAGGTATTTAATAATATACATTTAAGCACCCTTAAAGGGTGCTTTTTTATTGAAATTACAGGCGTTTTGTCGTAAAATAGATTGAATATTTGTTTAATGCCGATTTATGCGCATTTTTTGACAAAACACTAATGAAAGGATCGAATTTTTATGAAGAGCGTAAAAAGAAAAGTATTTGCGGTAATAGTTCTCGTGATTCTTGTTTTCGCTTGGTATGTATCGATTTTCGGTATTGGTGATAAGTTCGGTAATCTTAATGACAATCTTAAGTACGGACTTGATATCAATGGCGGTGTATATGTACTGCTTGAGGCGGATACAGAAGAAACAGGAACTGATCTTACTGCGGTAATGGAACAGACTAAGAAAGTTCTTGAGAACAGAGTTAACGCCATGGGTATCTCCGAGGCAACTGTTTCCATCGAAGGAACCAACAGACTCAGAGTAGAGATGCCTGGAGTTGAGGATGCCGAATCAGCCATCAGACAGATCGGACGTACAGCTCAGCTTAGATTCCTTCTTGCTGACGGAACCGAGGCTCTGACAGGTGAGGGTATCAGCGACTCACAGATTGCTACGGACTCAGATCACGGCGGTTACAAGATTACCATTGATTTCACTACAGAGGGTTCTGATCTGTTTGCCGATGCAACAGGCAAGGCCGTAAACGGAGTAGAAGTCAAGAAAGGCTGGGAGGAATCAGTTGATTCTCATGCAATCGTAATCATGCTTGACGATGAGATGATTTCATCTCCTACGGTTTCAGAGAAGATCAATTCAAGATCCTGCGAGATCACAAGACCGGGCGGATTCTCACAGACAGAGGCTTCAGAGCTTTCAGCACTTATCAGAGGCGGTGCACTTCCTGCTAACCTGGTGGAAGTAAATTCATCTGTCGAGACTGCAACTATCGGAGCTAACGCCCTGAGACTCAGTGCTATCGCCGGAATCATCGGACTTGGAATTGTTCTGCTTCTGATGATAATCGTATACGGTGTTCTTGGAGTAATTGCTGACATCGCACTGCTGCTGTATGTTCAGGTAGTACTCTGGATAATGGCAGGTATGGGTTCAGTACTCACACTGCCTGGTATTGCAGGTATCATCCTGTCAATCGGTATGGCTGTAGACTCTAACGTTATTATCTTCACTCGTATCAGAGAAGAGATTTCGAAGGGCAAGTCAGTAAGAGTTGCGGTAGATATGGGATATCACGCAGCGCTGTCAACAGTTATCGACTCACAGACAACAACACTGATCGCTGCTTTCGTACTTTACCTGATCGGTACTACTTCGGTTAAGGGCTTTGCACTTACACTGATGATCGGTACTATCGTCAGCATCATCACAGCTGTCCTTATTACTCAGCTCTTCGTAAATATTATTGCAGAGAGCAAGAAGTTCGGTAAGAACAAGATGTTCGGGATGAATGAAGACGGTTCTCCTAAGAAGCACATCAACTTCAACATCAAGTTCATTGAAAAGAGAAAGATATTCTACTGCATCAGCATCGCTGTTATCGCTATAGGACTGGTATTTGCTGTAGCAAGAGGCTTCAACTACGGAATCGACTTTACAGGCGGTACAATGCTTCAGCTTGAGATGGGGCAGGAGGTCAGCATCGATGATGTTAAGGAATGCATCGCTGACTACGACCTTGATCCTACTATCGTATATGCGGGAGAAGGAAATACTCAGATAGTTATCAAGACTATCAAGGATCTTAAGGCAGCAGACAGAGCTAAGGTCGTTGATACGATCGATAAACAGTTCAACATAGGAGACAAGGCTGTTCTTGCTTCCGAAGAGTTCGGACCTACAGTCGGACAGGATCTGAAGCATAATGCCATCAAGTCGATACTGATTGCGGCAATCTGCATGCTTATCTATATAAGATTCAGATTTAAGACATGGAAGTATGGTCTTTCCGCACTTCTAGGTCTCGGCCACGACGTGCTGATTGCTCTTTCGGCATATGCTATTTTCGGTTTTGCAATCAACAACCCATTTGTTGCAGGTATCCTCACAGTTGTAGGATATTCCATCAACGATACAATCGTAGTATTTGACCGAATCAGAGAGAACACAAAGTTCTATAAGCGCAAAGAGAATGTTGCACTTATTGACAACAGTATCAATCAGACTCTTTCCAGAACTGTAATGACATCTCTTACTACACTGTGTGTTATGATTCCGCTGTTCATCATGGCAGGATCAGAGCTGAGAGAATTCCTTATTCCTCTCATGATCGGTGTACTGGTAGGAACATATTCATCAATTTGCCTTTGCAGCCCTGTACTGTATGAGCTTACAAAGAAGGACGGCATGTCAAAGTACACTGCAAAGCTCGAGGAAGATAAGAAGAACAAGAAAAATGCAAAGGGAAGTAAGGGAGCTTCCAAGAATAAAAAAGACGACGGGATAGTTTTATAGGAGTTTAAATGGCAATCAGAGGAATTATTGATCTCAGTACCGAAACTTTCATGAACGATCTGGTTGCAATTAATCCTAAGTACGACGATTCAATCATCGCCAAGGCTTACGACATTGCATACAGACTTCATGACGGACAGAAGCGACAGAGTGGTGAACCTTATATCATTCACCCGATTGCTGTGGCCAAAATCCTTGCGAATTTCGGTATGGATAACGAGGCAATAGTTGCCGGACTCCTTCACGACTCCGTTGAGGACACAGAATATAACGAGGAACAGCTTATCGAAGACTTTGACGAGCGAATTGCACTTCTTGTAGAAGGTGTTACAAAGCTTGGAAATATCAAATTCGATTCTAATGAAAAAATACAGGCTGAGAACTTCCGTAAGATGTTCCTCGCTATGACCAAAGATATCAGAGTACTGATCATTAAGCTTGCAGACCGTCTTCATAATATGAGGACTTTGGAGTATATGCCTACCAACAAGAGAGAGAGCAAGGCTCTTGAAACTCTGGAGATATATGCTCCACTTGCAGGCAGACTCGGTATTTTCAGCATCAAGTTTGAGCTTGAGGACCTTGCGCTCAAATATCTGCATCCGCTCGATTACAAGAAGCTTTCCGACCAGGTAGCTGTTAAGAAGGCTGAATATGAGAAGAATATAGACACGCTCATTTTTGAGATCAATGAGGAGCTTGAAACTGCATATATTCAGCATGAGGTAAAGGGCCGTTCCAAGCATCTCTACAGCATTTACAAGAAGATGATAATACAGCATAAAGAGCTTGATGAAATATTCGACCTCCTGGCAGTAAGAGTTCTTGTATCAAGCGTAAAGGACTGTTATGCGACCCTGGGACTTGTTCACAACAGATGGAAGCCTATACCGGGTCGATTTAAAGATTATATTGCGATGCCGAAGCCTAATATGTATCAGTCGCTTCATACGACTGTAATCGGTGACAACGGTGAGCCTTTCGAGATTCAGATAAGAACCTACGAGATGCATCGTATTGCTGAATATGGTATCGCTGCACACTGGAAATACAAAGAGGGCAAGATAAGCGACACAGAGGACAACGACGAGCAGAAGCTTTCATGGCTGAGACAGGCGATTGAGCTTCAGAAGGATTCCGAGGACTCCGTTGAATTCCTTGAGACCGTCAAAATGGATCTCTTTGACAACCAGGTGTTCGTATTTACACCGGGCGGCGACGTAATGGAGCTTACAGCCGGAAGTACACCGCTGGACTTTGCGTTTAAGGTTCATACTGACGTCGGTGTACGCTGTGTCGGTGCCAAGGTCAACGGCAAAATGGTAACGATCGACCATACGCTCAATAACGGAGATATAGTCGAGATTGTTACTTCTGCGAATTCATCGGGACCAAGCATTGACTGGCTTGATAAATGCAAGACTTCGCAGGCTAAACACAAAATCAAAAACTGGCTTCGCAAAGCCAACAAAGATGACGATATAGACAGAGGTAAGAGCAATATTACCAGCTATATCAGAAAGAAGGGCTATGAACCTTCTGCAGTTACCAAGAATGCATACATTCTTAAAGCCGTCAAAGATTTCAACTGCAGCAATGTTAATGAACTGTATCTGCAGATTTCACGAGGCGGTAATTCTGTTTCCAAACTCGGCCAGAAGCTGATCGAATACTATGAGGCAGACAATCTGATCAAGAAATCAGAGAAGGACGAGATTGAAATCAAGAAGAGACCTGTTGTAAGAGGAACATCAGGCTCCGATCCGGGCATTGTTGTCAGAGGGACAGACAACCTGCTTATCAGAAGAGCTCCATGCTGCAATCCTGTACCGGGAGACAGCATAGTAGGCTTTATATCCAGAGGCAGAGGAATAATGGTGCATAGAAAAGAATGTACCAACATCGTAAATCTTCAGGATGAAGACAAAGACAGGCTTATCGAGGTTTTCTGGGATACTCCGGATAGCAAGAACACATATCATGCAGACATTCAGGTATGCTCACTTGAGCGTAAAGGCCTGTTCAAAGATATATCCAAGGTCTGTGATGACAGCGATATAGAGATTCTGGGTCTAAACATCGGTGCCAACAGAGATGAGGATCTTACAAACACTATTCTTACAGTTTCTATTTCCGATATGCATCAGATGCAAAGACTGCTGATGCAGCTCAGACAGATAGAAGGTGTTGAGAAAGTATTCAGACTTAAATAGAGGTATTAAATGGGACTTACAGTAAAGTGCTATCCTAAGGGACAGCTTGGAGAAAACACATATCTTATCACTGACGAAGCCACAGGCATCAAAGCAATCGTTGATCCGGGATATTTCGGAGAAGAAATAGCTTCGGATATAGGAGATAAGAACACTTTAAAATATGTGTTGCTTACACATTGCCATTTCGACCATTTTTCCTGTGCTGAGAAGTACCTGGAAGAGTATAAGGATGCTGTTCTTGTAGCATCTGATGCCGAGAGATTTCTGCTTGGCAAGGCTCTTGGACAGGAATATGCATACTACGGTGCCGCAGGACTTAAGTGTCCTGAACCGGGAATATATGCAGCCGACAATGAGAAGCTTATGCTTGGCGAAACTGAGCTGGAATTCATATATACTCCGGGACACACTGAAGGCGGAATGTGCATTCTCGGAGACGAAAAGCTGTTCAGTGGAGACACACTTTTCAGATTATCGGTCGGAAACACGTCGTTTGAGACAGGCAACTGGAATCAGCTTGTTAAGTCCATCAATGAGAGGCTTTACGTCCTTGACGAAGACATTACTGTATTTCCGGGACACGGAGATGCGACAACAATAGGTTACGAAAAGAGGGCAAATCCTTTTGTATAGATTCTATATTAACAACATAGATAATGATTACCATTACGGAGAGCTTTGCAGAGTATTCCTTAATGATGACGATTTCGAGGTAATCGGAATTAAGATCAGAAATTCGAAGCTCTGCCTCTGCCCTAACAGCTTTCTTGTAAATGCTGCAGGCTCCGACGACAGAGACACGATCAAAAGAGAGCTGTATCTGCTTCTTCAGGAGATAAGCGGAATCAGGTCGGACTGGGGAACTCTGACCGGCGTACGACCTCTTAAGCTTGCTTTGGACATATATAAGAGAACCGGTTCAGTAGAGGATACATTTGCAGAGCTTAAGGAGAAATATCTGATATCTGAAGCTAAGCTCGAAATTCTTCGACAGATTATGCTGTATCAGCTGGAAAATGTTAAAGGAAATCCTTCAGAAAAGCTTTCCGTTTACATAGGTATTCCATTCTGTCCTACAAGATGCGCATATTGCTCGTTTGCATCCAATGTAGCGAGTGAAGCTGAAATAGAGAAGTACCTTGGCAATCTTATTAAAGAGATTGAATACACGGGCGGAATTCTTAGAGACACAGGTGCGGTTATTGAAAGCCTGTACATAGGTGGAGGAACGCCGACGACACTTGACAGTTCCCAGCTGGAGAGACTTATACAGGCTGTTAAGGACTATCTGGGAGTGGATCCTGCAGGAATTGAGTTTACGATTGAAGCAGGAAGGCCGGATACCATCACAGACAGCAAACTCGAAGCGATGAGAGCTAACGGGATTTCCCGTATAAGCATTAATCCTCAATCAATGAAGGACCATACGCTTAAGCTAATCGGCAGATCACACAGATCTTCCGACATAGTGAAGGCTTATGAACTGGCCGGTAAATATGATTTTGATGTTATTAACGCTGACCTTATAGCAGGCCTTCCCGAGGAGAATCTTGATGATTTTAAAGACAGCCTTGAGAAGGTAATCGGCTTTGGCGCAAACAACATTACAGTGCACACGCTTTCGGTTAAGAGCGGTTCAAGACTTAAAGACGAGGACCCTGACTATTACAGAAAGAACGTAGAAACTGTTTCAAATATGCTGCGCTTTGCACATGAAAAACTGATATCTGAAGGATATATTCCTTACTATATATACAGACAGAAGCATCAGATAGGTGCTCAGGAGAATATCGGATACTGTAAGATGGGCAAGCATTCCATCTACAATATAAGAATCATGGAAGAAAAACAGACTGTCGTCGGACTTGGAGCCGGTGCAATCGGAAAGATTTATTTTCCGGATGAAGACAGACTGGAAAGAGTTCCTAATGTAAGCAACTATATGGTATACAACGAGCGTTTCGATGAGATGCTCGAAAGAAAGAATGCATATTACGGAGGTTAAAATGGCTATTAAAGCGCCTAAGGGCACAAAAGATCTGCTGCCGGCAGATGCGTACAAATGGCAGTATATCGAGAAGGAATGGGCTAAAATCTGTTCGGAATACGGATTTAAAGAGATGAGAACGCCTACATTCGAAGCTACAGAGCTTTTCAACAGAGGGGTAGGTGATACAACTGACATCGTTCAGAAGGAAATGTACACTTTTGAAGATCTTGGACACAGAAGCATTACACTAAAGCCAGAGGGAACATCTCCGACAGTAAGAGCTTTCATCGAGAGCAATCTTTATGCTGAAACTCAGCCAACGAAGATTTACTACAGCACTTCATGCTTCAGATACGAGAAGCCGCAGGCAGGAAGACTTCGTGAATTCCACCAGTTCGGAATCGAGAACTTTGGCACAAACAGCATGCTTGCCGATGCTGAGGTAATTGCACTCGGATATGACTTCCTGAACAGAATGGGAGTAGAAGATATCGAGCTTCATATCTCCAGTGTAGGATGCAGAGAGTGCAGACCTGTTTACAGAAAGGCGTTACAGGACTTTATAAGACCTAAATTTGATGAGCTTTGCGATACCTGCAAGTCAAGATTCGAAAAGAATCCTATGAGAATTCTTGATTGCAAATCAGAGATCTGCCAGTCTCTGGTAGAAGGTGCTCCAATGATGATCGACTATCTGTGTGACGACTGCCGCAAGGATATGGAGGAGCTTCAGAAGCATCTGGATGCTATGGGAATCAAGTATGTTGTGGATCCTTCAATCGTTAGAGGCCTTGACTATTACACTAAGACAGCTTTCGAATTTATTACTACCAAAATTGGTGCACAGGGAACTGTATGCGGCGGCGGAAGATATGACCATCTTATTGAAGAGGTAGGCGGACCTGATATGCCGGGCGTAGGCTTTGGACTCGGTAAGGAAAGACTGCTGATGATGATGGACATCTCAGGCAAGGAATATGCAGCAGATCCTGTTCCACAACTGTTTGTAGCATGGATCGGTGACGATGCAAGAGAGTATGCAATCGGCCTTGTACATGAACTCAGAAATCAGGGATACAGAGTTGAGCTTGACACCAAGGAAAGAAATCTTAAGGGGCAGATGAAGTATTCCAACAAGATAGGAGCTGAATACACAGTTGTTATCGGTGATGATGAAGTTGCAAGCGGAGAGCTTACACTTAAAAATATGACTAATGGTGAACAAATTAAAATCAGAAGGGAAGATTTGACAAATGCTTTATAAGAGAACACATATGTGCGGCGAACTCCGCATTGCAGATGTTGAGAAGGAAGTAGTTCTTAACGGTTGGGTTGCAAAGGCAAGAAGTCTTGGAAGCCTTGTATTCGTTGACCTTAGAGACAAAAGCGGTATTACACAGATCACCTTCAATGATGATCTCGGAGAAGCTATTCTTGAGAAGGCCAAGTCCCTTAGAAGCGAATTCTGTATCGGAATCAAGGGCGTAGTTAAGGAAAGAAGCTCCAAGAACGGCAATATCCCAACAGGAGATATCGAGGTTTTCGCTGATGAACTTGAGATTTATTCGAAGTCCGAAACACCTCCAATCTATGTAAAGGATGATGATAATGTAGATGATAATCTTCGTCTTAAGTACAGATATCTTGATCTCAGAAAGAACAAGATGCAGAGAAACCTTACATTCAGACATAAGGTTGTAAAGTGTGCAAGAGACTATTTTGATGAGCAGGGCTTCACAGAGGTTGAGACTCCGATTCTTATCAAGTCCACACCTGAGGGCGCAAGAGACTACATTGTACCTAGCAGAGTAAAGAACGGAAGCTTCTATGCACTTCCACAGTCACCACAGCTCTTTAAGCAGCTGCTGATGGTATCGGGTACAGACAGATACTTCCAGATTGCAAAGTGCTTCAGAGATGAGGATTTAAGAGCAGACAGACAGCCTGAATTCACTCAGATAGACCTTGAGTGTTCATTTGCTGATGAAGATACAATCATCGAGATTCAGGAAGGCTTCCTCAAGAAGGTAATGAAGGAAGTAAAGGGAATCGATATCGAAACTCCTTTCAAGAGAATGACTTATGCGGAGGCAATGGAGAGATACGGCTCGGATAAGCCTGATACCCGTTTCGACATTGAGCTTATGAAGCTTAACGACCTCTTTGCAGACTGCAAATTCGAGGTATTCACAAACACACTTAAGGATGGCGGAGATATCAGAGGTATCTGTGTTCCGGGCGGTGCAGCAGAATTTTCAAGAAAGAAAATCGATAAGCTGGTTGAGGAAGTAAAGCACTACGGCGCAAAGGGTCTTGTATGGATCAAGAGCGACGACAACGGCATCAGCTCTTCAGTCGGAAAATTCTTCGACGAAGCTGAGCTTCAGGCAATCCTTGACAAGTGTGAGGCTAAGAAGGGTGACATCGTATTTATCGTAAGCGGAACCTCCAAGGTTACATACGATTCACTCGGCTTCCTCAGAAGAAGAATTGCCGGCATTCTCGGACTTCTTGATGACAATCAGTTCAACTTCTTATGGGTTGTTGATTTCCCTATGTTCGAGGAAGATGAAGAAGGAAACATCAAGGCAATGCATCATCCGTTCACACAGCCTAAGCTCGACGAGCTTTACAAGCTTGATGAGGGCGACATTCTCGGACTTAATGCAAATGCGTATGATATCGTACTTAACGGTGTTGAGCTTGGCGGAGGAAGCGTAAGAATTCACGACAGAGAGCTTCAGGCTAAGATGTTCGAGGTGCTCGGACTTACTGAAGATGACTGCCAGGAGAAATTCGGATTCCTTATCGAAGCGTTCAAGTACGGTGCACCACCACATGCAGGTCTTGCATATGGTCTTGACAGACTCGTAATGCTGCTTCTCGGCGAGAAGAGTATAAGAGAGGTTATCGCATTCCCTAAGAATCAGAATGCAGAATGTCCGGTTTGCGAGGCACCAGGAATCGTTGAGGATTCACAGCTTGAGGAACTCGGAATATCAGTTGTTAAGGAGAACTAATGGGAAGCGATAAGAAGATCGCAATATACGGAGGAAGCTTCGATCCGATTCATATAGCGCATGTCACACTTGCGGATTATGCAGTTAAGGAGCTAGGTCTTGACGAACTGTATTTTATGCCTGCTTATGTTTCACCATTTAAGCAGGACCGCAAGGTAAGCTCAGGTGAAGACCGATGCGGCATGATAAGCCAGGTGCTTTCATATAATCCGGCTTTCAGACTGTCAAATTATGAATTGATGTTTGAAGAGCCTTCGTATACTTACAACACATTGACACATTGGAGCTCTGTGTGCGATCAGAAGATATATTTTGTCCTGGGAATGGATTCTGTTGTACAGATCGACACATGGTATAAGGGAGAGGAAATCCTTCGCAATTTCCCTCTCATAACAGATAAATCCAGACCGGGAACAGATACAGATGCAGCCCTTAACAAGATCGAGGACCTGAGAAGGAAATACAATGCTGAGATACATGTTATCGGAATGCCGCCTATGGATGTTTCGGGCACAGAGATCAGAAGAAGGGTTAATGAAGGCATCAGTATTTCAGACATGGTTCTTCCGGGAGTAGAGGAATATATTATTGAGCATATACTGTACAAATAGAGACCAGCTAGAGCAATTCATGAAAGAGGTTCTCAGCGAGAAGAGATACAGACACAGTCTCGGTGTTGAGAAAATGGCGATCAAGCTTGCGACGATATACGGTGCGGATACAGAGAAAGCGGCTTTTGCCGGACGCTATCACGATATAGCAAAATGCTTTGACCAGGCAGAAAGTGACAGACTGGTTGTAAAGTATGGTATATCCGAAGAGTATCTCGGAAATTCAGCACTTGCACATTCCAAAATCGCTGCAGCAATACTTCATGAGGAGTATGGTGTTGATGATGAGGATATTCTAAATGCCGTAAAGAGTCATACAACGGGAAGAGTAGGAATGTCTCTTCTTGAGGAGATTGTCTACGTATCCGATGCAATCGAGGAGAACAGAAACTATCCGGAGCTTAAATCACTTCAGGAAAGAGCATGTACAGATCTGGATACTACATGCCTGTACATAATGGATTTTGCTGTTGAGATGATCCTTGCTAAGGGAAGAAAGCTTGATAAAGAAACTCTTGAAGCGAGAGATTATATAACTGAACGAATAAGGAGAAACAATGGAAAGTAAAGATTTGGCAAAGAAAATAGCAGAAATGCTGGACAGCAAGAAGGCTAAAGAAGTCGTAGTAATTGATATTGCTGAAAAGTCTTCATTTGCTGATTACTTTGTAAATGCTACAGCCGGATCGGAAAGACAGCTTGGAGCACTTGCAAATGACGTAGAGGACAAGTTTGCTGAGGAAGGTGTTATTCCAAAGAACAGTGACGGACGTCCTCAGACGGGATGGATTCTTATTGACGGTGGTGACGTTATCGTCAACTTATTTACACAGGATGTCAGAGAGAAATACACTCTTGAAAGACTTTGGAGTGACTGCGAAATGACAATTGTTAGAAGTTAAATATATAAAGAACGAGGAGAGTTAGTAATGCAGGACAGATATGACTTTAAGGCCATAGAGGGCAAGTGGCAGAAAATCTGGGCGGATGAAAACGCCTTCAGAACAACAGAAGATTATGACAAGAAGAAATACTACGTACTTGAGATGTTCCCATATCCATCAGGAAAGCTTCACATGGGACACGTACGTAATTATTCCATCGGAGATGTAATTGCAAGATTCAAGAAGATGGACGGCTATAATGTTATCCACCCAATGGGCTGGGACTCATTTGGTCTTCCTGCAGAAAATGCAGCTATTAAGCATGGCATTCATCCTTTCGTATGGACTAATGACAATATCAACGACATGCATAATCAGCTTAACTCTCTCGGTCTTAGCTATGATTGGGACAGAGAAGTTGCAACATGCAAGCCTGATTATTATAAGTGGATGCAGTGGATATTCATTCAGTTCTATAAGAAGGGACTCGCATACAAGAAGGATCAGGCTGTAAACTGGTGTCCTGACTGTCAGACCGTACTTGCCAATGAGCAGGTAGTCGACGGATGCTGTGAGCGTTGCAAAACTCCTGTAACCAAGAAGTATTTGTCACAGTGGTATCTGAAGATCACTGAGTATGCTGACAGACTCCTCAATAACCTTGATACACTTCCTGGCTGGCCGGATAAGGTTAAGACAATGCAGAAGAACTGGATCGGAAGATCAGAGGGTGCTGAGGTCTCCTTCAAGATTGACGGAACTGACAAGGATCTGGTTGTATATACAACCCGTCCGGACACACTCTTTGGTGTTACATACATGGTTCTTTCACCGGAGCATCCTTATGTTAAGGAGCTTACAGCAGGAACAGAATATGAAGAAGCTGTTAATGCTTATGTAGCAGAAGCTGCACGTAAGAGTGAAATCGAAAGAACTTCTCTTACCAAGGAGAAAACAGGTGAATTTATCGGCTATTACTGCGTAAATCCTGTTAACGGAAAGAAGGTTCCTATTTATATTTCAGACTACGTAATGATGGACTACGGAACAGGTGCAATCATGGCTGTACCTGCTCATGACCAGAGAGACTTTGACTTTGCAAAGGTATTTGGTCTGGACATTATCCCTGTAGTTGATGTTCCTGATGTTGATCTCGATAATCTTCAGGAGGCAGCAGTTGCTGAGGGAACAATGATCAATTCCGGACAGTTTACCGGAATGAACAACAGAGAAGCCATCAAAGAAATCATTAAGTGGCTTGAGGCAGAAGGAATCGGCAAGAAGACAGTCAACTACAAGCTCAGAGACTGGCTCATCAGCCGTCAGAGATACTGGGGAACACCTATCCCTATGGTATATTGCGAGGAATGCGGCTGGGTTCCTGAGAAGGAAGAAAACCTGCCTGTACTTCTCCCTACAGACGTAAAGTTCACAGGAAAGGGTGATTCGCCACTCACAACTTCCGAAACTTTCAAAGATACAGTTTGCCCATGCTGCGGCAAGCCTGCACACAGAGAGATCGATACCATGGATACATTCCTTGATTCTTCATGGTACTTCCTCAGATACTGCGATGCTAAGAATGATAAGCTCGTATTTGATTCAAAGAAGGTTAATTACTGGATGAATGTAGATCAGTACATCGGTGGAGTAGAGCATGCTATTCTTCACCTTATGTACGCAAGATTCTTCCAGATGGTAATGTACGATCTCGGACTTTGCGAATACGAAGAGCCGTTCAAGAACCTGCTTACTCAGGGCATGGTAATTAAGGATGGAGCTAAGATGTCAAAGTCACTCGGTAACGTTGTCAGCCCTGCAGAAATACAGGACAAATACGGTGCCGACACTGCAAGACTGTTTATTCTGTTCGCAGCACCTCCTGAAAAGGAGCTCGACTGGTCAGATGACGGTGTAGCAGGATCATACAGATTCCTCTGCAGAGTTTACACACTCATATATGACTACATCACTAAGATCAAGGGTGATACAACAGAGTTCGGCAAGATTGAAATCAGAAATGAAGCTGACAAGAAGCTGAACTATAAGATCAATGCTACCGTTAAGAAGGTAAGTGAGGACGTTGGAGGAAGATTTAACTTCAATACCGCTATCAGCTCGATCATGGAACTTGTTAATGAGATGTACAAGTACAAGAGCAACGCTGAGATGAACCTGCCGCTCTTTAACGATGCAATTACTAAGCTGCTGATCGTTCTCAATCCGTTTGTTCCTCACATCACTGAAGAACTCTGGGCTGAGCTCGGTCACGAAGACAGACTTTATCAGGTTACTTCATGGCCTGAATTCGATGAATCCGCTCTGGTTCTTGATGAAGTGGAAATCATCGTACAGATTAACGGAAAGCTCAAGGACAAGCTTGTCCTTCCTAACAATACAGATAAGGAGGTAGTTGAGGCAGCCGCTAAAGGACTCGAAAAGATTAAGGCTGAGCTCGATGGTAAGGAACTGGTTAAGAGCATCGTAGTTCCTAACAAAATCGTAAACTTCGTAGTCAGATAACGGCTCCGAATAATATGGCTGATTTAAAAAGAACAAATTACCGTGAGGGTAAGAACAGAAGGAATAAGAAGCAGGTCGTAAGACCAAAGCAGCCGAGGAAGGAACCATTTAAGGTTATTCCGCTTGGCGGCTTAAAGGAAATCGGTAAGAACTGCACAGTTATTGAGTGCTGTGATCAGATACTGATTATCGACTGCGGCCTTGCTTTTCCTGAGTATGAAATGTTCGGAATAGATATAGTAATACCGGACTTTACATACCTCAGAAATAATATGGAGAAAGTAAAGGGACTCATAGTTACACACGGACATGAGGACCACATAGGAGGCATACCTTACCTGTTAAGGGAGATGAATGTCCCTATTTATGCAGCTCCGCTCACACTTGGACTCATAGAGCACAAGCTTGAAGAGAATGCAATGATTGCAGATCTTCATACTATTGAGCCCGGAAGCAAGTTCAACGTCGGATGCTTTAAGGTTGAAGCTATAAGGACTAACCACAGCATTGCGGATTCTCTTGCTTTCTCAATAAAATTCCCGGGTGGACATGTAATTCATACCGGAGACTTCAAGGTCGATTATTCACCTTTGGACGGCAAAGTAATCGACTTGAACAGACTGTCACAAATGGGTGATGAGGGTGTTGATCTACTGCTGTGCGACAGCACCAACGTAATGAGATCGGGTTATACACCTTCGGAAGCTGTAGTAAGAAAATCAATCGATGAGATTTTCGATAATACTGACAGAAGAATAATAATTGCGACTTTTGCATCGAACATTCACAGAATCAAGTACTTCATCGAAGCTTCCATGAAGCACAAGCGTCGTATTGCGATAACGGGACGTTCGATGGAAAATGTTATGAATCTTGCAAGAGAGCTCGGATATCTCGATGAGCTTCCACAGTCGATTTTCATTGACATTTCGGAAATCAAGAATTATTCAGACAGTCAGCTTACTATCATTACAACCGGAAGCCAGGGCGAACCTATGTCCGCGCTCAGCAGAATGGTGGAAGGAACTCATAAGACAGTTAAGCTTAAGAAAAGGGACGTTGTTGTATTTTCATCATCACCGATACCGGGCAATGAGAAAATCGTTTCAACCATCATAGACAAGCTCTATGAAAAGGGCGTTGATATTGTATCTGCTTCTTCAATGGACGTACATGTTTCAGGACATGCATCAAGCGAAGAACTGAAGCTTATACATACACTTCTCAGACCTAAATACTTTATGCCGGCTCATGGTGAATACAGACATCTCGCTGAGCACGCTAAGCTCGCTAACTCGCTTGGTCAATGTATGGACAATATCTTCATTATGGCTAATGGAGATGCATTGTGCATCGGTGACGGCAAGGCTGAGATAGCAAAGGAATATACTTCAGGCGAGGATATCATGGTTGACGGCTATGGTGTCGGAGATGTCGGAAGTATAGTGCTTAAGGACAGAAAGATACTTTCTCAGTCAGGAATCTTTGTCGTTTCTGTGGCTATCGACAAAGCCAGTGCTTCGATAATGGCAGTTCCTGAAATCAGAACACGAGGCTTTGTATATGTTGAAGAAAGCCGGGCTCTTCTCGACGAGGCAGTAGCTGTTATTTACAACGCACTCGGAAGACATCTTTCTGAAGGTACTACCGATGAGGCAGTGCTGGTCAAGGCAATAAGACACGATTTAAAGTCTTTCATCTACAAGGAGACAAGACGTAATCCGGTAATTTTACCGATGATAATTTATGTATAGGAGGATGTGTATGAACGTATATGACGAGGCTCATTCACTGGCAAAGGCAATCAAAGAGTCGCAGGAGTTTATTAACTTCGACAGACTTCGTCAGGAAGTAGACAAGGATGAGCAGATTTCATCAATGCTCAAGGACCTTCAGAGCATGCAGATCGAGATTCAGACTGCTCAGATGTCCGGCAAGGAAGTTGATCCTTCGGTTATGAGCAAAATTACAAGCTTAAGCACAATGATTGCTACCAAGCCTTTGGCAGCATCATACATCCAGGCAGAAGGAGCTCTGTCAGTGATGATGAATGATGTATTCGGAATTATCGGCGAAGCAATCGGCATGACTAAATAGTTTATAAATTAATTTTATATAAATCAAAGAGAGGTAAATAATTATGATTTATGCAAGTGATTTCAGAAACGGTGTAACATTTGAGATGAATGGCAAGCCACATGTTGTTCTGTCATTCCAGCATGTTAAGCCTGGTAAGGGCGCAGCTTTCGTAAGAACAAAGTACAGAAACATTCTTACAGGAGCTACAAGAGAAGAAGCTTTCAACCCTAACGACAAGTTCCCTAAGGCTCACATTGAGACTAAGCAGATGCAGTATCTCTACAATGATGGAGAACTCTACTACTTCATGGATGTAGATACTTACGATCAGGTTCCTCTTACTGCAGAGCTCGTTGCTGATGCTGTTAAGTACATCAGAGAGAACGACATGGCAACTGTTAAGTTCTACAAAGAGAACGCTTTCACAGTAGAAGCTCCTAACTTCGTTGACCTCGAGGTTGTTGAGACTGAGCCTGGCGTAAAGGGCGACACAGCTACTAACGTTACTAAGGCTGCAACTGTTGAGACCGGCGCTGTTGTTCAGGTTCCTATCTTCATTAACGAGGGAGAAAGAATTCAGATCGACACAAGAACAGGAGAGTACCTCGGAAGATCCAAGTAAGATGACTGATATTCGGGTATCTGAAAAAAAGAATAACAGGAAGATCAAGATCACTCTTATCATTTCAATTATTATCCTTGCTATCCTTCTGACTGTTGTTGCTGTATTGACAGCACTGCAGCAACCTTATGACAGGACTGACAATACATATACCAATGTTACAATCAGCCAGGGGGACAGCATTGAGGAGATTGCCGATAAGCTGGTTGAAAGCGGAGTTATAGGTGATGCATCAAGATTTGTATTTCTGTCTGATATTCTCAACTTCAAGGGAAAGTTTCAGGCCGGTAAATACTTTCTTTCGCCATGCATGAATTTCAGAAATATTGCTGAAACGCTGGTTAACGGTGTAACCACCGAATCCGGTTATGAGATTCCGGCGGGTCTTACTGTGAAACAGACTGCTGAGGCACTTGATCAGGCAGGCTTCTGTGATAAAGAGGAGTTTATGAAGATAGCCTCAGAGGTGGATTTCAGTATTTTCGATTTTATCGATTCCGATGTAAGTGGAGCAGATGCGATTGAAGGATATCTTTTCCCGGGCACATATGAGATGAGTCCTGATGCCAATGCGGCAATGATTATTACTACTTTCCTCAACGAATTCGGAACTCACTTTACCGAAGAATATAAGGCGAGAGCAGAAGAATCGGGTCACAGTGTCAGAGAAATTCTCATCATTGCATCAATGATCGAGAAGGAGACATCGATCGACAAGGAAAGAGCTGCTATTTCGGCTGTTATTCATAACAGACTCGAACTAGGCATGGACTTTGACGGGGGATTCCCTGATAAACCGTTATGCTCGCCGGGAATAGAATCAATTAAAGCGGCATTATATCCGGAAGAATCTGAAAATACATACTATGTTCTTAATAAGAAATTAGACGGAACACATGTATTTACTGCAGATAAGGACGAATATAAATCGCTTAAGGCTGAATACAAAAAGGCTTGTGAAGCTAAGCAGGCTGAAAAGGAAAAGGACGAATAATGAACATCACAAATGATAAAGTTACAGATTTCCTTAACAGCTACTATAAGCCTTTGGATAAAGATCTGGCAGAACTCAGAGCTGAGAATGAAGCCAACAATGTTCCTCTGATTTTAAGGGAAACAGAAAGCATACTCAGCATTCTTCTTAAACAGCTTCAGCCTGAGCACATCCTTGAGATCGGCACAGCGTATGGTTATTCAGCTTTATTCTTTGCCAAAGCTTTGCCTAATGCCAGGATTACAACAATTGACAGAGGTCCTGTAATGATTCCTGTGGCAACACGCAATTTCGAATCATATCCCGAGGGTGAACGCATAGAGTTCCTCAAAGGCGATGCTGTTGAAATGCTGGATAAGCTTATTGAAGAACGTAAAGATGATCCATACGATTTTGTCTTCATTGATGCGGGCAAAAGCCATTACAAAGAGTTTTTCGACAGGGCAGAGCAGCTTTGCAGACCCGGAGCTTTTGTTGTATGCGATAACATCCTTATGAGAGGATGGATCGTAGATCGCTCTTATGAGGGCGGCAAAAGACACAGAACAAACATCAAATATATGAAACAATTTCTTGACTATATCAACGAAAGGGAAGATTTGACTGTTTCCATGCTGAGCAGCGGAGACGGTCTTGCTTTGATTAAATTTAATGAATAATAAACTTGAGCTTCTCGCACCTGCGGGAGATATGGAAAAACTGAAAACAGCGATAATGTACGGTGCTGATGCAGTATACTTCGGCGGCGAAATGTTCAGCCTCAGAGCGGGAGCAGGCAATCTCAGCGTACCTGAAATTGCCGAAGCTATGGACTTTATTCATGAGCATGGCTGCAGGGGATATATGACTATAAACATATACCCGCACAACGACGATATTCCGCTTTTGCGCGATTATATCGGCAAAATCAGGGAAATCCCTATCGACGCTTTCATCGTGTCGGATCCGGGAGTTATGAAGCTTATCAGGGAACAGATTCCTGATGCAGAGCTTCATCTTTCAACTCAGGCCAACACTACAAACTATGTAACTGCCGGTTTCTGGGTTGAGCAGGGAGTAAAACGTATCGTTACGGCAAGAGAGATGAGTCTTGAAGAGCTTTCATTCATGAGAGCAAACCTTCCTGATGACATTGAAATCGAAGCATTTATGCATGGTGCAATGTGCATTTCTTATTCCGGCAGATGCCTTCTCAGCAATTTTATGGCCGGAAGAGATGCCAACAGAGGCGCTTGCACACACCCGTGCAGATGGAAATATTCTCTTGTCGAAGAGCAAAGACCGGGAGAGTATTATCCTATCGAGGAGGATGCGAGGGGTAGCTACATACTCAATTCAAGAGATTTATGCATGATCGACTGCATACCTGACCTTGTCAATGCGGGTGTAACTTCCTTTAAGATCGAAGGAAGAATGAAGAGCATGTACTATGTTGCAACTGTTGTTTCGGCATACAGAGCAGCAATAGACAAGTATCTTGAAGATCCCGAGAACTATGAGTATGACGAGAAATACTTTAAGGAGCTTTGCAAGGCAAGCCATCGTGAATTCACGCACGGATTCTATTACAACAAGCCTACGGATAAGGATCAGAACTATCTTACAAGCGCTTATACGAGAGATTATTCTTTCGTAGGACTTGTCAAGGGCTTTGATACAGAGAATGACCTTGTAATAGTTGAGCAACGTAATAAGTTCTCAATCGGTGATACAATCGAGATTTTCGGACCTGGAACCGAATATTATGAGGAATACATTGAGGAAATGTATGATGAGGAAATGAATCCTATACAGTCTGCACCTCATCCTCAGCAAATAATTAAATTAAGATTAAAAAGAAAACCTGAAATTGACTTCATTCTCAGAATGAAGAAATAGTTTACCTTATTATGTTATTGTAAAGGAGTAAAATATGTCGTCTGACAGTCTGCCCAGTATAATCTGGATAATGATAATTGCAATAATTCTTCTTGTTGCTGCATTGATTTTCTTTATAAAGAAATATGTTGACCTTCGTTCTGTGCAGAACGAGCTCACTTCAATGCTTGACAAGGTTGAAGAAACCGGCGAAATCAACAAGGAAGGTCGCCGAATGATTGACTCGATATTTGAGTTTGACGATCTTCTTGCATATGAAATTATGACGCCGAGAACTGATGTATTCATGATTGATGTAAACGACGACCGCTCAGAATACTTTGACGAGCTTGTCGAAATGAAACATTCAAGAATACCTGTTTATGAGGATGATCCCGATAATATAATCGGTATTCTCCACATCAAAGATTATCTAATGACTGCAAGTCTTAATGGCTTTGACAACGTTGTTATCAAGGATCTTTTGAGACCGGTATATTATGTTCCTGAAACCAAGAATGTAGATTCATTATTTATAGAATTACAGAAGCTTCGTCATCATATGGCAATACTTATCGATGAATACGGTGGATTCAGCGGCATTGTAACCGTTGAAGACATAATCGAGCAGATCTTCGGAGACATAGATGACGAATTTGATGAAGAAGACAGAGTAATCGACAAGATAAGCGATAACGAATACGTTGTAGACGGAAACGTATATCTTGATGATCTCGAAGATGAAGCGGGAGTTACGCTTGTATCAGAGAACAGCGAGACCATCGGAGGCTTCATAATAGACCTGATGGGTGAAATTCCTAAGGAAAACACTTCATACAGAGCTATCAGATATGAGAACTTTGAGTTTACTATCCTTGAAGTCAAAGACAGAAGAATAGAAAAAGTCAGGATAGTAATTAAAGAGAAAGAGTCGGAAGAATAATTGAGCGATCATGTAAGCAAATCAAGCAATCCGGAAGCTAAATCGATTGAAGATATCGAAATCATTTCGATTGTCTCGGATTCGGTAAGAGCTGAAGATGGAGTAAGCCGTCTCATAGAGACCGGTATTGCCGAGAACCTGAACAAAATGGTTTTGGGCAAAGAATCACCAAATTCCGGCATTAAGATCAGCAGAGATGAGGATAAACTGATCGTTGGAATACACATCAACGTATTCTACGGTGTCAACATTCCTCAACTGTCATACGATCTCCAGTCCAAGGTCAAAAATGCAATTGAAAGCAGGACGGGACTTAAGGTCGATAAAGTAAATATTGCGGTAGAAGGTATAGACAGAGTTAGGGTGTAAAATGACAAGAGAAGAGATTAGAGAAAAGACAATGCAGCTGGTATATCAGATGGATATTGCTGAAGAATTTGATTATGAGAAGCTTTCACCGATCGATGAGAGCCTCAGCGTTCTTTCCAAGAAGCAGGCTGTAAATGTTCTGGAAATAATCAGAGACCATATCTCTGAAATCGATGAAACTATTTTCAAAAATACAAGCAACTGGTCACCAAGCAGAATTGCCAAGGCTGACCTTGCTATTCTCAGAACAGCTGTTGCAGAAATGCTTTTCTGTGAGGATGTTCCAAGAAGCGTATCCATTAACGAAGCTGTCGAACTCGGTAAGAAGTACGGTGATGAGAAATCGTACGCTTTTATCAATTCTGTACTGAGCAAAGTTGATAAAGCTAATGATGCATGGTAATGAAAAAGCTTTTTCTGGGAATCGATACATCTAATTACAAGACATCTGTATCTGTTGTAGATAATAGTGGTGACATTGTCTATAACAGGTCTGAATTTCTTAATGTTAAATCGGGCGAGAGAGGACTTAGGCAATCCGATGCCTTTTTCCAACATTCAAATGCTTTGCCCGATTTTATATATGAAGCATTTGATACAGTAGCTGCAGGTGATATTGCTGCTGTCGGAGTTTCGGCAACTCCAAGACGCATTGAGAATTCATATATGCCATGCTTTCTTGCGGGTATAAATGCAGCAAAGGAAATATCGGCGGCGCTCTCGCTTGAGCTGTATAGCTTCTCACACCAGGAAGGTCATGCTGCTGCTGTACTTGAGAAAGAGAACACAGACAGATGCATTTTCTGCCATTTCAGCGGAGGAACGTCGGAAATATTGCTTTGCAATAAAGACGATGCAGGATACTCCATGGAGATTATAGGTGGAACCAGGGACATAAGTATAGGTCAGCTGCTTGATCGAACAGGTGTTGCAATGGGATTTCAGTTTCCATCCGGAAAGTTCCTCGACATAATAGCGAGTGAATATGAATCCGATGAATGTGTTCTTCCTAAGATTAAATATGCTGACGGATATTTTAATCTGTCAGGTATTGAGACTAAGCTTATGAGGCTTGTCGATTCATATGATGAAGAAAAAATTAAGCCTGTAATATCAGAGCTTTTCGATAAAATTGCAGAGCTGGTTTTCAGGAACCTTACAGAATTATCAGCTGCATACAAAGTTGATACAGTATGGATAGCCGGCGGAGTAGGTGCAAGTACAAGCATCAGAAGCCGAATAACCAAGTTAATTAAAGACTATAAAAATTCAAATTATTTACCTGATTTTAAGTTTGGAGAACCTGAACTTTGCGGTGATAATGCTGTAGGAACAGCATTGCTTTGCCGCAGAATATATGAAAATGAATAAAGCGTATTCTGTAACACAAGTTAATGAATATATATCCAAGAAGCTGAGAGACGACTATAATCTCAGGAACATTCCTATTGAAGGTGAAATCTCGGGCTTCGGCAAAAGCGGTCCGCATTATTACTTCACAGTGAAGGACGCAGGCAGCATGCTTAAATGCGCAATATGGGCCTCAAATGCCGCAAATATTGACATGAAGCTTCTTGAAAACGGCAAGAAGGTCATTCTTCTCGGCGACATAAGTCCTTATGCCAAGGGCGGAAGCTATTCATTCAGTGTCAGATACGTTGAAGCTGTCGGAGAAGGCGATCTGATGGCGGAATACAACAGAGTAAAGAAGCTGCTTGAAGATGAAGGCCTTTTCGATACAAGGCACAAGAAGCCGATACCTGAATTCCCATTGAGAGTGGGTATTGTAACTTCTTCTACAGGAGCTGCAATCGAAGATATTAAGAAGATCATAACAGCTAAGAACAATCTCACGGATATTCTGATTTTCCCGACTCAGGTGCAGGGAATCGGAGCGCCCGGAAGTATTTGCGAGAACATCGTTCTTGCCAACAATCTTAACAAAAACGGGCTTCGGATCGACACGCTGATTGTCGGAAGAGGCGGCGGTTCTGCCGAGGATCTTATGGCATTTAACGATGAAAATGTCGCTAGAACCATCTTTGCATCCGAGATTCCTGTAATAAGCGCAGTCGGACATGAATCCGATGTTTCGATCAGTGACTTTGTCGCCGATGCCAGAGCGGAAACACCGACAGCTGCTGCAGACATGGCCGTAATGAATACCTTTGAGCTCAGAGATTTCATTGAAGACGCCAAATATCAACTCATTGAATCGGTCAAATTGAAGATACAATCAGAACGTAATCTTCTGGACACAAGGTCCAGGCTTGTGTGCTCCTACATGAGAAACAAGCTTAATGATGCAGGAAACAGCATTGACAAAGCGGTAATTACTCTTAAAGAAAACGATCCGAGAAATATACTTGGAAAAGGCTATTCCGCATTATTTGACAGTGATGGAAATGTAATCAAGAGTGTCGATGATGTAAAGATTGACGATAATGTAGTAATCAGAATGCACGACGGCACATTGAAGGCTATAGTAAGTGATATTGAAAGGAATTAATAAATGTCTGAGAAAAGCTTTACAGAATCAATGGCTATTCTTCAGAATGCCGCAACAGAGATAAGCAAGCAATCCACAGGACTTGAGGAATCTCTTAAGCTGTTTGAAGAAGGTATGAAGGAGGCAGAATACTGCAGGAAAATCCTTGATTCAGCCGAACAGCATATAACAATATACGAAAAGGGGATGGAAGATGCGTAGTTTTGAAGAGTATAAAGCCCTTATCAATGAAAATCTCACTTCCTTCATCCCAGAGGTTAATAAGTATTCAGCAACTGTAAGAGATGCGATGAAATACAGCCTTGAGATCGGTGGAAAAAGACTTCGGCCGGTACTCCTTCTTGCTGCTTGTGATTTTGCAGGCGGAAATATAGAAGAGGCACTGCCATATGCAGCTGCACTTGAATACATTCACACATATTCTCTTATTCATGACGATCTTCCTGCTATGGATAATGATGATTTCAGAAGAGGCAAGCCAACCAACCACAAGGTATACGGCGAAGCTATGGCTGTTCTTGCCGGAGACGGTCTGCTGAATACAGCAGCGGAGGTCATTGCTTCACAGCTTTCGTTATATTTCAACAATCATGACAAGCTGGTGAATCATGCCAAAGCCGGTGCAGAAATCATAAGGAGAGCAGGTATCAACGGCATGATAGGCGGTCAGGTTGCCGACGTAGAGAATGAATACAATACAGCTGATTCTGTTTTGGTGGAATATATAGAGGAGCACAAGTGCGGTGATCTCATTACAGCACCGGTCGTTGCAGGCCTGTTACTTGCAGGAGCTGAGCAGCATATTATCGATGATTTTGAGAAATATGCAATGAATATGGGCATAGCTTTCCAGGTTCTTGATGATATTCTGGACTTTGAAGGCGATGAAAAGCTTATCGGTAAGAAGGTGGGCAAAGATAAAGATATCGGCAAATGCAACTATGTTTGCGTTCACAGTCTCGATGACGCCAAGGCTCAGCTCGCACAGCTTACAGAGGCTGCTGTTGACGCTTTGGCAAAATACGGCAAATCAGCGGAATTCTTCACAGAGCTTGCCGAAGCCATGAAAATCAGAAAGGCATAAATACAATATGAAGTATGACCTCGAGAAAGACAATCTGATCGATATATGTAAGAAAGGAAGCATGCAGGACTTACATGATTTAAGTGCTGACATCCGCAGTTTTCTTGTTGATAAAGTTTCAAAGACAGGCGGACATATAGCTTCCAATCTTGGCATAGTGGAATTATCGATTGCCTTAATGAGAGTTTTCGATACTCCTAAGGATAAAATAATATATGACGTGGGACATCAGACTTATGTTCATAAGATTCTGACCGGCAGAGCTGATAAGTTCGATACTTTGAGGCAGTACAACGGTCTTTCAGGTTTCCCAAAGTCAAGAGAGAGCGTTTATGATGCATATGATACCGGTCACTCAAGCACATCCTTAAGCGCAGCCTACGGAATGGCCGTGGCAAGAGATCTTTCGGGTGATGATTACAATATTGTTGCCGTAATAGGTGACGGATCTGTAACGGGCGGTATTGTATATGAGGCGCTTAACAACATTGGATCAAATCAGACCAACATCAATATCATTCTCAATGATAACGGAATGTCGATCGCACGAAATGTCGGTGCGATGTCCAAGTATCTTAACAAATTAAGATCCTCCGAGAAATACGATCAGGCTAAGGTTAATGTCAAATCCGCACTGGGCAATCTTCCCGTAGTCGGAAATCCACTTAAAAGCGGACTTAAATATACCAAGGAGAGATTCAAATATTCTGTTCTCGGAAACGAAGGACATCTTATAGAAGACCTTGGAATCAAATACTTTGGTCCTGTCGATGGCTATGACATCAAGGAAATGACTGAGATATTGCATGCTGCTTCCAAGTATGACGGACCTACTATGATCCACGTAACAACACAGAAGGGCAAAGGCTACGGACCGGCTGAGAAGTATCCGAGGAAATTCCATGGAATCAGTCCGTTTGATCCTAAGACCGGAGAGATAATAAACAAGAGTACTTCGAGTTCTTATTCCAAGGTGTTCGGAGATACTTTATGCGAAATAGCCGATGAGGATGACAGGATCGTTGCGATTACTGCTGCAATGGGTACAGCGACCGGACTTGGTCCTTTCTATGAAAGACATACCGACAGGTTCTTTGATGTAGGAATCGCTGAGGAGCACGCAGTAACATTTGCGGCGGGTCTTGCAAAGTCTGGCTATAAGCCTGTTGTAGCAATTTATTCAAGCTTCCTGCAGCGTGCTTATGATTACATCATAGAAGACGTTGCACTACAGGATCTGCATGTGATCTTTGCAATAGACAGAGCCGGACTCGTTGGCGCTGACGGAGAAACACATCATGGACAGTTTGATCTGTCATATATGTCTATGGTTCCCGGCATGACGGTACTTACTCCTGCCGACGGAAATCAGCTTGCTGAAATGCTTAAGTTTGCCGTGGACATGGAGGGCCCTGTTGCCATTCGTTATCCTCGCGGTTCAAGCGAAGGAAACCATCTGAGGCTCAGAAAGTTTAAGGGCGGCAATAATGTGATCAGCGAGGGCAGAGATGTCACCATACTTGCTGTCGGAGCAATGCTCGATGAGGCTATTAAAGCTGCAGAAATTCTTAAGGATAAAGGTGTTTCTGCAGGAATAACAAATGTCGCTGTCGTTAAACCGCTCGATACTGCATGGTACAATATCAAATCCGAACTTGTTGTAACACTTGAGGACAACGTACTTAGAGGCGGCTTCGGTGAAGCTTTCTCGGCTGAACATGTTAACAGCGATTTCGATATAATTAATATCGGAATTAATGATAAATTTGTAAACCACGGAACAATCGAACAGCTTAGGAAAGAATGCGGTATTGATGCCGCATCTGTAGCAGAAAGGATTATAGAGCACCTTGAAAGAGAGGCTTGATGTTTTACTTGTAAATAACGGTTTTGCCGAGTCTAGAGAGAAGGCCAAGAGGACAATCATGGCCGGCCTTGTTATGGTCAATGGCAGACTGGAGGACAAACCCGGCTCAACATTTGACGTTGAATCGGAAATCACCGTCAAAGGCAAAGAGTGCCCTTATGTAAGTCGCGGTGGCCTGAAGCTCGAAAAAGCTATTAAAGAATGGGGCGTAGACTGCGAAGGAAAGCACTGTATAGATATGGGAGCTTCAACAGGCGGCTTCACAGACTGCATGCTTCAGCATGGAGCGCAGAAGGTATATGCAATAGATGTCGGATATGGTCAGCTTGCTTATAAGCTGAGGGAGGACCCGAGGGTTATCAATCTCGAGAAAACAAACATCCGTTATCTTGATCTCGACCTGATAGAAGAACCTATAGACCTTATATCCATCGACGTCAGCTTTATTTCAGTAAAGCACATGCTTCCTGTCGCAGCTGCAGTAATGGCTCCCGGTGCTAAGATACTTTGCCTTGTAAAACCACAGTTTGAAGCAGGCAAAGAGCAGGTAGGTAAGGGCGGAATAGTGCGCGATCCTGCCGTACACAGAGAGGTGATAGAAAATGTGATATCCTATGCGGAAAGCAGCAATCTATACCCGTGCGAGCTTACGTTTTCGCCTATTAAAGGAACTAAAGGAAATATTGAATATTTGCTTTTACTTTCCAATGAAAAGTGCGATAATAAGTTAGATATAGATAGCGTTGTTAATGCATCGCATAAAGATCTGTAAATAAGCAAAATGCTTTATTTTAATATCCGAACTATATGTTATTTCTATTTAAGTAAGGAGAGATGAATTATGAAAGTAGCAGACAGAGTCGCTGAGATGCAATTCTCACCAATCAGAAGATTCAATGTTTTCGGTTTTGAGGCTGAAGCTGCCGGCAAAACAGTGTACCATCTGAATATCGGTCAGCCTGACGTTGAGACTCCGGAGTGTTTCATGGAAGCAGTAAAGAACTTTGACAAGAAGGTTCTTGCATATGCTGAGTCCGGCGGAGTTAACGAGCTGCTTGACGCTATGATTTACTATATGGATAGAGACTTCGGTATGAAGTATGAGAGAAAAAATATCCAGATCACAACTGGTGGATCCGAGGCTCTTACTCTTATTTTCACAGCACTGCTGAACCCTGGAGATGAAGCGCTTATAGCAGAGCCTTTCTATACTAACTACAACACTTTCTGCAAGCAGGTTTCAGGAAAGCTTGTTCCACTCACAACTTCAGCTGAAGATGGATACAACTGGGCAAAGAGAGACCTCATCGAGGCTGCAATCACACCTAAGACAAAGGCTATCTGCTGCCTCTCACCTGGAAACCCAACAGGAAGAGTTCTCACAATGGAAGATATGAGACTCATCGGAGACATCGCTAAGGAGCACGATCTTTGGATCATCTCTGACGAAGTTTACAGAGAGTTCGTATATGACGGAGCTGAGGCTCACTCATTCGGACAGCTTGATGATATCGCAGACAGAGTTGTTATCGTTGATTCAGTTTCCAAGAGATGGTCAGCATGCGGAGCAAGAATCGGTGCTGCAATCTCCAAGAATGACGAGCTCATGCAGTCACTTCTCAAGCTTGCACAGGGAAGACTTTGCTGCTCAACTCTCGACCAGATCGGCGCTGCTGCTCTTTACAGAATGGACAAGAGCTACTACGATGCTGCTAAGGCTGAGTATGAAGGCAGAAGAGATGCTGCTTATGAAGAGATTTCAAAGATCCCTGGAGTTATCTGTCAGAAGCCTGCAGGCGCATTCTATATGACAGTTAAGCTTCCTGTAGATGATGTAGAGGACTTCCTGATGTTCCTCCTCAAGGAATTCGATGATAACGGTGAAACAGTAATGTTCGCACCTGCAGCAGGATTCTATGCAAACAAGGGTCTTGGACAGGACGAGCTGAGAATCGCTTACGTTCTCACTGCTGACAAGATGAAGAGAGCTTGTGAGCTCATTAAGCTTGGTCTTGAGGCATATAACAAGAAAATCGGTAAGTAATCTGAAATAAATGATTGAACAGGCGGGTAGGGGGATTCTTATATCCCCCTAAAGCTTTTTTGGAGATAAATTGGATACAAACAAACTCTCACCAATGATGCAGCAATATATGGCAATTAAGGATCAGCACAGGGATGCTATCCTTATGTTCAGACTCGGAGATTTCTACGAGATGTTTTTTGATGATGCCATAACTGCATCAAGAGTTCTGGAATTAACTTTAACAGGACGAAACTGCGGTCTTGAGGAAAGGGCACCTATGTGCGGAGTACCTCATCACGCAGTCGATTCTTATATTGCAAGACTTGTCAAAGCCGGATATAAAGTTGCTATCTGCGAACAGATGGAAGACCCTGCAGAATGCAAGGGCATTGTTCAGCGCGATATCGTCAGAATATTTACTCCGGGAACTCTGGATATCCTTGATTCATCCAATTCCAATGACAATATTTATATTGCATCTCTTACAATTACTTCCGATGTCAACAGCATAGCTGTTGCGGATATTTCTACAGGAGAGCTTGTTGCTGCTGATTTTCAGGATAATGAAAACTGCGACATTCTTGCGGCTGAGCTTGCTGTATATAATCCAAAGGAAGTTATTGTAGATGAGAACTCTGCTGAATTCATTAAGTCAAAGCTTAATGATCTTCAGCTTAATCCGTTTATTACTGCACTTGACAGTTCATTCTATAAGAAGAATACATGTGAGGCAGCAATACTGAATCAGTTTGATGTTACTTCACTGATTTCACTCGGACTTGACGAAAGAGACGAAATGATTTCTTCTGTCGGTTCGCTCATTATGTATCTTATTGATACGCAGAAACAAAATCCCAATCAGCTTAACAAGCTTCTTATTAAAAAAATCGGAAATACCATGCAGCTTGACAGATCTACCATGCGTAATCTTGAGCTGCTTGAAACTATATATGATCATGATGTACATGGCTCGCTGCTGGGAGTTCTTAACAAAACCAAAACAGCAATGGGCGCACGTCTTCTAAAGCAGTTCATCAGAGAACCGCTGAAGGATACTCGCGAAATAAATCTCAGACTTGATGCTGTTGAAGAATTAAAGAACAATCCTGTTATTGCGAATAATATTACCAATAGCCTCAAGCACGTATATGATTTCCAGAGACTGACGGCAAGAGTAGCAGGAAAAAAGGCAAATGCCAGAGATCTTATTGCTCTTAAGACAACACTGGGACAGCTTCCGGACATATGCGAGCAGCTAAGTTATCTTGACTCAGAGCTTATTCGTGAAATTAAAGCAGGAATCGGCTCATTCGATACTCTCTATACCATGATAGATCGGGCTATCTGTGAGGATCCTCCTTTTACGGTTTCGGAAGGCGGAATTATCAAGCCCGGTTATTCTGCAGAGCTCGATGAGCTTAAGAACTCTATCAGCGATGCCAAGGCCTGGATTGCTTCACTTGAAACAAGCGAAAAAGAAAGAACCGGCATTAAAACACTTAAGGTTGGCTACAACAAAGTGTTTGGATATTACATTGATGTAAGTAAGGGAATGATTGATAAAGTTCCTGAAGACTACATCAGAAAGCAGACATTGGTCAACAACGAGCGCTATATTACTCCTGAACTCAAGGAAAAGGAGAATATGGTATTCAGTGCTGAGACCAAAATCAATAAGCTTGAGCTTGAAGAATTCAGAAAAATACGTGAATCAATAGAACCTTCTATAGGCAATCTACAGCAGGCCTCTTCAGCGGTTGCTTTGCTTGATGTACTGATTTCATTTGCAAGGGTCGCAACAGAGAACGGATATGTAAAGCCGCTTGTAAATGATTCGGATATTATCGACATAAAGAAGGGAAGACACCCGGCTGTCGAAGAAGCTATAGGCGCCGGTATGTTTGTATCCAACGATACATATATCAACAATTCGGATAACAGCATGCTCATAATTACAGGACCTAATATGTCAGGAAAGTCAACATATATGAGACAGACTGCGGTTATCATTCTTATGGCTCAGATTGGTTCCTTTGTTCCTGCACAGAGCGCAGTTATCGGGGTTGTAGACAGAGTATTTACAAGAATAGGAGCTTCCGACAATCTTTCGTACGGACAGTCCACTTTCTATATTGAAATGAGTGAGCTTGCAAATATTCTCAGAAATGCAGGCGAACGAAGTCTTATTATTCTTGACGAAATCGGAAGAGGAACAAGCACCTTTGACGGACTTTCAATTGCGTGGGCTACGGTAGAATATCTGTCGAAAGAGAACAGGCATGTCAGAACAATGTTTGCAACACATTATCATGAACTGACAGAATTATCTGAAGAATATGATAATGTACAGAACCTGTCTGTAGCTGTTGCCGAAGATGGAAATAATGTTGTATTCCTACATAATATTATTGAAGGTCCGGCAAGCAAGAGCTACGGTATTCATGTCGCCAAGATTGCAGGCGTTCCGGAAGAAATCAGAAGAAATGCCCGTAACAAGCTGCATGAGCTTGAGGCATCGGAAATCAAATCCGGACCTGTAAACTCCCAGCTTTCATTCTTCGCGGACAGCTTCAGCGATATTAATTCCGAGAAGAATTATGACAGCTTAAACGATTTTATATGCAGAATTTCACAGCTTGACGTCAATACAATGACACCGCTCAATGCAATGAATGTTCTGCAGGATGTGATAGAAGAAGCAAAGGACCTCGGTAAATGCAATGATTAAATTACTTGACAGATTTGTTGCTGACAAAATTGCAGCCGGTGAAGTAATCGAAAGACCGGTTTCAATAGTCAAGGAACTCATTGAAAATTCCATAGATGCAGGTGCCGATTCTGTTATTGTAGAAATCAGAAACGGCGGGAAAACATATATACGCGTTACTGATGACGGATCCGGTATCAGATCGGATGAGCTTGAATTGGCATTTGAAAGGCATGCAACAAGTAAGCTGAATACACTTGAAGACCTTGGACGTATTGATTCACTTGGCTTCAGAGGAGAAGCTCTTGCCAGTATTGCAGCTGTTTCCAGACTGACTGTTTACAGCAGGACAAATTATTCAGCTTCAGGCAAAAAGCTTGTTATGCATGGCGGAAGAACAGTTCTTGCAGAGACTGCGGGTACCAATACAGGAACAACTATGGTTGTTGAAGACCTGTTCTATAACGTTCCTGCAAGAAGAAAGTTCATGGGCTCAGATGCAAGAGAAGCATCCGCAATTATCGACCTTGTTGAACAGTATGCGATTTATTATTCGAATATCAGATTCATGCTTGTAAACAACGGATCAACAGTGCTTACTACCGAAGGCAACGGAGATAATCTGATTGCCATCAAATCCATAAATCCAACACATGAATATGATAATCTTATTCATGTCAATACTGATAAGGTCAAGGGATATATTTCAAACCCGAGTATTACCAAATCGTCAAGAAGAGGTCAGCTGTTCTTCGTTAACGGAAGACTCGTTAAGAGCATCGTGATCGAAAAGGGAATTGAGAAGGGCTACGGACAGAGAATATTCAGCGGATACCCGATCGCAATACTTTTCTTAAGAGTTGACCCTGCAAGCATCGATGTAAATATTCATCCCGGCAAGAAGGAGATTAAATTCCTCAACAGTGACGTCGTTATATCAGATATTGCAGAAGCGATTGAATCTGCACTTAGAAATGAGGCTCCTGTTCCTAAGACTTCCGCTAAGGCTACATATTCCGGCTATACCGTGGAAAAGGTGCAGCAGCTCGATTATGAAGCTTTCATAAGGGAAGAAAGCGAACAGCGGCCTGATGCAAAGCTCCACGAAAATTCGGACATAAGAGATTATCTTTTTGCAAGAATCGAGACTGAGGCGCAGGATGAATCGGAGAAAAAGGAAGATATGAAGGCTGAAACTGAGACAAAGCCTGAGACCGAGACTGTGGAAGCTTCGGACGCATCGTTATATATTCCTGAAATTCCGACATCGGAGCCATTCAGCTTTGCAGGACTTGAGCTGAAAGGATATGTGCTTAACACATACATCATAATGCAGAAGAAAGAAGACATATATCTGTTTGATCAGCATGCGGCTCACGAGAGAATTTTCTACGAGAAGCTTGTATCGGAGTTCAGAAATACCGAGAAAATTCCGCAGCCTGTTATTACTCCGATTGTCTTAAATGTAAGGGCGGATGTATATGCTGGCGACAGAAACTGGATGCCGGCTCTCGCCCAAATCGGATTTGAGATTAATGACTTTGGCAACAACAGCTTCATAATCAGAGGTATTCCTACGTACATGAGTGTTGATGAGGCAAGGTCCTTTGCTGATGCATTTATTGAGAATTCGGATGAGTATTCGGATAACACCACAGTCATCGACAAGCTGATTACAAAGTCGTGCAAGGCTGCTGTCAAAGCCAACGAAAAGCTTTCGACTTTGGAAATCAATGATCTGATGAAGGCTTTGGCTGAATGCAGGAATCCGTATTCCTGTCCTCACGGCAGACCTACATTTGTTAAAGTAAGTAAATATGAACTAGAAAAACTATTCAGAAGGAAATAAGTTCGGAGAAAGTATGAACAAGACAGTTTACATTATCACAGGACCTACCGCAGTAGGCAAAAGCGAGGTAGCACTTAAGCTTGCCAGCAAGCTTGACGGAGAAATCATAAATTGCGATTCCATTCAGCTGTACAAATATCTTGATATTGGAAGCGCAAAGCCATCAGAGGAGGAAATGAAAATCGTTCCTCACCATCTCTTCGACATGGTTGATCCTGACTTTAATATGACTGTTGCTACATATCAGAAGCTCGCTTTCGCATGCATCAACAATATTCTTGAGCGCGGCAAGACGCCTATTCTTGTAGGAGGAACAGGACTCTATATTAATTCAGTTCTGTACAATATGGATTTTGCAGCAAAGCCTGATACTTACGAGAGAAGAGAAGAGCTTGAGAAGATGGCGGAAGAAAGAGGTGCTGAGTATATGCACGCATATCTTACTGCTATCGACGAAGACTGCGCTTCAAGGATCCATCCTAATAATACAAGAAAGATTATTCGTGCAATTGAAGCGTTCGAGGCAGGCGAAGGTATTAAGCCGCTCGACAATTGTGAGCTTAACGAGAATTATGATTTTAAGTTCTATGCTTTGACCATGGACAGAGAGTGGTTATATGCTAAGATCAATAATCGTGTCCTGAAGCTTGTGAAGGCAGGACTTGTTGATGAGGTCAAGAGTCTGCTGGACATGGGATATACTTCCGATACTCAGGCATTGAAGGGCATCGGATACAAGGAGATTATCGAGTATCTTGAAGGTAAAACCGACCAGAAAACCGCTGTTCTTAACATAATGAAGAACACACGTCATTTTGCCAAGAGACAGCTTACCTGGTTAAGAAGATACGATAACCTTAACTGGATAGAGATTCAGAACGGTCAGACTTCTGACGAGATAGCTGAATACATTTACGAGGATTCCATTAAAGGAGAGAACTGATTTTGGGCAGGAAAACCTACGACAGCAAAGAATTCAGGATTCACAACAAGAGTGACAAGCCTGATAACATTGTTGAAAAAGAACACGAAATATTCCTGCAGTGCGAAGAAATAGAAGCCGAGCTTCCAAGCTTTCTTCGCGCTTATTTTAGTTATCTGAAAGGCAATGTGCTTCCTATGACAAGACTTGCCTATCTTCACGATATAAAATTCTTCTTTAATTATCTGATAAGTGAAACAGCTTTGACAGATGCCAAATCACCTAAGGATGTTACATCCGCTGAGATGAACAGAATTAAAGCTTCTGATGTTAACAGGTTCATTGATTACTGCCGTAACTACTATGTTGATGATGGCAAGACAGTCACTGTTTATGAGAACAATAATAAGACCTTATCAAGAAAGAAGTCTTCGATTTCCGTCCTCTTCAAACAGCTATACAGAGACGGTCTTATTGAGAAGAACATAACCGACGGCTTTGATCCTATACGTGTGCCGAAGCCGGGAGAGCGAGAGATCAAAGCGCTTCAGGATGATGAAGTCATGATTATGCTCGATGCTGTTACAAACGGAACCAATCTGACTCCGCATGAGAGGAGCTACTGGGAGAAAACCAAGCTGAGAGACAAAGCGATACTGATTCTGTTTGTTACTTACGGCTTAAGACTCAGTGAACTGCAGCAGCTCAATGTTTCGTCCTTCAACTTCTCAAGAGGGGAGTTCAAGATATACCGCAAGAGAGGCAAAGAGTCTTCAATGCCTCTTAACCGCTCTGTAATTCTCGTGGTGGAGGATTACATCAAAAATGAAAGAACTAACGTTATAGCGCAAAATGAGGGCGATGAGGACGCATTGTTCCTGTCACTTCAGGGAAAGAGAATTACTGAACGCGCTATCAGGGAACTGGTTAAGAAATATACATCAATTGCTCTTAACACATCCAGGAAAACCGGATACAGTCCGCATAAATTACGTGCAACAGCCGCTACCTCACTGATCGGTCGCGGTAACTCAATATATGACGTACAGGCTTTGCTCGATCACGAGCAGGTTACAACGACCCAGCTTTATGCACAGCACAAGATGAATGTTAAGAGAGATCTTGTCAAAGGCATGGAATGGGAGCTTGAAAGAAAGGATGAAGACTAGTGTCAGAAAAATACGATATTTTTCTTGAAAAAGAACTCGGAATAGACAGACGGGTTATCGATGCAATTAATGATGCAGAAGCATCACTTGCAGACAGCTTTAAGGAAATCGATGACATTTGTTCAATAAATCAGCTTAGAGTACTGAAGGCATTTCAGGACAATCATATAAACGCAACACATTTTGACTGGAGCACAGGCTACGGATATGACGATGCAGGTAGAGACGCTGTAGACAGAGTTTATGCATCGGTTTTCCATACCGAAGCAGCGCTTGTAAGGCCGAATATCGTTAACGGTACTCATGCAATCGCGACAACACTCCTCGGACTTCTTAAGCCCGGCGATGAACTTATCGAGGGAAGCGGAACACCTTACGACACTTTGCAGACAGCAATCGGCATACACAAGAATGATGACAGCTTCACGGGCACTTTGCTTGAATACGGCATCAGTTATAAGGAAGTAGACCTTGATGAGAATAAGGATATTGATTTTGAGGCACTCAAAGTAGCTGTAAGTGACAAAACAAGAGTCGTTGCTTTTCAAAGATCCACGGGTTATGACTTCAGACCTGCAATCTCGCTCGAAAGCATCAGAAAAGCTGCTGAAATCGTTCATGCTGCAAATCCAAAGACTGTGGTTATGCTTGACAACTGCTACGGAGAATTTGTAGATGTGTTTGAGCCTACAGAGCTTGGCGTTGATGTTATGGCGGGCTCGCTTATTAAGAATCCGGGCGGCGGAATCGCATTATCGGGCGGATATATTGTTGGAAGAAGGGATCTTATCGACAGCATTTCGTACAGACTGACCTGTCCGGGAATCGGCGCTGAATGCGGTCTTACATACGGCCAGAACAGACATGTTCTGCAGGGACTGTTCCTTGCACCTAAGATTGTTAATGCCGCACTTAAAGGTGCTATGCTGACGGCCTATATCTTCTCCGGACTGGGATATGAAGTAATGCCTGACCCGAAACGTAAGAGAAGCGACATCATTACTGCAATCAAATTCGGTGATCCTGATGCAAGCATTGCCTTCTGTCAGGCAGTTCAATCAGCTGCACCGATTGATTCATATGTTACGCCTGTTCCTTGGGACATGCCGGGATATCAGGATCCTGTAATTATGGCAGCCGGTGCTTTTGTACAGGGATCATCAATTGAGCTTAGCGCAGATGCTCCGCTCAGAGCGCCATATATTGCATACTTTCAGGGTGGACTCACTTATGAGCATTCCAAGTTCGGTGTAATCAAGAGCCTTGATTCGCTTCTGAAGAAAGGAATAATCAGCCTCTAAGATGAATGAGAAAACCGTTTCTGTTATTAAGATATCTGTACTTCTGGCAATACTCGTTGCAGTTCCTGTATTGCTTGCCATTTTTTGCCGGGATACTTTACTTAATAAGGCATGGCTGCAAAGCATTCCTTCAATGCTTAATGATAACAGAATCGCGACAATGTGCATTCTTCTGACTCTGCAGATTATTCAAGTACTTATATGTATAATTCCGGGACAGCCGATACAAATTGCATCAGGCTATCTATATGGTATTTGGGGAGGATTTGCACTCTCCACAGCAGGAGCTTTTATAGGTGCTCTAGCTGCGTATGCAATCGCAAACCTGCTTGGAGCACGCTCTATTGAAACAGTTTTCGGCAAAGAACAGGTTGAACATTACAGAAAACAACTTAATTCAGGAAAGGGATTGTATCTGGCTTTTTTAATATATCTTATTCCGGGGTTACCCAAAGATATAGTTGCATATGTTGCAGGAATTTCCGAAATGAGGCTTAAACCTTTTCTGATTCTGTCTACAACAGGAAGAAGCTTTGGGATGTTCGGAAGCTTGATTCTGGGTTACTATTTGAGCCGGGACAACTATAAGGCGATGATAATACTTTCAGCTATTGTTGCAATTATATTGCTGATATTTTTTATAAACAGAAAAAGGATTTCTGAATATCTCGATAAAACAGGAGATAAAGAAGAATCGGAAAGGTTAGGGAACGATGGCAAAGAAGGTCGATAAGACAAATGCGATGAGACAGCTTGATGCCGCAGGTATTGAGTATAAAATCGCTGAATATGATTATGATGAATCGGATTTAAGCGGTGAACACGCTGCTGCCGAGGTTGGTTGCTCAAACGACGAGATGTTTAAGACACTCGTAGCACGTGGTGACAATAATTTATTATCGGTATTTGTCATCCCAACTTCTTCCAATCTTGATCTCAAGAAAGCAGCTGTTGTTTCCGGAAACAAGAAGGTTGAAATGATTCATGTTAAAGAGCTTGTAGATCTTACGGGATATATGAGAGGGGGATGCTCGCCTATAGGAATGAAGAAGCCTTATCCTACATATATTGACGAAACAGCGGTTCTTTTCGATGAGATATATTTCTCAGGCGGAAAGAGGGGAATGTCTATAATTCTTAATGCCGAAATACTTGCTGACTTTATCCATGCAGAGTTTGCTGACCTGACTAAATAGCTTGAAAGTAGTGAAAATTCAACGTTTATACGAGTATTGTCTTTCGGGATAAATACTCGTTTTTTTATTTAAAAATAATTGAACTTTTGTTCGAAAAGTACTTGACACGAACTTTTGTTCGACATATAATTGCATCGTAAAGAACAAATGTTTACATAATTCAGATCAAACAGAGAGGTACTGAGATGAGAGGACATAGATATAGAATAGTTAATCCTGTTAGGTTTTTCATTTTTATTCTTGCAGTTGTTATGATGATTGCCTTCGCAAGTGCAACACTCATTAAGAGCGGAAATGCTGAGGCTTCTTCAGTTGATACATATATGCAGGTTGTTGTTGAGGATCGTGACAGCCTCTGGTCTATAGCTGAGTCTTACTGCAATACTAATATGGATCTCAGAGATTACATCGATGATGTATGTGAGATCAATGATATCGATTCCAATGATATGCTTCATGAAGGAGACGTTCTGTTTGTTCCTTTATATTAATGCGGATACCATACGCTTCAACGTATGTCCGAGATAGTGTGTTTATATCAATGAAAAACGAGGGCTTGTATCAATTGCATCCTACACAAGCCCTCGTTTTTCTATACTTATTTTCTACTTAATATAATGATATGTTCTACTTGCTTTCCTGAATTTCGACAATTGTTTTCTCTGTTTCAACCATTCCCGGAGAAGCTATAAGTCCCATGTTCCTCATAGTGTCTTCAGGGGTGAGGCCATTTATACCATGAATTCCTTCAATGTATGCATCGGCCATAGCAAGAGATACGCTTCTGAATGCCGCATCTGTAGCAACAACACCTTTCATTGCACATCCGTGATTTCCGCCATCACATATCATTCCTGTAATGCTTCCGGACATATTGAGGATTACTTTATATATTTGCGACTCATCTGCACCTTGCATGTATGCCAGTCCGCAGGCCATTCCTGTTCCTGCAGCTATTCCACAACCGCAGAAGGCGGATAGCTTACCTGAATATTCTTTGATATACATGCATATGAGATAGCTTAATGCAGTGGCTTTCAATAACAGCTCGTCATCATCGGATTTGATTACAGACTTAAAGTAAGCATATAAAGGCATTGTTGCAATAATACCGTGAGCGCCGGAGCCTGTAATACTCATGGCAGGCTTTGACAATCCCAGGACTCTTGCTTCAATGGCACCGTTACAGAGAAGCTGTGCAGTCTTAACAGGATCATCTGTAACCAGCATTCCGTTATTCTGCTTTAAAAGCTCGTGAGCAATAACAGCCCTGTCTGATTGCAAACCTTCATCAAGCAGATCCAGGTTCATTATAAAGGCATCTCTAATAAACGAAATTTCGTCCTTAGAGACGTTTTTAATGTAATTAAGTATTTCTGCCAGTGTGTACTTGTGAATTTCAGGAATAGGGGAAATATCCTCTGATAATACATTCTCATTAGCACCTTTGTCAGCATAAATTGTTTCTCCGTTCAGCTCTATGCTTATAATATGAGTATGGCTGTCAGCAATGTGAACGGTACATGTATCATTATCAGTCTTAACAGTCGCATCTATTTTAATCTTAGAGCTTACTGAATCCATATATGCCTTAACAATTCCGGCCTCAACCATTTCGGCAGCTTTTTTATCATCATCCGCAGTTACATAAGTAAGAGATTCAAGTCCAAGATCAGCTTTGGCAGATACTGCACCTAAAGCAGCTGCATACAGATTACCGTATCTGCTTGAATTAGGAATGCCGCAGGTAAAAGCGTTCTTATACATTCCGGAGTTCATTGCAACCTCGACACTTGTAATATCACCGGTAACTTTTTCTTTGGCTGTTGCAACAGCGAAGGCGATAGCTCCCGGCTCGGTTACACCGAACGCAGGTTTCATATCATCGTAAATCAGTTTGCTTAATGTATGCATAATAGTCCTCCCAATCATTGAAAACTATACCATAA
>JAGHUV010000024.1 GCA_018064665.1 Candidatus Crickella caballi | reverse complement strand
TGCGCCGGTCGCCGGCATTGTATTGCTACAACCCGCTGCCCCTCGACTTGCATGTGTTAAGCCTGCCGCTAGCGTTCATCCTGAGCCAGGATCAAACTCTTCATTGTATAATCTCTTATAATTCTCAGCTTGATTCCTTGACTTATCAATTTCCTAAAAAGAAATGACGCTTCTCGAATTTATCTGTTACAGATTCTTTTTCGGAACTTGCTTGTACTTGTTCTTCCAGTCTTTTCAATGAACTTGTCTTGTTGCTTCGTTTTCAGAAGCGGGTTGCAAAGGTAAGGCAAAAAACTTAGTTTGCAAATTTTATTTCAAGTTTTTTCAAACTTTCAGTTTCAGACATTCCGGCTCAGTAGCCTTGTTTTCTGAAGCGGGTTGCAAAGGTACGCCAAATTTCTTTCCTCGCAAATTTATTTTCTCTTTTTTATGAGATTTTTCTGGCTACTCTATCGCCTGACCATGCCTTTTCCAATGCCAGTATCCGTAAATTGCTGATATTGTGTATGCTGAATAAAGAGCCGTCATCCACCATAAATGTTGGCTCACACACAGCCACGTGGTCAGAGCGTCTGCGACGATCCAAAGAAGCCATTGTTCTTTATACGAGCGGCTCAGCCACCAGGTGGCAATAGCAGACAACACGGCAACCGCAACATCAAGATGTGACATGGGATCACCGAGTTTATTTGCCATCCATCCGAGCCCCAAGGTC
Organism: Candidatus Crickella caballi; assembly: GCA_018064665.1. Classification (GTDB taxonomy): domain Bacteria; phylum Bacillota; class Clostridia; order Peptostreptococcales; family Anaerovoracaceae; genus Crickella; species Crickella caballi. Next base: position 2,778 of record JAGHUV010000024.1, on the reverse strand, counting down.
ATGAGAACAAAGACGGCTGACGAGCCGATGATGACACCAAGTGTGAGTGTCCTCAGATGTATCTGCGACTTTTCCTCTACAGTAACTGTTCCCTCCACGCTCTTAGAAGCCGAATTCTCTGATGTCGTGAGTGCATCGGAATCCTTACGCCACTGCCACAGGCCTATGAATGAGACGACAAGATAATAACAATTCAATCCAAACGACGCGAAAAGCGACTGTTGGAAGAAAACATACATGGCGGCAAGTGCAGTCAGAACACCGACCACCCACATAAAATTGTGCTGACGGATTTCCAGTATGATATAGAGGATACCCGTCAGCAAAGTAAAGATTTCCCAGAATGACTCCATCTGGAAGCTTATTTCAAGAGATTACCGAGAATACTTCTGGTAAGCTGTCTTGTCGCGGTGGAAGTAGCGCTCTTGATAGCCTTGTTCGCCACATCCTTACCGGTAGTTTTCGATTTCTTTCCTGTTACGGAATTGGCTACGACTGTACCTGCACTTGCCGTAACGCTGGTTATAGCTGCGCCAAGCGCTGCCTTAAGGATCTTTCCTGCAATTCCGGTTTCCTGCTTAGGTGCAGATTTCTTGCCACTAGCTTTTGCCTCAGCCTTGGCTGCCGCTTCTGCAGCTTTCTCCTCTTCAGCAGCTGCCTTTTCTGCCTCAGCCTGAGCAATAGCCTGCTCACTTTCAGCGAGAAGTACTTCAAATGCACTTTCTCTGTCTATCATCTTGTCGTATTTGCCATAAAGGCGCGAACGATTGATGATTAGCTGACGCTGTTCGTCCGTTATTGCACCAATCTGGCTGAGAGGGAACAATATTCTCGCACGCTCAACCATAGAAGGAGCACCCTTAGGGTCAAGGAATGAGACTAGGGCCTCACCTGTCTCGAGTTCCATGATGGCCTCGTCTGTCTTGAAAGCTGGGTTGGTACGGAAAGTCTCAGCGGCCGCACGTACTGCCTTCTGGTCTTTTGGCGTATATGCACGGAGGGCATGCTGAACCCTGTTTCCAAGCTGTCCGAGAATCACATCAGGAATATCGGTTGGATTCTGGGTCACAAAATAGACACCGACTCCCTTGCTTCGGATGAGACGTACGACCTGCTCGATCTTGTCTACCAATGCCTTAGGTGTATCATCAAAGAGTGTATGCGCCTCATCGAAGAAGAATACAAGCTTAGGAAGATCCATATCTCCTACCTCCGGAAGCTGAGCATAGAGTTCAGACAACAGCCAGAGCAGGAAGGTCGAGTACAGCTTCGGGTTAAGCATGAGCTTATCAGCAGCGAGTACGCTGAGCACACCCTTTCCGCCAGCCTCACACTGAAGGAGATCATATATGTCAAACGCAGGTTCTGCAAAGAACTTATCTGCGCCCTGGCCATCCAGTACAAGAAGTGCACGCTGAATTGCACCTATGCTGGAAGCTGAAACATTTCCATATGTCGAAGTATATTCAGAAGCATGCTTGGACACATAATCAAGCATGGAGCGAAGGTCCTTCATGTCGAGAAGAAGGAGACCGCGATCGTCAGCGACCCTGAATACGATATTGAGAACGCCCTCCTGAGTGTCATTGAGTCCCAGGAGACGGCTGAGCAGCTGAGGGCCCATATTGGATACAGTGGTCCTCATCGGATGGCCCTGCTCTCCGAACACGTCGAAGAAACGCACCGGACAGCTGCCGAACTCCGGAGAAGTGATTCCAAATTCACCACATCTCTTCTCGATGAATGAACTCATCTTACCAGTCTGACTGATGCCGGAAAGGTCACCCTTCATATCTGCCATGAAGCAAGGGACACCGGCCTGTGAGAAAGTCTCGGCCATAACCTGGAGAGTTACAGTCTTACCGGTACCTGTTGCACCGGCAATGAGTCCATGGCGGTTCGCCATCTTTCCTGTGATGGAAATCGGTCCCTGTGGACCATGAGCTACATAGAGCCCGTTTTCTGCAGTATACATGGATTATAGGACTTCAAGAAGTTCAACTGTGAATACAAGAGCCGCATACGGAGGGATGGCGCCATGAGCACCCTGCGCACCATATCCGAGATCGTAAGGAATATAGAGCTCATACTTTGCACCCTCTGACATAAGCTGAAGGCCCTCTGTCCAACCAGGAATGACCTGATTGAGGCCGAATACCGCTGGCTCGTTACGATCATATGAGCTATCGAACTTGGTACCATCGACAAGAGTACCCTCGTAATGACATCTTACCTTATCAGTAGCTTTTGGTTTCTTGCCTTTACCCTGCTCAATCACCTTATACTGAAGTCCGCTTGCTAGAACCTTAACGCCCTCCTTCTTGGCATTCTGTGCAAGAAAAGCCTCGCCCTCAGTCTTGTAGACTGCAGCCTCGGCTTCTGCCTTTGCCTGCTGCTTTGCTTCAAGCTCGCCAAAGAACTGATTAAGAAGCGAGCCTGCCTCTTCTATCGTAATTTTCATTTCACCGCCTTCAAGAGTATCCTTGATGGCTGCGCAGAAATCCTCTATCTGAAGTTTCTCAACACCATTGTTGAGAAGATTGTGGGCAATGCTCATGCCCAGAGCGTAACTGGTCTTATCCATATCTGTAAATAATTCTAATCGTTATTGTGAAGCAACTTGTCAATCTGCTGAATCATGGCTTTCTTGAACAAAGCTTTATTGTAATTATGCGAGATATTCCTGAATCTATGGCAATCAGATCCCATATAGTCATAATATCCCCTTTCAAGAATGATCTTAGACCTCTCAAATGAGCCTGGTCCATATCCACCGGT
>JAGHUV010000008.1 GCA_018064665.1 Candidatus Crickella caballi | reverse complement strand
CAATCTGCATTTGTGATGTGCTATTATCCTTGTTTTTAGAAAGCATTTCAGCACCTCCATCTTCTGCAATAATTATACTATATGGAGATTATAAATCTTGTATTTTGAGCGCTGATCTTGTTTTTTGACACTAGAAAAGCCCTCCCTCCACGTTAGTGGAGAAAAGGACTTTGTCTACAGTCTGAGAAGACCGGCCTAGCCGGTCTTCTTTTTTTATTGCTTGTGATAGCTACCGTCTATGTATGGAGCTATTCTACGTCGATTTTTATTTTGTTAAGAGCCGTTTCCAAAGCAGCTGTCGCTTCTTTGAGCGTAGATCCTTTGGTAATAACATGGCCGATGCGATGAGGGCCGATGTTGAACTTGTGAACGCTGTCGCCCGGCCTATAGTCGAACTGGACATCTACAATGTTTGGATCGATATAAGCTCCGTTTGAGTCGGCGTTGTCGTCATACTGCGCTGCAATAACGCCATCCTTTCCGGATGTCAGAAGCTTGCTTGCGTTAGGGATGGCTTTGTCAGAAGAGAAGTCGACCTTTTCGCCCATTGCCACACGAATAATCTTCTCATAATAGTCGAAGTCATAGTATATTGCTACGAGTTCAGCCAGACATGTAGCGCCGGATCTTCCGCCGATCTCAAGAACATATGTCTTGCCGTCCTTGAGGATAAAGTCTGCGTTGATTGCGCAGTTGTCCAGCTTCATTGCGCGGATCGCTTTGGTAAGAGTTTCGCGACAGTCTTCAAGCTGAATGTCCGGTATGTTGTATGGCGCAAAATGACCAACGGGAACACCTGTGCTGCCCTTAAATACATAATCTCCGTGAGGAAGAATGAATTCCAACTTGCCATCCTGCACGAAAGCCTGAGCGCCGAACTCCTCGCCCTCAATAAATTCCTCGATGAGATAATAGCCTGAACGGGTATTGTCGAGTACGCACTGTCTTGCTGCTTCGAATTCGTCTTCAGAATCTACACGTGTAATACCCCTGCTGCCGGAGGAGTCTACTGCCTTGAAAATGAGAGGGAACTCAAGACCTTCAAGCTTTTCAGCATAATTCAAGTCATCTGTTGCAATTTCTCTGAATTTTGCCGACCGGACGCCTTCGGCCTCGTAGGCTTTTTTCATAAGTCGCTTGTTAGACGAAATTTCGGCTGCTTCTGCAGAGAGGCCTCTGAGATTAAGCTCATCACACACCTTGCCAATGGTAGGAACACAGACATCGGTTCCTGCAGTAACGATTCCGTCAACCTTCTCATCTCTTGCAATCTTAAGAATTGCTCTACTGTCAACGGTGTTCTCATAATAAACCTGGTCTGCGATAGCGAAGCCGGGATATTCTCCGGGGATGCTGCATACGATGGTGTGAATTCCCAAGCGCTGCGCTGCTTTTATAAGTGGAACCTGATAAATTCCGGCTCCGAGAATCAAAATCTTCTTCATTGCTTACTCTCTGTTACTCACTCTCTGAATCTTTTCCTGTATATATCTCTTTAACTACAAACTGTGGTGTATTGTTGATGTTCTGCATCATCCTGCCGATGTATTCGCCTATAAGTCCCAGGAAGAAAATAGTCAATCCCGAGAAGAAGAAAAGCGCAACCATCATAGATGACCAGCCTACTGCAACACTCGGACTTACCAGCTTGTGAATGAACACGACGATGGCCCCGTTGATTCCTACTGCCGAGAAGAATACTCCGACTCTCTGTGCAAGCTTCAGAGGGACTGTTGAAAAGCCCATGATGTTTGACCAGAGCGAGAGCAGCTTCTTAAGTGTGTAGTTGGATTTGCCGTATGCTCTGTCAAAGTGCTTAACAGGCACGGATGCGATCCTGTCGTGAGAAACTGTCCTGAGAAAGAGTCCCTGGAGGTGTGTGAACGGACTTGTGTATTGGACGAGATAGTCGCGAACATACTTCCTGGTGATCCAGAAGCTGGAGGTCTTCATGCTTTTAGGCTTGCCGATAAGTACGCGGACGGTTTCGTAATTCACCCAGCTGCCGAAGTTACGAAAGGCGCTGTGCTTCTTGTCCTCGTAATATCCGAAAACAAGATCGTAACCATTGTCGAACGTGTCGAACAGCTTTGGCAGCTGTGAGCAGTGAGTCTGACCGTCGTCGTCCATTGAAATAATGACATCACCCGAGCAGTAGTTCAGGGCAGCCATAGTAGCGTTGTGCTGACCGCCGTTGCGAGCCAGCTCAACTATTTTAATGTTGTCATATCTGTCAGCTAATGACTTCAGCACACGAAGAGTCTCACCTCCGTCAGGGGAACAGTCGTCTGCAAGAACAAACTCAAAAGGTGTCCTTCCCAGACGCTGCATTTCCTCGCTTGTCTCCTCAATTACCCTGGTGATCGTGTGAGCTGAGTTGTAGCATGGAATAACAATTGAATAAAGCATAAACACTCCTTAAAATTCAAGATCGCTTCAGAATCTACACAGCAATTATACACGCATCTTGCGTTGAAATAAAGACGCTCATTGTGTTATCATACACTATGTATGGGTGCATATAAACGAGAGAAAAATTTAACAAAAAAGGGACTGGGGATATACAGCGCAGCGTTTATTATCACAGCTTTGTTTTGTTATGTTTTGTTCATAATAAAAGGGATAAGCTTTCTGAAATTCGGAAGCAGCAATGTCGATGGACTTACACAGACCTATCCTGCATATGTAGCAATACGACACATGATACAGGATCTGCTTGCAGGCAGGGGAATTGATGCGTGGAACTGGAGTCTGGGCCTGGGAGCAGATAACTTTGAATACTTTGGAAGCAAGCTTCTCAATCCGCTGACGTATCTGATAATTCTGTTCCCGGATGACAAAATCGATATGGGATATACCATCGCAACGGTGCTGAGACAGTATTTTGCAGGCTTGTGCTTCTTCCTGTGCATGAGAGAGGTTAAGCTCGGATGGAAGCAGAGCGTTGCCGGCGGGCTGTCGTTTGCATTCTGCGGATGGGTTTTAGGAACAGCACTCAATCAGGGAAGCTTCTGCAATGCAGCAATCGTGTTGCCACTGCTGATAATGGGAACAGAGAAGATATTCAAGGGCAAATCCCCGGCGCTTTTTATTCTGAGCGTAGCTTTCTGTGTGACAACAGGCGTTACATGGACCTACATAACGGGCATTGTTGCAGTCGGTTATTATCTCGCAAGATATCACGACTATCACAGCGGAGAAGGTTTCGGAAGCTTTGCGAAGAACCTCGGCTCCTTCGTGCTTTACGGAATAAGCGGAATTCTAATTTCGGCACCGTTCATTCTGTCTATGCTTTGCAGCATGACATCGGCAACAACGGATACAGAAGCAAACAGCAGAACGCTTGCGTTTGCTCTTGATAAATATCTGAGCATTCCGGAAGGTCTGTTCAGAACGGTAGAAGTGGGCGCTGTTTCATACAGCTACATATGTATTTCAATTATTTGCATTCTTTTAATTCCTATGGCAATTAAGAATGCTAAGAAAATCGGAACTGCAGCTTGGCTTGCTATTGGCCTGTCATTTGCGGCTATGTTCCCGTTTACAAGCAAGTTCTTCAATGGCTTCAGTTATCCTGCCGGCAGATGGTATTACGTACTGTGCTTCTTCATTATATGGGCGTGCGTGGAGTGTCTGAATAAGGAGACGCTGGGAAATAAGAAGAATCTGATTGTTATGGGTGCGTGGCTCATACTGCTTGTGCTTTGGGTGGGAGCGATGTGCTTCGTGATAGATATTGGCTCGAAGGGTGCTGTTCTTGCAGCGCTCAGCGGAGGCTTCTATGGCGTTATGCTCCTGGTGTGCATCTGGCTTTATTACTTCAAATGCAATAAAGGACGCACTGCACGACTTGTGGAGTGCATCGGCGCGCTTGTGCTGATAGCTTCGATTGCCTGCTCAGCGAATATAAAGCTGCTTGGAGGCGACTACATCGGAGATCATCTGAAGCTCGGCAAGGCGGCAGAGAAGATCTCGGCAATCAGCGAAAGAGCGGTTGATGAGCTTTATGCTGAAGATGAAGATTTCTACAGGACGGATATTTCTTACAGGAGCAACAGTGAACTTCACTCCAAGATGAGAGCTAATTCCAATCTGATTTACGGAAACAGATCGGTTTACACATACTCATCTCTTATCGATAGCAGATGGAATAAATTCTGCAGTGTAATAGGAAACAACTATGGCTGCTTTGCAAGACTTGCAGTCATGTCCAATGACAACAGAGCATATGCGGATTTTCTGACCGGTGTTAAATACTATCTGGGAAGCAGCGAGTACGAGAAAAACGCTTCTGACTACGCGGGCTATGATTTCGAAAAATATGCGGACATAGACGGAGTAGAGGTGTTAAAAGCCGGAAACAGCATCGGCATCGGAGCACCGTTTACGGAATACATCAGCGAAAGCGAGCTGATGACAGCTCCTCAGCTTGTAAGAGATCAGATTATGATGCAGGCAGTTGTTGTGCCTGACAGCAAGGTCGATGAACTTGACGGAGCAGAGCATGCGGATGTAAGCAGGCTTGAAACCGGAATCAGCACAGTTAAGTCCGATATCAAAGCAGGAAAGAACACTGAGCTTGACAAGGCAAACAGGACGATCACAGTAAAAGGCAACAAGGGACACCTTACAGTAAGCTGTGACAAGGCGGAGAAATGCCAGCTTGTTCTTTCATTCGAGGGCATAAAGAGAGCCCCGAAGACCTACGAGGAGCATCTGCAATATGATAAAGCCAGGAGTTCATCGAGTGCAACGGGCGAGTTAATAAAGAAAGCCTCATACAGAGACAGAGGAGCCTTTACGATAACGGCAGAGAAGGGAAACATTAAGAAATACAGCTACTGTGAGAAGGATTCGACAAGAGGCTTTAACGATGTTTATGCATACAATATCAACCTTGGATATTACGATTCCGTTGAAGGAGACATTGAGATAAGCCTGAGCGAATCGGGCATATACAGCTATGACAGTATCTGTGTCTATGCGATCCCGATGAATGTATATGATCAGTATGCGAAGAAGCTGGACAGCTCTAAGCTGCAGCTTACCGAATGGGATAATGACAGGCTGAGCGGAAAGGTAACGGCCAAGGAAAACGGCATACTGTTCCTCTCCATACCATACAAGGAAGGTTGGAGGATCAAAGTTGACGGAAGAGATGCACAGATCATAAATGCAGACATCGCATTTATGGGGGTAGAAGTATCTGCAGGAGAGCACGATATCGAGCTCTCATACTCACACTGGGGAATGAAGCCGGCGCTGCTTGTTTCGTTGCTTGGAGTAATAATGACCGGAATTATTCTGATAAAGAGAAGGAAGATGGCATAGTGAACAAAATTCAACGCAAAATATCACTGGCGGCAAGAATGGGGACCTTTGTCCTGGCGCAGAAGGCTGTCGGTGACAAGCTGATCAAAGAGAACAATGTTCTGTTTATTTCCGATGTGCGTGACAGAATGGGCGGAAATTTCGAGTGCATATACGAGGCTCTCGACAAGGACCGGTGGAATGTTGATGTTTTCCTGAAGGACAAACAGCTTCACAAGGAGACAATTTCAGACGCAAGAGAAATCGCGCGCAAGCTGAGGAGTGCCAGGTATATTTTCCTTGAAGATGTATTCAACTATCTCCAGTTCTATACACCTCTTCCGGGACAGGAGATAATCCAGCTGTGGCATGCGGCAGGAGCATATAAAAAGTTCGGCTTCAGCAGAACGGAGAAGGATCTGAAGGTAAGTCCGGGCCATCGCAAATACACCAAAGCGATAACAAGCTCGGATGCGATAAACCACAACTATGCGGAAGCATACGGAATAGATATTGACAAAGTTGCTGCAACAGGTGTGCCGAGAACGGACATTTTCTTCGACGAGTCCTGGAGAAAACGTATTAACGACGAATTCAGAGCAGCTCATCCGGAGATCGCAGGACGCAAGATAATTTTCCTGGCACCAACTTATAGAGGGACCAAAGTGCCGCTCGCATACTACGACATGTCACGAATTCCGCTCGAAGAGTTAAAGAAGAGATTTGGCGACGAGTATGTGCTTGTGACGAAGTTCCATCCGGCGGCATACAACAATATGCTTCTTCGCGGAGACAGACTCGGCAGTGACGACGGCTTCTGGATAGATGTGTCGGATGTAAGAGACATCAACGACATCATGCCGGCAGCAGACATAATGATAACGGATTATTCTTCGATTATTTTCGACTGGCTGTTATTGGACAGACCGCTTATATACTACGTGTTCGACAAAGCGGAATATGCGGGAGACAGAGGAATGTACTATCCGTTTGATGAGTATGTATATGGCGCAGTTGCGGAGGATGAGGAAGCTCTTATCAAGGCAATAAAAGAAAACGATATGATGCTTGATAAGAGAGCTGCATTCAGAGAGAGGTTTATGGAAGCATGTGACGGGCATGCGACCGAAAGAGTTTTGAGCTTAATGAAATAAGAAAGGAAAGTGAAAGAAAATGCCTTATATACCATCAAAATGGCAGAGAACAAAAAACGCTGTAAAGCGTCGTTGCAGTTCCATAGCAAAGAAGAATAAAGCGTTTAAGAAGGCTTATGGCAAGATTCTGTACATGAGGAGAAGCGCAAGATACGCTAAATACACAAAGCTTCCAATCGAAGAGAAGACAGTTATCTTCGAGGCTTTCATGGCGCGAAGATATGCAGACAGCCCAAGAGCAATCTATGAGTATATGCTGAACAGCCCTGACTACAAAGATTATACATTCCTGTGGGGAATCAGAGGCGACTGTCTTGACGACTATGAGTTTCTTAACAGGAATGAGAGAACAAGGGTAATTCAGTACGGCACGGAAGAATACTATAAGGCGCACGCAACTGCACGCTACTGGGTAAACAACTCCAGAACAATACTTGCAATGATACCAAGAAAAGAGCAGGTGTTCGTACAATGCTGGCATGGAACTCCACTGAAGAGGCTGGCTTATGATATTCAGGTGGAGGGCAACAATGACCTGCACAGCAAGAAGGAACTGTGTGAAAAGTACACTGCCGATGCCATGAAGTACACTTATATGCTTTCGCCTTCCAGGTTCTGCACCGAGAAGTTTACATCGGCGTTCGGACTCAAGGAGATTGGCAAAGAAGACATCATCATTGAAGAGGGCTATCCAAGAAATGATTTTCTCAACAACTACACGGAAGAAGATGTTGAGAGAGTAAAGGAAACAATAGGCGTTCCTAAGGATAAGAAGATACTGCTCTACGCACCGACATGGAGAGACAACCAGCATGTTGTCGGCACCGGATATGTTTTCGACAACCCGGTGGATTTTGACAGGTTGAGAGAGGATATCGGAGACGAGTATGTAGTTCTGTTCAGACCGCACTACTTCGTTGCAAATGCATTCGACTTCAGCAAGTATGAGGGCTTCGTATACGATGTTGCAAATTATCCGGACATTAATGATCTGTATATCGTATCTGACGTTCTTATTACGGACTATTCAAGCGTATTCTTCGACTACAGTATTCTTAAGAGACCTATCCTGTTCTACATGTACGATCTCGAATTCTACAAGGATACAGTAAGAGGTTTCTATATCTCGCTGGATGAGCTTCCGGGACCAATCATCGAGAAGGAAGCAGAACTCTTTGAGAAGATCAAGACAATACCTGAATGGACATCAACGGAAGAATATAAGGAGAAATACAAGACGTTCTCCGACAAATTCACGTATCTTGATGACGGCCACGCAGCAGAGAGAGTTGTAAAGAGAGTTTTTCAGAAATAATAAGCAATGAACAAAGCGTTAAAAACTGTTATTAAAAGCGGAATAGGGGTTCTAAGCGGGGCTTTTGCAATCATGAAGCTGCAGCCCGTTAAGAGCAGGGTTGTAATCATGAGCAGACAGTCAAACAGACCGTCCCGCGACATTGAGCTTCTGCGAGATGAGCTTGAAGCAAGAAAAATCGATACGGTTGTTCTCTGTAAGAAGATGGACGACGGCATAAGAGGTGAGGCTGCTTATATGGGAGAGCTGCTCAAGCAGATGCAGTATCTTGCAAGCTCAAGGGTGATCGTTTTAGACAGCTATAACATACCTGTCAGTCTTTTTAAGCACAGGAGTGAAACTACAGTAATACAGATGTGGCATGCTCTGGGCTCGATGAAGAAATTCGGCAAAAGCATTCTGGATATGCCGGAGGGAAAGTCCTCGGAAATTGCAGAGCTGATGAAGATGCATGCCGGATATGACATCATCCTGACAAGCAGCGAGGCAAGCAGGTCTGCATTTGCAGAGGCCTTCGGCTATCCGGAGGAGAAGCTCAGAGTTGTGTCGCTTCCGAGGGTGGATGAGCTTCTGGATAAGGATAAAGACGAAAGAACAGCAGAGATGATCAAAAGCGATTATCCGCAGCTTAACACCGGGAAAACCATTGTTTATGCGCCAACGCTACGCGTAGGCAGGGATATGAGTGAGGCTGTAGAGAGTCTTATCGAAGCGCTGGATCATGAAAGATATAATCTCGTCATCAAGATGCATCCGCTCACAGAAATAACGCTTTCTGAAAAGCTGCCGGAAAACGTAATTGTTGACCGCAAGTACCAGACTGTGGAGATGCTCACTGCAGCAGATTATGTTATCACGGACTATTCGGCAATTACCTATGAGGCTGCACTCAAGGGGCTGCCGATATACTTCTATGCGTATGACAGATCAGAATACATTGACGGAAGGTCCTTCTATCTCGATTATGACAGAGATATGCCGGGGCCGATATGTGAGAAGGCCGAGGAGATAGCAAGGCTGATCGATGATGAGGAAATGACGGACAAATACGTGCTGCAATCAAAGGCTTTTGCAGATAAGTATATCGAGAAGAGAAATAACTGCACAGCAGAGCTGGCAGATATGATAAAGGAGTTGTTATGAATTACGGAGTAGTAGTAGCAGGCGGAATAGGAAGAAGAATGGGGGCCGATAAACCCAAGCAGTTTCTGACTATCGGAAATAAGCCTATAATCGTTCACACTGTTGAGAAGTTCGTTCTCTGTAATGAGCTTGAAAGAATAATCGTGCTTACACCGGAGGACTGGATCGCATACACAAGAGATCTGCTGAAGAAGAATCTCGGCGATGCACTCATGGATAGAGTTTCGGTTGTTGCAGGTGGTGAGACAAGAAACGAAACAATAATGAATGCAATCGCGCACATCGAAAAGAACTACGGGCTCGATGATGACACAGTGATCGTAACACATGATGCGGTGAGACCTTTTGTAACGCATAGGATCATCAGGGATAATATTGAAGCAGTCCTCAAATACGGAGCTACAGATACAGTAGTTGCTGCTACAGATACTATCGTGGAATCGCAGGACGGAGATATCATCAGCATGATACCGGACAGATCCAGGATGTATCAGGGCCAGACTCCGCAGAGCTTCAAGGCCAGAGAGCTTAGAGAGACCTACAATTCTCTGACAGAGGAGGAAAAGGGCATTCTTACAGATGCTACCAAGATATATGTACTCAAGGGCAAGCCGGTTAAGCTTGTCAAGGGAGAAAGCTTCAATATCAAAATCACATATCCGTATGATCTCGATATTGCACAGACTTTACTTATGGGAGAGGATTTATGATGTTAAACACAATTTATCGACTTGTTGAGCCAAGAAAATTCGGTACAGCGTTTACGGATATTGACATGAAGGGCGACAAGGTGGTTGTCAGACCGACGCACTTGTCGATATGCAATGCAGACCAGAGATATTTTCAGGGCAAGAGAGATCCTGAGGTCCTGTCACGCAAGCTGCCTATGGCGCTGATCCACGAAGGTATAGGCGTAGTCGTTCACGATCCCGAAGGTGTATGGGAGAAGGGAACACCTGTTGTTATGGTGCCTAACACACCTGTTGAAGAGGATGAGATCATTGCGGAGAACTACCTGCGAAGCAGCAGGTTCAGAGCAAGCGGCTTCGATGGATTTATGCAGGATTATGTGGTGCTGAACAGAGACAGGGTGGTGGAGCTGCCTGCATCGATCAACAGGGAAGTGGCATCTTTCACTGAATTTACTTCTGTCTGCTATCACACGATCAACAGATTCAGGGCTGTAGCGCATAGCAGAAGGGAAGCGATCGGAATCTGGGGTGACGGAAACCTTGCTTATGTAGTGGCGCTTTTCCTTAAATTGAGGGAGCCGCAGGCCAGGCTGTATGTGTTCGGCAAGCACAATGACAAGCTTGAGAAATTCACCTTTGTTGACGGAATTTATCATATCAACGATGTACCGGAAGATATCAGCTTCGATCATGCCTTCGAATGTGTAGGAAATATGGGCTCGCCTAAGGCTATCAACCAGATAATCGATCTTATCAGACCCGAGGGAACAATTGCGATCATGGGTGTAACCGAGGATCTGGCTCCTATTAACACCAGAATGGTTCTGGAGAAGGGGCTCTATATTTTCGGAAGCTCGAGAAGCGGAAGCCGAGATTTCGCAGATACGATAAAGTTCTATGTGGAGAATCCGACAGTTGTCGAATATCTTGAGCATATAGTAGGCGAGGTAATAGAAGTTAACGAAATGGATGATTTTACCAGGGCTTTCGAGGCGGATATCCGCAAAGCTGATGGTAAGACGATAATGAAGTGGAATATATAGGCGGAAAATGTTGACCGGAATACAGCAGAAACTCCTTCAAATGATGAAAGAAATAGACGAGGTGTGTCGCAAAAACGACATACACTATTCGCTTGGGGGCGGAACTGCAATCGGCGCAATACGTCATAAGGGGTTTATCCCCTGGGATGATGATATCGATCTGTATATGACACGCGAGAACTGGGAGAGGTTCAAGGAGGTAGGGAGACAAGGCGGACTTCCTGTCAACAGAGTTATCGAATCTGCAGAAACAGATATCCGATATACGAACACTTTTGGCAGATATGTAACAACAGATTCATCGGCAGTACACTCACACCAGATCGTATACGACGATCCGGCAGGGCACGTGATCGACATTTTCGTTTTTGATCCGCTGCACATTGATAATTATTGGAAATTCCTTGAGGACTACATGCTTTACTGTGATCTTGTTGACGAGAGCAAGAGCTACAGTACAAGATATGACCTGAACGTCGACAGATACGATGAGTACTACAGGCGCTGCTGCAGAGAAGGCAGGCAGACTGTTATTAACGAGCTGATCGACAGCTTTACTCATCTGGACAAGCCGGGATGGCAGCACTACATCATGGAGTGGGGCTCGGCTCATTTCCTCTTTCCGGCAAGCATATTTAACGGCGGATATATTAGAGTGCCTTTCGAGGATACGACTGTTGAAATCGTAAGAAATTACAGCGAATATCTCACCTGGCAGTATGGCGATGAGTGGCAGTATATTCCAAAGCATGATGGGCGAGAAGGCCATGACGCGATATTCAGCAACGATATCGACTACACTGCTGTTAGAGACGACTACCGACCTTTCGTGGATTTTGAAGAGACGCGCAAGGCGTACATAAGACGTAAGAAAAGACTGCTCAAGGCCAACACGCACAGAAGAACAGCGCAGCTGAAGGAACTTGAGACCAAAGCGAACGGCAAGGCCAAAGAGCTTGCATCCAAGCTTGCTGAGTCGGGTCTGACGGACAAAGTCCTTGGCGAGATGCTTCGTGCGAACAGGTTCGATGAGCTGTCGGAAGTGTTTAAGGAATATCTTGATGCACAGCTCAGCGCGGGGTTTATCGGAAGAAAGGATAAGCACAGCAAGCTCAGGATGTATCTTTTCCCTCAGCTTATTCCGGTAGATGACGAACTGCTTGAGATAGCTCTTGAGCTTCTGGTAAGGACAGAAAAAATGTCCATGGCAAGAAGGCTTATAGATGTATATGAGCAGCGTTGTGCAGAAACAGGAACGATTTACAGAGACGGCATCAAAGCAATCAGGCAGGAGATCGATGAGGCACGAGCACTTGTTGACGATTACTCTCTGAGCGAGGGCGACAAGCATGAGCTGCTTGTATCCATAGAGGAATACCTGTCGAAATACCCTAAGAACAGTCAGATTAGAAGGCTGAAAATAAGAGTGCTCCTCGAATCAGCAGATGACGATGGTGAGGCGCTTGCTGAGGTGCGAAGGCTGACTGCAGAGCTTGCAGGCGAACTGGGCGAGAATCACCCGGCGCAGGGCGAGCTCCTGAAGTATCTTGCAGATGCTGACAGAATAGAGCATGGACTTAACGATGAGATAAGAGAGAACTATCTGGCGGCATACAAGCTGACAGATAACGGCTATATAAGACTCGAGACAGAGGAGCTTCTTGGGGCAGTGATTCAGATTGAAGAATCAGAAGAAGAGACAGCCACGGCAGAGCCGGTTAAGCCGGTCAAGAGCAAAGGCTTGTACGGATTTGCTAAAAGTGTATATAAGAAAATCGCAGGAAAAGACGATTTCCTCAAGAACAGAGCATGGGAAATTGCATGCAGAACAAGGGACAGAGTGGTCCTTCTAGAGAAGTATGAGCCGCTGATCCCGGAGCTTGAGAAGCTCGAGCAGGCTGGTAAGTGGGCGGAGCTTGGCGAGATTATGGCGGAACACGAGGCTGCTGTTTTGCGTAACTATGGATTGGGGCTTGGGCTTTCAGTTCATCCGATACTGACACAGATTCAGAATGAGCTATTCGGACAAAGCGGAAGAGCGGAGCTGGCGCAGAAGATAGAGGCGCTGATTCCGGAGCAGCATCGCAAGCCGATAGGCAAAGCAGATAGCAGATAGAAAAGAAATACAACAGGCGAATAAACATATACAAGAGGAAAACAATACAGATTACTAATGACAGAAAACTTCTTGCTTAATGATAAGAATAGAAAACTCGGAAGACAGATACTCGCATACACAACCCTTTTTGCGATAACAGCGCTTTTGACATACGCTCTTTTCATTGTTGTGCCAAGAACCTTTCTGTCCAACGCGGATTCGGACATCGACGGAATCGCACAGCAGTATCCGATATATTCGGAGATAAAGCGCATGATCGGAGCGTGGCTGGCGGGCGATGGTCTGCAGATGTGGTCCTGGGACATCGGACTTGGAGCAGATACCTTGCGTGAGTTCAACACCAAGCTGCTCAACCCGCTGACTTATCTTGTGATCGCATTTCCACAGAAGTATCTTGATGTAGGCTTCACGCTCGTGGTCCTGATAGAGCAGTACCTGAGCGGTCTGATGTTCCTCCTGTTCGGCAGGGAAATCGGACTGAATTCCAGACAGAATGTTATAGGAGGAATCTGCTACGCCTTCTGTGGCTGGATAATGCAGTCTGTACTGAGACAGGGAACCTTCCTTATGGCAACGATACTGCTGCCGCTCATAATTCTGGGTGTAGAGAGAATACTGAAGGGAAAGTCACCGGTTCTGTTTATCGTATCGGTAGCTTTGCACATAATTTACAGCATACAGTGGGCATATGTAGCCGCAATCACTGTTCTAATTTACTTTATCGTAAGATACTTTACGGAATACAATTCGCCGGCTGACGGAGATTCCGATGCCAGGAAGTCCGGCTTTGGACTGACCCTTGTGAAGTTCTGCGGCTTCGGAATTGTCGGAATTCTTATGTCGAGCGCTGTTCTGATCGGCAGCCTGATAAAAACAACAGGTGCTACTATAGAGTCTACCGTCGAAAGCGAAGCACTGTATTCACTGGCGCAATATTTCCGCGTTCCGGCCGGCTTCTTCCTGATGAATATTACATCGGAAGCATATACGGTTTACGGACTTTCAATCATATGCATAATTCTTTTGCCTTTTGTAGTCAAAGGAATAAAGAGGAGAAGCACTGCGTCGATTATGGCCTGCGGACTTTTTCTGCTTTCGCTCCTGCCTGTAACGGGAAGAATCTTCAACGGCTTCAGCTACAGTGTGGGAAGATGGTTCTACGTGCTTGCCTTCTTCATGGTATGGGCGGCAATGGAGAATTATAGAAGCGAAACCTTCGAAGATAAACGCAATATCAGAACAATGACAATCTGGCTGACGGCACTTGCGGCATGGGGCCTTATCGTATGCTGGCTGCTGTTCGGCATCATAGATAAGGACAAGGCTGCGGCAATAGCGGCAGGTGCAGTGCTGGGCGCGCTGCTTATCAGCTGCCTCGGCAGGGGCTATCTGAAAAAAGGAGCCAAATACGAAGTAATCGTAACGGCTCTGATCGTTTGCAGCATCGTCGGCTACGTAAACGCTACGCTGTTCCCGGGACTCGGTGGCAAGATACACTCGCTTTGCCGTGTAGGAAAGATCGAAGAAGAATTTGCAGACTCAACTCAGAAGGTCGGACAGATGGTTCAGGCCGAGGATGGGTCTTTCTACAGAATAGATCAGGTTGACGGATATACCGATACGAGAGTTGCCAGAGTACGTGCTAACGAGAACATGTATTTTGGAAACAGATCGATCTATACATATCTGTCGACAATGAGCAGCAGCTGGCATTATTTCAACAAGATGCTTGGAAACAATGCCGGATACTTTGACAGAACTACAAGCTATTCGAATGACAACCGAGAGGGACTGGATTTCCTCATGGGAGTGAAATACTTCCTGGGAGACAGCGAGACCAAGAAGCCGGGTGCTTCCGACTATGCAGCATACGGATTTGAGAAGCATGAGAAGACGGATGGTGTCGAGGTGCTTAAGAACAAGTATTGCATGGGCATAGGCACTGTTTACAACAGCTACATTACAGAATCCGAGCTTATGGAATATTCACCGCTTGAGCGCGAGCAGGTATTGCTTCAGGCAGCGGTTATCAGAGATAAGGATGCTGATAAAATCAATAAGGTTCATCACGCGGACAAATCAGACATCAGGACAGATGTGCAGAGTGTGGATGTATCTATTGAAAACAGGAAAAATATTGAAATCGAAGAGCACAGCCTGAAGGTGACAGGTCGCAAAGGAGGAAGCTTTGACATCAGACTTCCGGAGATAAAGAACTGCAGAATTGTAGTTGCATTCGAAGGTCTGAACAGAGAAACCTGCAGCTATGATGAAAGACTTGAGCTCAGAGGAAAGAAGTTCAAGGGCTCTGCACTTAAGAAGTTTATCAAGACCGTATCGTATGATGACAATGAGAAGTTCTCAATAGAAGTCAGCAAGGGCAACGTGGTTAAGGAAGCTCAGATGCGCAAAGGCAAGAATCAGGGCTTCAGCGATGTAACAGATTTCTACATCAACGCGGGATACTACGACACAATCAGCGGAGATCTGCATGTGTCCCTGAGCAAGTACGGAATCTACGACTATAATGCCATCAAGGTATATGCGGTTCCCATGGACATCTACGATGAGGCGGCGGGCGAGCTTGAAGCAAAGAGTCTCAGGACAGACAGCTGGTCGAACGAAAGCTTTAGCGGAACCATGACAGCAGACAGGGACGGAGGAATAATGTATTTCTCGATCCTGAACAACAGAGGCTGGGATATATATGTAGACGGAGAGAAGCAGAATAAGCTCGATGCCGTAAACCTGTCATTTACAGGCGCGGAGCTCTCTGCGGGAGAGCACAAGGTGGAGCTTCGCTACAAAACCCCATACCTTGTAACGGGAATGCTCATGTCTATGGCAGGACTGCTTGCGACGGTAGCAATAGCAATATATTACAGAAGAAGGAAAACTGACTGATATAAATGCCGGAATCAATAAGAACAATTCTTAAAAAAACCAATAATATCGAAAGAAGTGCATATATCTGGAATGCAGTGAACGCAATCATGTCTGCGCTCGAGTCACCGGTGCTTCTCATGGTGATCATGAGAACAACAGGGCTTAAGGATGCGGGCATATTCTCGATTGCCTTTGCTGTTGCGGCATTGCTTCTGTATCTCGGCCAGTACGGCTTCAGAAGATACCAGTCCTCAGATGTAAATGAGAAGTACAGCTTTGCGGAATACTACGGAAGCAGAATCATTACATGCGTGGCAATGTTCGTTGCAGCTCTCGCGTATTGCATTTACGGCAGTGTGTTCAGAGGATACTCGGCAACGAAGTTCGCAGTCGTGTTCCTGATTTGCGCACTTAAGGGCATACAGGCTTTCTCGGACGTGCTTCACGGAAGGATGCAGCAGATGGGAAGACTGGATGTTGCTACGAAATCATCCTGCATAAGATATATTCTTGAGATGCTTTCGTTTGCGCTGGTGCTGGTCATTGCTGACAATCTGCTGCTGGCATGCATCATATGCTTCATAGTATCGCTGACGGAATTCTTCCTGACATCCTACAATGTGGCATCGGATTTCTGCACGCTGAAACCAAGCTACAACAAGGAAAAAATGAAGCAGATGCTGATCGAAGGCTTCCCGCTTTTCGTCAGCCTGTTCCTGAATATGTATATCAGCAATGCACCTAAATATGCTATTGACGCTTATTTGACAGAGGAACTTCAGGCACTGTACAACATGGTGTTTATGCCGGCGTTCGTTATCCAGCTGGTAGCGCACTTCATTTTCAACCCTATTATTACAACCTATGCTGAAGTATGGAATAACGGAAATGTTAAGCGTTTCAGAAAGCTGGTGCTGAGACAGTGCACGATAATTCTGGGGCTTACAATTCTTGCGGTTGCAGTTGCGCTGACGATAGGAATTCCTGTACTCGGAATCATCTTCAATGCGGATCTTACGGCATATAAGACTGAGCTTTGCATAGTGTGTATCGGCGGAGGCTTCCTCGCATATTCGGTATTCTTCAATACAATAATAACGATAATCAGAATGCACAAGACACTGCTGTATTCTTACGGCGTTGCAGCACTTGCGGCCCTGCTGTTATCAAAGAGCTTTGTTATCAACAATGGAATCATGGGCGCAGTATTGCTTTATGCGGTAATAATTGCGGCACTGGCTATAGTGTTGGCGTTAATAACATTTATAAAGATCGAGAAGGAATTAAGGAGAACAAAATGATAAAGTTCAACCAGGCTCCGTACATAGGAACGGAAGAAAAGTACATAAAGGAAGTTCTTGAGAGCCGTAAAGTATGCGGCGACGGAGCTTATACCAAGAAGTGTAAAACCTGGCTGGAGGAGCAGACAGGAACAAGAGAAGCGCTGATTACGACCTCGTGCTCGGCTGCTTTGGACATGTCTGCGGTTCTGACAGAGGTCGGCCCCGGAGATGAAGTAATACTTCCGTCGTTCACCTTCGTATCGACGGCAAACGCATTTGTAATGCGCGGAGCAAATCTGGTTTTCGTAGACATAAGACCGGACACTCAGAACATCGATGAGAAGCTGATCGAAGACGCTATTACAGACAAGACCAAAGTAATAGTTCCTGTTCACTACGCCGGTGTCGGCTGCGAGATGGATACAATTATGGATATCGCAAGCAGGCACAAGCTGCTCGTAGTTGAGGACGCCGCACAGGGCGTTATGGCAAAGTACAAGGGCAAAGCGCTCGGCAGCATCGGTGACTACGGATGCTACAGCTTCCATGAGACTAAGAATTACAGCATGGGAGAAGGCGGAGCGCTCCTTATAAGAGATGAGGCTGCCGTTGACAAGGCAGAGGTAATTCGCGAAAAGGGAACAGACAGAAGCAGATTCCTCAAGGGTCAGGTTGATAAATATACATGGGTAGATATGGGCTCATCATATCTGCAGAGTGACATAAATTGTGCATATCTGTGGTCTCAGCTTGAAATTGCAGATAAGATAAACGAGGACAGAAGAGCAAGCTGGTATTCGTATTATGAGCAGCTTACTCCTCTCGCAGAGGCAGGAAGAATTCAGTTGCCATACGTTCCTGCTGAGTGTGAACACAATGCGCATATGTTTTATATCAAGGTTAAAGATATAGAAGAAAGAGGAAGGCTCATATCCTATCTTAAGGAGAAGGGTGTCGGCGCAGCATTCCACTATGTACCTCTCCATAGCGCACCTGCGGGAAGCAGATTCGGACGCTTTAACGGAGAAGACAAGTACACAACAAACACCTACGAGAGACTTCTCAGATTACCGATGTATTACGGTCTGGAGAGAGAGGGCCTCGACAGGGTATGTGAATTGATAACCGTTTTCTACAAATAGCAAAGAGATAAAGGGGTAAATTATGAAGGTTCTGGTTACCGGAGGCGCAGGGTTTATAGGAAGCAACTTTGTATTCTATGAGATGAAAAAGTATCCGGAGGATGAAATTGTTGTTGTTGACGCGTTAACATATGCAGGCAATATGGAAACGTTGAAGGATGTCATAGACAAGCCTAACTTCAAATTCTACAAAGCCGATATCGCGGATAAGGAAGCGATAGATAAGATTTTTGATGATGAGAAATTCGATATAGTTGTAAATTTTGCAGCTGAATCTCATGTAGACAGATCCATTGAGGACCCGGGAATCTTCCTTAAGACAAACATTCTCGGAACGCAGGTGCTGATGGATGCATCTATACGGACGGGTGTAAAGAGATTCCATCAGGTAGGCACGGATGAGGTATACGGAGATCTTCCGCTCGACAGACCTGACCTTTTCTTCGTGGAGACCATGCCGCTTACAGCATCAAGCCCATACTCGGCTTCCAAGGCGAGCGCGGATCTGCTCGTAATGGCATACCACAGAACCTTTGGACTGCCTGTATCTATAAGCAGATGCTCCAACAATTACGGTCCTTATCAGTTCCCTGAAAAACTGATTCCGCTCATGATTGCAAATGCTACGGCAGATAAGGCACTTCCTGTATATGGAGAGGGCCTGAATGTAAGAGACTGGCTGTATGTTGAAGACCACTGCAGGGCAATCGACCTCGTTATGCGTGAGGGAAGAGTCGGTGAAGTATATAACATCGGCGGACATAATGAGAAAGCCAATATAGAGGTGGTTAAGATTATTCTCGAACAGCTTGGCAAGCCTGAAAGCCTGATTACACATGTAACAGACAGAAAGGGTCACGACCAGAGATACGCAATCGATCCGACTAAGATACACAATGAACTCGGATGGCTTCCTGAGACTAAATTCGAGGATGGAATCAGAAAGACGATCCAGTGGTATATTGACAATGAGTCCTGGTGGAAGAACATAATCTCCGGCGACTATCAGCAGTACTATGAGAAAATGTATGGAAACAGATAATGGAGACTTCATATAATCCACACATAGGAGGGTTAAAATATGAACTTGAATATTATATTTGACAGCGCTGAAGCAGCTCTGATTGAAGGTCTCAGGAGCAAAGACCGTGCACTTGATATCATGAAAGAGCTACGCAGGGACACAGAGGAATACACAGGCTGGGTAAACTGGCCGTCATCGATACCGGAAGCATGGATGCGTGAGATGGAGTCAGCTGCTGCAAGCATCAGAACGAAATGCGACAAATTCATCGTAGTCGGTATAGGCGGCTCATATCTTGGAGCAGCTGCAATTGTAGACGCCCTGGGTGGTTCTGCGCCCGGATGTCCGGAGATACTATTCGCAGGCAATACGCTCAGCGGCAACTATCATGCGGATTTTGGTCCGATTGTAAGGGATAATGACGTGTGTATCTGCGTTGTATCCAAGTCCGGCGGCACTATGGAAAGTCGTCTCGCATTCAGCATTCTTAAGGATATGCTGTATGAGAAATACGGAAGGAAAGAGGCAGCTGAGAGAATAGTTGCCATCACAGATCCTGTAAAGGGAATTCTGCGAGAGGAAGTGGCGCGGGAAGGCTATACAAGTTTCGAGATACCTGCAAATATAGGAGGCAGATATTCCGCATTTACACCGACCATCATGCTGCCTCTGGCAGTAGCAGGAGCTGATATTAGAGCGTTTGTACGCGGAGCACAGGCAATACAGGAGAACGAACAGTGGTGGAACGAAAAAGGCGTTAACTATGCGCTTGCAAGATACGCATTGTTCGAAACAGGCAAAACAATCGAGGTGTTCGAGTATTACGACCCGTCACTCAGACTGATAGGAGAATGGTGCAAGCAGCTTTTCGGAGAGAGCGAAGGCAAGGACGGAAAGGGCTTGTTCCCGACATCACTGACATTGTCAACAGATCTTCATTCTATGGGACAGTTCCTGCAGGAAGGTAATCAGGTTTTCTTTGAGACGGTAATTAACATATTGAACTGGGATAAGGACGTAATTATCCCTGAGACAGCAGGAGACAATCTCGCAGGAAGATCGTTGAATGACATCAACCAGATGGCGGTCAAGGGAGTAATTGCAGCACATAGTAAAGCAGATATACCAATCGTTCAGATAGAACTTGATAACTGCAAAGAATACAGCCTGGGGCAGCTGTTGTACTTTCTGATGATGACAGCCGCTGTTACAGGAAAGCTTATGGATGTAAATCCGTTTAATCAGTTGGGGGTAGAGAAATACAAGTCTGAGATCAGAACGCTGCTCGGACAGTAGAAATGGGAACGTTGTATGGAAGAAGGTTTATATATTAAGTATATCGTTGAGGTGTTCTTTATTGCTGCGGCAGTAGCGGCAATTGTGGCACCAATCAGCATAAAGCTCGCGCATAAGCTCGATATTATCGACAGGCCGAGAGACGACAGAAGAATACACGAGAGACCAATACCGAGATTCGGAGGACTCTCTATTATGGTTGGCTCTATGGCTGCAATGCTTATACCGGCCGGTATGAATTCGAAGATTCAGACTGCGATGATTGGCGGAATACTCATGTATCTCCTCGGAGCAATGGATGATATCAAGAACCTTAAGCCGCTTGCTAAATTTGCCGGACAGACCGCCATTGCAACCTTAATGTATGCGATGGGAATTAGAATCACGTTCATGAGCAAATATATCTTTGCAATGCCTGCGGGTGTAAATGCCAAGATGATACTGAGTGACACATTTTCGTTCTTTATTACAGTGCTTTGGATCGTAGGAATAACCAATGCGGTTAATCTGATGGACGGAATGGATGGTCTGGCAGCTGGATCGACTATGATCATGGCGATGTCAATGGCATATGTTGCATATATACACGGAGTCAGACTTGGAATGGTACCTGTCTGCATAGCACTCGTTGCAGTTGCCGGCGGCTGTGCAGGCTTCCTGCCATTTAATTTCTATCCTGCCAAAACCTTCATGGGAGACGGCGGCGCGCTGTATCTCGGATATATGATTGCGGTGCTTTCTGTAATATCACCGTTAAAGAGGGCGACCTTTGTCGGAGCTATCATCCCGATGCTTGCTCTGGCAGTTCCGATTTTCGACACAGCATTTGCAATGCTTAGAAGAATTGCAAGACACGAATCAATAATGAAAGCAGATAAAGGCCATCTGCATCACCACTTACTTGCAGCGGGCTTTGGCCAGAGAAGATCCGTATTCATCATTTATGGAATAGTCGGAATTATGGGCGTGGTTTCCATACTTCTCAGCAGAGAGCTCTATATAGATGCAACTTTACTTGCGGCGTACGCATTCCTCTATCTGCTGATTATAGTTATACCGAAAAGATCTCTGGACAAGAAAACAGATAAGAAGATTGCGAATGCACAAAAAGCTCAGAACACAGAACATATAACAGAGGAAGAAGCGAAAAATGTCAAGAATGTCGAATAATAAGAAGGGTTTCAGAATTTTACCAAAGCAGAAGGGATACACAGTTTTAATCTTATTGACAATGCTTGTTGCAGCTGCATTTCTTGCATTGATGGCTGTCGTTGACGCTTTTCCTGCAGGACTGGCGACGGGACTTATGATTGCAATTTTAATTGCACTGGTCGTTGAGTGTATTCTGTTCAACAGAAAGAGAAAAGGACTTAGAATATTGGGCGTTGTTATTTCAGCGTTCTTTATAGCAGTATACGGAATGGGAATTTACTATCTGGCAACAAGCTTTTCTGCACTGTCGGATATTACAACCGGAGAAAATGTTACGAGCGCGGAGAATGCAGTAGATGTTACGGAAGACTCATTTAATGTATATATCTCCGGAATAGACCAGTATACAGAGGAGCAGGGTTATGATCTTGAGAGATCCGATGTTAACATGATTGTTACCGTTTGCCCTAAAACAAGGAAGATTCTGCTGACATCAATTCCCAGAGATACTTATGTAAAGCTGCACACTGCAGGCAAAATGGACAAGCTGACGCATACGGGTGTGTATGGTGTTGACGAGACACTTAATACCGTTGAGGACTGGCTTGATGTTGACTTGAATTACTATGTGAAGATGAACTTTACTGCATGCGTAAGACTGGTAGACGCAATTGGAGGTATTGATCTCTACAATCCTGTCGAGTTTAAGTCGGCTCTGACACAGCATGTATATCCGGAAGGAGACATTCATCTTAAGGGCAAGGGAGCTCTCTTCTATGCTAGAGAGAGAAAGGCCTTTGAAGGCAAGGATTCTCTTAGAGTTGAGAATCAGCAGAGAGTAGTTAAGGCTGTTCTTAATAAGCTTATGACTTCAAGCGCACTGCTGACTAATTACGGAGATGTGCTTGGAGCGGTAAAGTCCGGACTTGAGCTGAATATGTCGCAGGACGATATCAGTGCTCTGGTTAAGATGCAGCTTGCCGATATGAGCGAATGGGATATCGAGACACAGAAGCTTGAGGGTGAATATGATATGGATTATGTTGCATCTCTTACACAGGATAGCAAGTTCCTTGTATATAAGCCTGAGTCAAGCTCGGTTGAATCCATAAAGCAGAATATCGATAAGGTAATGAATCCAAGCGAGGAAGAGCTTGCGGAGGCTAAGTTAAATATGCAGAAAAATTCGCTGATGAGCTTCATAAAGAGCATCATTGGCAGCATAAAGAAAAAGTAAGACGGAGGCATCGATTTGACAAAGATTCAGTTGAAGAAAGATCGAAGAAGAATTGAAGTCAAAATTCTAAAGAAAAAGTCAAAAACTAAAGTAGCCAGCTACATCATCAGGAATAACAGGAGAATTAAACTGAGAGCCATGATGACGGCGGTATTCCTGTGCGTTGTATTCATAGGGGGATATTTTATCAATAAATCTTTTCCGAGTGCTGTAACTGTCGAGGGAGAGGATATCTGTTATCTGAATAATGAAGAGACGGACAAGCTGATTAAACGGATCGGAGCAGACTATATACCGAAGGGTGCTGACCTTAAAGCTATTAAATCTGACGGTGCAGTAACTATCAACAAAGCGCTCAAGTTCGTATCTAAGGATAAGCTTGTAACTCAGGAAGAGGCAGGAGCGCTTCTGGATGCAGCCCTTGAGGAAAGAGGAGATTCGGACGACATTAGAATCACTGCGATAAGCACTATCACAAAGCTTGAGGAGTATACTCCGGAGTCAAATCTTGAGAAGGATGACACACTTCTTGCCGGCGAATCAGTAGTGGAAAAGAAAGGCAAGAAGGGTCAGCAGAAAGTAACAAGAACATACATTACTGTAAATAAAGAGGTTCAGTCAGAGGAAAAAACCAAGGTGGACATTGTTGATCCGGGTAAACCGGCAACAATCAAAAAGGGCACACTTGGCCTGCCTGAAGGAGAAGATTGGAAGACCTATGAAGGAAATCCTGTCTATGAGAATGGTGAGGAAGTTGCAACTACGGCAATGAACTATCTTGGTGCACCGTACAAATACGGTGGAAAGAGTCTTGAGACAGGAATAGATTGTGTATGGTTTGTCGTTCAGATGTATAAGAAGTACGGCATCAATCTTCCTGCCAACCATAAGGGCCTAAAGAACGTTGGAGCAGGAGTTCCTCTCAGCAAAGCGCAGAAGGGCGACATCGTATGCTACAGCAATCACGTTTCCATATATCTCGGAGACGGAAAGGTTGTTGAGGCCAACAGTCACCAGGGTGTACGAGTAGGAAAGCTGAAGACGGGAAGAGTAGTAACAATACGAAGAGTCGTTAAATAAAGTAATAATTAACGGAAAATTAGCGCGGTGAGCCAATAAAGCTTTCAACCGCGCTTTTGTATTGCATAAAATCCATAAATTACTTTACTTTGATATAGCATAACCATATAATGAACGCGTTATTGTGTCCATAAGTAAAATACAATGGAGAAAGCAATGAATCTTAAACAATGCAAGTATGTAATGACATTATCTCAGGAAGGCAGCTTTTCAAGAGCTGCAGAGACGCTCAACATTTCGCAGCCATCTCTCAGTCAGTATATAAAGAACATTGAGAAGGAGCTGGATATAGAGCTTTTCGAGAGAAGCGGCGGTTTTGTTCGACTGACTGATGCCGGCAACATATATATCGAAGCAGGCCGCAAAATACTTGACATTGAGCATCAGATGCAGAACAGGCTCTCTGATATAGCAGAAAACAAGACGGGATCTGTTGTAATCGGAACGTCTCCGTATCGATCAGCAAGTATGATGCCCATGATTGCAAAAGCCTTTCAGAAGGTTCACCCGGGAATGCATATCGTGGTAGAGGAAATGACTTCGAACGAGTTGATTGAAGATGCTGAGCATGGTAAGTTCGATTTGTGTCTGACGCTGATGCCGGTAGATAAAAGAATATTCTCTTATGAGAAAATCGCGGAAGAAGAGATCGTACTAGCTGTACCGACATCGTTCCCTGAGATGAATGCAGAGAAGACTTCCTGCAGGAAGTATCCTGCAATCGATGCGCGCGAGCTTGACGGATGCAGCTATGTTTCGATAACCGAGTCTCAGGTAATGCAGAAGACTTTGGAGAACATCTGCAGAGACTATGGCATCTCGGTAGAGAAAGCGGCAGTTGTAAAGAGTCTTGAGGCACAGATTGCGATGGTAAGAGCAGGAGTCGGAATGGCACTGGTACCTACAGGAATCGAGACCTTCTGCTCGGGAGATGAGGTGCGCTTCTATTCTTTCAAGCAGGAGCTTCCACGCAGAGAGGTGGTTGCCATGTGGAAAAAGAACAGGGCCTTAAGTCAGGCAACACAGGAATTGCTGGAAATAATAAAGAATATATAAAACTATTTCAAGGAGGGGAAAATGCCATTAGCTTTAGTTTATTTAGCAATAATGCTCGCGGTAATTATCGTATGGTTCTTACTGCTTAAGAGACCGGTATATGAAGGCGTTCTCTTGAGCTTTATTGTCCTGTTGACAGTTACAGGAACCTGGGGAAATGTTGGAAACTATATCAACACAGGCCTCAACACTTCACTGCTGTATTCAATGACGGCATTCTGCGCTATGTCTATTGTTTTATCCAGAACAAAGGTTATCGATAGCGCAATCGCAGTTATCCTTTCACTTCTCGGTCGTGTTACCGGTGGTGCAGGATATGTATCAGTTGTTGCCAGTGCATTCATGGGTGCGCTGTCGGGTTCCGGCCCGGGAAACGTTATGGCTACAGGTTCCATTACTATTCCGGCAATGATTAAGTCAGGCTTCCCACCTGAGCTTGCAGCTAATGTAGAGTCCAACTCTTCATATCTCGGAAATATGATTCCGCCATCAGGAAATATTGCAGCAGCACTTGGTGCAATTACAGGAATGGCTGCATATGGAGAAGGATACATTTCACAGGCTGAATTCTGGATCGTACTCTGGGGATGCAGTATCTGGTTCGTACTTCAGAGAGCCATCATGGTATACGCATTCTGCAGGAAGTACAAGATTTCGCCAATGGACAAGGAAGATCTGCCTAACCTCAAAGAAACACTTAAGGCAGGCTGGCAGGGACTGCTGCTTCCTGTTATCATTCTGCTTCCGTTCATTCTGGACTATTTCTTCAAGTCAACCCTGTTCACACAGAGACTCGGTGAAGAGGGTGCGGGCGCTATGTCAAGTTCACTTCTCATCTTTATCGGAGGACTTGCATCAATTTATACAGTTCTGATCGTTAAGGACAAGAAGACTGTAACACCAAGCGCAATTGCAGACATGTTCGCAGATGGAATCAAGAGCATTGCTCCTGCTATCGGCGTATGCGTATTTGGTTATATGATCGGCGCTATGTTTACAGACCTTGGAGTAACTGATGAGATGCTCGCATTCATGCAGGGAATGCAGATGGGTAAATTCGGACTGGTTATGTTTATCTGCATCATTACATGTCTGCTCGGAATGGTAATTCCGGGTTCATCACTGATCGTAATCTTCGGACCTGTATTCATTACAATTCTCGCAGCAAAGGGTGTAAACCCTGTACTGGCTGCAGCAATGCTGCCTTGCATCTGCGGTGTAATGTGTGGAATCACTCCTCCGCTCGGACTTGGAATGTATGCAGGAATGAGCCTTGCAAATTCAGATTTCTCCAAGACCTTCAGAAATAATCTGTGGTGGGTAGCAGCACAGTTTGCTATGGAAGTTATAGTGTTGATGGGCTGGCTGCCTATTATGGGACTGTAAGGAGGTAAGTAACAATGGAAAAGCTGGTAAAAGTATGCAAAAAGGTTTTCGGTTACGGAATCATGCTTGTCCTGTTCGCCGGTGGACTGACATTCTTTGCGTATGTCGCTGCATTGCTTATTGGTGGTGACACAGCAGCAGCAATCTGCAACTGGACATATAACTCATTCATTCCAATTATTATCTATGCTTCAACAGTTCTGATTCTTTTCGGACTGCTTACAATGTATCTTGCTGGCGAGAAAGCTCTTGTGCCGGATCACACGAAGTCTAAGGATGAGGGCGAAAGATAGCCTGAGGAAGAATAAATACAGAAACAGGAACCTAAAACAATACACGAAAAAGGCTCTGCCGATTGGCAGAGCCTTTAGTAGTTTGCATTAAGATTACTAAACGATTCTTATTACTGCAGCCTTGCAGCCGCTTCTACCCGTGAGTTTGCTGATCTTTACGCCACCCTTGGTCTTTGCGGAAATACATTTGCCGTTACCGATTGCAATGACAGCATGCTTTGTTTTACCTCCTTTGTAATAGGCAATGATGTCGCCGGCTTGGGCTTTCTTAATATTGCTCGATACAATGTATTTACCGAAATTCTTCTTGAGATTGTAAGCCTTCTTCTTAGTCATCGATGTTTTCAGCTTTGCACCTGAATGTGAGTATACATAGTAAACAAAGCCGATACAGTCGAAACTGTTGGGACCAAAGCCACCATACTTGTATTTCTTACCCTTCTGCTTGTAAGCGTAGTTAAGAAGCTTGGTGGTCTGGCTGATTTCTGTTGTGGGTGTTGATTCATCCTCGGCAAATGCTGTAGGGCTGACGAATGCAACGGATGTCATCACTACGGCCATGCACAAAAGAACGGCAAGCACCTTCTTTAAATGGTTTTTAATATTCATGGGACATATAATAACATAAAAAACAGCAGAAAAACCTTTTGCACCTTCAAAAATTCATAACGCAGGGATGTCGCAAAGGTTGATATGACGCGGTATTACTGTTTCAAAAGGCAAAAGTATAATGTATAATAAATGCAGAAATAATAAGGAGGCCGTTAAATGAAGGGAATAGTTCTTGCCGGAGGAGCAGGTACACGCTTATATCCACTTACTATGGTAACAAGTAAACAGCTGCTGCCGGTTTATGATAAACCAATGATTTATTATCCGCTTTCAACGCTTATGCTTGCAGGTATCAGGGATATCCTGATTATTTCTACACCTATGGATCTTCCGAGATTTGAGGACCTGCTTGGTGATGGTAGCAATTACGGAATCAATCTGTCCTACAAGGTTCAGCCGTCACCGGACGGGCTTGCTCAGGCGTTCATTCTTGGTGAGGAGTTTCTCGACGGCGAAGAGGGCGCAATGATTCTCGGCGACAATATTTTCTACGGAAACGGCTTCGGCTCGATTCTGAGGAAGGCGGTTGCCAATGCGGAAGAGAACGGAAGAGCGACAGTGTTCGGATACTATGTAAATGATCCGGAACGTTTTGGTATCGTTGAGTTTGATGAAAACGGTAAGGTTGTTTCTGTAGAAGAGAAGCCTAAACATCCGAAGAGCAATTATGCGATTACAGGTCTTTACTTCTATCCAAAGGGAGTCAGCTCTATGGCAAAGAATGTAAAGCCATCAGCAAGAGGTGAGCTGGAAATCACTACACTTAACGACATGTACCTGCAGGAGGACAAGCTGGATGTGCAGCTGCTTGGACGTGGCTTTGCATGGCTGGACACAGGAACAATGGAGACGTTGGTAGATGCAGCTGAGTTCGTACGCATGATGGAGAAACGACAGGGCGTTACAATTTCCGCTCTTGAGGAAATCGCATACAGAAACGGATGGATCGACAAAGCGACATTGCTGAAGGCTGCCAAGAGATACGGCAAGAGCCCATACGGCGCACACCTTAAGACTGTTGCGGAAGGAAAGATTGTCGGAAGATAAAAAGAGCCTGATGTATTAGACAAAATGCTTGATTTAACAGAAAAATAAGGTATAATCAATGAGCGTGTTTTATCGAACACGCTCTTATGCTGTAAAGCAGACGGGTCAACCAATTCGGGTTGCCCGACCATCTGCACCGGGAGATACGGTGCCGTGAAGACCATAGGAGGTAAAAACATGAGAGATTATGAACTTCTTTTCGTGCTTGATCCGGATCTGAACGAAGAGCAGAAGGCTGAAATGATCGAGAAGATCAAAGCAATCATCGCTGTAGACGGTGAAGCCGGCGAGGCTGACATCTGGGGCGACAAGAAGCTTGCTTATGCAATCAACAAGAAGAATGTTGGTTACTATGTAGTTCTGCCATTCAAGGCCGGAGCTGATTTGCCTAAGGAACTCGACAGAAGACTTAGAATCAGCGACAACGTAATGAGGCACATTATCGTCAACATTGACGAAGCGTAGTGAAAGGTAAGGTTAAACATGAACAGCGTAGTACTTATCGGAAGATTAACAAGAGATCCGGAACTGAGTTTTACGCCTAACACACAGACAGCTGTTGCACACTTCTCCATCGCAGTCGACAGACCTAGAAGAAACGGAGAAGATCAGGGTGCAGATTTCATCCGCATCACAGTGTTTGGTAAGCAGGCAGAGACAGTGGATCGCTATCTGTCCAAGGGCAGACAGGTTGCTGTTCAAGGCAGAATTCAGACCGGAAGCTACAAGAACAGAGAAGGCGTTACAGTTTACACAACTGACGTCATCGCAGACAGAGTAGAATTCATCGGTGGCCAGGGTAACGGCGGACAGTCAAATGCTGGTCGTGGCAATGCGACTTATGACAGTCCTGCAGGCGGCTTCGAGGCAGCACCACAGGATAGCTTTGGTGGCTTTGATGACATGCCGGATACTTTCCAGGCAGCAGAGGATGACATTCCATTCTAAGAACATTACGAAAGGAGTAAGCACGTATGATGAATAACAGACCTAACAAGCGTATGAATTCAGGCATGAGACGTAAGAAAGTTTGCCAGTTCTGCGCTGACAAGGACAAGAAGATCGATTACAAAGACGCTGAGACTCTGAAGCATTATATTACTGAGAGAGGCAAGATCCTTCCAAGAAGAGTTACAGGAACTTGCGCAATGCACCAGAGAGCTGTTGCTACAGCTATCAAGAGAGCAAGAGTCGTTGCAATCCTGCCATTTGACGCAGAGAAGTAGTCGAAATTGCAAATGAATCAAACCGGTCATATGGCCGGTTTTTTATTTTTCTGAAAAAGGGGAAAAAGTAAAATCGACAGTCCTTCATCTTAAGAATCAAATTACTTTAAATATAGTGTATAATATATGGAACACGGATTAGGTAAGAACATTTGTAGTCGGAGATAATTATGAAGAATACCTTGCTCAAAAACAGAATACTTGCGGGAGTTACTGCAATTCTTCTTGTAACCGCTATGGTTGGTGGCGAATTTGCAATAGTCTTTGCAGAGGAGAGCGGATACACAACAGAAGAACAGGTAATGAGCAATCCTGATGAGGCTCTTCCTGATGAGGAGGCTTCTGATCCGGAAGAGCCGGAGCTTGACGACAGCTCTGCGGGAAGTCCGGAGGTCGCTTTGGACGTTGAGGGAGGATCCTCGGATGAAGAGCTTATGACTGAGGAGGAGTACGAAGAAGCTGAGCCTGCTTCAGAGCTTACAGAAAGAATTCCGCGGAAATTAGTATCCTCGATAAAGGGCAGCTGGCTAAAGTCGGGTGATGCGCTCATTAACGTGCGTGATCTGGGTAAGCAGTCAGCGGGCGAATATAATGTGCTGCAGGGGAGCTGCTCTGACGGAGAAGAATTTGTCTATTGCATTTTTAATAGAAAAAGCACAGACGGAATTAAAATAGTAAAATTCCGCATGGCATACGATCCTTCAAAACCGAGTGCTGCGAAGCTGCAGTATGTAAGCTCGTCAGGGGTTCTTGCCGGCGCTGCTCACGGCAATGATATGGCCTATGTTAAGGATCCTGCGGGCGACGGGCATGACAAGATTCTGATTATCACATCAACAACGGGAGATAGACCGAGCTCTTATGTGGACGTGTTTGACCCTGAAACTATGAAGGAGGTCGGTGGAATAACCGTAAAATACTGGAAGGACCTCGGCTCATGTGATCAGAATTGCTATCCTTCTGACTCTACGGTTGCTGAAAGCAAGCGCAGAACACTTGCATCGCTTGCCGGTGATAAGCATGGCTTCAGTTCCATTGACTACAACGAGGAAAAAGGGCTCGTTGTAACTACAAATAAGACAGACAGAGACATTATGATTTTCAAGCCTGTATGGAAGGGCGGCAATCTAAGCAATCTGATGCTCATAAGATACATTGTACAGAACAAAAAGAATGCGTGCTCGCAAGGTATGATTTGTGACGAGGACTATATATACACATGCTGGAGTGCGCAGTCGGGTGTGCTCAGCGGAAACATATTGCAGATATATGACTGGCAAGGAAACCATGTGGGAGACAGGAAGGTTTCAGATTCCTATGAGCTTGAGAGTATGTTCTGTATGAAAAAAGGAGGCAAAGACAACTACTTTGCAAGCTTCCACCATTCATATACGTACAAGTATCAGGAGAAACAGAGTTACAAGGTCAAGTGGAAGAAAGTGACCAGAAAAGTGAAGTGGAAGAGGATAAAGAAAAAGGGCAAATGGAAGTGGAAATATAAAAAGAAAAGAGTCTGGAAATACAAGACTAAATACAAAATGGTAGACAAGACCAGCATACATCGTAACGCATATTGTATGAGTATAGGAGAGCTTACAGTTGATGGAGAATAGACCTTATGTCCCTTGGGACTTTATGAATAATTTTATGATAGATGTCTTCAAAGCGTACGGAGTATCTGAAGAGGATGCGGCTATATGCGCCGATGTCCTGCTTGAGGCTGACCGGCGCGGAATCGAAAGCCATGGTTGCAACAGATTCAAGCCAATATACCTTGATCGCTTTGAGAACGGGACATTGCTGCCCGTTACTGAAATTGAAATTGTCAAGGAGACGGAGACTACTATCGTTATGAATGCGAATGACGGTATGGGCATGGTCGCATCCTATCGCATGATGGAGCGTCTCATTGAAAAGGCGCGTAAATATGGTCTCGCTGCGGGAACCATCTATAATTCGACGCATTACGGAATCGCAGGCTACTGGTCCGGAATGGCTGAGAAAGCAGGCATGATAGGTATAACGACTACTAATGCCAGACCATCGGTTGCCCCGACACACGGTGTGGAGCCTATGATGGGAACGAATCCGATGACCTTCACGATGCCTACCGATGAGGCTTTCCCGTTTAATCTGGATTGCGCTACCTCAACGATACAGAATGGTAAGATCGAGTTCTACGAGAGAGAGGGCAAGGATACTCCTGCGGGGCTTGTTGTAAATAAGGCCGGCGAAACCTTGACTGATTCCGGAGAGATTCTTCGTGAGATCAGAGGCGGACGTGCAGCGCTGCTTCCGCTTGGCGGACTCGGCGAGATGACAGGTGGATACAAAGGCTATGGCTTCACGGAAGCTGTGGAGATATTGTCGTCTGCTTTGGCAGGAGGGCCGTTCATGAAGGACTTAAACGGCAAGGACGAAAACGGAAATCCGAAGATGTATCATCTGGGGCATTTCTTCCTGGTTATCAATCCTGAATTCTTCATGGGTCTGGACACCTTCCGCAAAACTGCAGGGGCAATCAATCGTGAACTCAGAGCGTCGGAGAAAGCACCCGGAGCGGAAAGAATTTACACACCGGGAGAGAAGGAGTATGATGCCTGGTGCAATAGGAAGGACAAGGGTGTTCCGGTCGGAGAAACAATACAGAAGGAACTTGTTGAACTCAGGGACAAATTCGGACTTGATTACAGATTTCCGTTTGAGAATTAAGAGCGTTCGTACCTGAAGAGGTGTATAAATGAAAAGAATTCTGAAGAAAACGATAACACTGATGATTTCATTTGCTGTGGCTTTCTCAGGAATGATTCTGATAAACGCGGAGCCGGCTTTTGCTGCAAGCAAACCGGCCAAGGTTGCAGGACTGAAGGTGTCATCAAAGACAGCGAATACGATAAGCCTGAAGTGGGACAAGGCTAAAAGAGCAAAGAAGTATCAGCTGGCATATCACGCTGCAGGTGGCTCCTGGAAGTATAAAACAATCAAGGCACGGAGCTATAAGATTACAAAGCTTAAGGGCTATACTCGGTATTACTTCAGGGTAAGGGCTGTTAACGGAAAAAGAAAGGGTAAGTGGTCGGCCACTAATAATATATATACAAATCCAATAAACCCGAAATATGATTATTTACCGCAGATTGATGGATTGAGGGTTACAAGAACCGGTCCCGGATCGATAGGCGTTGCGTGGGATATTGCAGGGGCAGTCTCCAATGAAGAGGAAATAGAAGCGGATGAAGCATCGCTTCCTGAGGTGGAGGAAAACAAATCAGCTACGACGGAGGAGACTATTGAGGCAGTCGAAGCTGCAGATGCGGCTGTGAATAGTGCCGAAGAGACGACCACAGAAAAAACGGTATCGGACAGCACACTGCCTTCCGCAGAGATAAAGTCGGAGTCTGATGGCGGGCAAACAACCGTAACACCGGAAACTGATACTGAAATCTCAGGGGGGGATTCTCCGCTTGTTAGTAAACAAGACGTCGAAGTACCGGCGACAGATAATGCACAGGCTTCTGCAGAAACAGAGACTGATAGTGTACAAACCTCTGCTGAGTCGGGAGCTGATGTCAAAATCTCAACTGAAGAGGCAACAGCAGAAAGCTTTGCTGATTACAAATTCCGGGTCCAGATAAGAAGCGGAAACGGCGAATGGAAAACGGTCGCAAGTGCGCTTGGGAATTCAAGTCCAACCTATACAATCAGGGATCTGGAAATGGGAACTGAATATGGAATCAGAGTAGTTGCGATCGACGATGTGACATGGAAGAATTATACAGTTGTTAAGAGCGACGGATATTCAGATGAGCTTAAGTGCAGAACCAATACGATTGGGGGACTGTCCGTTAAGAAGAGCTATACAACCCGCAACGAGATATACAAGGAGAAGCGCAGTCTCAATGTTAAAGGCCTGATGCTGCATTCGGTCGGAGACAATGTTCAAAGTGCCGAAACCTGGTACAACATATACAATCGCAAAGGCTATAACAGAGCGGCAGTCCATGCTTTCATTGACGGATCTGACGGCAAGGTATGGCAGACGATGCCGTGGAGTCAGCGTGCAGGACATGCGGGGAAGAAAGCGAATGACAACTATATAGGTGTCGAGATGTGCGAGTCCAAGTATATTGATTACAACAGCGGAACGAATTTCACTGTCGCAAGCAAATACAGGAGCAGCGCGAAGTCGAGTGCGACCGCTACCTATTGGGCATCGGTCAGACTCTTTGCATACCTGTGCGACAGATATAATCTGGATCCGCTGAAGGAGGGCGTGATTTATTCGCACAACGAATGGCGCATCAAGACCGGCTCGGGACACTGGGATCCGGAACATTACTGGAAGGGCCTGGGTACGGGCTTTAGCATGAAACAATTCAGGAAGGATGTAAAATCCGTACTGGATAAGTCGATAACATACTATTAGGAATATCAGGAGATAAGAAGTTAAAATGAGAGGCTTTCTATATGCAATCGTTGCGCTGATCGCGAGGGTGCATAATACAATATTAAGCTTGAACGACAGTGGTGGATACGGACTGAATGACAAGCAGCTTCATTTTGTCGTGATCGGTATACTGGGAATGCTGATGGTGTTTATCGTACAACCGATATTCAAAGCCTTGGCGGAAAACGGACACACTATGGTGATCACATGGATATATGTATTTACACTTATAATCGTAATCACCTTCGCAATTGAAATAGGACAGGGATATACCGGAACAGGAGCAATGGAATTTGAGGATATTATGTTCGGCATAGTCGGCTTCCTGGCGATGTTTGCGGTATTTGCTTTCATAAGATGGATATTTCAGAATGTACGCCGAGCATGGCGCAACAGAAAAAGAGGTTAAAAAATGCTTATTGATAAAAGTCTGAAGGAATTTACTGAAGAATTAAAGGCGAACACGCCGACTCCCGGCGGAGGCGGAGTTGCTGCGCTCAATGCTGCGCTTGGCGTGGCACAGATCATGATGGTCGCTAATCATACGATTGGTAAAGAGAAGTATGCTGAACATGAGGAGCTTTGCAAGGAAGCTCTCGAGGAGCTTGAGGAACTTAGGTGTGAGCTTCTTGCCGGCGTGGATGCGGACGCAGAAGCTTTCGGGAAGATGGCTGAAGCATACAAGCTGCCTTCTTCAACTGAAGAGGAGAAGGCTGAGCGCGAGATCGAGATTGCCAATGCAGCACTTACAGCGTCGAGCGCACCCCTTGCTGTAATGCAGTCGGGTGTTAAAGCTATGGAAATATGTGAGAGGCTGGTCGGCAAATCCAATCCAAATCTGGAAAGCGATCTTAAGGTTGCGGCACTGAGCCTTGGCGCAGGTATCAGATCGGCAAAGTTTAACGTTGATGCCAATATGGCAGCACTTAAGAAGAAGGACCCGGTGCTTGCAACAGCTACAGAATTTCTTGCTGACGAATTGCTGCAGCAGAGCGCAGAGCTGAGCGCGAAAATACTTAAGTAGAAACTGCATCGGCCTGTAACAAATTGAAACAACGAGTCGGAGAATGAAGTATATCGCGCAAAGTTGACCTGGGGCAGCTATGCGGATCGTACCTTAGATTGAAGCCGGCTCGTTTTTATACTTAAGCATTTCGCAGAGATATGTACTTAAGCATTTCGTAAGAATATCGTAATAATCATGATTGCTGTTTTGTAATAAACTTACTCTAAAATCAGACTTGAGGTTTGAAAGGAGAATATTATGGCTAATATTCTGGTAGTGGATGATGACCGCGAGATAGCGGGTGCTATCGAAATATATCTTAGGAACGAGGGACACGACGTGATCAAAGCCTTCGACGGTTTTGAGGCGCTCGAAACTATTCGAAAGAACAGTATAGATCTTATCCTGATGGATGTGATGATGCCCAAGCTTGACGGAATTCAGACTACGATGAGGATCAGAGAAGAACTCAACATTCCAATCATTATTCTTTCGGCTAAGTCTGAGGACTATGACAAAATAACAGGGCTGAATGTAGGGGCGGACGACTACATTACCAAGCCTTTCAATCCTCTTGAATTAATTGCGAGGGTCAACAGTCAGCTGCGTCGTTATACGATGCTCGGAAGCGCTGCAAACACCAACGATGAGAAGGTGTACCGAAGCGGCGGTCTGGTAGTGGACGACAAGGCCAAAACAGTCACTTTGGACGGCGAAAACATTCCCGTAACTCCGACGGAGTATGGCATTCTGAAGCTGCTCACAGAGAATGCAGGTCAGGTGTTCAGTATAGAGCAGATTTATGAAGCTGTATGGAATGAGGCAGCATACAGTGCAGAGAATACTGTAGCGGTACACATACGTCGCATACGTGAGAAGCTGGAGATTGACCCTAAGAATCCGCGCTACCTTAAGGTTGTATGGGGGGTCGGATATAAAGTCGAGAAAATCGGAGGGAAATAATGACAGTTGAAAAGAAGAAAACATTATATGGAATTGCTTCTGCCGCAGCTCCGATCAGTGGCGTTGCCTGCGGTATAATATGCGGGATACTGGTTGCTGTTCAGGATATGTATGAACCGATTGCCGAAG
Source organism: Candidatus Crickella caballi (assembly GCA_018064665.1). GTDB lineage: Bacteria > Bacillota > Clostridia > Peptostreptococcales > Anaerovoracaceae > Crickella > Crickella caballi. The sequence continues at coordinate 25,644 of JAGHUV010000008.1, read as the reverse complement.
AGCTTGCGGAACTGAAGGCACATGCTTATATCTGGACTGAGGCGGTACATATTATATCTGAGGAAGGCCTAAAGGATTTTATCGGCATTTACGGATTTGTGGCACTTGCACTGATGCTGCTGTTTGTGGCTTCACTTGTAACACTGTGCATCCTGACGGGTTCTTTTAACAGGAATGAAGACGGATGTATCAGCATGAATCTGTTTGACAGAATCTGGACAGAGGTGCAGCTTGCAACATGCGGACTTGCTGCAATCGGTGCGGTAGGCTGTGCGGTGCCATACATAAAAATTATTCCGATGGAGAACCGCTTTGATTTCTACAAAGCTATAGTGATCAATAAATATGTATTCGATCCAATCGGCAACAATGTCATGCTGTGCATTTCGGGTCTCGGAATGCTGATCTGCATAGAGCTGGCGGTACTGTGCTTTGTAAGTATGATCAAGAAGCTCAAGGCGAAAACCTTCCTTGAAAGCTCAGTTATAGTTAAAATTGCCAAAGCAATCTGGCATGGTTGCGAGAAGGTGATAAGTCGTTTTACTGTTCCGAGCGACAATGACGATAAAGCCGGAGCTAAGCTGATGCGCAATGCTGTCGTGCTGATGGCGGTAATGATTGTTCTGGCAATGTCCTGGATTGGAGTGATAATAGATATTGCAATTGTTATTGTCCTCTTCCCTAAGGTAATTAACAAATATATGGATATCAGGAAGGGCGTTTCGAAAGTAAAGGCCGGAGATCTTGACTATAAGATCGAGGTAGAGAGAGACACAGAAACAGGCAAGCCGAAAACCGAGTTTGACAGATTTGCAGAGGATATCAATCAGATAGCCGAAGCAACCAATACCGCAGTTCAAAACGAGCTTAAAAATCAGCGAATGAAGACGGATCTGATTTCCAATGTTTCACATGATCTCAAGACACCGCTTACTTCGATGATAAGCTACCTTGATATTCTTAAGAAGGAGGGTCTGGACAGCCCAAATGCGGAAGAGTATCTGAATATCGTGAATGAGAAAACGCACAAGCTGAAAACTCTGACAGAGGACCTGTTCGAGGCAGCCAAAGCATCAAGCGGAAACATTCCGTGCGAGATACAGACTATCAATCTGAACCAGATGCTCGAGCAGGAGCTTGCTGAATTCGGAGACATATTTGAGGACAGGAACCTGGAGGTAATTCGCAAGACTGAGGCAGAGGATACCAATGTGCTTGCAGATGGCAAGCTTCTGTCACGTGTTATAGAGAATCTTCTGGGTAATATTAAGAAGTATGCGCTGGAGGGCAGCCGAGTATACATTGATGTACTCGATGAAACACCGACAAAGCTGCGTCTGGATATTAAGAATATCTCCCGAGACCAGCTCAATATTTCACCTGAGGAGCTTATGGAGCGTTTCACGAGAGGCGATGCTTCCAGAAACACCGAGGGCTCAGGGCTTGGACTTGCAATTGCCAAAGACCTTACAAGTCTGATGGGCGGACTCTTCGAGATAACTATTGACGGCGATATGTTTAAAGCGAGTGTAGTGCTGAACAGGGGATAGACAATAAGGAGAATCACAAACAACAAGTTATTTACAATAAGAAATAAGAAATATGCAATAGGCAATGCTAATAAACGATCCTTATAGCAATCATTATAAAGAAGACTGCGGCGGGTAACACTTAGGTTGAGTGGCTCGCCGCTTTTTCTTGATGTGTCAAGTGGCCGTGGGAGATAGTACAATTGTCCAATTTCTTTGATTAACGATATGAGGCTGGCTTAATTCGTGTTTCCTACTCGAAAAATGGCACTTGACACGAGCAAACACGGAAATTAGGGTCGTGGCTCATGTCAATACTGTCGGAGAAAGCCGTAGCAGTCATTAAAAAACGACTGTAGTAGATGAGAAAAACATGAGCAACAGGCAATTTGAGCAGATTGCGGATGCTTTTTTTCCTCAAAACATGTCATCTTAAGCGCTTAAACATTATATTAACGCATGAGTGTGCATGAGCAAGGTGGCGATTTTTCCCGATTGCTCATGTCAATCACAAAAAAACAGCACCTCGTTCAACACGGTAATTTCCGCTAACAAAAAAGCACTGCAATTCTTTTGAAGTGCAGTGCAAGTGTGGTGTCCCGATGTTGCGTGTAGTAGAACTCGACGTTGCAAAGTAACGTTCGATCTCATGCGAACCACGATTTGTCGTTTTACCCTTGTTCCCGGAATTTGTTAACTGTATTCTGAAGTGATCATCATAGAGGTATATTCTATCCACTAAAGTGTTGATAAGAAGTTTTTGATATTCTATATCATCTATGCTGCCATCTCTAATTGATATAAGAAAGTTGCGAGCTATAGCAGGATCAATAGTTTTCTGCTTAGCCTGCTCTTTCTGTAGTTGTCTTTTTAACTCCTCGAGTTCAGCTTCTCGTTTTCTGATTCTCTCAGCGATTTTTGAGGAATTTTCACCTGTTTCCAACTGGTCAAGCAAAACGTCAATCTTTTTTTCTGTTTGCTTGATTTCCTCCCTGATGTTGATGATAGCAGTGCTCTCTTGATCCTTCTTATTCTGCTCTTCGATACCTTTAACGATAGCAGCAATTGCCTCATCGCATAAAAACTCTCTACAAGTATCAAGAACTGGTTTTTCAATAAGCTCTTTTCGTGTGTTTTTCTTGTCGCAGTTCTTGGTAGTACATTTGTAGTATCTATATGTTTTGCTGGTACTGGAAGTGCCTGAAACTCCGTCCATCAATTCTTTGCAGTGACCGCAGTATAGCTTGCCTGAGAGGATATAATCCTCAATGGCAGGGCGATGACCATGACGTCTATCGTCCATAAGACGTTGAACCTCATCATACAATTCATTACTGATTATGCGAGGCACCGCATCAGGAATCCTAATATCAGCATAAGAATATACTCCTTTGTAGATCTCGTTGCGTAGCATCCTCTGCAAAGATCCTCGATGAAACTCTTTGCCTAGGGCAGTCTTGATCCCTCGATCGTTAAGATCGTCCATTATTTTTTTCAGAGTTTCACCTTCAGATACACGTTCGAAAATCTCTTTGGCGATCGGTGCTGTTTTTTCATCCAGCTTATAATGCTGATCACTATCGATAGCATATCCAAACGGAATATGACCGCCGTTGAACTTACATTGCTCTGCTCGTTGGAGCATTCCTCTAGTGACCTTTTCGGATAACTGAGCACTGAACCATTGCCCCATTGTGATCAGCATTCCCTCGGTCATTACCCCTGAACTGTCGGTGGCAATATTTTCTTTAGCAGAGACAACTCTGACACCGTTTCCGGCAAGAATCTTTCTGTAGTATCCTGAGTCATTCATGCTTCTTGCAAAACGATCCAACTGATAGACAAGAATTACTTCGAAATTACCCCAGTCGCTGTCTGCTATCATATGAAGAAACTCTGGTCGTCTGTCAGTCTTGGCACTCTGAGCACGGTCGATGTATTCGCGCACGACAAGAAGGTCATTCTCAGCAGCGTAGCGATGACATTCTGCAAGCTGACCTTCAATAGACATTTCATTCTGTTTTTCAGAACTGTATCTTGCGTAAATAACAGCGTTTTTCATTACTGTAATACTTCTCCCATAGATGAAAGAGTTATCTTTTTATATGCGTTGGACTTATCATTCGGGTGTGGCTCGATAGCAACTATTGTTATCTCGCCCTGACCCGGTCCGTATGTCCAGAAAAGTCTTCCTGCAGCCGGTGTCCGATTCTCAAGATAGGACTCCCATACTTTCTGTCCGTATCTGCGAGACAGGGTCGTTATCTCGTGTGAATTAAGCCCGGGATAGCGAGGATCATTTGCTAAGAGAACTAATGCTTTTCCAATTTTCTTGTATAGCTTCAATTCATCCTTTGAAGCAGTCTTACTATCAACTTTGCCTTCAAGGGATGACCAGAAAGCTTCCATTTCCGGAATACCCATTCTGATCGTGTACATAGATTACTCCTCGAATTTCGAAAGATCTACAGCTGCACCCGACACTCCGTTCTTAAGATTTTCCATTGACTGATCCATCATGTTGAGTGTGTTTTCGGATACGCGGAAAGGCTCGACCAATTGTCTTGGCTGAAGCAGGATACTTCCATCCGGGTAGTGTTCAACGTGATAATATTCATAAGGCGTTTCACGTAAGGTCAGTCTTTTCTTTGAATCAACCTTAGCGTCGTATTCCCTGGTTGCATTTTCCATTTCTCTTTCCTCCTTGTGTGGGAATGTGGGATAACCCACATATATATTATCTTATCCATTTCATATTGTCAAGTTAAATCCAACAAAAAAGAAAATTCGTTCGAAATAATGCTTGACTCGATTATAACATAGGTATATACTGAATCAAACATTTGTTCTGCTTTTGTGCCCAAAAGTTTGGCAGATGTTACAATTGAATACGCCGTTATCAGGAACATTCTCCGGACTATGCAGTTAACGCTGTGAGCACGAGCGATCTGTACGCAGAGACTCCACTTCGTGGACGAGCGATAATACAGAACATCCGAAATGAAGGCTGGCAACTTCAAGTGCGATGACAATTCCGGAAGACAATGATACTCCCGTCTTGACATATTATTGGAGGCGGCCCGTGGAGATCCCACGGGAGGTTGGAATCCTGTGGAGGAGCGATGTGCACTCCCTCCTGATAATGAATCCGGAAATGGGTCCGGACACTCGGATAGGGGGTGGAGGAATACCTATCACCTAATTCAACCAACTAATGGTAATCAACCATAGTCGGCTTACATGATTGTTTTGGTACACCTTGTTTGTTGTGCAATCAAAACCGGTCATGTAGGCCGGCTTTTTTATTACTTCCAAAGCCTGCCTGATTCGTTAGTGCAACAAGGATCAAGTGCAGAAAGGAGGTTGTGCGTATGGGTGAACTAAGCAAAAGGCAGATCAACATGTTCGTAAGGGCGATCATGCCGGAACTCTATCGAATTCAGGCAATTGCTGATTGGATCAGAGAGAATGATGAAAAGAAACCTTATGATCAGCAGCACCAAAGAGGACATGGACTGATCTCGCCGAGAATCAACTATTACCAAAAACATATCGTAAAGCAGAACAACTAATGGAGGAAAAACTAATGAATACAAAGAATTTTTATCCAGATTATGACTCAAGCGAGTACGAGCTTGAAGTGAAAACAGGAACAGAAATACTCGACGATATCTACCTGCCAAAGCATGAGATTATCAGCGGTATTCTGCCACGAGGCACCTACCTTCTTGGAGGTGCCTCTAAGACCGGAAAATCATTCATGGTACTTCAGCTGGCATACCATATCAGCAAAGGGATCCCGGTATGTGGACGAGCGGTTCGTAAGGGAACTGTACTGTACCTTGCTCTTGAAGACAACGAGAAAAGATTACAGCGGAGAATGTGTCAGATGTTTGGCGCAGAGAATGTAGATAATGTTTACTTCGCAACGAAGGCAGCAACGATCTCAGGCGGACTTGAGGAACAGATCAGAGACTTCCTCAATCAGCACACGGATACTTCTCTTGTAATCATAGATACTCTTCAGAAGGTAAGAGAGTATGACAGAGGAAGTTATGCAGATGATTATGCAGTCATATCAGCGGTGAAGAACATCACAGATGCAAGAGACCTTGCGATCATCATCGTTCACCATGTCAATAAACAGAAACATGATGACCCGATGAATGAGCTCTCTGGAACAACAGCTCTTAGTGGTGCTGCAGATGGTTCTTATCTGCTGAAGAAAGATAAGAGAGAATCCAATAATGCAACACTAAAGCTTATGTGTAGAGACCTGCCGGAGAAAAAGATCAAGCTCATCTTCAACAGACAGTTCACAAAGTGGGAGCTTGATTCTATCGAAGATGAACTCTGGATCGAGAAGTTAAATCCACTCGTGGAAAGAGTGATCAAAGAAGTGCTTGGCGAGTCGGAGATCTGGAGCGGAACGGCAAGTGAGATCATCATGCAGCTTGGCTGTCAGGATATGAGAACGAACGTAGTCAGCAGAAAAATATCCTGCTCAGCAGATGCTCTTCTGACTGACTATAGGATCAAGGTTGAATTCAGTAGATCATGCAAAGCAAGAACTATAACCCTGAGACGCTTACCTGCTCCGAAGAGAGATGATGACGCAAATGACGCTAATGACGCAAATTCATATAGCGGGTATTTAGAAAAATCTGCGTCATTCTCTTCAGAAGGTATCACGGATAGTCAGATGGTCATTGAGCAAAAAAACGTGGCTCTAACTGACCAAAATGTCAAAAAATCGACCCTGACATCCCGTGAAGAATTAGACCTCGGATCTGGTTGGAAGGAGTGTGATGACTATGCCGGCACTTACTAAGAAGTTCAAAGAGGAGAATGCCTTCTTCATAAATGAGAAAGGCAGAGTCCAGTACAACGAGAAGTGCCAGCGTTGTATCAACGACTGCAAGCAGAGCTATCGGGCAGTGGTCGTTTTCTGCCCGAAGCATAAGTGCGCATACTGATAAGAGACACTTATGCCAGCCTGAGCGACAGCTTGAGGCTGCAGGGAGTCCGGAGGGAGTATCCCTCGGCACACGGATTTTGCTTGCAAAGTCTAGTGTGTTACACCCGTTATAAAAGCTTCGGCACAGATCACATATACAGGTGCCGAACCGGAGATGCCGCTTTTAAATTATTTCGGTGGCACTCCGCAGCTTTTACGGGTGTTTTCCTCGATGGGGATGACGCAACTCAAAGGTTTTGCTCGTGGTATATATTAGCGTCATTTGCGTCATTTTGCGTCATTGACCATACCCATCGAGGTTGATGGCGACGCAAATATAATTGTAGAAAGGAGTCATCATAATGGCTTTTGCGATATTAAGATTTAAGAAAAGGAAAGGTGGATCAGTCGCTTCATGCGAGCGACACAACGAAAGAAAGAAGGCAGCTTACAAAAGCAATCCTGATATTGATATAGAAAAAGCTGACCTGAATTATCATCTGGTCGATCCGCCAAAGTACACATACACAAGGGAACTGAATCAGAAAATCAAGGATGCGGGATGCAGAAAGCGAAAAGATTCTGTGATAATGATCGAGACTTTGATCACTGCATCACCTGAGTTCATGAATGAATTACCCGATGAAGAACAGAAAGAATTCTTTGAAAGAGCACTCGGATTCATGAGTGAACGGATCGGAAAAGACAATATTATTTCTGCGATCGTGCACATGGATGAAAAGACTCCGCACATGCATCTGTCGTTCTGCCCTATCACTCCTGATGGCAGATTGTCTGCAAAAGATATCCTCGGCAATCAGAAAAAGCTGTCGGAATGGCAGACAGCTTTTCACGACTGCATGTCGGAGAGGTGGCCTGATCTTGAACGCGGGCGTTCAGCAATCGAGACAAAGAGAAAACATATCCCGACGTGGTTATTCAAAATGGGAGACAAGCTTGATCGTGAGTGCGAGGAAATCATTCATGAAATTGGTGAGATAAATTTCATGAATGCCGGGAAAAAGCGTGATGAGCTAACAGAAAAACTCGCTGCGCTGATACCGGAAATGGATCGTTTTCATTCTGAAGTTCATAAGGTGTCGGAGCATATTGACTATCTCTCTGAAAGTCTTCACGATGCAAATAACGCATACAGAAATGCTCGTGATGAGCTGTACGATGAAAGACAAGCTGCCGGAGAGGACAAAGTGACGATCAGAAAACTTGAGAGGCAAGTTAGAGCTCAGGATAAGCTTCTCAGGAAAATTCCGCCGGAAATAATTGATGCAATTAAAAATAGAGTACAGGAGCATGATGTGGAAAGATAAAAAAGGTGTCATGTCCTGGCGTGACTCTGATAATTAATGATATGGAAAAGAAAGAAGAATTACCGATAAATGACACAGATGTCATTTCGTACACATAGGCATTCACCCGATTAAGGGTTAATGTATACAAGAAAAGGTTGTTTAAGTTATAATTATGAAGGAGGTATAGACTATGACCTATACAGGAGCATCAGTAGCAGTACTTAAGGCTTCAATGGCAAGCAAGCTTTGGGAAGCAATCGGAAGCTCATTAGTATGTTATGCAAGTTTGGCTTCTTTTAGAAGTCATATAACAATCACGAAGACAAAGACATATTACTAGGAGTAAATTGCGAGGTTAAGATAATGTTTACGATAGTGTCCTTAATTATTGTAATTGTCGGTGCAATTTATTGTTTACACGACAATGTTAAGCAATTGTCACTGCGAGAAGAGCAAGCAAATAGAAAAAATTATTATTTTCCACTGTTATGTATGCCGTCGGTAGCTGTTGTGCATGGTTAGCTTATTGTTAAACATAAAGCAATTATAATCGTTGTTTTAGAAGATGAAATTGCAAAATATTGTCGCATGTGAAAGCTTATTTAACTTGTATCTATTCTCGAGAGGAATAAGAAGCTATTAATGCAGCAGTTACTTCTCAGAAACAATATCAGCTGGAGGTTGATGAAATAGACAGTCAGATAAATGCACTTAAGTCTGGTGAAGCAAATTACACGGTAACTGCAAATGCATCCGGAAAACTCCACATGCTTGGTGAGTATAAAGATGGAATGGTAGTTCAGGCAATTTGTTATGAAGAAAGAGGAAGTAAACATGAAAAAGAAGTATTACAACATACTACTGGCTAATTTGGGGCTTTCGATATATATAATTGCAGATTATGTGCAAAATGTTTCTGCAAAACGTATTTGCGGAGGCACGATCTTTGTTGCCTTTATAATTATTTTTCTTCTTTCTTTAAAAAATGATACAGAAAGAGAAGGTGTTCCAAAACATAAAATTATAATTTGCAAAATAGCTGTAATAATATTAACTTGTTTGCTTATTGGAATTAGTTTCCTTATTAATAATCCAATGACAAGAGAAGTGATGATTGTTATAGTAGGTGTTTTATTATTTATACCTTGTTCTTTACTTGCCGATAAATATTACAAAGAGGATGATTAAAGAGAAGTGCAACCCATGATCAGAGCTTTATTGATGCCCTTTATAAACGAGCAGCATTAGTAAAAAATGAAGATCAGAAAAAAGATATAAGCAAGGATATCGATTTTGCAGCAAACTGCATATAGGTGTCCTGTATTGTCCTCCGTGTGCAACACATGTGCAACAAAGCACTCTAAAACCCAGTGTTTTCAAGGACTTCGGTTCTCCAAGCGTTAGTTTCAGTTCTCAAAGAGATAGGATCTCAGATCCACTCACGACATTTCATGTCAACTCAAAACATCCCAGGACATTTCCTTGGGATGTTTTTTGTTGTATAAACACAGATTATTAAGTTTTATCTCCCTGTTCTTTTGGGAGTGTGCAACACGCGTGCAGCAAGTGTGCAACAAATCATATCAGAGGAAGTGCACTCCAATCTTTTTAAAGACCTTGCCCATTTTATGATTCCATGCCTTTATGTTCAGAAGAAAGATATTCTTCAAGACTTTCATTCCACTCTTCCTTGCTGATTCTTGCAAAAGCATCTGAAACAGCAAAATTGTTAAGATAGTCAATATAAGAGCATGCTTTATCATAACTTTCAGATACATCAACTTCTGAAACAATCACCTTACAGAAGGTGTCATATACTTCAGGTATTGCCGAGCCGAGATCCTCAAACATAAACGGATTTGCTCCGCTAAGATATTCTCCCAATGCTTCCTCCGGATTGTCTTCCCATACAGAATCAAGGGCGTAGAATATCATACAAAACAACTCAAATTTATTCATCACTTTTTCCCTTTCTTTTTATTCTTGAATGGATTATTGTTGAGACCCGTATCAGGATCCCACTCTCTTGGCGTTTTGTTTTGGCCGCCTTCATTTATTACGTTGTTCTTATATCTTACCCAGTTCTGTTTGCCGTCAGGTGTTTCCTCTGCGTTCCAGGAATTACCATATTTGTCCTTGCCAATAAACTTGGTTTTATCCTGTGCAAGATTTACTAACAATTCTCTGTTTTTCTGAGTGTCCGGCAAGTGACCCGGACGATCTCCAAATATGTGTTTTATCTGGGACTCTTCATTTGGCAAATGTATCGAACCCCCAGTATTGCCGAAGCCACCGTGTCTACCTCCGCCCATTAGCGTTCACCTCTTTTCATTGCTCTTGAGATGTCACTTTGGAAAGGAATAACATCAATGCCAGCATCCTCATATTTCCCGAATATTTCTTTCGGAGTTGCTCCATATACAAGTATGGTCGAAGGGTGGAGCGTATTGACTACATAATCAAGGCCCGCCTCAAACATTCGACGTTCTTCCTTTATTTTAATCAAGCCATGTGAGCCGATGAAGATAGGCGAGTGCTCTTGAACACCTAAACAGCAAAACTCAAATGATCTACGATCCGACCAGCGTATATTGGGTATGACATGAATGCCATTACTTTGGAGCCAGTGTCCAGTTGCTCTGTTGCGATAAGTATTCCACGCCTGCATTACCAATGGCATGTCTCTATAAAGGCTGAAGTCGGGAGAAATCACACCCTTGAATTTCATGAGCCTTGGGAGATATACACTTGGTCTGTTCCACAGTCTCTCAAAATTGCTGTCGTCCTCGTAAAAATGAACCCATTGATCAAAATCATTTGTTCTAAGTGAATCTGAAAAGGATATAATTCGCTCTGGCAACTCAGTTTCTTGATCAATAAATGGGATTTCCAGATTCCCATCATATTCAGCGTCTTCAACGAAATACGCATGAAAAACGTCTCTGCAACCTTTACGGTCTTTGTTTTCCTTTGACATAATTATGCCGTCCTTTCTGCTTATAGCTATTTTTAATAATTCTTGATTCAGCTTCCGCAGATGTGGCATAATGTATGTACTCGATAGGATGCTTTGCATCTGGGAAACTCGCACTTTGTAAACTGCGCCAACAGGATACAGAGTGCTTTTTCTTTTTTAGGAAACACATAGTTAGAATTCCTCCTTTCGTGCTCCGTTTCAAAAGCTAACTTATTCAATTTTCTTGCAATTCCTTGCATTATGGTTATTATTCATTAATCAATCTACATCACTTCCTTTCCGACTTCGCTTTTTTTGAGATATTATCTGATAATTGACAAGAGATCCGCATATACAAAAGTTCTGTTCCGTTGTCGTCCGTCGCTAATAAGAATCTCATTTTCAACCATCATATTTAGCAATCTGTTGACACTAGTCATAGGAACTCCAGTCTCTTCAGATAGTTGCTTGGCTGATGTGATAGGGTATTTATATAAGGTGTTCATTATCGGAATAACATTTGATGATTTTGCAAAATCTGAAGCAATCGTAATATGCTTGTCATACAACTTGTTAATTTCAGAAATGATACCTATATACTTGTCACATTGTTTAGATACAGTATCTAAAAAGAATTTGATCCATGAATTCCAATCGTTTTTCGTTCTGATGTTATTTAATAGGGTGTAGTATTTTAGCTTGTCATGCTCCAGTGCTTCGCTAACAAAGAAGTACGGCAGTTCAATTTGATTTTCTGCAAACAAATACATCGGTATTAACAGTCTGCCAACTCTTCCGTTTCCATCCATAAAAGGATGAATGGATTCAAACTGAGCATGAATTATTGCAATCCGAACCAATGGCCTAAAGGAATCCTGGGGATTGTTCATATATGAAATTAAATTATTCATAAGCATCGGCACATCTTCTGGCACTGGCGGAACAAAAGTGATGTCATGTGTCGAGTTATTTTTCCCTATATAATTTTGTTCAGTTCTATATGCACCAATTAGATCAGGCTTTCTAACATTTCCAATCATCAGCGTTTCATGTATCTCTTTAAAAAAGTTGTCTGAAAATTTATCTCTACATAAAATTTTTAAACCAACTTCTGAGGCCTTATAGTAGTTTAATACCTCATTTATATTTTGGTCGGTATTACTGTGTGTAACTTGATTGGTTAACACTCCATCTAAGGTTGCCTGAGTGCCTTCCAGAAGCGAAGACGCAAGAGCTTCTTTTCTTTGCAAGGTTGGCATAAACCAAGAACTATCCAGCTTGCTATCTTTTATTTTTTCTTTATATACTTCAAGCCTTGCTGTAGCATCAAGCAACTCATCAAAAAAGTACTTATAATCAATCAGTTCATTGCTTAATGGTAATAATGATGCCTTATAAGATTCACTCATGGTTCTTACACCTCCTTATAGGCATAAAATAGCATAGTTAAAACCAAATGTCAAATTTTTGGTTTTAACAATTGGAACACTGCCCAAATTACAAGCTATTTGCTTCGTGACAAGTGTATCATATCACCATATATCTTGCAACACTAAAAGCTTTTCACAGAAATAGTAAGATTGAAACTATAAAAGGAGGCCACATGATGTGTTGAATTGTCGTGGGTGTGCAACACATGTGCAACAAAGCACTCTAAAACCCAGCATTTTCATAGACTTCAGTTCTCAAAGAGGTAATTGGTTATGGAATTACGAAGAAAATGCACTTATATAATAATTGTAGTAAATGCGATAAGTCTATTTGTAGCTACCTCATATTACTCAAATATGGTAACAGGCTTGATTGGAGCGTTAAATGGTTGGTTTACTGTGGCATTTTTAATATCTAATTTTCGTATTATAGCAGAAGATAATAAGGAATTTGCTAAAAAAATAGGAAAGAGAAGGTAAATGATGACAGAAAAAATTAATTTTGCTATTACGATATTGTCAAGTATTGTTATATTGAGCATGTACATTATTGGTGGATTTAGGCCTAACAAAAAGTTCATTATAGTTTTTACTATAGGTGTTATTTGCATCGCTTTAATTTTCTTATACATTTGGCTTTCTTTGAAATAAGCAGTATTTAGTACATATATTAATTTTTCCAATGCTAGATACTATGATGCATCAACTGGTAGCTTCACAACACAGGATACATATAGAGGTGAGCTTGGTAATCCCGGAACACTGAACTACTACACCTATTGTGCAGGCGACCCAATAAACAATAGAGACCTACAGGGCATTTCTTCAAGAGCCTGTGGAACAAAGCGAAGAAAGCTGTAAAAAAGAAAGCAAGGCCGCCAGAAAAGCTCTAAAGAAGGCAAAGAAGAAGTCTAAGGAGAAAACAAAGGGTCTTGCGGCAGATTCAGGAATAACCGAGGAGCAGATGGCTCGAAATGAAGAGCGTCTGCACACTACTCTTGATGTAGCAGGTATGATAGATCCAACTGGCGTAATGAACTAACAAATCATAAATAATAAGAAAAATTTGGAGCACTTTCTTCATAGAAAGTGCTCCTGCTATTTGTTGCTTTCAAACCAGACTTCTGTGGCGAATCCGCCGGGATAAAAGTACAAGTTCGAATAGGGCGGCTTTGGTGTCCCGAGCGCGATTCGAACGCGCGGCACCTGCTTTAGGAGAGCAGTGCTCTATCCCCTGAGCTACCGAGACATAAGGCTGTTTTCAGCCTGTGTATGATAACACAGATTCCTTGATATATCAAGGCGGGCGGTGGTACAATGTAGGCGGTATAATACGACCTGCAGTCCGGCAGGCCGCGGGTTGATTCTTATATAATTGAAGAAGGAGAGAGTGATATGTATAAGGAGGCATTGAGACAGGTTTGGGCCGAAATCGACATGGGCGCTTTTGACCACAATGTTAAGGAAATCAAGAAGCATCTGGGCGATGTTCAGATGATCGGCGTTATCAAAGCAAACGGATACGGACATGGCGCTACTGAATGCGCTAAGGTTCTGGAGTATAACGGCTGTGACCACTATGCAGTTGCTACACTTGAGGAGGCGGTTTCCCTTCGTGAGGACGGAATCGGCGGATCCATCGTAGTACTTGGACTTACACCTGCGGTTTGTGCAGATACAGTGGTAGAGTACGGAATTACACCTGTAATCATGAGCCTTGATTACGTTAAAGCTCTCGGCGAGGCAGTTGCAGAGGCTAAGAAGAACGGCACATTTGCAACAGCAGCTAACTGCAAGCCGGAAGAGTACGAGCAGAAGTGCCTGTTCGCACTGGATACAGGAATGGGACGCATCGGATACAGAGTATTCACAGAAGAAGAGAGAAAGTATGCTGCTGAGCAGTACAAGGAGATGACTAAGGTTGAGGGAGTAAAGGTTCCGGGAATCATCACTCACTTCTCAACAGCTGACGAAGAGCAGAGAGAGTACACAGGCCTGCAGATTTCAAACTACAACGCACTGATCGACCTGCTCGCAGCAGAAGGCATCAAGCCTAAGAAGATTTGTGCTAATTCCGCAGCTATCATGGTATATCCAGAGGTTCACTTTGACGCAGCAAGACCGGGAATCATTATGTATGGACTGGCTCCATCAGGATACCTCAAGGGCAAAGTGCTTGATTTGAAGCCTGTAATGAGCGTAAAGGCTGAGATCCTTAACCTGAAGACCGTACCTGCAGGAACATCTGTCAGCTACGGACGCAAGTTCACATCCAACAGAGAGAGCAAAATCGCTACAATCGGACTTGGATATGCTGACGGTTATACAAGACTGAACAGCGGCAAGATCGAAGTTCTCTGCGGAGGAAAGAGATGCCCGGTTGTCGGAAACATCTGTATGGATCAGTGCATGGTAGATGTAACTGAGGTTGAGGACGTTAAGATCGGTGATGAGATCGTTGTAATGGGTAAGCAGGGCGATGCTGAATATTCAGCAGATGATATTGCTGCACTGAACGGAACTATCAACTACGAAGTAACTTGTCTGTTTGACCTCAGACTTCCTAAGGTATATGTAAACTACCCGGAGGGAATGTGCAAATAAAGGAATAGCAAATGACATTCTTTGAAGCTTTTCAACAGTTTGACGGAAATTTACTGATCGGCATTCAACATGCGTTGAATGCCGAGTGGCTTACACCGATAATGAAAGCAATAAACATGTTCGGAGAGAAAGGCCTGTCCTTTATCACACTTTGCGTGGTTCTTGTAGCATGTAAGAAGACCAGGAGAATTGGTATTATATGTGGCGCATCTTTGCTTATGGCGTTCGTTCTGTGCAATCTGACAATCAAACCGCTGGTGATGAGAATAAGACCGTGGGTTACATTTCCTGCCGTAAATGCGATGCTGCCTCCTCCTGGAGATGCATCATTTCCGAGTGGACACGCAACAAATTCTATGGCACCGGCCTGGGCGTTCTATCTGAGCACGCGGGCAGAAGGCGGCAAGCTGCACAAAGCGGGCATTGCCCTGGTTATTCTGTCATTGCTGATAGCGTTGTCGAGGCTCTATCTTGGAATGCATTATCCTAGCGATGTAATATGTGGCTTGTTGCTTGGGATGCTCTGTGCTACAATTGTTTGGTCGGTTTATAAAAGGATCAGTGATAAGAGACTTAAGATTACAGATAAATAAGAGAGCGCATATGGAGAATAAAATGAAGAAAATTTTAAGCATTGTTTTGCTTGCAGGACTGATGCTCATGATGCTGACAGCTTGTGAGGGTGAGAAGGCCTTTATTGGGAAATGGACCATCAACGAGATCTCTGCCGGAGATATTACAATGACTTCGGAAGACATTCGGGACATGGGACTGGATGCAGGTTTTGTAAAGATGCAGAAGAGCGGCAAAGCGGTTATAAATCTTCTTGGCGACGAAAGCGAGGGTACATGGGAGATGAATGAGGATGGTACCGGCGTAGTGATCAGCTATGGAGACGACCAGACAGGAAATGTTACTTTGGAAGAAAAGGAGCTGACCTTCGTAGATTCGCAGGGTTCAGTATATAAGGCAACAAGATTTTAGTAAAAATGGTCAATATTGGAAATGATTGGGACGAGCTGCTCAGGGACGAGTTTGAGAAGGACTACTACCGCGAGTTACGCTCGTTTCTTATTAAAGAATACAGAGAAGAGACAGTATATCCGGCGGCGGATGAAATTTTTTATGCGCTGAAGCTGACGCCCTACAAGGACGTCAGGGCCGTGATACTCGGGCAGGATCCGTATCACGAGCCGGGACAGGCGCACGGCCTGGCCTTCAGCGTGAGAAGAGGGACGAAATACCCGCCGTCACTCGTCAACATCTTTAAGGAGCTGGAAGAGGATGTATCCTGCGCAGCTGCAAAGGATACCGCTTCAGGCAAAGGAGAGCCCGGCGATGAATGCAAAAACGCCGAGGAAAGTAGGAACGCCGAGGAAGCTAAGTCCGGTGGCGTGCTGGTGCCATGGGCCGAGCGCGGTGTGCTCCTCCTCAATACTGTTCTGACCGTCCGAGCACACCAGGCCGGGTCCCACAGGGGACGCGGCTGGGAGCAGTTCACCGACAAGGTGATAGAACTGCTCAGCGCTCGCAAGAAGCCAATGGTATTCATTTTGTGGGGAGCAAATGCCATAAGCAAGAAAGAACTTATTCTTGAGACAAGCCGCAAAGCCGGGGTGAGACACCTTATTATCACTGCTCCGCATCCATCGCCGCTGTCAGCATACAGAGGATTCTTTGGCGGAAGATATTTTTCAAGAACCAATTACTTCCTCGAAGACAACGGAATGGAGCCTATAGACTGGAGCCTGTAATATCGGGACTGAGTCTTTCACAGACGGGAGAGAGGCGGCGTGCCGGGTGTAGTGGACGTCGGATTGTGTATTCGCAAGAGGGCTGTTCGAATTCACATAAGCGACACAATAAAAACACCTCTCCGCCTTGAAACTGCTGGGTTCTGGTGATAGTATTACAACAACCAAAAAGGACAGTATTTAATTTATTGTCATAATAATAAATAAAGGAAAAGGTAAAAATGGAAAAGAGACTTAGAAAATCACCTGTAGTAATCGCACTTTATGTTCTCGCCGCACTTGCAATGGTATATTCATGCTATCTGATCGGCAGCACTATTTCATACATCAATTCATACTACTCGCAGTATGGAATGTCTGCAAAGGCAGGCGAGACGATCTCATATGTACTTCAGACTGTATTCCAGCCATTTACTACTGCGGTTCTCCTGTATGCAGGCGGCGCAATTCTTTCAGCAGTAAGAGCACTCAATCCTGCAAACTATGCAACTGAGGATGAAATTGCTAAGGAAAAGGCAGCAAAGAAGGCAGCAAAGGCTGAGAAGAAGGCCGACAATGTAGTTGCTGAAGCAGACGAAGTAGTTGTATTCGGTGAGAAGGCTGAGGAGACTGTTAAGGCAGACATCACAATGAAGAAATCGGAACTCCTTAAGATTGCTAAGGAGCTTGGAGTTGAAGTTTCCGATCGCGCAACTAAGGCAGAGATCCTTGAAGCTATCGAAAAATAAGACAGTAAGCTTCTGATATAAGGAAAGCTATAAAAAGGCAATAAAAAGCGGGTCCCGAGAATATCTCCAGGACCCGTTTTGTTGTAGTTATATTATGCTTCGAGAGCTTCGTTCAGTGCAGCGACCAATGCATCGCAGTCAAGTCCGTGAACCTGAGCTGCAGCTTCGATGGATTCACCCTGTGATGCAGGGCAACCGATGCACATCATTCCGTTAGCGAAGAATGCACGAACGAGATCAGGATGCTTTTCAATAACTTCACCGATAATCATGTCTTTGGTAATCATAGTGTCTCCTTTCAAGTCAAGCGCCTTTGCGCATGTAGAATAGTACTCCAATATTTTCATAAAATCAAGAGAAATCCTACCAATGTAATAGGAATGTGTTATAATCAGTACCATGATTGAATGGAAAGATATTAAAATTGAAGACAAAAAATTAATAGACGAGTTTATCTGTGCGAGCGGCTGCCACGGTGCGGATTACAGCTTCGCTAATTTGTATATGTGGCGCAAAGCTTACGAGCCTAAAATCCACTTTGCCGGGGATCGCCTGCTTGTATATATGCCGCAGTGGTCGGTTTACGCGTATCCAAAGGGTGGCGGTGATGTCAGGCCGTCCATGGACCTTCTGTTTGAGGATGCGCACTCGAAGGGCCAGAAGCTGTTCCTCAGAGGACTGACGGAGCGCACACTTAGCGAGTTCATGCCGCTGTACGGCGACCGTTTTGAAATAAGCGAGGACCGGGACAACGCGGATTATATTTATACGACCGACAAGCTGTGCAATCTGCAGGGAAGAAAACTTGCGTCGAAGAGGAACCACATCCACAAATTCGAAAGAAACGGTGAGTGGGAGCTGAGGCCGGTCAAGAGTAACGCAGCGGAGACATCCGAAGCCACACTTGAAGAGGCGAAGACTTTTGTTCAGGAGTTTTATCTGGAAAAGCATGATCCTGAGCTTGCGGAAGAGGCGATCGCTATAAATGAGATGTTCGCGAATTACGACGAGCTCGGATTCAGAGCGGCACTGCTGTATCAGAAGGGTGAGCCTGTTGCCTTCTCGGCGGGAACCAAGCTGGACGACAAAGTGTTCGACGTACACTTCGAGAAAGCGCTGCCCGGCGTGGATGGCGCCTATACGATGATTAATCGCGAATTTACGAGAATGATCGCAGCGGAATTTCCGGGGATTGAAGCCTTCAATCGCGAGGAGGACATGGGCCTTGAGGGCTTGCGCAAAGCCAAGGAAAGCTATCATCCGGATGTGCTGCTGATGAAATATTATGCTAAAGAAAAATAAATAGAAAGAACCGAATTGCAGGAGGAAAGAAATATGAATGTTGTTTGTCTGGACATGGAAGGTGTACTGGTACCGGAGATTTGGGTTGCGTTCAGTGAGGAGAGTGGTATTCCTGAACTGAAGAGAACAACACGAGATGAACCGGATTATGATAAGCTGATGAAGTGGAGACTGGGAGTTCTTAAGGAGCACGGTCTCGGTCTCAAAGAGATCCAGGAGACTATTGCGAGAATCGATCCACTGCCTGGCGCTAAGGAGTTCCTCGATGAGCTTCGCAAGACAACACAGGTTATCATTCTCAGCGATACATTCTCACAGTTTGCCCAGCCTCTCATGGAGAAGCTGGGCTGGCCGACTATTTTCTGTAACGAGCTTATCGTTGCTGATGACGGCGAGATCACTGATTTCAGGATGCGCTGCGATCACTCCAAGCTCACAACAGTAAGAGGTCTCCAGTCGATCGGTTACGATACTATTGCAGCGGGCGACAGCTTCAACGACCTTGAGATGATTCAGGCGAGCAAAGCGGGCTTCCTTTTCCGCACAACAGAGCAGATCAAGGCGGATTATCCGCAGTTTCCTGCTTTCGAAGAGTATGACGAGTTCCTGGCAGCAATCAAGGCTGCACTGTAAAGGATGATTTTCCCCCGAAAATAAAGAAAGGAGGACGATATGTTCTATGAAGTAAGCAAAGAAGTTTTCGACAAACTGCCTGATGCAGTTTTCGGTGTAGTAGCCGTTACAGGAATTGACAACAGCAAAGAGATCTCGGCAATCAAAAAGCTACTGGAGGACAATGCAGAGGAATGCCGCAAATATTTTGAAGCGGCAGGAACCAAAGCCAAGGAAGACCCGGTAGTAGTTCCATACAGAGAGGCGTTCAGAGCGCTCGGTATCAATCCGAGTCGTTACGCATGCTCGATCGAGGCGCTGATGGACAGAATTGCCAAGGGCAAAGGAATGCCTTCCATCAATCCAATCGTTGATCTCGGCAATGCGGTATCTCTCAAATACAAGCTGCCGATTGGCGCACATGACATCTATTCCTTTGTTAAGGAAGACGGAAGCGGAAGAGGCTCCGAGAGCACCGGACTTGAGGTAAGACCGGCGAATGAAGATGATCGCTTTGTGCCATTCGGTGCAGAAGAAGGAGAGTATGACAATCCTGAAATCGGCGAAGTGGTATATGTTTCGGGCCACGAGGTTCGCACGAGAAGATGGACATGGCGACAGAGTGAGAAGGGCAAGATTACTGAGAAAACAAGTGCGGTTCTCTTCCCAATCGATGGATTTGCAAGTGTAAACAAGGAGCAGGTAGAGAAGGCGATTAAGGAGTTCGTTGAACTTATCGCCAACTACTATGCAAGATCCGGACGCAGCCTGTCGGTGGAGACCGGAATTGTTGACAAGGACAATCCGAGGTTCGAATTCTAAAAGCTCGAGATTCCTCGCTGCGAAAGCGTGCGTGAGGATGCCCTGATTCGGCACTTAATAAAACATAAAAAACGGATGGGCTTAGCTCATCCGTTTTGCTCTTATAAAAGACTCATAATTCTCAGCCACCAAAGATTGTTTGGACAGCTTCATTAAATTTGATTACGAAGCTCTACTTGTATTCGAAGGTCTTGCTCCAGATTTCAGAACCATCGTTATTGCAATATGTGAGGGTCATTGCCATACGGCCGGACTTAACCCCTGTCTTCTTGTTGAGGCCCTTGATAACCTCTTCAGCCTGCTTCTGCATGGAGTCAATGTTCTCCTCGAACTTGTCAGTTGCCTTCTTGATGTCCTTGTCGCTCATCTGCTTCTTGTATGTATACACTACGATGAAGTCGTTATCCTCGATGCTGCAGCTTGGTGTAACAATGGAATCCTCCGGTCCGGCAAAGTCCGCAAAGAGCTTTTCCTTCTCCTCAGGATATGTGTCGTAGTACTGCTGGAGGCTGTCGGCCTTGATCTTATCATAGCCAAGCTGGTGTTTGAGAAGAGTAAGTCCGCCTGCTATTACAAACATAATAACGAAGAAAATTATAATCTTTCTGTTCTTAGGGTCTTTAAAAAATTCCATCGTAGCTCCCTTCAACTTGTAAATCCGTTCCTGCGAATTATATCAATATGTAGTCAAGCAGTTCAACCCTTTCCGTAATGCTGTCGCTTGGTACAGGGTCAGGATTGGACAGGGAGGTTGTTAGATATTTCTTGTTGTCATCAGGCATGAGGATGACTGTTTTGCGTCCTTCATTGTCTGCCTGGTTGAACTTCATTGCGCCTATAAAGTTAGCTCCCGAAGAGATTCCGACACCGAGACCGAGATCTTTTGCGAGTCTGGCCGACATGTTAACAGCCTCATCGCTATTGATGTCCATGATTGCGTCGATATGCTTTGCATCATATATTGCAGGCACGAAATCGTCGCCTATTCCTTCAATTTTGTGCTCGCCGGTAATCCTGCCGTTGGTAAGCAGAGGCGCTACGTCCGGCTGCAGGGCAATGATTTTTACCTTGTCCTGTCTTGCAACATGGAGTCTGTGCGACATGCCCATGATTGTGCCGCCGGAGCCTACACCGGAAATAAAAGCTCCAACGTCAGGAAGCTGCTGGAGAATTTCCGGCCCCGTTCCGTAATAGTGAGCCAAAGTGTTATCCAGGTTGTCGAATTGTCCCGGCATATACGCACCGATCTCTTTGGCAAACTTCTTCGACATTTCGAGAGCACCGATATATCCACCCTGCTCTTTGGTTACCTCGTGAAGAGTTGCTCCGTACATGCGCATTATCTGCTTGCGCTCTTCGCTGGCCCATTCCGGCATGAATATGTGGATAGGATAATGCCTGTGCGCACCCATTGCGGCAAAAGCAATTCCTGTATTTCCACTTGTAACTTCGACTATAGGCTGACCGGGATGAAGAAGTCCCATTGCGATAGCCTCTTCAGTGATGTAGTCGGCAATTCTGTCCTTTACACTGCCTGTCGGATTGTAGGATTCAAGCTTTGCGTAGATGCAGTCTTCCCTTCCGTCCAGCCTGTAAATGATTTTGACCATCGGTGTATTACCTATTAGACTCATGGCACACTCCTTAAATTTTTATAATTATGTTATAATAATAAGGCAAACAATTCCTATTATCAAGGTAGGAGTTAAAAGATAGTTAAAAACAATACGTTTCAGGGGAAGGTTTATGGAAAGACAAGACAAAGGGCTGGCGTGGATGCTGCAATATGAAAATATAGCTTGGTATGAGGATGGCAAGGTAAGGATTCTGGACCGCAGGATATATCCTATCGAGACGGTTTTCGCAGAGTGCACAACTCACCAGGAGGTTGCCAAAGCAATTACAGATATGGTCACACAGAGTGCAGGACCATATGTTGCGTGTGCAATGGGAATGGCTCTTGCAGCGCATGAGTGCAGAGGTAAGAGCGAGGCTGAGCAGATGAAATATCTTGAGGATGCTGCGTATACTATCTCGCATGCGCGTCCGACGACCACTAAGAGAATGCAGAAGATCGTCGGAGGCTGCGTGGACGCAGCACGCAAGGCGCTCGCAGAGGGACCTTGCGGCGCAGGCGAGGACTATGTAGCTGAAGCTATACGCGATTACACTGTCGAAGTCAATAACCTTCGTTACTACCGCATCGGACAGGCGGGCAAATATCTCGCTGAGAAGTTCCCAAGCAAGGGCGCAATAATGACACAGTGCTTTGCAGAAACTATAGTCGGACAGATGCTCAAGGAAGCAAGACTGCAGGGCAAAGACATAAGACTTTTCTGCCCGGAGACAAGACCGTATTTCCAGGGATCGAGACTGACGGCAACTGTTGCATACGACATGGGCTTTGATGTAACTGTCATCACAGATAATATGCCGGCTGCAGTAATGAAGAACGAGGGCATAGACCTGTTCACCTGCGCGGCTGACGTAATATGCGTTGACGGACATGTTGTCAACAAGGTTGGAACCTACCAGATCGCTATTGCTGCCAAGTATCACGGCATACCGGTATACGTAAGCGGAGGTCCGGATCAGGCACACCCTACGATCGACACAGTTCATGTAGAAATGAGGGAGCCGTCCTTTGTGCTTCAGGCTATGGGCACCAGGACAGCAAATCCTAATGTTAAGGGATATTATCCGGCATTCGATATCACTCCGCCGGAGCTGATTACAGGAATCGCAACGGACCAGGGAATACTGCTTCCAACAGAGTTGCACAAGTATGTGGCAGACGCAGACGACTTCCTGGTATAGAACAAAAGATATCGAAAAAGTTCGAAAAACAATAAACACATAAAAGAAAAAGGATTCACACATAAATGCAATCGGACAGAAAGTCTTTTCTTAAATATCTCGGCTCTCTGCTGATTTTCGGCTCTAACGGGGTAATGGTTTCGCATATCAGTCTGTCGAGCTACGAGATCGTATTCCTGAGGACGCTCATCGGAACAGCGTTTATAATCCTCCTCTATCTCGGGACAGGTGGCAAATTCCACATACGCGAGCACAAGAGGGATGCAATATTCATCGCAATATCCGGAATGCTGCAGGGCGCGAGCTGGGTATTCCTGTACGAAGGATATCGCAACATAGGAGTCGGGATCTCGTCGCTGATATACTACTGTGGACCGATTCTGCTGGTCGTATCGGCGCCTGTTCTCTTCAGCGAAAAGCTTTCCGGGGCCAAAGCAATCTGCTTCGGTGTCGTGCTTCTCGGTCTTGTCATGATCAACGGCAGGGTGCTGAAATCGGGTGGCGGAAGTCTGTGGGGCTTTGCGGCATCCGTACTCTCGGCGGTCACATTCTTCCTGATGCTTGTCTTCAATAAAAAATCCCGCCATATACACGGGATGGAGAATGCGGTTATTCAGGTAAGCTTCGCCTTCGTTGCAATGGCGATTTTCATCGGCGCAACTCAGCAGTTTGTAATTCATACGCAGTCAGGTGATTGGCCGTGGATCATCATACAGGGCGTGATCAACACCGCAATCGGCTGCTATCTGTACTACTCTGCCTTGCCAAAGCTCTCTGTGCATACCATTGCGGTATGCGGCTATGTTGAGCCACTTGCGGCAGTTGTGTTTGCGGCAGTATTCCTTAGCGAGACAATGAGCCCTATACAGCTGATAGGAGCTGTCTGCATTATAGGCGGAGCTGTAATGGCCGAGCTCATAGGAAATCCAAAATCAGAATAGAATAAATAAAATAAACAATAAAAATTCCGGCAGGTTTATTTGCCGGAATTACTTTTTCTATCCTGAATCCATGCCGGGGCAAGGATCGATATCAGTATAAGCACTGCTCCGATGATGATGCTCCAGGTCATTTTCTCATCGAGGAAAATTACTCCGAGAGCAGCTGCGGACAGCGGATTAAAAACAGCAAGCAGGCCTGCACGCTCAGGAGTTGTGTATTTCTGACCGATTGGCTGCAGGGTGAAGCCTACACCGCTGCAAATAAGAGCAAGCGCAAGAATGGCACCCCATTCCACACCGCTTTGCGGGAGACGAGGCTCTTCAAATATGAATGCACCGGCCATCGCGAATAGGCCGATAAATAACAACTGGTAAACAGCGACGACCATAGGATCGTCGTTTTTTGCTGCTGTATCTGTAACGAGTACTGTGCACGAGTACCAGATGGTGCCGCCGAGAACGAGCAGTTCACCTGTGGTAAATCCGAGGTGTCCGCCCTTGAGCGTCAGGAAAGCAACACCGACAAGCGCGATAATCGAGGAGATGACCGTCAATTTGTCCGGTAGCTTCTTGTACAGAATGCAGGTCAGGAGAGGAACCACTATAACAACTGCACCTTCAAGAAAGGCCGTTACAGAAGAATCCGTAGTCTGAAGTCCCTTAAGCTCGAAAGCCATCGAAAGGAAGAAGAAGAATGCAAGCAGAGCACAGTGCCCGATTTCTTTCTTCGTAACCTTGACGAGGGATTTGTGAAAAATCGCACCTATTATTACAAATGCGATGAGGAACCTTGTTCCCATCAGGAGGAAAGGCCCCATGGTGCGCATTGCTATTTTAGAGAACAACAAAGAACTGCCTCGCAAAGCCAGCGCGAGACCTACAAGAAATTCGCCTGTTCTCTCATTCATCGTAAAAGTCTTTTTCATAAACGGGATTATACTATAAAAGCCAGGCTTCGTCGAAGAATATTTTGCAAAGACAGGCCGCAACTAATAGCTATCTTTTGCAGAGAACAACCGCAACAGGGATCTATATTTTGCGAAGGACGGCCACAACAACTATCTATATTTTGTGGTTGAATGGTGCTATAATCTACTATGTATAGATACGTACAGGTTTAAGTGCTGTGCAAAGCAAGAAAAGAGGTAATAAAAATGACTAAAGTCGATATTTTCTCCGGTTTTCTGGGAGCGGGAAAAACTACTTTGATTAAGAAGCTCATCGCCGAGGCTTACGACTCGAACGAGAAGATTGTTCTGATCGAGAACGAATTCGGTGAGATTGGCGTTGATACGGGCTTCCTTCGCGACAGTGGAATACAGATCAACGAAATGACAGCAGGCTGCATCTGCTGCACTCTCGTCGGTGACTTTGGAAAAGCTCTTAATCAGGTTATCGAGGAATACCATCCGGGCAGAATCCTCATCGAGCCATCAGGCGTGGGCAAGCTGTCGGATGTAATCATTGCCGTACAGGATCTGAACAACGAGAACATCGAGCTCAACTCGTTCACAACCGTAGTTGATGCCAAAAGATTCAAGACATATATGCGCAACTTTGGCGAGTTTTACAAGAATCAGGTAGAGCATGCGAGCGCAATCTTCTTCTCACATCAGCAGGATCTCAATGACGAGCAGCTCGAGGAATGCCTTAAGTTCGTGGTTGAGCTTAATCCTGATGCCAATGTTGTAACTACAGACTGGAACGAACTGACAGGCGCTAAGATGCTGGAGGTTATGGAAGGAAAGAAGACGCTGAACAGCGAGCTCGAGAAGCTGCGCGAGGAGGCGCATGAGGAACTCGAGGCACACGAACACGAGCATCATCACCACCATCATCACGATGACGACGATGACGAAGAATGCTCCTGCGGATGCGGCCA
>JAGHUV010000007.1 GCA_018064665.1 Candidatus Crickella caballi | reverse complement strand
CAGCCCGTGACATGAACGCGCTTCTGCTCGACCGTTTTGGGCTGAGCACCCAGCTGCTTCACGCATACAGACTGGAGTTTGCCGAGGAGCTTGCAGACATCGACAGCCTTTCATATCTCGCAGGACAGAGCTTTACCGCAGAAATTCCTGAAAGATTTTCATATATTCTTGCTAAAATGGGGTCGCATACCGATTTTGGCAGCGCAGACCGGAAGGAGAAATAGTTGAAAGAAGATTCAAATAACAAAACTGCAAATGAGACTATGTCACAGGGCGAGTTTATCAAGAATCTTATTATAGATATTGTCATCGCTGTCGCTCTTGCATTCGTTGTACTGATTTTCATCAGACCGACAATCGTAAGGCAGACCTCCATGCTTGATACTCTTCAGGAGAACGATTACATCATCATGTACCAGAGGGCATACAAGCATAACGATCCACAGCGTGGAGATATCGTTATATTCCAAAGCGAGCTTACCAACGAAGAAAACGGCAGCAAGAAGCTCCTCATCAAGAGAGTTATCGGCCTGCCGGGAGACGAGATCCGCATTTCCGACGGCCAGCTTTACATCAACGGCGAAGAATATTACGAGGATTATATCCGTGAAGGCGTAACTCCGTCTCACGAGATTCCTGAGGAAGGCGAGACCTATGTCGTTCCTGACGATCATTACTATGTAATGGGCGACAACCGTACAGTCAGCATAGACTCCAGATACGCGGAGGTAGGCTGCATCACAGTAGATCAGATCAAGGGCAAAGCAGTATTACGTCTTTTCCCATTCAACAAAATTACGAGGTTCTAATGGCACAACGTTCACGCAAGGTCGTAGCCAACAACAAGAAGGCTTTTCACGACTACTTTATCGAAGAAAAATATGAAGCCGGCATTGTCCTTACCGGCACTGAAATCAAGTCAGTGCGCGCGGGTAAAGTCAGCATTAAAGAGAGCTATGCTAAGGTTACAAGCAAGGGCGAGCTTGTTGTTACCGGAATGCACATTGCTCCTTTCGAACAGGGCAACCGCTGGAATGTGGATCCGCTCAGAGTACGTACACTCCTCATGCATCGCAGAGAGATAAACAAGCTCTACGGAACGGTGAAGACTCAGCAGGGTCTTACTCTCATTCCGCTTTCCGTATATCTTGATGAGCACGGCCGATGCAAGATTGAGCTGGGGCTATGCCGGGGAAAGCACAACTACGACAAGCGCGAGGCTCAAGCTAAGAAAGAAGCTGCTCGCAAGATGGACCGGGCAATTAAGAACTCAAGGTAGCAATGACAAGAGGC
Source organism: Candidatus Crickella caballi (assembly GCA_018064665.1). GTDB lineage: Bacteria > Bacillota > Clostridia > Peptostreptococcales > Anaerovoracaceae > Crickella > Crickella caballi. The sequence goes on along the minus strand of JAGHUV010000007.1, from coordinate 40,993 downwards.
TGTCGCACCAAGGAATATATCCTTGTGAGCGGCAGCCCCTTTTTTATATAACGTATGCATACAAGCCCTTCAGCACGTTAGTTCAGGAAGAAATTGGAATTTTTCATTTTATTTTCAAGGGTTTCAGGGTTTCATGTTCCAAAAGCGAGCACATTTTCATTATTATTAGCTTTCCTCTGCTCTATACAGGAGCTTATAGCTTCCATCTTCCATGCATTCTACTACCTGCTCTATCTCGTCATGACTGTTGTCATAAACAGGCTCGGCTGCTGCATACCTTACACACGTGCCGCAGCTACTGCTAAGGTTACGAGGAACCGGCATAGCTACAGCTTCTATACCTTTTGCCTTGCATATTTTCTGGTATCTTATCGCACCAAAGTGCATGAAAAATGTCGCTATGTAAGTGTTCATTATTATCTCCTGAATTTCGTATTCTACTTTGCGTGACCGATTCGCAGCTCTAATGTCTCAGCGATATAATAATAATTGATTTTATGACGGATTAAAAGAGAGCAATCCGATCGTGAACATCAAACTCTCTAACTTTTAATAAAGCAGCAAGAGTTCAGCTGAACATTCAATTCTCTCGAAGTTGCCCTCTTTCAATATGTTAAATATGTCAATTACTTTTTAAGTGTGAGTGTGTATTCTCCGTCAGCCTCAGCAACAGATACTGCATATCCATGACTTTCTGCATAACGAGTTACATTCTCTTTAGGTGTAACGGCATCTACCATTACAGTGTACTCTGCCTCACCGCTCTTAAGAGCATTTGCAACCATAATCACAGGCTGCGGACAGGATAATCCTCTTGCGTCTATCATTATATTCTCCCCCTTATGCTTCCTTGCGTGCGGTATTGATAGCACCAATAACAGCAACTACAACGATTCCGATGATAACAGCGATCTTTCCTGCAGCTGTTGGGCCCTCACCGCTTGATGCGAGTCCGAAGTTGTGGCAGAATGCTGCGCCAACCATAAGTCCGATAACTACGATAGCCGAGTCAGTGTTTCCCTCACCGGACATAACGAGCTGTCTGAGTGGGCATCCGCCGAGCAGGCAGCATGCAAAACCAACGAGGAAGAGTCCGAGGAAATTCCACAGGCCGTCATTGAATGCTACCGGCTGCTCTGTGAATCCGAAATTAACGAATCCGAGAACCAGATTAGTAACAAAAGCTGCTACGAGAATTGCAGCGAATCCGAGAAGAAGTCTGGACTCTTTGAAGAGTACGACGTCTCTGATTCCGCCAACCATGCACAGTCTTGTTCTCTGAGCAAGAGCTCCTACTACAAGTCCTGCAAAGAGAGAGATCCATACGTTAGCATGCATAGCTCCAGGGCCTGCGCCCTCTTCTGAGAAGAAGATAAATGCAGGAGCCGCAAGCAGGAGTGCGAAGATAATTACTTCGATGATAGGCAACGCAAGTCCTTCACCTGTATTCATCTTGTAGGTTCTCTTAAGTGAGAATCCATTCTTAAGGAACACAACACCAACAAGAATACCTGCAACAAAGCCTACAAATCCAACGAGTGCATTCAGATCTCCGCCGGCAAGTCTCAGAATCATTCTGAACGGGCAGCCAAGGAACATCAGGCATCCAACCATTGCGAAGAATGCGAGAACGAATCTTGTCATAGGTGCAGAGCCACCGCGTGGAGAGAACTCTTTCTTAGCGAATGCGCAAAGCATAGCGCCGAGCACGATTCCTATGATCTCAGGTCTGATATACTGTACAGGAGCCGCTCTGTGGAGTCCGAGACCACCTGCTGTGTCTCTAAGGAAGCAGGCAATACAGAATCCCATATTCTTAGGGTTACCGAATAGAACCAGTGATGCTGCAATAACACCGATAACGAGACCGGCGATAATGATAATCAGCTTATCTTTTTTAGTTGAAGTCATTTCTCTACCTCATTTCATAATATTGTTTTTCTTAAAAAATTAAGGGGGCATCTTCACCCCCAATAATATATTCGCGTTTCTCTTAAAATTCCAATAGTTTGAAGCTATCTGTTATTGATCTTCTATAGATGTAATCTATAATACACGATCAAAGCCTCTGCTATTGCTGCTTCTGCAATACACGATTGCCGTACCGATTATCACTATATCGCCTGCAGCATCTCCGCAGGTTCGCAGAAGATTTCTCCCTTAGCCTTGTCTGACTTAATGTGATAATAGCTGTACTCGGTCTCTGCAAGCTTTGACTTTGCCTTAAACTCGGCCTCTGCCTGTTCACGCTGTTCCGGCTTTATCCTTATGGATATTCCACAGCTTGCGGATATGAAGCGGGGAACCGGCATGATAGTGCATCCTAATTGCTTCAGGATATTATCTGCAGCTATAGCGCAGTGAGTTGATGAAAATGTAAGGAGATAATATTCTTCCATCTAATTTCCTTCCCTGCAAGCTTTCAAGGCTGATCACAGCTTGATGACCTTGGATACCTCCTGCATAGCTCCGAGAATGTCATACATATTGCTCACAGTTCCAACCTTCAGGTCGTCCTTGATGTTGTAGAAGCTGAGGCAGGTTCCGCATACAAGCACCTTAGTTCCCTTTTCGATAAGAGTGCTCAAGTTCTCAACGATCTGCGGTTCGCAATCGCCCGCTACGAGCTTAACGCCTTCGTTCATAAAAAGCATATACGACGGAATCTGCTCACTCTCCGAAAGTGTGAAGATAGCCATTTTAGCCAGGTTCCCACCGAGCTCGCTGTTGTTTGCTCCAATCGCATTTGTATTGAAGAATACCGCATAGCTGTTATCGATCACTGCTGCAGCTCCGACCTTAGTCTCTCCATTTGCAAATTTAACCAGGAATCCATTCTCGAAAGCTTCGCTCGTTGCTGCTCTTCCGAGGCTGTCTCCGAGTCTTGTCAGGTTATCAACCTGAATCTGTCCGTCAACGATAATCTCTACATCCTGCGTGCCTGCTTCGAGCTCCTTCTTAGCCATGATCACAGGAATAGGGCACTGCTTGCCGCTTGCATCAATTCTCACGTCTGTAAACCTCCATTTATCTCTGTTTCATACGCTAAAATTATACGCTATATCAAAGCCTTTCATTATTGATATTTTCAATAACAAGTCGCGCAGGCAAGTCCCGTTCAGCATCCTCTTATGTGATAGTACAAATCAGCAGCCTATTATTCGAAATCGGTCCCTTTCAGCAGCCTCTTCAGAGAACATACTAATCGGTCCCTTTCAGCAGCCTCTTCAGATATTGTCCCGTATAGGATGCCTCCACCCCGGCAATATCCTCCGGCGTTCCGACAGCCACGATCGTACCTCCGTCGTCGCCGCCCTCAGGACCGAGATCAATGATCCAGTCTGCCTGTTTGACGACGTCCAGATTGTGTTCGATCACAACTACTGTGTTACCCTCGTCAACGAGACGATTAAGCACATATAGAAGCTTCTCGACATCCGCAAAATGAAGTCCGGTTGTCGGCTCATCCAGGATATAGAGCGTCTTGCCAGTGCTTCGCTTTGACAGCTCAGTTGCAAGCTTGATTCGCTGTGCCTCTCCTCCCGACAGCTGCGTTGAAGGCTGTCCGAGGCTGATGTATGAAAGACCTACATCGTCCAATGTCTTGAGGTATCTGTGTATGCTCGGATGATTCTCGAAGAACGGCAGCGCCTCTGCAACCGTCATATTGAGGACCTCCGAAATATTCTTGCCCTTGTATTTGACCTCGAGTGTCTCGTGATTAAATCTGGTTCCACCGCATACCTCGCAAGGAACGAAAACATCAGGAAGGAAGTTCATTTCGACCTTGATGATCCCGTCTCCGTTGCAGTGCTCACAGCGTCCACCCTTCACATTGAAGGAAAATCTGCCTTGACTGTAGCCTCTGATTTTAGCCTCAGGAAGCTCTGCAAAAAGAGCACGTATATGCGTGAACATTCCGGTATATGTTGCCGGATTGGACCTCGGTGTTTTGCCTATAGGCGACTGGTCAATATCTATCACCTTGTCAAAATTCTCGATTCCCTTGATTTTGCGGAACCTTCCCGGCTTGTCCTGGAGGTGATTGGTCTCGCGAGCAACGCCCTTGTAGATGATTTCATTAACCAGCGAGGATTTTCCGGAGCCCGAGACACCCGTAACGCATACGAGCTTTCCTGCCGGAATCCTGACATCTATATTCTTAAGATTGTGTTCAGCCGCACCTATAATCTCGAGATATTTGCCGTTGCCTTCGCGTCTTGCTTCAGGCACGATAATGGAACGCTTGCCTGACAGGAACTGTCCCGTTATCGATTCAGGACACGCTTTGATATCATCAACGGTACCCTGTGCAATGAGCTCTCCTCCGTTGACTCCGGCGCCCGGACCTATATCTATAATATGGTCTGCGGCATACATAGTGTCTTCATCATGCTCAACTATTATGAGAGTATTTCCCATGTCTGCCAGATTGCGAAGTGAAGCCAGCAGCTTGTCGTTGTCTCTCTGGTGAAGACCTATCGACGGCTCATCGAGAATATACAGCACTCCGACGAGACCCGAGCCTATCTGGGTTGCAAGCCTGATTCTCTGTGACTCTCCACCCGAAAGAGTACCGGCTGTACGGGAAAGCGTAAGATATCCAAGTCCGACATCCTGCAGGAACTTAAGTCGAGCCCTGACCTCTTTGAGAATCATTTTGCTTATCGTCTTCTCCCTGTCGTTGAGTTGGGATTCAAGCTCATCGAAGAACTGTGCCGCCTGTTTAACCGACATATCCGTTACTTCGATAATATTCTTGCCTCCGACAGTCACGGCGAGAACCGTGTCCTTGAGCTTCCTGCCCTTGCAGACAGGACACTCCGTCTCTGTCATGAGGTCTCCGATCTTCTCGCGGATGTAGTCCGAGTTGGTTTCTCCCCATCTTCTCATAAGACCCGGGATAATGCCCTCGAAGGTATGATTCATGTGTGAAACCTTGCCGGACTTACTCTTGTATATGTACTTAAGCTTGCGCTCTCCTGTTCCATGCAGAAGCTCGTCAAGGAAATCAGTCGGCAGATCCTTGTAAGGCACATCCAGATTGGTACCGTGATTCTCAGCAAGTCTCTGCATCATCTGACGGTACCAGCCCATCGCATCAAGAGTGGAAAAAACATTTCCCATTGCACCCTCAATTATGCTCTTGTCCTCATCAGCCACTACCGAGCGATCCTCAATACCAAGTGTGAAGCCGAGTCCGCTGCAATTCTCGCAGGCACCATACGGGCTGTTGAAGGAGAACACGCGAGGCTCCATCTCTTCGATGCTTACGCCGTGTTCAGGGCACGAAAGCTTTGTTGAAAAAGTCTCTTCGTCGCCCTCTCCGTACATCACGTTGCAGATGCCTTCGCCTTCCGTTATTGCAAGCTCAACGGCCTCTGCAATACGTCCGCGATTGTCTTCTCTGATAACAATTCTGTCTACAACTATTTCTATAGTATGCTTGTTGTTTTTCTCAAGCTTAATTTCACTCTCATCAAGCCTCAGCATCTCGCCATCGACTCTGACTCTGGTAAAGCCGTCGCGGCCTATGCGTTCGAGTACCGCTTTGTGCTCGCCCTTGCGTCCGCGAATTACCGGAGCAAGAACGGTTACCCTTGTTCCCTCGCCCCGCGCCTGAATCTGGCCCACTATGCTGTCAACCGACTGACTGCTTATCTCTCTGCCGCAGACAGGACAGTGAGGGATTCCGATACGAGCATACAGAAGACGCAGATAGTCATAAATTTCCGTTACTGTTCCGACAGTAGATCTCGGATTCTTGTTGGTTGTCTTCTGATCAATGCTTATTGCAGGTGAAAGTCCCTCGATGAGCTGCACATCCGGTTTCTTCATAAGTCCCAGGAACTGGCGCGCATACGAAGACAGCGACTCCACGTATTTCTTCTGGCCTTCTGCGTAAATCGTGTCGAAGGCAAGCGAAGATTTGCCCGAGCCGCTCAGTCCTGTCAGGACCACCATGCAATCACGAGGAATTGTTACATCGATATTCTTAAGATTGTGCTCACATGCACCTTTGATAATAATATTCTTTTCCATTGCCATACATTATACAATAAGAGGCCTTGTTTTTTTCAATTTATCCGACAAAAAATGAACATTTGTTGCTTTTTTTGGTATACTATTCACGTAAATTTTAAGAGGAATTGCGAGGTGTTCTTTTGGCTGAATTTAAACTAGTAAGTGAATTCGATGCGACCGGCGATCAGCCGCAGGCAGTCGAGAAGATAGTAGAAAGTATCAGGAACGGCAATCGTGCTCAGACTCTGATGGGCGTTACCGGTTCGGGCAAGACTTTTACTATGGCCAAAATCATCGAGGCTGTACAGAAGCCAACGCTCATAATCTCGCACAACAAGACTTTGGCGGCTCAGCTCCACGGAGAGTTCAAGGAGTTCTTCCCGGAGAACGCCGTTGAATATTTTGTCAGCTACTATGACTATTACCAGCCTGAGGCTTATGTGCCTTCGACTGACACATATATCGAGAAGGACTCTGATATCAATGATGAGATAGATAAGCTTCGTCATTCGGCGACAGCTGCCCAGCTCGAGCGCAGAGATGTTATTGTCGTTGCGTCTGTTTCGTGCATATACGGTCTCGGTAGTCCTTCATCTTATCGCAATCAGCTGATAAGTCTGAGGCCCGGCATGGAAATGGATAGAATGCAGCTGATGAGAGGGCTCGTCGACATTCAGTACACACGAAACGACCTGGATTTTCAGAGAGGTTCCTTCAGAGCAAGGGGCGATATCATTGATATCTATCCTGCAGGCGGCGAAAGCGCAGTAAGAGTCGAGCTTTTTGGTGATGAAATCGAGAGCATCAAGGAGATCAATCCTGTTACAGGCGAGGTAACCGGTATAAGATCGCACATTTCGATTTTCCCGGCTTCGCACTATATCACCACCAAAGACAATATGCTCAAAGCCGTTGAGTCCATAAGAGCAGAGCTATCCGACAGGCTGAGATGGTTCAGGGACAACGGCAAGCTTCTTGAGGCGCAGAGACTTGAGCAGAGAACAAATTATGATATTGAGATGATGATGGAGGTCGGCACCTGCAAGGGTATAGAGAATTACTCTAGACACATCAATTTCCTTCAGCCGGGAGAGCGTCCGTATACGCTACTCGACTACTTCCCTGATGGAGATTTTCTGACTATTATCGATGAGTCGCACGCTATGCTTCCTCAGCTTAGGGCGATGTACAATGGAGATCACGCAAGGAAGACCTCTCTTGTCGATTACGGCTTCAGACTGCCTAGTGCATTTGATAACAGACCGCTCAAATTTGAAGAATTCAACGAGCTGACCGGGCAGACGCTTTATGTGTCTGCAACGCCGGCGCAGTATGAACTGGAGCAAAGCGGCGGCGTGACGGCCGAGCAGCTGATAAGGCCGACCGGTCTGCTCGATCCTGAAATCGAAGTTCGTCCGACCCAGAGCCAGATCGACGACCTCATTATGGAGATCAACAAAACCGTAGCTGAAGGAGAACGTATACTTGTTACCACCCTTACCAAGCGTATGGCCGAGGATCTTACCACGTATCTTCAGGGACAGGGAATCAAGGTAAGATACCTGCATTCAGAGGTAGACAATTTCGAAAGGCTTGAGATTATACGAGATTTAAGACTGGGCAAATTCGATGTTCTCGTCGGAATCAACCTCCTGAGAGAAGGTCTGGACCTTCCGGAGGTATCACTCATCGCTATACTTGATGCCGACAAAGAGGGCTTTCTCAGAACCGAGACTTCCCTTATACAGACAGTCGGAAGAGCTGCTCGAAATTCACGCGGACACGTCATCATGTATGCCGACTACATCAGCAAAGCAATGCGTACAACAATTGACGAGACCGCGCGAAGACGTAAGATTCAGATGGAATATAACGAGTCACACGGCATAACTCCGCAGACCATAGTTAAGCCTATAAGATCAGTCATCGAAGCTACCAAAGCAGTTGGTCTCGAAGGCTTCGGCACTCTTTACGATGAAGATGGCAATATAAAATCGCCTAAGGCAATGACACGTGGCGAGCTTAAAGATACTATTAAAAATCTCGAGAAGAGCATGAAGGAAGCTGCAAAGAATCTCGATTTCGAAAGAGCTGCAGAGCTCAGAGACCTTCTGTTCGAGCTCAAAACAGACGGGCGGTAGTGCCGACTGACTATGCAACGCCGGCTATCTATGTAATGCCGGCTATTTATGTACCGCCGCTATCTATGTACCGCCGGCTATTGAAGATGGTCCCTCACGGGATTTTGTAGGCGTGCAATTCGCGATTTACGTCTGTATACGCCCGAAACAGCCCTTTGCGTGTGCTCAATCGTGCGTTAAGCGCGAATTCCGGACCAACTGATAATGATTTTTCGTAAAAAAAGCACTCGCAAAGCGTGTAAAACGCCTATTTGCGGGTGCTTTTTTTACAATTAAATGAGTCTTCGATTAAGCCGAAATGTTTTTTTATTGAATTTTGACACGAGCAGGCATTCCTTTTTATGGGTTTGCTCGTGTCAAGTGCCATTTTTCAAGTTGAAAATCAGAGATACAAATGCATGCGGAAATGAAACAGCATCAAAAATGTGCATACTGCGTATGCACACTGAAATGATATTCTACGTATGCAGACTGAAATAGTACGCTACGTATGAGCATGTAGAATAAAACAGCATGCTATATGCATAAGGTGTTCTATTCTATTCTATTCTATCCCATCTCACCTCTGAGGTTTGTCTCCATCAGCTCTTTGATTTCACTTTCTGTATATCCGCAGCTGAACAGGTAGTACAGCTTGGCAACTGCTGCTTCGGTTGTCATATTCAGGCCGCTGACTGCGCCTGCGAGCTTCAGGCTGTTGGATACCTCGTAGGCGCCAAGGGACACCGTCCCTTGCGGGCACTGTGTACAGATAGTCAGCACAGTGCCGTGGTCAGCGGCTTTCCTGATCAAAGGAAGCAGCTTTCCGCCCCTCTCCGGCATATTTCCTGAGCCAAAGGTCTCTATAACCATCCCCTTCAGCTTCTCAGTCATAATTCCCTCGAACAACTCAAAATGAATCCCCGGGAACACCTTGAGAACAGCGATAGGAATATTTTGAAGCTTTCTAAGTCTGAACCTTCCCTCTTCAGGCTTGAGCAGATTATTGTAATTGTATTTGATGGTAATCGCAGCATCCATCAGATGCGGATAATTAGGCGAATCAAAGGCAATAAGTCCATCCGCCGATTTCTTCATCGAGCGATTGCCTCTCAGCAGGCTGCCGCCAAAATACAGACAGACCTCCTTTACCACACCCTGTGCCGCTACCATGATTGCTGTGATCAGATTATCTCTTGCATCATTTCTTATCTCACAAAGCGGGATCTGACTTCCGGTCAGAACCACCGGCTTACTGTTTCCTTCAAGCATGAAAGAAAGCGCACTCGCGGTATATGCCATGGTATCCGTTCCATGAAGAACCACAAAGCCGTCATATTTATCATAGCTGTCCGCAATCACCTCAGCGATGTCGTTCCATTCTTCCACGGCAACATTAGTAGAATCCAGCAGAGGATCCATGTCCACTATATCCCATTCCGGCATTGATTCAGCCTTAAGCTCCGGGATCTCACCAAGCAGTTTATGAAAACGCTCCTTCTCAGGAGCATAGCCCTTTTCAGTTGCCACCATTCCTATGGTGCCGCCCGTATATATAATCAGTATTCTCTTGCTGTTCATACTTTCTTTCCTATACCTTACATGCAGACGCCCATTTCCAACAAAAATTATCGGCTGCAATTCGCAGACGCTCGCCCTCGTCAAGCCATTATCGGCTACGATTCGCAGGCATTCGCCCTCGACTTATTCATTCTGAGTTTGTCGGTTGCGATCTTCTTCAGTCAGAAATATCTTTTCGATTATTTTCTCTCCAGCAGCAAGCCCCTTCTTGCCTATTTTTACAGCCTTCTTGCCCTTCATCACAGCCTTGTTACCGCTCTTTACAGCCTTGCGGCCAAAGTTTCCGGCAGCTTCAACTCCGTCTCTTATCATTCCGATTGCTTCCTCAAGCCCCGAGCCTTGTGCACTGCCACGCATAAACTTAGGAACACTTATCGGTTCTCGCTCGCTCAGTCTCTTGCCCGAAGCGATCTGCAGACTTGTCACTCTAAGGTCATATGCAAGCCCGGAAAGAATTGCAAGGAGAATGGCCAGTGTCTCTTCATACTCATCATTAGCATATTCGAGAGAGAGTCTGTTTCCGCTGACTATGGAATGAGCCATCTCCTCTTTCTTATTTACTATAATGAAGTTCCAGTCATAAACATTTCCGCTGACCATCATGCCTTTAAGCTCAATATCATACACATCGTCCTCAGCAAGATAGCTTCTGTCCATCGTACCAATGATCTTGCCACCGATCTCAATGGTATATCTTGACTTACTCATGCGTCTGTTTTCCCAAGCCCTTGCTATGTATGCATATTTCTTGTCGATACGTGCTGAAGCGACTGCGAATTTCTCCTCATCAGTCACCGGCTCGCTGTCGATTATTTCATAATGTGCATTCAGTTCGTCTAATGTACAAGCATAAAGCTTGACACGACGGACATCCTCACTCATCTCCGCTTCGATAGTATATCTCTCGTTACCATGGTCATCAACGATCGCATAGGTGCCGTCCCAGGTAAACTCGTTTTCCAAAATCATTCTCATTATATTCACCGCCTAAAACAATTCCTCGAACGCCGCTTTGCATATATCGTCACTTTTCCTGAGGTCGATAGTTTCAAGAAGACCTATTTCCATCTTCTTGAATCTTGGGAAGAGACCCGGCTTGTAGGTTTCCTTGTGATTAACGATTGCTGTGGTTGCTATTGCCGGCTTTCCTGCATTTCCGCATATGCGGTCTGTGATATATCCGACTTCATAGATGTCCTCCTTGGTCGGCATTCTCATCTTGCAGCTGATCACAATAGGTCTTGAGTTCTTGATTGCAACAACATCAAGCTCATTGTCCTTGGTATCGTAATCGTCGCCTGCATCCCAGTCTACAACCAGACCGAGTCGAACCTCGTCAACATACGGCTTGAGCTTGATGTAAATATACATCTCGAGCCATACTCCAAAGACAACCATCCAGCCCTTGTGCTTCTCGCTTGTAAATCTGTACCTGTCATCCTCCACATGTTCGAGAATTCCGCCATCGCAGAAGGCTTTGAGCTGATTCTCGATAGTCCTGGTCTTTTCTTTTCCTTCCTCGCTTTCCAGATCTCTCGGAATCCGAATCCCCATATGGTCGTGCGAATAGTGCTTTCCTATATAAGTGCATATCATATTCCACACATATACATTCTTGAAAAGCTCTTCTGCTACCATGCATACTGCAGCATACTCCGACTCGTCAGGCAAATCTCTTGATCCTTCGAGCTCCTTGCCGCCGACAGCCACCAGATAGTCATCAATTTTAAGATGCTTAACCTCGGTTATTGCTTCAAGTGTATCCACATTTCTTACAACGCCCGCTCTTGTATCCACGCAAACCGGTGTCGAGCAGTCGCTTGAATCTGCAGGTGTCTTAGTGCAGATATTGTATGCACATGCAGTCATGAGATCGTTCTCACAGGAGAGGTTGATGTATATTTCTCCGCCGCTCTTTGTTGCCTCTTGCTTCACAGCTTCCAGAATTCCGTGTGCATCTCTTGGATCAACCTCAATAACTTTAGTGTCTATACTAAAGCCGTCTTCTCTTGCAATTATCCTGCATGCGTCTGTCATTCCCTCTACTCTTATCCGGTCTTCGTCCCTGTCAGCAACAAGAATGAACTTGCTCGGACGAAGTGACTTAACGAGTATCAGTGTATCCTTAACATTATTATCCAGAAAATCAATTAAAATCATAGTTCTCTCCGTTTACGGCTGGCAATATCCGCAAGGTGTATAACCCTTACCTGTCAGCTCGGTTCTGGTCGCAGTTATTTCTTTGCGATTCTTTGAGGAAATGCTTGCTGCTCCTTCGCAGCTTGGGTAGTGAAAAACTTCGCTTCTCTTGTTCAGAACGTAGAGTCTTGCTTCCTGTGTCGCCTGCTCCTCAGTAGTAACGATGCCGGTCATGTAGTCAATAGTTGCATTCGGGGTGACATTGAACATATAGACATTCCACGAAACGCTTTTGCCGCAGTCCTCCACCGATGCAGCCTGCATATGCACGCCGCTTGCCACGAGATTCTTCCCTATATAGACAGGCTCCACCTCGTACAAAACATGATGATTCTTGCCGTACATATACGACTCTGCCGCCTCTTCAAAAGGCCTCATGCCGTCATAATTAAGATAGTGAGTTCCTGTAATCAGGTTCCTCTCATTGGCATTCTCAGCGCTTATCGCCCAGGCAACAAGATGGCATCGCTCCCAGTTCTGTCCGGACTTCCAGCCACTCGGCCTGATTCTCGATATATCGCCACGCTCCTCACCGTCCTCAGGCATCGTCTCTCTTCCAAAGCAACCGTAGGCTTTCGTGCATCTTCCGAGCGAGTCGAGCTCTTCGTATACTTCGTAGGCTTTGACTGCCTTGCCATCTACTGCCGAGAAGATTCCACCCTCCTGAGACGTGCGCCATTTCCCTTTCTCTGACACAATCAGCCCCGCCTCGCTCAACATGTCCTTACTGAATTCAGGGATATTACCGTTAATCGTTACATAATTATTGCCGTCATACACAGGTGGATTCGCCCTGTCAAGCTCATCATAATTCGTTATGCTGCTGTTGTCACTGCTGTTACCGGCCGTGACCTCGCTTGATTGCTCGGTAGATTTGTGCAGGCTGAAATTCCCGTTCTCATCTATAAAAGAACAGGACGTCAGTAATAGTATTAATAATACAGTTAGAGCCAGCAACAGCTGGCTCTTTCTGAATCTCTCCATAGTGCTTATATATTCTTAGTTCTGTGTCTGGAGCTCTCTTTCTTCGAGAATCTCCTCTACGCTCTTGCCTGCATTGCTTGCTGTTGCCAGCATCTTCTCCTTGAGCTCCTGCTCGATTCTTCCGAGTTCCTTCTCAGCTGTTGCTCTTGCAACCTTGCCGTTTTCCTGAATCTGCTGGATCTCATCGAGAGCGCTGATGAGCTGATTGTTAGTCTCCTGAAGAGTTTCGATATCTACGATACCTCTCTCGCTTGCCTCAGCAGCAGCAACTGAGCTCTGGTGGAGCATTTCTGCATTCTTTCTGAGCATATCGTTAGTAGCATCTGTAACAGCATTCTCTGCCTTGATAGCCTGCTCTGTGTGATAGTTGTTCAGAGCCAGAACCATCTGAGTCTTCCACATAGGAATTACGTTGATGATAGTGGACTGAATCTTCTCATACATGATAGTGTCATTGTTCTGGATCATTCTGATCTCAGGTGCGGACTGCAGGCATACTGTTCTGCTGAGTTCGAGATCATAGAGCTTCTTCTCGAATCTTGTGATCATATCTGCATAGTCCTGAGCTTCCTGGGCATCTGCAGCATCATTAGTCTGCTTTGCCTTCTCCTGGAGCTCAACCAGCTTACCTGTCTTAGCTTTCTCGATAGCAAGCTTTCCGGCTTCGATGTACATTGATACTTCCTTGAAGTAAAGCTTGTTCTTATCATAGAGCTTATCCAGCTGAGCGATGTCCTTCTGCAGCTGAGTCTCATGACCTTCGAGAACGCCTACGAGTCTGTCGATATTAGCCTCTGTTGAGCTGTACTGAGCCTTCAGCTCCTCAAACTTTCTTGATCCCTTTGAGAAAATCTTGCCAAGGAAGCCCTTCTTATCTTCATCATTAGTTCTGAGCTCAACAAGCAGTGCGGAAAGCACCTGTCCTGTTTCTCCCATATCCTTGCCGCGTACGCTCTCAAGTGCACCGTCAGCGAAATCTGCAACCTTCTTCTGTGCACTTGCACCGAAGCTCATTACAGTAGTTGTATCTGAAATGTCGATCTTCTCTGCAACAGCCTTGATCTGTGCCATTTCATCTGCTGAGAAATTAGTTGCGCTCTGAAGTGCTGCCTCGTCAACCTTAGTATCTACATCAAGTACAGGCATTGGATCGATTGCTGCAGCCTGCTCGGAAACAGCCTTGATCTCTTCTGCTACATTTTCAGTCAGTGTGCTAGTCATTTCTTCTGCAACATTAGGGTTCATTTCAAATTCTGCCATTTTATCCTCCTTGTTTCAGCTCATCTGAGCTCTAAAGTGTATCCGTTCTTATAGGTATCAGCTCTCAGAGCTGTTTATAACTTTACATCGAAATCCGAATCGAGAAGTCCTTTGCTTGCCAGTGTGGCCTGCAGAGATTTGATATCTGTTGAAATGTCGTTGATATCATCCTCATGCAGTCTCTCAAGAAGGTTCTCACTCGCTTCGATAACAAGATCGATCATCTTGATAAGCTGTTCCTTGATCTCCTTTGCCTGCTCTGCCAGTGATTTCTGGCTTGCATTGATCTCAAGGCCTGACTTATTGGAATCATTATCCGCAGCATCGAGATTTGCGATCTTCTCGTTGTACTCGTCTGTTAGACGCACCACCTCAGGATAGTACTTCTCCTCGTAGTCCTTAACCTGTTTTTCAAGATTAGGTACCTCCACGATACGTGCCGCAACCTTATCCTGTATTGCCTTGAGGCTCTTGAGCTTAGCCTTGATCTCTGCATCATCGGTCATGATCATCAGATCCTCGATGGTATCCGGAACCTGACCCTTTTCTCTTGCAGCCTTTCTTCTTGCCTTCTTTCCTGCTGCCACAGAATCCTCAATCGACTCGATCGGCTCGCCATTCTCTGTCATTACAAACAGTCCGTTGTTAATGTCGATATATGCCTCAGGGAAAAATCCGTCTGCGATCATCTGCTGAAGTTCATCCGCTACCTTGTCCGGCTTTGCGCCTCTCTTGATAGCAAGCTCATCGATCGGTGTATTGCCTCTTTTCTTAACATTAGCCTCGTAAAATCTGATCCTCTTGCCCTTCTTGTTGACGATAAGCTTGTAAATCAGGCTGCCCAGAAGGAAGAAGCCTCCGAATCCAAGATACTCGACAGTCTGCTCCATCGTGTTGGTATCCGCAAAGGAAGCGAACAGGAACATGATACCGAGAACAAGAGTCCATACTACAACTGAGGATTTGCCCGTCCTCATCTTATTTAGTTTCTTGTCGCTCTTACGCTGAGCATAGCTCCTGGATTTTCCTGTATTTCCGCTAGTTACTGTGGTGGTAGTGGTAGTCGTTCTCTTGCCATTGGTAGTGGTAGTTTTGGTTGTCTTGGTCGTAGTTCCTCCAACAGTAGTTGTTGTGCTTCTTGTTTTAGTTGTTGTATGGCCGGTCTCCGGCATACCGCCTGTTCCGAAAAGTTCACCAAGCATACCGCCGTCTCCACTGATAAAGTCTCCGATATCCTTGAGTCCGCCATCTGTCTCTGCCGGCTGTCCGTCGTAGCTTAAAGACTCGGAGAACATTACGAAGCATATACCCGAAACACCCTCAGGAATATTGATATTCGACTTGAACGTCTTCTTCTCACCGGCTGACCATTCGCCCGCATTGATAGTTGCAGTTCCGATTTCTTTTTTATCTGCCTTATTCAGTACCTTGACCTTGAACGAGAATCTGCTGAAATCCATTCCCGAATCATTTATAACGGAGAAGCTGTAGCTTACGCGTCCATCCTCCAGCCTTGCAGTCTTGGTAGTCTTTGATGCAGCTTCCTTGAAATTGTTTTCAAACCAATCGACGATCATCTGACGTCCACCGGCTGTAGCTGTTTGTGTTGCCATAGTATTTTCCTTTCTTAAAATGGCTATAATTACGTTTACATTATACCATATTGATTGCAAAATCCATGCACCATAAATGCTTTTTTCAAAAAAGAAAACAAGCGGATTTCCGCTTGTTTTCATGAAGGTATTACGCTTCCTCAGACTGGTACAGCATCAGCCGAGTCTGTTCACATAGCTATGTAATTATTACGCAACCTTTTCGTCTTCGTTAGTACCTGTTTCGCTGTTAACGAATGCAACAAAGTATACTGCGATACTGAGTACAACCAGGATAACAGCTCCGATTACTACTGCAGCGTTTCCTGCAGCGATCTCGTTTTTGATTCCGCCAACCTCTACTACGAGGATCAGGATAGGTGTGATGTACTTTACAAATACCTTGTATGCTTTTTCCAGCCATGGAGCAAATGAACTGCCCTGAGCCTTCATCTCTTCAACTGCCTTACCAGGCTTGAGTGCCCATCCTACAAGGACGCAACTCATCAGAGCGCAGAACGGCATAGCCAGAGTGTTGGTTACCTCATCGAAGAATGTCAGCCAGTCAAGTCCGAACAGTGCAGGTCCTGATTCTTCGAGGATTCCTACGTGTCCCAGAGAAATTCCAACAGGGATCGAGATTGCAAATGACACAACACTTACAGCTGCGATAGCTTTAACTCTCTTAACATGGAACTTCTGAATTACGAACTGTGTGCATACTTCGTACAGTGAGATGATGGATGTTATTGCAGCGATTGCTACCATTGCGAAGAAGAAGAATGAAACGATCTTTCCTGCAAATCCCATTGAATCGAATACTTCCGGAAGAATTACGTACATCAGTGCAACGCCCTTTGATCCGTCGAGCAGTGATGCATCGAAGTGTGCAACTGCAGGGAAGATAGCCAGTCCTGCAAGGAATGCAACCAGTGTATCGAAGAGGCAGATCATGCCTGTTGACTTAACAAGGTTGATGTCCTCACCGCAATATGATCCGTATGTTACCAGGATACCCATGCCGATGGAGAGTGAGAAGAATGCCTGTCCCATTGCCATCAGTACTGTACTGAATGTGATAGCTGAGAAATCTGGGCTCAGATAGAACTTCAGACCCTCTTCAACTCCATCACCAAGGCAGAGTGAGTAAACTACGATTCCAACAAGGATAACGAACAGTGTAGGCATGAGTGCCTTTGACAGCTTCTCGATTCCGCCTTCAACACCGCCTGCGATGATGAGCAGTGCGAGTCCAATGAATACAGCAGTAAAGAGTACTACCTGTGCTGTATCAACGGAGAATGTTCCGATGATACCGGAGTTACCCTTGAATGAGTTGACAGCATACTTTACTGTCCAGCCACCCAGTACACTGTAATAGCAAGTGATGAAGAATGGAACGACTACAGCGAAAAGTCCTACCCATCCGAACTTCTTGTTGATGCTCTTATATGCAGTGATAGGGTTGGCCTGCGCTCTCTTACCGATATGCATCTCAGTAAGCATTGCAATGAATCCAAGGAATAATACGCAAAGAATGTAAATAAATACGAATGTAGCACCGCCGCCCTTTGCTGTCTTATAAGGGAATCCCCACAGATTACCGAGACCTACCGCTGAGCCCGCAGCTGCCATTATGAAGCCGAACGAGCTCGCAAATCCAACCTTTTTCTTTTTTTCCATTTTTATTATTCTCCTTTAGTAATAAATAAAACCCGCGGAAGCAGGTCAATTGGTATTTAGTCAAAATACTACACCAGTAGAATAACATTCGTCTGTAAAGCTGTCAACACTTTTTGTGAAATTTATTAAATTTTTATAAAAAAATTGTTTGTTTTACTAAATTATTGTATCGTTTTTAATACTTACCCTATCCGAAATAATTATGTATCCCCTGCATCATTGATGTGTTAACATATATGAAGTGTTTTAGGAGGGTAAAATGGACAATGAAAACAAAGTAGTCGACGGCAAGGCTATCGTTGCCGATCGTGAGAAACAGATAATAAAGACCAGCATCATCGGCATTATTGTCAATATATGTCTGGCCGGCTTCAAGGCATTCGTAGGAATGTTGACTCACTCTATCGCAATCACACTTGACGCCGTAAACAATCTGAGTGATGCACTCAGTTCAATCATTACGGTAGCAGGAACCAAGCTCGCTGCCAAGGCTCCCGATTATAAGCATCCTTACGGATACGGCAGAATAGAGTATCTGAGTGCTATGATCATCTCCGTCATCATCATGTACGCAGGTGTTACAGCTTTCATAGAATCAGTTAAGAAAATTATCGACCCGGCAGTTCCGGACTATAACACAATATCGCTCATCATAGTTGCGGTTGCCGTTGTTACCAAAATTCTTCTCGGCCGCTACGTACAGTCCGTCGGCAGGAAGGTTAACTCCGGTTCACTTGAAGCCTCCGGTAAAGACGCTCTTATGGACTCAGTTATTTCAGCATCCACTCTTGTTGCTGCCGGCATTTTCCTGATTTTCGGTATCAGCCTCGAAGCATATCTTGGTGCAGTTATTGCGCTCGTAATCATCAAAGCAGGCATCGATGTAATGCGCGAAACCATCAGTCAGCTGCTGGGCGAACGTGTTGATAAAGAACTTTCCGTAAGTATCAAGAGATTTATCGCCACCTTTGAGGATGTTCATGGTGCGTATGACCTTACTCTTCACAATTACGGCCCGGACATCTATCTTGGATCAGTTCACATTGAGATCCCTGATGATTACAGCATCGAAAAGCTTGATGACCTGACCAGAAGAATCATGGATGCCGTATTTGCGGAATTCAACGTAATACTTACAGCAGTAAGCATCTATGCTTCCAATACAGATGACAAAGAAAAAGCCGCTGCTCGTTCTAAGCTCAGCGGCATAGCTCTTGCTCATGAATTTGTTAAAGGATTCCACGGATTCTACATCAGCGATGAGCGTAAACTCATATCTTTCGATGTAGTTGTCAGATTCGAAGCTCCCGACATGAACGCAATCTGCGAGGAAATCAGGAAGGAAGTCGAAGCTCTGTATCCTGAATACATCGTAAGGGTCAACCTCGATGTGGATATGAGTGATTAATCCCGGGGAACCATCTTGCACACAACTACGTGTCTTGCATTTTCATACTCATACCCGCAGGTACTGAGCAGAACAATATTATCATCAACGCCGACGCTGACATCAGTTAAGTAGTCGGCGTTTTCTCTTATCATATTGAGATACGGCTCTCTGTCATTTCCGCTCACGTTTACGGTATAGAGCTTACTGTCGGAAGGCACGTTGACATATGCCCATACCTCGAGATGGTATTCCCCCTCCGGGGTTACCAGCTCAAATTGAGGGTGTTCATCAGTGAAGGATGAATCCCTGAAGTAGTCCAGAGAACAGAACATGGACTTGTCCTTCATATGATGGCCGTAGACGATAGTGCTGAACTGTCCGAACGGATTCTCTGTATAGCAGTCTGTAAACAGAGTTCCCGCGCCGCCCGCGCTTCCGTCAAAAAGCGTGCTCAGATATTTGGAATTATCCGGAGCCTTGACAACAGGATAATTGATCTTCGTATCTTTAAGGTAAAGCCATGCTATAACATCGGGATTGATAGCTTTCAGTGCATCAAAATCCACATTGCCGTCAAACTCTTCCGCTACCGCACTCTCCTGAATCCTGGTATAGGAGTTCTGATCCGCCTTATAATCGCGGAAGATCGTGTACAGGTTATATCCGCAAACAGCAATAATGCCAAGAAGGCAGATGATTATAACATCTGCAGCAATTTTTCTTACTCTGCTGTTTGTTTTCTTCCTGCCTTTACTCATGCTTTATCTCCATTATGATTGGTCGTATTTCTCAGTTACTGCTACGGCAACACAATACCCTCGTATTCAGAGAGGAAGGCTTTGATCAACTTATAAGTCTTCTCAACCCCGCCTTCTGTGTCTGATTCGATATTGAGAGGCATTACCGGATCATGCAGTGATTTTCTCAGGAGGAACCAGCCCTTAGCTCCTTCGATTTCATAATTCACTCTGACGCCTTCATAGTTAGGCTCTTCAAGCTCAAGACCATCCGTCTTTGCTACCCACTCGCTCATACCCTCAAGTATCTCCGTGCCAAGTCCCGCAAAGTCCTCTGCAGTGATCTTAATTCTGATTTCGCGTGCCTCAAGCGGTGCTCCGAGACCCTCCATCAGAGAATTGATTGTCTTGCCTTCCTTCTTCAGTCTTGCTGCAGCGACAATGATCTGCACTGCCAGGAAAGCTCCGTCATCCAGATAATAGTTGTCCGAGAAAGCAGCATGTCCGGAGGTTTCTATAGCCAGAAAAGCCTTCTCTCCTGCTTCGCTCAGCTCCATTGCTTTGTTGATAACGTTCCTGTAGCCTCTCTTGTATCTGTAATGCCTGAGCCCCAGCTTGTTCTCAAGGAAGTCATGAAGTTCGTTTGATGTAATGCTGTCGGTTACAACTGTTCCGCCCGGATAGTCGTCTGCGCCGAGTGCCGCTGCCAAAGCGACGATCTCATTTCTTGCGATAGGCTTTCCGTCAGGACCTACTGCAGCGCTTCTGTCAACATCGGTATCAAAAATGATTCCGAGATCCGCATTATTGTCTGTAACAGCCTTGCATACGGATGCCATTGCTTCAGGATCCTCCGGATTAGGCTGGTGGTTAGGGAAGTTTCCGTCCGGCTCGAGGAACTGGCTTCCGCTGCAGTCCGCACCGAGAGGTTCGAGTACCTGTTTAACAAAGAAGCCTCCCGAACCGTTTCCGGCGTCTACAACGATATGCATTCCGTTCAGGTTACCGCCCATATCGGCCAGACCGCTGCTGATCATCTGTCTCAGCTGAGCGGCATACATTTCCATAACATTGGCATTCTCTGATTCATACCATTCTCCCACAAATGCGATTTTGGCCGCTTTCTTAAGGATGAGTTCTATGTCCTCCTTCTCGAGTCCGCCCTGAGCAGTGAAGAATTTCAAGCCGTTTCTGTTCCAAGGCAGATGGCTTGCCGTAACCATTATCGATCCATCGAAATCAAAGAACGGCATTACGTTAGCCATGAACATTCCCGGTGTACTTGCAAGTCCCGCATCCCATACGCGGGAGCCCATAATACAAATGCCCTTCTTAAGGCCTCTCATCAGCGGATCAGCGCTCAGTCTCGGGTCATGTCCTATACAGATCTTCAGCTCAAAAGGATTCTTGTTCACTTTGTGAGCCAGCCACTCAACATAAGACGAAGCAATAGCTCCCGCTCTTATTTCTGTGAGATTGACTTCCTCACCCGCAACGCCCTCAAGAGCAATTCCCCTGATGTCACTGCCGTTCTGCAACTTCGCTATACTCATTTTCTTTCCTCCGATGTGTTTCTTTTTATTTATTATAGTATATCGCACTCAAACTAACAAATATTACGACTCAATCTGCATTTTATTAACCTAAAAAGAGGCGATTTGCATCGCCCCTTTCTCCGCATTATACTCGTCCGGCATTCGTCCGACTCACACAGATTATTAGCTTGCGTCGGCTTTAGCCAGCATTTCCGCGTCTCTCGCCAGCTGTTTCTGTCTTTCTTCCTCAAGCATCATATCCTTGACCTTCATAAGACGGGTCTGATTACCACGCTCGTCTTCCGAGAGCTTCATCTTGATGTACTTTATGGTCTCCTGATAAGCCGGAATCTTGACATACTCAAGGGCGTTAACACGTCTTCTTGTCTTCTCGATCTCGTCGGCCAGCAGCATTGCTTCCTTCTCCATCTCAGCCAGCTTCATCAGCTGCGGGAAAAGTGCAGTCAGCTTCTCAATAGCCTGATCCAGTGCGCCGGATGTAGTCGCAAAGCCGTACGGATATACGCTGTCCGTATCGTTTGACGACTGCTTAAAGTCGAAAGACGGTACATCTACACTCATTACGTTCTTGGTAGTCGCAACAAGCGATACACTCGTCTTAGGGAACATCAGTGCTTCCTCGAGCATTTCCGGTGATACTACCGCTCTTGCTACTGCGAAGCTCTGATATACCTCCTCCAGCTTCGGATCTACTTCTTCACGGAAGGTCTTGATCTCTTTGGCCTGTTCAATGAAGATTCTCATAAGCTCATCTCTCTTATCCTTCAGAAGCTTATGTCCCTTGACCGCTACCTTGAGCTGACCCTTGAGCTTAGAAAGGACCATACGAGTCGGTTTAACATTTAATCTAGCCATACTCTATCCCTTTCGTCTGTTCAGCTACTTTTCTTCCTTGATCTCATACCACTCATCGAGGTACTCATCGTGGATACGCTTCAGCTCTGCACGAGGCATAGTTCTAAGCAGTGACCAACCGATTTCAAGAGTCTCCTCGATAGTACGGTCTGTTGTATATCCCTGATTTACATACTTGTCTTCGAATTCATCGGCAAATCTTGCATAAAGCTTGTCGATGTCCGACAGAGCAGCCTCACCGAGGATAGCCATCAGTTCCTTGCACTCTTTACCTCTTGAGTAAATAGCGAAGAGCTGGTTCATTGTATCGGCATGGTCCTTACGGGTCTTGCCTTCGCCGATACCCTTATCCTTAAGTCTTGACAGTGAAGGCAGTACATCAATAGGTGGTGTAACTCCCTTACGATACAGTTCTCTGGACAGAATGATCTGTCCCTCTGTGATATATCCTGTCAGGTCAGGAATCGGATGAGTGATGTCATCCTCAGGCATTGATACGATAGGAATCATTGTGATTGATCCGTCGATACCTCTCTTCTTGCCTGCTCTTTCATACATTGTAGCAAGGTCAGTATACAGATATCCCGGATATCCGCGACGACCCGGAACCTCTTTACGAGCTGCGGATACTTCACGCAGGGATTCGCAGTAGTTGGTAATGTCTGTGATAATAACCAGTACATGCATTTCCTTCTCAAAAGCGAGATACTCAGCGGCTGTCAAAGCCATACGAGGAGTTGCGATACGCTCTACCGCAGGGTCGTTAGCGAGATTCAGGAACATTACTGTTCTGTCAATAGCTCCTGTCTCCTTGAAGTCTGTCATGAAGAAGTCAGCCTCTTCATATGTGATACCTACTGCAGCGAATACTACCGCAAACTTGGAATCTGTTCCTCTAACCTTAGCCTGTCTTGCAATCTGTGCAGCGAGATTGGCATGCGGAAGTCCTGATCCGGAGAAAATAGGCAGCTTCTGACCTCTAACGAGAGTGTTCAGTCCGTCGATTCCGGATACACCTGTCTGAATGAATTCCGACGGGTACTCTCTTGCAGCCGGGTTCATTGCCAGGCCGTTGATATCCATCTTCTTCTCAGGAATAATATCTGCTCCGCCGTCGATAGGACGTCCCATTCCATCGAAGATACGTCCCAGCATATCCATTGAAACTCCAAGCTCATTGGAATGTCCGAGGAATCTTACTTTAGAGTCCTTGATATTCATTCCCATTGCGCCCTCGAAGAGCTGTACAAGTACGTCGGTTCCGTTGATTTCCAGAACCTTGCAGTGTCTGATCTGTCCATTGGAGAGCTCGATTTCTCCGAGCTCGTCGTAGCCTACTCCTTCAACGCCTTTGACCAGCATCAGCGGGCCGGCTACTTCTGATATTGTCTTATATTCCTTAATCATCAGCCTCACCTGCCTCCTTAATCAGATTATCGAATGTTAAGTCGATTTTTTCTTCAAGCTTCTGGAATTCAGCATCAACATTTTCCTCAACAACATATTTGAAACGTCCGATTTCTTCTCTGAGTTCGCCGTTGGCAACAGCTCCGAAGCTTGCATTGCCTTCAAGTGCTCTCTGTCCGCCCTTGAAGAAGTCAAGGATGAGCTTCATCAGCTTGAACTGCTTGTTGGTTGATGAATAAGTATCTACCTCATGGAAGGAGTTCTGATGCAGGAAGTCCTCACGGATCATCTTGCAGGCTTCGAGCTTAAGTCTGTCTTCCTTGGACAGTCCGTCAACTCCGACCAGCTGTACGATTTCGTTCAGCTCTGCTTCCTCCTGCAGGAGGTTCATTGCCATCTGTCTGTTAGCAGGGAAGTCTTTGTCGATGTTCTCTGCAAACCATTTATCCAGTCTGTCCTGATACAGCGAGTAGCTGTTCAGCCAGTTGATAGCAGGGAAGTGTCTTGCATGTGCAAGCGCTGCATCAAGTCCCCAATATACCTTTACGATACGAAGAGTTGCCTGTGATACAGGTTCGGAAATATCTCCTCCCGGAGGCGATACTGCTCCGATAGCGGAAAGTGCTCCGACTCTCTCATCCTTACCGAGACATACAACCTTACCTGCTCTCTCGTAGAACTGAGCCAGTCTTGTTGCCAGGTAAGCAGGATATCCTTCTTCACCAGGCATTTCTTCAAGACGTCCGGACATCTCACGAAGAGCCTCTGCCCATCTTGAAGTGGAGTCTGCCATCAGCGCTACCGAGTATCCCATATCTCTGAAGTACTCAGCGATTGTGATTCCTGTATATACTGAAGCCTCTCGAGCAGCTACCGGCATGTCAGAAGTATTAGCGATAAGCACTGTTCTCTTCATCAGAGAATCGCCTGTCTTAGGGTCCTGCAGTTCAGGGAACTCCATAAGTACTTCTGTCATCTCATTACCACGCTCGCCGCAGCCGATGTAGATAACGATGTCTGCATCCGCCCACTTTGCAAGCTGGTGCTGAATAACTGTTTTGCCTGAACCGAAAGGTCCCGGTACAGCTGCCACACCGCCCTTTGCGATAGGGAACATGGTATCAACTACTCTCTGTCCTGTAATAAGCGGATCATTAGGTGCCAGCTTGGACTTGTAAGGTCTCTCAAGTCTTACAGGCCACTCCTGATACATCTTGACCTCGTGGTCAACGCCCTTATCGTCTGTGATTACAGCAATAACCTCATCGATGGTGTACCTGCCGCTCTTAGTGATTGATTTGATCTTACCTTCAACGCCGTAAGGCACCATTATTTTCTGCTGTACGGCTACAGTTTCCTGAACTGTTCCGAGCACATCTCCGGCTTCAACAGTGTCACCCTGTCTGGCAACTACTTCGAAGTCCCACTCCTTGCTGTGGTCAAGAGCCGGCTCACTTACACCTCTTGCGATGTTAGCGCCTGACTTCTCGAGGAGAGCTTTCAGTGGTCTCTGAATACCGTCGTAAATAGTCTCTATGAGTCCGGGTCCAAGCTCTACCGAAAGAGGCTTTCCTGTGCTCACTACCGGCTCACCGGGCTGCAGTCCGGCTGTTTCCTCGTATACCTGAATTGAGGCATTACCGTCACGCATCTCGATAATCTCACCGATAAGGCCCGCATTACCGACCTTGGCGATATCGAACATGTCAGCGTCGCCCATGCCTGATGCAACTACAAGAGGTCCGGCTATCTTAACGATTTTACCTTGAATCATGCTCTGCTCCTCCTATTTATCACCAAACAGTATGTCTGCTCCGACTGCCTTTTCGACCGCTCTCTTAACGTTCGAAAGTCCTATGCCGTAACCTCCGTCGCTTCCCGGGATGGCTACAATAGCCGGAATCCTGAGTTCAGCGTATTTGGCGATTTCATCTTCTATTTCCATATAATATCTTTCTGTGATAAAGATAATTCCGTAATCATCTTTGACAATTTTGTGCAGTGTCTCTGCCGCCTCGTCCTTGTTGAGGCATGCGTACGCATCCAGTCCGAAGGCTTTGAATCCCAGGACACTGTCAGCATCGCCGATTATGCCTATTCTATTCATAAGTCTCCCTCATCCTTTCTTTCACGAGTTCCGGATCCGTACCTGCAAGCTTGCCTGCCATCATGATTCTGATGTTAGTCATCTCAGCCTGCTTAGCTACGAAGTAAGCAAATACCACCTCGATGCCGAATGTTACATACTTACCTTCCTTGGCATAATGCATCACCGCATCATCGCAAAGCTTCTCAAACAGTGTGAACTTTCCCGTCTTCTCGAGGTCGATTCTTCCGTCGAGTGCTGCTTCATATATCAGAGTTCCCTTGAAATGTGCACCGAACTGGTTCAGATCTTCGGTATAAGCTCTCTGATATGTGGCAGGCTCAATTGTACCGCCCGGGATAAACATGTCGCTGAAGAACGGCCACGCCTCTCCCATCGTTCTTACTCTGACATAGGTCTTGAGATTGGATGCGTCAATCTTCGCCCTGACATAGCCCTTGACGAATTCATTTCCGCTCTTCTCTGCAACTCTCTGCATGTCAGCGAACCAGTACCTGTCGCAGATAATGTCTATCCACTGAGGGTCGTTGGTTCTTGCCTGAGTATCGCTTGCTTCGAGAACTGCCTTGAGCATGTTCTCCGTCAGCTGAGATCTGTCACGGTCTCTTACCAGCTCCGCCATCTTCTCTGCAGGTATTGTTCCTGTATTGAGCAGAATGTCGCTTCTGTCAATTCCCAGAGCCTCTGCCTTGAGCAGGACCTTGATGTTGTGATAGTCATTAACCAGATTCAGTACATCCAGAACCTCGAAATCCTTACCGAGCTTGAGTGTCTCATCGAAGAGATTGTTCTCTCTGTCGGCGAGAATTTTCATATATGTGTCCGGTCTGAATGGCTCAGCATCACTGCCGTAACCGGCTTCCTGCACTGTTCTGCATACGTCTTCAATGCTTCCGGAATCAATCATATTGTAGAACTGTTCAGTTGTCAGGAGACGTTTCTCCAGGCTTCTGATCATTGCTGTTGCAAATACGCAATTTGCCATGATTAATCCTCCTTCTTGTGCTTCTGCCGATTATTTCTCAGGGAAGAGCTTGGCTGCGATTTCGCCAACCATTTCTTCCTTCTTGTCTTCGAGGAGCTTCTCGAGCGAGCAGTTGATGGAAATATCTCCCTGTTTGAGGATGAATCCGCCCTTGATGTTTGCAGCTTCCTCACTCAGTTTGAGTCCGCCCGAGAGCAGCTTAGCCAGCTTGTCTCCGTATTTCTTCTTGTCCTCCGCATTGAGAAGAACCTCTCCGCCTTCCTTCCCGAAAGCATTCAGCTGATTCCCGATGAACTTGATATAGTCTGCCTCCTCAAGATTCACCAGCTTATCCAGAGCCTTGTCAAAGCTCTCTCTGATGATTTCCTGTTTGGCTTCGAGAACCATCTTTCTTGATTCGAGTCCGGCAACAGATTCTCTTCTTTCTGCAAGAAGCTTACTTTCCTTGTCGGCGCGTTCTTTAGCGTCTGCCATTATCTTGTCGGCTTTGGTCTGAGCGTCCGCAAGGATTTCCTTCTTAAGGCCTTCAGCCTCTGCCTTACGCTCACCGGCGTACGCTTTGGCCTCGTCCTCGATCCTCTTTGTAATGGACTCTATACTCATATCCAGCGCCCCTTTCCAATTAAACTGTAATTCCGTTGTACAGCAGGAAGGAGATGATGAATGCGAGGATAGCATATGTCTCTACCATTACTGCGTAGATGATAGCCTGTCCGAGCTTTCCGTCCTTCTTTGATACCAGCTGGATGCCGGCTGCCGCTGCTTTACCCTGTGCAATACCTGACCATACGCCTACGATTCCGATTGGGAGTCCTGCACCCAGAAGAGCAAGTCCCTGAGCTACTGACAGATCGATTGCTCCGCCACCGAGAACGCCGATCTTAGTCATAATCATGATTGCAATTACCATTCCGTAAATTCCCTGTGTTCCAGGAAGTGCCTGCAGTACCAGTGTTGAACCAAAGCTTGTTCCTTCTCCTGCCATAACACCGTCTGCTGCTTCACCGGCGATACCAACTCCAAGTCCGGAGCCTACGCCTGCACATGCTGCGATAGCAGCGCCAAATACAGCTAATGCTACTCCAATAGTCATTTATTTTCCCTCCTCAATTATTCTTACGTATTTAGTATCTTTGCCAAACGGCTTGAATGCTTCGCCGCCGCCTTCAAAGAATCTTCCAAAGAATTCTACATACTGCAGTCTTGCTGAATGTACGAACGAGCCCAGTGCATTGATTGCAAAGTTCAGGGCATGTCCGAGAAGCTCAACCAGTATGAACAGTATGATTCCTGCTCCGCCATGTCCAACAAGTGAAGCCAGGAAATTTACTACCTGTGCGATGGATGCCGATGCCAGACCCAGACCGAGAAGTCTTGAGTAGGACAGTATATCCGACAGGTTTCCGGTTACTCCGCTGTAGATGTTCCACAGACCGATAGCCTTTCCGACTCCTTTGTTCATGAATATCGGTATGATTATTGCGGCTGCAAAGCCGACAATTGTCATCCACTTACCTGCGACAGGACCCCAAGGTACCACCTTTGCACCGAAGAGCCACAGCACGAGGCCAAGCACGATCACATACCATACGAAGTTGTCATTGACAGCACCGAGAACATCTCCCGCTTTGATCTGCTCATAGGCTTTGATCCCCATACCTACGAACAGGTGGAGAACACCGAGCGCACATGATACGATCAGGAGCGTCATCGACGACTCTGTAGGATTGAGCCACAGTGGCTTGATCACAATATCAGCGTCGAAGAATTGCTTTCCCACTACCGTTATCAGGTCTCCGAAGTAGGAGCCAAAGAGGACTCCGAACACCGCAGAGCTGATTCCGCAGTAGTTGAGAACACGCATCAGCTGATAGGTTGCTCCTTCGTACAGCTTGTAATGCTTTATTGCAAACAGTGTTGCCGCGAACAATATCAGTCCGTAGCCTACGTCCGCAAACATCATTCCGAAGAATACGATGTAGAACATCGTGAATATTGCTGTCGGATCCACCTCTCTTGCATTAGGCAGAGAGTACAGTCCGGTGATGAACTGCATAGGCTCAAAGAACCTTCTGTCGTTCAGAATTACCGGAATCTCGTCATCCTCCGACGGTTCGGAATACTCATACACGCAAGTGAATTTCTTGAGTGCTTTTCTTACCAGATCCAGTGTTGCTACAGGGAACCATCCATCGAAGGTGAATGTCTTCTCTGTATTCATCATGTTACCTCTTATCTTGTATTCGTCTCTCCTTATAGTGAGCAGATCGTGATAGAACTCAAGGTCCTCCTTGTAAGAGGTTCTTTCCTTTATCTGTGATAGGATATCTTCCTTCTTAGCAGCGAGATCTACAAGCATAGTCTTATACTTCTCAGTGCATTCCGCCGGGGTGCCCTTGGTATCAACAATGCCCGGTACGGTGAAGCCTGACTCTTTGAGTATCTCAAGAGCCTTTTCCTCATCAGCCTTGAAGTATGCAATGCTCGCGTAGCACATCAGCTTATCTCTGCTGACCTCGTTCACCAGACTTGTGCAGCCTGCTTCTTCCAAAGCATCCGACAAAGCCTCGAGATCGACCACCGGCGGGAATTCCGCGAGTCTGACACGCAGTTCGTCTGTCGAAACGATCTCCAGCGGAACATCGTATGTCAGCCATGGTTCAAGTGCCGATATCTGTGCTGTCGCCTGGTTGATATCAACCGTCGCCGCATTGAACTTGTCGTTCAGGTCCAGAAGCTCCTGAGTCTGCTTAGCATAGGTCTTCTCTTTTCTTGAAAGACTGTTGAACTCTTTGCGAGTCATCGGTCTTCTTGAAGTGAAGAGAGGAGCTTTGAGTCCGCCGTGCTTCTGAAGTACGCCCAGAGCATTGTCTACTCTTGACAGCTCCTTTTCCATTAAGGATACGCGCTCTTCGTCACCGTCTTTCTCAACCAGCTTTGCCCATTCTTCGTCCTGGAGTTTGCCTGCATTGCTGCTAATCTCAACAACTCCGAGGTCCATGAGCGTTTTGATCAGGTCTTCCTTCTCAGAAATCATACCTATGACAGATAGTTTGTTCATTTTTACTATTGCCATTAGATACCCACTACCTTTCCGACGATATCATCTATCACGCCATCTATCTTAGCACGGCCTTCAGCTTTGATCTTCTCACAGGCTTCCTTCTGGGCTTCGATTGTATTCTCGTAAGCCTTGCTTGCTTTGACCTCAGCCATCTCGATTGCCTTCCTGTATGCGTCCTCAGCATCCTTGCCGGCTTTCTCGATCAGGTCCTTGGCTTCTTTCCTGCCTGCAGCGATGATCTGAGCCTTTTCGTCTTCCGCCTTCTTGCGCAATGCTTCGGCAGCAGACTCAGCAGCTCTAACTTTTTCAATATCTGCTATCGACATAAGCTACTTCCTTTCCTTCGCAGAACGCTCTCATTGCATGAGTGCTCATATATACATCTTTCGCGTCTGCAAATATTTCGCACTTATATTATAACCTCCCGCCTCTTGTACGACAATTAAAACAATATTGCGTGGTTTTTTTATCGTCCAGAATGCAGTAATATCAACAGGTTTTCTTTGTTATTTTTTTGTTGAATTCTTCAAAAAATACAAAAAACTGCGGATATCTCATCCGCAGTCCTTCATTCTCTTACTGTTTAGAACATGAATGCGATCGCTCCAACGAAGGCAAATATGATCATTACGCCTGCCATAACCAGAGCCATAATTCTTGCTCCCTTGTTGAGACGATTGCGGGACTTCTCATAGTCCTCCATGTATTTCTGTTCCCTAGCCTTTGACGAGCTGTTGGTCTTGCTGTATTTGTTAGCCATTATTCTCTTCCTTTTATTTATGATATGTTTCGTTGTTGTTGATTTTATATGCTCTGTATATCTGCTCTAATAATACCACACGTGCGAGCTGATGTGGGAGTGTGATTTTGCCGAAGGAGATCCCTATGTCGGCTCTGGACTTCACCTTGTTGCTCAACCCCAGGCTTCCGCCTATTATAAAATCGATGCTGGAATGGCCAAAGGATACTTTATTGATCTGCTTTGCCAGTTCCTCTGAGCTCAGCAGCTTCCCTTCTACCTCGAGAGCGACAACGTAGTCGCCGTCACCGATCCTGGCGAGAATTTCTTCGCCTTCCTTCTCGATTACTTTGGCCTCATCTGCTGCAGAAGCATTTTTCGGCAGCTTGGCCTCCGGCAGCTCGTGTATCCTGAGCGTGCAGAAGCGCCCGAGTCTCTTGGAATACTCGTCGATCGCTGCAGTCCAGTATTTTTCTTTAAGTTTTCCGATACAGATTACATTTATATTCATATTGCTGTCAGCCCTTCCTTGGCGGCTACCGTCATCGTATAATGCTCATCACGAACAAAGCCGTTATTCCTCAGTATCTCCTCAATTGTCATCCTTGCATGATAAGGAGTGTTATTCTTCTCCGACAGGTGCGCAAGCAGTATGTCGAGCCTGCCTGCATTACTTTCTCTCTCCCCGAGCAGCCTTGCGAGCAGCTCTCCGGAGGTCACGTTGGACAGATGTCCATGATCGCTTTTTATCCTCATCTTGACGCTGTACGGATAAGGTCCGAACATAAGCATGTCCTCCTCATGATTGGCCTCGAAAACAAGAATGTCCGCTTTGCACATCTCATCAAATATCTCTTCTGTAACAATTCCGGTATCGGTCACAACAGTAAGCTGCTCTCCATCTGCGATTACCGAGTATCCTACAGGCTCATTTGCGTCATGCGAAAGGCCAAAGCATCTTATCTCGACATCTCCGTATCTCGCGCTGTCTCCCCGACTGACCGTCACTATGCGGCTTTCGTCAACATAGGAGAAAGCTTCGGTTGAGCACTGAGTTCCGCGACTTGCATAGAATCTTGCATTCCCGCATTTTCTTGCTACGGCACGAACGCTTCTTACATGATCGATATGCTCATGAGTGATAAGAACAGCATCCACATCCTCAGCTTCTATATTGCATTCGGACAGAGCCTTCATAATCTTGGTAGCAGAAAGCCCTACATCAAGAAGCAGGTTCGTCGAACCCGCTTTGATTATATATGAATTGCCCGAACTGCTGCTTCCGATAGAAATTACTTCCATTATTGCTGCTGTTTGTTCTCCTGTTCTTTATCCTTCTTTGGCTTAGGCGGTAATTCCCAGCCCTGGTTCTTGAGATTTTCTCCATCCCTCTTGCAGATTGCCTTATACCGACAGTAATTGCATACGAGCTTCTTTCCTTCCCTGAAAGGATGGATGTCTATATTACCCTTGACGATTCCTTCAGCAATGCCCCTGATATTGTCGCTGACTGCGTCCCTGAGCTCTCTGTACTCCTCAATACTCAGCTTATGCTTTGTGCTGGCAAGTACAGTTTCCGGCATTGAATCCAGTACACCCGCTTCGTCCACATATACTCCCGCAAGCTTGAACTGATCCTCCGGCCTGATTTCGCTGTATGGAACGCCGCCCTTCTTCTGATTAAACTCGTCCTTGTCATCGAAGCTCAGCATATCGTCCTTAATGTTGAAATAGAACATTCCGGCCGGCTGATAGTCAGCCTCTGCAGACATCATATATATCATAAGCTGCATCTTGTAACCGTGCTTCATCTTCCATGTGTCAAGGCTGTCATTGCCGGTCTTGTAATCTATTATTCTAACTCGATCCGATCCGACCTCCTCGCCCAGAATATCCGCTCTGTCGATTTTTCCCTCGACATATACCTTGGTTCCGTCTATTTCAAACTCGAGAGGCTTGAACTTCTTGCCGCGGCCAAAGTTCTCTTCGAAATTCGCAGCTACAACGCTCTCCGATGCAAGCTGCTCTGCCAGTGCGCGTACTGCATGCGCACAAATTTCCTTGATTCGACCGAGTCTGTATTCCTCATTTCCGCTCGATATGAAGAGTCCGCCCTCGTAGTCCTTTGCGATTCTGTCAAGCTCATCTGATACAAGCTTCTCCAGCGCCTCATCATCCAGCTCTACGATTTTCAGTCCGTACGACCTGTCGGCAAGTATTCTGCGCGCAACAGACATAAGGCACTCATGATAAACATCACCGATCGAGCGCGGGTCACTTGAGAACTCCCTCTCCTCCTGCGGTCTTAAGCCCTTATCCACAAAGTATTTGAAAGGGCATCTGAAGTAGTTATCTATAGATGATGCACTCAGAACTATGTTGCCGTCTCTGCGTGAATAAAGCTCCTTGGCGAGAGCGCCGCCTATAGGCGCAGGTGCGTTTTCATCCTGTGCTGCAGCAAGCATTTCACCGAGCTTCTCAGGCTCGTTTAGTTCGTACCAGTTCATAAGAGCCGCACTAAGGTCATCCATGCGCTCAGGACCGTTTCTGTCCTTGAGGTGATTGATAAAGTGTCTCATTGTCTGCTGAGATGAGTTTACGAGCTGCTCACCCCATCCGGCGCTTATCGCATCTCTGGCAACAAGACCCTTTTCCTTTATCATCGGGAAGAGCTCGTACAAAGCATCGATAATCTGTGACGGATTCGCCTCAGCACCGTCGGCATCCGCCATCGCATAGCTGATGTACAGCTTGTCGGAAGCCTTGGACATGACACGATACATTGCCGCATTTTCTTCTTCCATTTTAATGTCGTCAAGTCTGCCGATTGCAAAACCGACATCCTTGAAATACTTCTTCTCATCTACCGAGAACAGACCTTCCGTCGATGGCTGAAGCGGAAGAATTCCTTCATTGGCACCGAGCACAACAACGGCGCGAACAGGTCTTGGTCTTGTTCTTATCATCGTTCCAAGCGAAAGGCCGTCAGCCGCTGCAGGTATTACTCCTACATCAACGGCCATCAGCCCCGCCGTATATATATCTATGAATTCCGCAATATCGAGAGCTTCATCACCCATGATCTCTGCGACCTGCTCCAGAAGCTCCATAGCCTTGCTGTAGCTTGATGCATCCTTAAGTGCTTCATCCACAAGCCCCTTGTCAGCCTGCTTCTTCGCGGCTTCCTCCACCTTGCGTTCGAGCTCCCATTCACTGTTAAGGTACTCTCTGTAGGCTGTAATAAAGTCAGCTACTGTTTCGGACGAAGTAAGCTCTTCAAGCTTCAGCATAGGTGACATTACTCGCTGTCTCAGCTGCTCAAGCTCCGCAAACTTCTCCTCGCCGTATTCCTCAGCTCCGTACTTAAACGGACGCCTCCACATTGAGCCCTTGATTTTGTATTTTCTGACATAATTCTCGAGCTGCTCAACCTCGTCGTGATCGATATCAGTCAGTCCTGATTTGAGCATGCTGAGAAGGAATGTCGTTCCTTCCTTATATTTAAGAAAGCTCAGCATATTGACAACAAAGCTCACCGAAGCCGCATCTGTTATGCTCCTTGCTCCGTCCAGATATACCGGAAGTCCGTATTCAACCAGAGTTCTCCTGATGATAGGCTGAAGTCTATCTTCGTTATTCGCAATTATCTGTATGTCCTGCATCCTGTATCCGAGGTCCCTGACAAGATGCCAGATGTAAGCAGCTGCAGTCTCCGCTTCGTAATACGGATTGGCTGCACATACCATGGTCAGATCCTCAGGCACAAAACCGGCGTTGCTGCTTCGTTCCTCCTCCGACAAATCGTTGCTCCACAGACCCCTTTCGATGCGCGTAATTGTGTCACTCTTGCTGAGCGCATATTCGTTTCCTATTGCCGCCTCGATGATCTCCACATCTTCCTCGGCAGCTTTGGCATATATATTTCTGAGCAGATCTTCATCCAGCTCAAAATCCGTTCTGTTTACTATGAAGTTCAGCGAATCCGCTCTCCTTGAGAGCTCAAACATCGCCTTCATGAATTTAGGCGTGATGCTGTCATATCCGTATACCCAGATATTCTTACCCTTGACAGCAGAGGAGTGTGCGATCTCTCCGACATACATTGCTATGTAGTCCTCCGAGTCTGTGTATTTGCCCTCTATTGCCTTCTCATATTCATCAATTATCAGCTCCAGCTCACTGAGCTTGGCACCAAGAAGCTCATCCGTCTCACCCGAAAGCATGTCTCTTATCTCGTCCATGCTGCAGTTCTGCTGTTTGAAATCGGAAATAAAATCATTCAACATGTCGATGAAGGATATCCTGCCCGCCGCACCGGCAAAGACATCGAGCCTGTCCCTGTTGGCCTTAATGATTCTATTCAGCAGCATGAATCTTCCGTACTTGTCCAGCATTCTTGTCGATTCAAGTCCCTGCTCTGTCAGTATTCTGAGACCGAGTCTGTTCATCGTAATGATTTCGATGTTAAAGAGACACTCACTGTCAAGATACTTAAGTGCCTGCTCCTCTGCTACCAGAGTGTACTGGTTAGGAACAATAACAAGCGTCTCACCTTCGATGTGCTCGTAGATGAAACGCTCTTTATTGATGTTTTCCCTTGCTGTGTAAATTCTGATCATAATACAGTACGTGTTCCCCCGTTAAACTGTGTCACCCTGTTTCTGTCAAGTGCCGCAAGCCACAGCTCTGCGTATTTTCTTGAGGTACCAAGCTTGTCTCTGAACTCCGCCAAAGTAAACGGCGCTCCGAAGGATCGGGCCGCAGCAACCGCCTGTGCAAAGGCTTCTGACGCTGCATATATTCCCGCATCCAGTTTGACAACACTTCCCTCTTCAACGAGTTCAGCAAGCATATTATTGAACAAAGCCTTATCGCAGTCGAGTTTTGCAAGCACCTCATCGGACTTGCTCAGTTCGATTCCCACCGCTTCATATTCAGCCTTGATTTTATCTTTTATCGCGAGCTGTTCTTCTGAGTATTCAACCTTAAAGCCCGCAAGCGCAAGTGATTTTCCTCTGTCCTCCAGAACACCCTGCTCCATCAGATATGCAACCAGCGCCTGAAGAAGCTTCTCGTCCTCGATATGCCAGTTTCCGCGAAGCCTGGACAGAAGCTCCTGTTTAGGAATTCCGTCAGCCAGCGGGTTAGCCTCGTGATATGTGTTTATCATAAACTCAAGGTCTGTTCTGAGTCGTCCGAATTTCACCCCACTTAAGAGCGAACCGTCTCTGAGCTTTATAAGCCTGTTGTCTGCAAGAAGTTTCTTAACGACTGCATCCATCTCTGAGTCGAGAAGACCAAGCTCTGAAGTCAGCTCATCCTGCTTCACAAACTGTCTTCCTCCTGCCTTCAGCTCCGCCAGATCCTCAAGGCTTCCGCTTTCCATGACGGAAAGCCCGTTCAGAACAGCTTCCTTGTTTCTCTTGTGCTTGTCAGGAAGTGCGTCGAGAACAACTCCTCCGCCGACTGTAATAATAGGTGAATAGAATCTGACTATGAATCTGTCTCCCCGTCTTACAGCCATCGGCTCCTCAAGCCTGAGCTGAACATACGCCTCTTCTCCTGCCGCAAGACTCTCGCGGTCCAGAATGATTACTTTGGCCAAAGCCTCCTTGGCACCGGCATATACATGCACTCTGCTGTTGTTCAGTATTATGCGATCTGTTGAGGAGAACACCTTGAGCTTCACGTCCAGCATGTTTGTAACGCTGACCGCTTTGTCTGCCGAGAGAACATCTCCTCTGTCTATATCTTCCTTTTTCACTCCGGAAAGGTTGATAGCGGTTCTCTGTCCTG
This sequence comes from Candidatus Crickella caballi, assembly GCA_018064665.1. Taxonomy (GTDB): domain Bacteria; phylum Bacillota; class Clostridia; order Peptostreptococcales; family Anaerovoracaceae; genus Crickella; species Crickella caballi. The sequence continues at coordinate 4,914 of JAGHUV010000007.1, read as the reverse complement.
CGATTGCAGAATCCGTATCCTTGCCGTAGGTCTGAATGCCTCTTACTTTGACCTTGAGCCCCTTAGGCTGTACCTGCAGCTCATCACCGACCGAAACAATTCCGTCAAGCAGGGTTCCTGTTACTACAGTTCCAAAGCCCGACATGGTGAATACTCTGTCTATAGGCAGTCTGAAGAGTTCCCTCTCCTCGCGACGCTTATTCTCGCGATCACACTTCTTTATGATTTCTTCTTTGAGTACCTCAATATTGTCCCCGGTTCTCGCCGATACAGGAACGACAGGCTTGCCCTCGAGGAAGGAGCCTTTGAAGTAATCCTCGACCTCTTCAAGCAGCATCTCAAGCCATTCCTCATCTACCATATCCGTCTTGGTGACAGCTATGATTCCGTCGTCGATTCCCAGAGACTGAAGTATCTCAAAGTGCTCGCGGGTCTGAGGCATAATGCCTTCATCAGCGGCAACGACAAACACTACGAAGTCGATACCACCGATTCCTGCAAGCATGTTTTTAATAAATTTTTCATGTCCCGGTACGTCAATAACGCCGATATTATATCCGGCATCATTAGGAATGTGCGCAAAACCTAGCTCGATTGTAATACCGCGCTTCTTCTCTTCTTCGAGTCTGTCGGTGTCAATTCCCGACAGCGCCTTGATCAATTGTGTTTTGCCGTGGTCAACATGACCGGCCGTACCGATAATAATGTTCTTCATATTTTATTTCTGCAGATATTCGTGCATTGCCGCTGCAGCCTTCTTACCTGCTCCCATTGCTTTAATTACTGTTGCAGCGCCTGTTACTGCATCTCCGCCGGCATATACGCCCGGAATTGATGTTGCGCCGGTCTCTTCGTCTACCTGAATTCCGCCCTTCTGAGTCTGCTCAAGACCCTCGGTAGTGTTGCAAATCAGGCTGTTGAGCTTAGTTCCCAGAGCCATGATAACTGCATCTGTATCGATCGTGTATTCAGAACCCGGAATTTCAACCGGTCTGCGTCTTCCGCTTGCATCAGGCTCACCGAGCTCCATCTTGATGCATTCGATCTTGCTTACTCTGTTCTTCTCGTCTCCGAGAATTCTTACAGGGTTGTTCAGCAGGTGGAATTCGATTCCTTCCTCTTCAGCGTGTTCGATTTCCTCTGCTCTTGCAGGCATCTCTTCACGACCGCGGCGGTATACAACGTGTACTTCAGCACCCATTCTCTTTGCGCATCTTGCAGCGTCCATTGCAACATTTCCTGCGCCTACAATAACGACCTTGTCATGCTTCTTGATAGGAGTGTCATACTCATCAAGATAAGCCTTCATCAGATTGATTCTTGTAAGATATTCGTTAGCCGAGTATACGCCTACCAGATTCTCGCCTTCGATATTCATGAACATAGGAAGTCCTGCGCCTGTTCCGATGAATACTGCCTTATATCCATCGTCCAGCAGATCCTGGACATAGAGTGACTTGCCGATAAGAACGTCACATACGAACTTCACACCCTTCTTTCTGAGTGTTTCAACCTCGTAAGCAACGATTTCATCCTTAGGAAGTCTGAATTCAGGTATTCCGTATACCAGAACTCCACCCGGTTTGTGAAGGCCTTCGAAAACTGTAACATCATATCCGAGGTTGATAAGGTCTCCTGCACATGTAAGTCCTGCAGGGCCTGAACCAACGATGGCAACTCGAATTCCTCTTCCGGGACCTTCTGTAACTGCCTCAACGCTATCGTTACCCACATCTGCCTTATGACGGTCGGCAACAAATCTTTCCAGTCTTCCCACGCCTACAGGCTCGCCTTTGATGCCGCGAACGCAATTGCCCTCGCACTGGTTTTCCTGTGGGCATACTCTTCCACAGATAGCAGGAAGCGAGTTTGTAGATGTAAGAATTTCATATGCTTCCTCGAATTTGCCTTCCGCTACCTTAGCAATAAACTCAGGGATCCTGCCATTTACAGGGCATCCGTCTACACAAGGATGGTTCTTGCAGTTAAGACATCTTGCTGCCTCATTAAGAGCGTCTTCTTCTGTGTATCCGAGTGCTACTTCATCGAAGTTCTTATTTCTAACATCAGGTTCCTGCGACGGCATTGGTGTTTTGTTCATCTGATTATTCATAGTGTCTTACACCTCCTGTAATTCTGCATACGTGATCTCTTTCAGCCTGCTCTTCTTCAGCATAATATGCATTACGGGCGATGAGCACATCCCAGTCTACCTTCTGTGCATCAAACTCAGGTCCGTCAACACATACGTACTTAGTTTCACCGTCAAAGCTGATTCTGCAGCCTCCGCACATTCCGGTTCCGTCAATCATCAGAGCCGAGAGCGAAGCAACAGTCGGAATATTGAACGGTGCTGTAACAGCTGCTACGAATTTCATCATAACAGGAGGTCCTACTGTAATAACTTCATCATACTGGTTGCCTTCCTCGATGAGGGCCTTGAGCTTATCTGTAGTAAAGCCCTTCTCACCTGCCGAGCCGTCATCAGTTACGAGATAGAAATTGTCTACTGCTGCTTTGAACTCGTCTTCAAGTACGACAAGATCCTTGTTCTTGAAGCCTGCTACCATGTCGACCTCGGCACCTGCAGCCTTGAAGCCGCATGCAACAGGGTATGCCAGAGCATTACCTGTTCCGCCTCCTACAACGCAAACCTTCTTTCGACCCTCAACCTCAGTAGGATTGCCGAGAGGTCCTGCGATGTCTGCAATGCTTTCGCCAACTTCAAACTGTGACAGCAGCATTGTGCTTCTTCCTACAGCCTGGAAGATAAGTGTTACGGTTCCTGTCTCCTTGTTTGAATCCGCCATTGTGATAGGTATTCTTTCTCCGAATTCATCAACTCTGAAAATAATGAATTGACCCGGCTTTGCCTTAGCAGCAACATAAGGTGCTTCAAACTCCATCCAGAACATATCGTTTGAAAGCTGTTTCTTGTAGACTATTTTATGCATACTGTCCTCCTATGGTTATAATAGCTCCAGAAAATCCATTGGCTTTTCTATTACATAAGTCGGGTCATAACCCGATTCTGTAATGTCCTCAAGTCTTGCCATGCTCCACGCTACGAAAACACTGTCTATTCCGGCACTGTTTGAGCATGCGATATCGAACTTGGTATCGCCGAGCATTAACGCCTCTTCAGGCTTCGCACCGAGCTTCTTCAGCGTGGCTGTAGCCGTCTCGGGATGCGGTTTGTGATGCGTCACATCCTCCATGGTCACGACAGCATCAATGTATTTACTAATACCAAATCTGTCTGCATACCCCTCATAGCTGGCCCTTGTTCTCGAGGTCGCAATTCCCAGTTTGTAGCCGCGATTGTGAAGCTCTTCCATCAGGTCTTTGACACCCTCGCATTCGGTGACCATCTCATTCGCATGCAGATCCTGATAAGCTCTATAGCACTTTACGACTTCGTCCTGGTCACAGCCCGGCATCAGCCTGTCCAAAGTTGTCCACAGAGTTTCACCAAACGTCTTTATTATCTCCTCGACAGGCAGTTCGTGCCCAAGATACGTTCTGAATACCTCCTGCCACGAAGCGATAATGACATCATTGGTATTGATAACTGTTCCGTCAAAATCAAAGATTATATATTTCTTCATTATTTATCGCCCCTATATTGCCGCATCCTTCTGCAGCTTCGCCCTGATAAATATATCGATATCCCCATTCATCACAGCATCTACATTACCGGTCTCCGCCCCGGTTCTCGTATCCTTGACCAGAGTGTATGGCTGGAATACATAGTTCCTTATCTGCGAACCCCAGGTGGCCATCGACTGGTCGCCCTTGATCTCGTTGAGGTTCTCCTTGTGCTCAGCCTCTGCAATAGCCATGAGCTTGGAAGTCAGTATCTTGAGCGCAACTTCCTTGTTCATGATCTGCGATCTTTCATTCTGACAGGTAACGACAATATTGGTAGGCAGATGCGTAATTCGTACAGCGGAATCTGTAGTGTTGACCGACTGTCCGCCTGCTCCGCTGCTTCTGTAGGTATCTATCTTAAGATCGTTAGGATCTATCGTGACCTCTATACTGTCACTCATATCCGGTATCACCTCGACCGCCGCAAAGGAGGTCTGCCTCTTGCCCATCGCATTGAACGGTGAAATTCTTACGAGTCTGTGCACACCGTTCTCGCTCTTGAGCAGGCCAAAAGCATTCTCGCCCTGCACCAGTATCGTTGAGCTTTTGATTCCGTAATCAACATCATCCTGCCTGTCGAGAAGCTTTGTCTTAAAGCCTCTCTTTTCACACCAGCGAAGATACATTCTCTCCAGCATCTCCGCCCAGTCGTTGGCGTCGACACCGCCGGTGCCCGAATGAATGCTGATAACAGCATCATTGGCATCATATTTACCGCTAAGCAGCATTTCCGTATTGAAGTCCTCAAGCTCATCAGCAAGACGTCCAAATTCGGAAATAATCTTCTTCGCCTCCGCCTCGTCCTCAAGCTCCTCTGCAATCTCCATGAGCTCAGGGATAGCAGAGATATCACTTTTAAGTCTCTCGTACCTTGAAAGCCTGTCTTCCAGGGACTTCTTGCTCTTGAGCACCTTCTGAGCCTCACGCTGGTCATCCCAGAAGCCTTCCTTCAGGCTCCTTCTTTCGAGTTCTTCTATTTTCTTCTTAAGACCTTCCGGGTCAAAGATAGCCTCCCACTTCCTCGAGCTTTCTTACCACCTCAGGAAGTTGACCTCTAAGGTCATCCAATATCAGCATATTTATCCTCGTATTATTAAATCATAGTGTTAACGTATATCCAGTACGCATAATGCTATACTGTTAGAGATACTGTGGATCGGTCTATACTTCCTACCACTTGATGGTTTTAGAAAGGCTCCAACCACAGTCTCTTTGTTAATTTGTTAATCAGTTAGATACCGCACGACGGTTTATGTAGAACGA
>JAGHUV010000039.1 GCA_018064665.1 Candidatus Crickella caballi | reverse complement strand
CATGCGCGTCTGCCATTCCGCCACATCCACACGGCACTATTGCATTATACATACGTGCCAAAACAAAATCAAGCTATTTTTATAATATTTTATAATTTTTTATTAGTCCGTCTATCTGCTCGTATAATTCCTCCAACGAGCCATCGTTTCTGATCACATGATCCGCTTTGGAAATCCTGTATTCTTCCTCTGCCTGACTTCCGATTATCAGCTCTGCCACAGTGCTGTCGATTCCGTCTCTCTCCAGGATTCTTTTCTTTCTGGTCTCTATGTCCGCACTTACGACCCAAATCTCATCGTAGTCATCTTCCTTCCTGAGTTCAAAGAGCAAAGGAATGTCGAAGAACATGATCTCAACACCGTTATGCTCAGCCTCGTCCTTGATTTCGGCAATCTGTTTAACTACCACATCAGTTGTTCCTTTTTCGAGAACTCTCTTTGCATCAGGATTATTAAATACAAGATCTCTCATCCTTGCCCTGTCCATGCTGCCGTCAGCAGCAATATACGATGCGCCAAAATGCTCTGCAATATAAGGTATTGCGTCACCGCCGGGCTCGGTAAGACTGCGTGCCATCGCATCGGCATCAATAACTATATATCCTTTTTCGATAAGATATCCCGTAACAGTTGATTTTCCGGAAGCTATTCCTCCGGTTATAGCAATACTCTTCATATGCTCTCCTACTTAAGCTCGTATAACGTTTTTCCCGAATGAATGTCACAAGTAAGCTCTACGGACAGCTGTGCAGCATTTTTCATACACTCGTCCAGTATCTTTCTTACCTCGTCCCCTTCGGCCGCCGGTCCCTCAACTATGAGTTCGTCGTGAATCTGAAGTATGAGTCTGGATTCCAGCTTTCTGTCCTTCAGTTCCCTGTACACACTGTTCATCGCAAATTTAATAATGTCTGCCGCCGTGCCCTGTATCGGAGTATTCATAGCAAGGCGCTTTGCCGCTTCACGCTCCATATACTTACGGGAAGTGAATTCAGGAATTTTCCTTAATCTGCCGAAATACGTTCTGATTTCCTGATTCTCTTCACCTTCTGCAACCTGCCTGTCGAGGTACTCCTTAACTGCAGTGTGTTTCTCGAAATAATCGTTGATGTATTTCTGACCTTCGGCCCTTGATATCGACAGATTCTCACTCAATCCAAAGCCGCTCATTCCGTAAACTACGCCAAAGTTGACCGCTTTGGCCTTTGATCTCTCAGCCGGTGTAACCTGATCGAATGGCACATCAAATACCGAGGATGCCGTCGCTCTGTGAATGTCTTTGCCCTGACAGAATGCGTCTATAAGAATCTCATCTCCGCTCAGTGCAGCGAGAATTCTAAGCTCGATCTGTGAATAATCGGATCCTGTGAACACATTGTCTGAAGATGCAGTTACAAAGGCCTTTCTTATCTCTCTTCCGTATTCGTCACGAATAGGAATATTCTGCAGATTAGGCTCTGTGCAGCTTAGTCTTCCTGTAGCCGCAACAGTCTGCTGGAAATGAGGTCTGATTCTCCTGTCGCTTCCGTTCAAAGCAAGCAGACCGTCGATATATGTGCTCTTAAGCTTACTGCACTTGCGATACTCGAGAACCTTATTGACTATATCGTAGTCAGCTTTAAGTTTATCCAGGATATCCGCAGCTGTTGAATAGCTCGATGCTGACTTTGCCTTAGGATAAGGTATTCCAAGCTCATCAAACAGCACTATGCCCAGCTGCTTAGGTGAATTGATATTGAACTTCCTTCCGGCTTCTTCGTAGATTTCCGTCTCAAGCTCGCTTATTCTACCGTCTATTTCATTGCCTATCGATGTAAGAACCTCAGCATCAAGAGAAATACCTGTTTTCTCCATAGCTGCAAGCGTCACTACAAGAGGCATCTCACAGTTATAGAAGAGCTCGGCAAGCCCCTTATCAGCAAGAGCCTTATCTTGCTCCTTTCGGATTTCACTTATATAGAAAAGCTCCTCTTCTTTGCTCAGCTCTTCTGAAGCAATACTTACTGAGCAGTATCTGAGAAGCATCTTGTCCAGCTGATACTTATTCCTGTTTGCGTCAAGAAGATATTCTGCAATATAAATATCGAAGGCCGGATTCCATTCACTTTCAAGGATGCTCATGAAGGAATATACAACAGGTTTCAGATCTGCTCCGGTCAGTCTGTAATTCCTGTCGGCAAGCTGCTTGATGCTGATTTCGCTGTCGAGTGCCGTAAGCGCCTTGCAGCAGAACAGCTTTCTTTCATCACTGTAAAGGCAGATCTCTTTAACTTCAGGAACATCAAGGTGATTGTTGTCAGTTTCAATAGAGATTATAAGCTCCTCGCCCGTCCCTACAGTATTCAAAAATTCTGAGAAATCAACAGTCCTGATTTCCTTCAGTTCTTCAGCAAAGCTGTTTGCCATGCTCTCATCAAGTGAATTGTCGTCTGCACTTACATTGAGTTTTTTTATAAACGAGCTGAATTCCAGTTCGGTATATACATCGATCAGAGCCTTATAATCCGGCTCAGTGAACTTAAGCTCATCCCATGTAAATTCTATTGGCGAGTCAGTATTGATCGTCGCAAGCCATTTAGACAGCTCCGCCTGCTCTATGTTCTCTCTGACATTTTCACCAAGCTTGCCCGGTATCTCGTCTGCATGCGCAAGCACGTTTTCTACGGAACCGTACTTTTCAAGCAAAGCAAGTCCTTTTTTTTCGCCCACGCCCGGTATACCCGGAATATTATCGGACTTATCACCCATAAGACCTTTAAGATCGATGAACTGTGTAGGAGTCAGTCCGTATCTGTCTTTCATTGCAGCAACATCGTAGAGGTCAAAATCGCTCATTCCCTTCTTGTTAATAAGCACATTGACGTTTTCATCAACAAGCTGCAATTCATCCTTATCTCCGGATATTACAAGTGTTCTTATACCCTCAGCAGATGCCCTTCTTGCCGCAGTACCGATCAGGTCGTCAGCCTCGTACTTAGGCATCTCAAGTACAGCTATATTCATAGCTTCAAGAACCTTGTGAGTCAAAGGAATCTCAGCAAGAAGCTCAATCGGTGTAGCCATTCTTCCCGCCTTGTATTCCGAATATCTGTCATGTCTGAAGGTTTTCTCCTTCATATCAAAAGCAACCGCCATGTAGTCCGGAGAATAGTCATTGATGATTTTGTTAAGAATATTTATAAAAGCAAAAATTCCCTGTGTGTGAATTCCCGAGGAAGTCACCATAGGGCGCATTGCAAAATATGATCTGAACAGCAGGCTGTTTCCGTCTATTAGTATCAGTTGCTTCATTTCCACACCTATTTTGATTACAAAAATTCCCGGCATACCGTCAAGCATTTTAATTGACGCCCTATCGAGTGATAAGGTGGGTACTTCCTTGGCTGAGATTCTGTAGTCCACTCTATGGAGGCATTACATAAGTCTTTCGCACCCGGAATCCCATTAAGAATATGTAGGTTCAATTAAATCAGCTCAACGCATACTCCAGGAATCTAGAATGCTTGATTATTTATTATTCCTCTGTCAGTTCGCAGTTATAATAAACCTTCTGAACGTCGTCGTTGTCTTCAAGAACATTGATCATCTTGCACAGAGACTTCATAGCAGCAGGATCTGTAACACTGGCTTCCATTGAAGGAATCTGCTCTACTTCAGCTTCAACGATTTCATAGCCGGCTTCCTTGATAGCCTGGTGAACTTCGTTGAATGCTGATGGCTCTGTTCTGATCTCGAAGTTATCATCATTAACGATCATATCTTCAGCACCTGCATCAAGTGCAACCATCATAACTTCGTCCTCGTCAAGGTCCTCTGAATCGATGATGATAACGCCCTTGCGTGAGAACATGTATGAAACGCATCCCGGTGTACCGAGATTTCCGCCGTTCTTGTCAAAGCTTGATCTTACGAATGCAGCTGTTCTGTTCTTGTTGTCTGTAAGTGCTTCAACAATTACAGCAACGCCTGAAGGACCGTATCCCTCAAACTGAAGCTCTTCGTAAGTCTCTCCGCCAAGTTCGCCTGTACCTTTCTTGATTGCTCTGTTGATATTGTCATTAGGCATTCCGATGCCCTTTGCCTTATCAATTGCTACTCTGAGTGATGGATTAAAGTCAGGATCTCCACCATCCTTCGCTGCAACGATAATCTGTCTTGAGTATTTGGTGAACATTGCAGCACGCTTGGAATCCTGTGCTGATTTTCTGTTTGCTATAGTGCCATGTCTACCCATTGGGTGGCACCTCCCTTCTTTCATAAAAATCTTGTTACATTATACTCCTCTAAGTAAGTTTTATTCAAGAAAAAAACCTGAGTACAATCTCAGGTTTTGAAATCGGGCATCCCATAAGCCGGGTTCTGTATTAAACGATCATCCATCTAGTACTGCAGTTGCCTGCAGCATCAAGCGACTCACCAACGGGCGGGTACGGGCCGCACCACTATTGCCCTTCTCAGTCTTGCTCCGGATGGGGTTTACACGGCCACCATGTCTCCATGATGCCGGTGAGCTCTTACCTCACCATTTCAACCTTACCACGGCATTACCCGTTTCGGCGGAATGTTTCTGTTGCACTTTCCCTACAGTTACCTGCGGCGGACGTTATCCGTCATCCTTGCCCTGCGGAGCCCGGACTTTCCTCGTACTTGCGCACGCGATCGTCTGGAATACCCGATTAAAAACTATTTATATTCTGTTGATTTCCTTAACAGCCTCAAGAACTCTTCCAAATTCTTCTTTCCTTGGAAGTCTGAGTCTTACGGAGCTTGCATCCAGTCCTCTGAAATCGTTTCCGTCAATCACCAGTATCCCTCTCTTGACAAATTCATCCTTGAGTCTGATTGAAGGTTCATCATGATACAGAAGACAGAGCGAGCACGTATCAAGCGACTCAGCCATGTGAAGTCGGCCATCACCGTCAAGCGCTTCGGCAAGCTGCCTCTTCATTTCAGCGAAGGCCTGCATGCTCATTTCAATGTGATCATCACAGGATAAAGCTGCTGCCGCAAGCTCTCTGTGCAGTTCACCAATCATATAAGGATTGATCATCTTCTTCATATAAGCAATCATGTCCTTATGAGCTATTATATATCCTGCTCTTAAACCTGCAAGTCCGAATCCTTTGGAAAGCGTCCTTACAACAATAAGGTTAGGATATTTGGCAAACAAAGCTACAGCAGAGTTCGACTTCGGCATGAAATCGCCATAGGCTTCATCAACTATTACAACAATATCATGTTTCAGACATTTTGCAACGATTCTCTCAATGTCTTCGATGCTGACAGACTGGCCGGTCGGATTATTAGGATTATCAATATACAGATAGTTGTAATCCTCTGTTATCGATTCGTCCAGAAACTCATCGACATTCAGCTTGTAATTATCCTCTTTGCGCAGTGTGATAGGAACATATTCAAGACCTGTCATCTTGGCATGCATGTAGTAATCGGTGAACTGAGGAGATATTCCAAGCACCTTCGTATCATGAGTATCAAAGATATTGTTGATAATATACAGCGCATTTATGCTTCCGTCAGCAAGTGCAATATTACCCTTCTCAACATCAATAACATCCTTCCAGTAATTATGTATCGCCTCATAGAGAGCCTGACTGTGAGGATATGGTCCGAGCCTTCCTATGTCGAAGCTCTTGTATACTTCTTCTACCTTTGCCGGGAATCCGTATGGATTGCAGCCCTCGCTGCAGTCCACACCATTCTCAGGAAGATCGATATGGTCCGAAGCATATGTAATCAGCTCTTCCTCCAGAAGCTGTTTCTTGATTTTAAGCTTCATTTCTTATCTCCTTAAAGAAATTAATTATTATAAGCAGCATAAACAGCAGCCCTATATATCCCTGTGCAGGGTACAGAAACTCCACAAGGTTCTTGAAACCGGTTAGTCCGAGCAGAAACCCGGCAAATGCGCCTGCAATAATAACAGGCTTCTTATACTTATTATCCGGAAGTTTGGTCGAAAAACCGTAGTATGTGCTTGCTGCAGTCGAGTAAACCGCACCGTAAAGCACTATTGCATAAACCACATTCAGCACATCGGATATTCTTGCACTGAAGCCAAGCATCGGTAAATCGAGACTGCACGAAAAAGCCATATCTGTAAGCATTGCTTTTAACAAAAGTACCGTCAGTCCACCAAGGCATATACAGCCTGCAATCGACCCTGTATAGGCGTTTACTCTGTCCTTGGCTTTGACTGCAGATGAGCCTGCCATCGTAATCATTCCAAGACAGTTATATGATAGAAAAACCGCTGCCGAAACAGGCCAGTTCGGAGACATTCTTCCGGGTTTAAAGCCTGAAGTAGCTCCACTTTGCGGAAAGTCTGCCTTTAATACCAGGAAAATTGTGAGCAGTCCCATTACAAACAGTACAGGTACCAGCAATTTAAACACCTTGGACAGCCTCTCGAAATCTCCCAAGACAGTAGCGACAACCAGAACAGCGATGATGAAGCCGCCTATTGCTTTGTTTATACCGAACTGCTGATTGAGAAGCGATCCGCCTGCAGCCGTCATTGCAATTATCATTGAGTACAGGATTGCTGCCATGATGATGCCGATTATATTGATGACATACCTGTTGTCCGTCGGAGAAATCAGCTTACCGAGGTCGATAGTGTTCTTCTTTCTTGCTATGGTGCAAAGCATGCAGCCCATGATTATAAATCCAATCGTTACCGCTGCAGTGCCAAGATATCCCTTGCTTCCGAAAACACCGAAAAACTGCCAGCATTCTCTGCCGGATGCAAACCCGGCACCCATAATAATGCCTATATACAGAACAGCTATTTCATACCACTTGAGTTTTCCTGACATTTGTCCAACAATGAACGCAGATAAATGCGGTCAGCTTCAAGCTGCTCAATCTCCGCGCTCACATTCCTTTTACTTTTATTTAAATTGTTTATTTCTTCTTCAATGCTGTCGATCTTCCAGCCTACTCTTTTATTCAGAAGCTCTATGTCTGCATCGGCTAAAGTCATGGGATACTTCCATCTTATGTCATCTACAGGATAAAGCTCCTCTCTGCGTGGTTCTTCAGCGGGAACAGCACAAAATATCTCACATACGAACTTTCCCTCGGGGACCAGTGTCTCCGATACAATATCGTAACCGTGCGTATAAAGATAATGTCTGAGATTTCCGGAGTGCTTTCTTGGCTGAAGTATGAGCTTTCTGAAGCTGCGGGTCTTTGCTTCATCCGCATCCAGAATTTCAGAGATAGTAAGGCCGCCAAGACCGCCGATGATAATGTCATCGACTTCCCCGTTATTAATGCATTCAAGACCGTCACCGAGTCTGAACTGATTCGGTTCCGTCTCAATGCAGCATTGCTCAAAGGTCTGTCTTGCCTTGCTGAGTGAGCCGTCACTGATGTCTGCCATTATTGCATACGGGCTCACATTATTTCTTATTAAAAGCATAGGGACGTATCCATGATCCGTCCCTACATCTGCTATTGTTTCGCCAGATTTAACGGCATCGCAAATTGCATAAATTCTTTTACTTAAACGCATATTACTCCAGATAGTCCTTAAGCTTCTTGCTGCGGCTCGGATGTCTGAGCTTCCTGAGTGCCTTAGCTTCGATCTGACGAATTCTTTCTCTTGTAACGTTGAATTCTCTTCCAACCTCCTCCAGAGTTCTAGGACGTCCGTCCTCGATTCCGAATCTCAGAATCAGCACCTTCTTCTCTCTTTCGGAAAGTGTATCGAGAACCTCTCGAAGCTGCTTCTGCAGCATTGAATAAGACGCAGCATCAACAGGAGAAGGAATATCCTCATCAGGAATGAAGTCTCCAAGATGGCTGTCTTCCTCTTCACCGATAGGTGTCTCGAGTGAAACAGGGTCCTGGCTGATCTTCTTGATTTCTCTAACCTTCTCTACGCTGATACCCATCTCCTTTGCGATTTCTTCAGACGTCGGCTCGCGGCCGTACTCCTGAAGAAGCTGTCTGGAGATTCTGATCAGTTTATTGATTGTCTCAACCATATGTACAGGGATTCTGATAGTTCTGGCCTGATCTGCGATAGATCTTGTAATAGCCTGTCTGATCCACCATGTTGCATATGTTGAGAACTTGTATCCCTTAGTGTAGTCGAACTTATCAACTGCTTTCATCAGTCCGAGATTTCCTTCCTGAATAAGATCAAGGAAAGAAAGTCCTCTGTTCAGATATCTTCTCGCAATGCTGACTACAAGTCTGAGATTGGATTCGCAAAGCTTCTTCTTTGCTTCCTCGTCTCCCTGCTCGATGCGAATAGCAAGCTCTCTTTCTTCGTCAGCCGTAAGAAGAGGAACCTTACCGATTTCCTTAAAATACATTCTTACAGGATCATCTGTAGGAATATTCTTACCGGCAGCATCGCTTACCTCAATCTCTCCTGTGTCCTTGATGAATACGCCTGTTTTCTTCCCTTCAGCTTCTTCATCGATTTCATCGCTGTCGATATCAAGTTCAATTAAATCATCCGCATCATCGAACTCATCGAGATCATCTACATCATCCAGGTCATCCAGCTCCTCTGCGTCAAGCTCATTGCTGGTCGGTTCTCTTTGCTCAACAATGCTTACACCTTTGCTTTCCACGATGTCATAGATTTCCTCAATGGCATCCTTGTCGAGATTATAATCCGAAAGATACATGCCGATTTCGCCAAAGGTGATTTCATTTCCCGTCTGTGCTGCGCGACTAATGATGGCCTGAGCATACTCGTTGTCAATTGCCTTATCAGCGGACGCTGAACCTTCAGGATTTTCTCCGTTTAATTCCTTGCTGATAATGTCTTCAAATTCTTTTTTATTAGGCATTACATTCCTCCATAGTCTTTTTGATGAGACTGTCAATCTCAACCAATCTTCCTGCAAGCTTCTGCATATCCTCAGGTCGTTCCAATCTCTCTGCCACAGCAATTTCGTTCAGAACCTCTACCCGCTCTTCCTTGTATCGATTGATCAAGTAAGTTGCCCTGTTTTCTTTATAGAAAGCCTCATCGTTAGGGCCCAGCTCTATAGATTTAAGACAATTTGAGAACATAGCTTCTTCGTCAGGTTCGAGTGCCCGGAAGATCATTTTTTCATCAATTCTGTGGTTCCCGTTTGCTGAACTTTCAGCAAGGGACTCTTCAACAGACAGAATCTTCCCGCTTAGCTGTGAACGAAACTCAATGCCGTCCTCCTTAAAGCGTCTCAAATAATTTGTATTATTCATAGCGAGAACAAGAAGTGAAAGTTCAATTCTTGTTACCCGATCAGAAACATTCTTACGGCGTTCATCTTTATGAATAGCGGAATAAGAAGGAGCTTTCCTGCCTCCTTCTGAATTAACAGCCATATTTAATGCGTGCTCGGATATATTATACTGCTGCGAAAGCTTTTTTATATAAATATCCTGTTCAATAGGTCCTAATTTCTTAAGAATAGGAACTACTCTCTCGATGTACTCAAGTATATCCATATCCTTGCTTAAATTAAAGCCCTTTTTTGCATTATTCAGCTCAAATTCAGTTCCCGGAACAGCTTCATCAACGAGCTTTATAAAAGCATCCTTGCCATGAGCCTTGATAAAATCATCAGGATCCTTGCCGTCAGTCACATTAAGAACTCTGGCTTTGCCGCCCGCTTTGGAAATTACTTCAATTCCCCGAAGCGCCGCATTGATGCCGGCAGAATCGGAATCATAGGAAAGCACTACGTTCTTAGTGTATCTGGATATCAGCTTGGCCTGATTGTCTGTAAGCGCAGTTCCAAGGGAAGCAACGACATTCTGAACACCGCCCTGGAACAGCGAGATGACATCCATATATCCTTCAACAATGACAACTCTGTCCTGATCACTTATTTCTTTTCTGCTTAGATTCAGAGCGAAGAGATTGTTTTTCTTCATGAAGATGTCACTCTCATCTGAATTAAGATACTTAGGCTTCGAATCATCAAGCACTCTTGCGCCAAAGCCTATAACCTTACCCTGCGTGTTAATTATAGGAAAAACGACTCTGTTGCGGAATTTATCATACAGTCCGTTTTTGCCCTGCTTAACAAGTCCCAGTTTGAGCATATCCTCGTCGGATACCTTCTCCTTGCGAAGATGCTCCGTAAGTGCTGTATAGCTGTCAGGTGCATATCCAAGGCCGAACCTGCTGATAGTCTCTTTGGTCAGGCCGCGCTTCTTAAAGTACGCGAGTCCCTTGTTGCCCGGAATTCCGAGGCAGTTGTAATAAAACCTCGCAGCCTTGGCATTGATGTCATAATACTTGTCATAGTCTATCTTAGGCTTGCTGCCGGAGTATTCAGGCATCTTGATTCCGTATTCTCCGCAAAGCTTTTCAACGGCTTCCATGAACGGCAGCTTGTAATAGCTCTGCACGAACTTTATTACATCACCCTTCTCGCCGCAGCCGAAGCAATTGAATATCTGCTTCTCCTCATTAACCATGAAGGAAGCGGTTTTCTCAGAGTGAAACGGACATAAGCCTTTGTAGTTGGCTCCGGATTTGTGAAGCTGCACCTCGCGACCCACTACATCGACGATGTCTATTTTCATTTTAAGTTCGTCAATAAAAGTATTATCCCAGGCCATCTTCTATCTCCATCCATGCGGCACGAAAAGCTCATCGTACAGCTTGAGTGCATATCTGTCAGTCATTCCCGAGATAAGATCCTTAACTGCACAGGCAACACCGTCTTCGTGCATTATTGTCTCATATACCCCCGGGATCTTCTCAGGATTGTTCATGTAATAGTTGTAGAGTGACTCGATAATCACTTCCACCTTCTTCATATCCGAAACCGCAAGAACTTCCTCACAGTTATATACGTTGGCAAACATAAATTTGCGCAGATCCATAAGCGCATCGTTAAACACAGGCGAAAGCTCAACCCTGTCTCTGCCCTCGCTGTTTCTGCACAGGTCAACTATCAGATTGTTGATTCTGTCGCTGTGTGTCTCTCCAAGGACTTCAATGTCATCCTTGGGCAGATCACTTATTCTTATAACTCCGCTTCTTATAGCGTCGTCAATGTCATGATTGGTATAAGCAATCTTGTCGCAGATTCTTACGATCTGTCCTTCCAGTGTAACAGGCATGCAGGCAGCTCTGTGGTTGAGAATGCCGTCCCTTACTTCCAAAGTCAGATTAAGCCCCCTTCTTCTTGATGTCAGCTCAATCTTGTCAACAGTGCGCAGGCTCTGCTCATTATGTGCAAATCCACCTTCGTGTATCTTGGCCAAAGCCGTTTCTCCGGCATGTCCGAACGGCGTGTGTCCGAGGTCGTGTCCGAGCGCAATTGCCTCCGTTAAATCCTCGTTGTATGAGAGAATATTAGCAACTGTTCTTGAAACCTGGGATACCTCAAGTGTATGCGTTAGTCTTGTTCTGTAATGATCGTCTTCAGGAGCAAGAAAAACCTGTGTCTTGTGCATCAGGCGTCTGAAAGCCTTCGAATGTACGATTCTGTCTCTGTCTCTTTGGAAATCAGTACGAAAATCACACTGCTCCTCCGGAAGCAGTCTGCCTTTAGATTCAGCGGCCTTGGTTGCACGCTCGCTCAGCACCTCGTATTCACGTTTTTCCTGATCGACTCTGTAAAGCATTAATTCTTTCCTGTGACGTTAACGATAGTATAGTTATCGTAATTAGAAATCAGTTTCTTGGTTTCCTCTATATCTTCTATTGTAATTGAATTCAATATATCAATAAGCTCGTCCTGATCCATGCAGCGACCGTGATTGAAGTAGTTGCGGCCGTTCAGACGCATCCTTGACTGCACGCCTTCCATGCTGAATACAACCGAGGACTTAAGCTGCTCTTTGGCAGTTGCAAACTCATCAGGGTCTATCGGCTCTCTGTCAAGTCTGTCAAGCTCTTCCTTAATTCCCTCAAGGAACTCATCGACCTTGTTCTTGGCAACGCCTGCAAAGATGCAGAATTCGCCTGTGCTGTCGAAGAATGAGTTTCCTGAATAGATTGAATAAGCAAGCCCCTTCTTCTCCCTGATGTTCTGGAACAATCTTGAAGACATGCCTCCGCCCATAATAGTGCTGAGGATCGACATGTGGTATCTTCTTCTGTCATCTGCAGGTACTGTAGTAAGTCCCATGATTATATGAGCCTGTTCGATGTCCTTTGTAACAGTCCTGTTCTCTTTCCTGCCGACCGGCTTTCCGAAATCATCCTGTCTGCACTTCGCATCGAGGTCAAAGAAGCATGAGTCGAAATACTCTGTTATCTTATCTTCGTCAAAGCAGCCGCTTATGCTTACTACCAGATTGTCTCTTGTGTAGTGCTCTCTGTAGTACTTATTTAAAGCATCATGATCGAATGCTGATACGGATTCCTTGGTTCCCAGTATAGGAGAAGCAAGTGTCGAGCCGTCCAGAATTATGGAATCAAGCAGCTCCATGGCAACGTCGTCCGGATCATCGGCATTCATGTTGATTTCCTCAATGATAACGAGCTTTTCTCTGTCTAATTCACTCTGGTCGAAGAGCGGATGCTCTATCATGTCTACAAGAACATCGCAGCAGCTGTAGAGATGCTCCGAAATGCTTCTGAAGTAGAAGCAGGTTCTCATCTTGGATGTAAATGCATTGATTTCAGCACCGTAGGAGTCCATGGTCTGAACGATCTGAAAAGCATTTCTTGTAGGAGTTCCCTTAAAAAGCATATGCTCTATAAAATGTGAAATGCCTGCTTCATCCTTATTCTCATTCTGCGAACCTGAGCCGCACCATATTCCAACGCATACTGATTTAACGGATTCAACCGGATCAAGAATAAGCTTTACGCCTGATTTTAATGTTATTTCTCTAATCAAAGTCCCAATACCTCACTGAATTCATAGTCGACCTTCTCACCGAGCAGATTTGCACCAAGAATGTTATACCTGGCGTCCCTGATATTAAGCTCGCAGTTGTTGATGCGGTCATAGGCATTGCAGTCAAGCACATACCATTTGCGGAAATCAGCAATTCCTTCAGCAAGATCGGATATATCTTCATCCGACATATCCTCAAAAATCATACCGCTCAGGCCTTCTCCGTAAGTCTCTGCAGTGATATACAGGTCTGTTTCGCTATCGGGAATATTCTTGAGAAATTCCTCAAAATACGACTCCATCAGCTCGGCCAATATGTCCTTATCCAGATCCTTAATAAGGTCTTTGAGCAGATTGGTTTCGATAAAATCGTCCTCTTCGAGGAGTGCCGAAAGATTCTCATAATATTTGAATTCTTCCGATACATTTATATCCAGTTTTTTATACAGTGTTGTCTTATCCATGTTTAATATATGCGCCCTCTTATGATATAATTCTGACGAAACATTATACCATACGGAGCAAGTGAAATGAAGAAAAACGAATTGAAAACAAGAGACGAAATCTCAAATGAATATAAGTGGAACATTGAAGCAATGTATCCCGACGAAAGCCTTCTTGAAGAAGATCTTTCCTGTGGTATCAGTCTTGCTGACGAATTTGCGGCAATGCAGGGACATATCGCTGACAGCGCCGATACACTTTATGATGCAATAAGCAATTATGAAAGTGCCATCCGCCATATCGAGAAAGCCTTCGTTTATTCTCATATGAAACGAGATGAAGACAACAGCAATGCTAGCTATACGGAGCTCTACAGCAAGGTGGTTTCTGTTTACACGCAGATAATGGCCAAGACATCTTTCTTTACTCCGGAGCTGCTCGAATCGTCCGTTGAGACGATTATGGCTTACGTTGATGCAAAGCCTGAGCTTGAAAAATACAGATTCATGCTCGAGCAGATGATGCTTCAGAAGGAACATACACTCAGCAAGGAGCAGGAATATATCATGTCTTCACTCAGTGAAGCTTTAAACGCTCCTGATGAGATTTTTACCGTTCTTAACGATGTCGATATGGTATTCGGAAGCGTTCGTGATGAAAACGGAACCGAGCACGCACTGACTCACGGTACCTACATTCACCTTCTTGAGTCTCCTTCCCGCGACATCAGGAAGGAAGCATACACCAAGCTTTACGACAAATACAAAGAATTCAACAATACCATCAGCACTATCTATAATTTCAATGTTAAGGAGGATGTTATTACATCCAGCCTTCGCAACTATTCATCGTGTCTTGATTCAGCACTTTCCGGAAACAGGATTCCTGAGAGCGTTTATACCAATCTTATTGATGCAGTACACAAGGCTCTTCCGTCCATGCATAAGTATATGGAAATCCGCAAACGTGTGCTCGGTCTTGACGAATTAAAAATGTACGATGTGCATGTTCCTATTGCAGAGCCGGATGGAGCAAGCTACTCCTTTGAGGATGCTGTTGCAACAGCTGCAAAAGCGCTTGAGCCGCTCGGCGAGGAATACGTCAGCATACTTGAAAACGGCCTTCTGAACGAAAAATGGGTCGATATATACGAAAACAAAGGCAAGACATCAGGTGCGTACAGCTTCGGATCGTATGACAGCTATCCGTATATACTTATGAATTTCATGGGTGAGCTGCGTGACATCTTCACTCTGGTACACGAAGGCGGTCACTCCATGCATTCATATTACACAAGACGTACACAGCCATATATCTATGGCGATCATTCCATCTTCACTGCAGAGGTTGCAAGTACAGTTAACGAAACCCTTCTTATCAGATATCTACTTGACAACTGTAAAGATGATAAGCAGCGTGCATATCTGATCAACTTCTACATCGATGAATTTAAGAGCACCCTCTTCCGTCAGACGATGTTTGCCGAATTTGAGCTGATCGTTCATAAGAAAGTTGAAGAAGGCGGCAGTCTTACCGCTGAATTTCTTAACTCCACTTATAATGAGCTCAATAACATGTATTTTGGCTCAAGTATTTCAGAGGATGATATGATACAATATGAATGGTCAAGAATACCTCATTTCTACAGGTCATTCTATGTATATCAGTACGCTACAGGTTATTCTGCTGCCAATGCGATTGCTAACAGAATTCTGACCTTGGGCGAGACCGCAAGAGATGATTATCTTAAGTTCCTTACAACAGGATCATCTGATTATCCTATTGAGCTTCTTAAGATTGCCGGAGTAGATATGAGTACGGAGGAACCGGTTCTTTCCGCCCTTTCTACCTTCAGTGAACTTGTTGATGAACTTGATGAATTAATGAGAGGATAACTTATGTCCAAGAGAGTATATATATATTCCAATCACAAAGACAACTCGCAGACAGCGCACAAAGAACTGGCTTCGATTATTGATTCGATCGGCTGGACCGTTGCAGAGGAATACGACGAAAGCTGCGACCTTCTTGTATGTATCGGCGGAGACGGAACCTTTCTGAGCTTTGTACATAAATTTCGTTTCCCTACCGCTCCTATTATCGGAGTTAATACAGGTCACCTCGGATTCTTTCAGGAAGCTTCGCCTGAGAATATGGAACAGACTATCAAGGATATCGCAAACGGCAACTATCTTATTCAGAACATACGACCTGTCGAGGCCGAGATCGTTACCGACAGGAACACCTTCAGACGGATCGGTATAAATGAAATCCTTGTCAGAGGTCTTTATTCTCATGTCTCTCAGTTTGCAGTTACAATCGGAGAGACCAAGATTCAGGATTTCAGCGGTGACGGAATTCTTGTTTCAACACCTGTTGGTTCAACAGCATATAACTACTCGCTGGATGGCGCACTTGTATCACCTGATCTGGACGTTCTTCAGCTTACGCCTGTTGCACCTATGAATACAAATGCATACAGATGCTTCCACTCAAGCATTCTCCTTCCTTCCAATGAGAAGATCACTCTCGAAGGAATAGGACGAAACACCAATGGAACTGTTATTATGTCCTTTGACGGACGTACGCATGAGTTCAATAAGGTTAAGCATGTTGATATCGAGCAGTCAAAGCACGAGATTCATCTGATCAGATTTGAAAACTATAATTATTGGGAGAAGCTTTCAACAAAGTTATTATGAGTAAATACAGTCATACAGTAAGCGAAGAAGAATTAGGTTTAAGCATCAATCAGATTCTGAGAGCCAACTTCAAATTCTCTTCTCGTTTCAGGACCAAAATGAAATATCAGTCACTTGTTGACCTTAACGGAACGCCGACGCCGGGTTATATCAAACCTGAAATCGGCGACGTTATTGATGTGCGTCTTCCTGAAGAGCAAAGCGACTTCCCTGCCGAGAACATCCCTCTTGACGTACTGTATGAGGATGATGATCTTCTGGTAATCAACAAGCAGCCGGGCATTATCGTTCATCCAACCAAGGGTCACCCCGAGCATACAATTGCCAATGCAATAATGTATTATATGCAGACTTCGGGCCAATCCTTTAAGGTAAGATTTGCCAACAGAATTGATATGGATACGAGCGGAATAATCATCTGCTGCAAGAATGCAAATTCGCAGAACGACATATCCAATCAGATGCGTCATGGCACCATTTTGAAGAAATATAAGGCACTTGTGCACGGTACCATCGATGAAGATATGACTATTAATCTTCCTGTAGGCAGACCGTCGCAGGAGTCCATACAGAGAATGGTCATGGAAGGTGGAAAGTCAGCCATAACCGACGTACATGTTCTCAGAAATTTTGAGAATTATACTCTTGTTGAACTCACTATTCATACAGGCAGAACTCATCAGATCAGAGTGCACCTGACGCATATCGGTCACCCTATTGTCGGAGATGAGCTGTACGGAGGTGAAGCACCTGAGCTTATCGACAGGCAGGCTCTTCATGCATATCATATAGAATTTATTCATCCAATGAATAAGGAACCCCTTGTTATAGAGGCTCCTCTTCCTGAAGATATCAATTCCGCTATTAATAGTATAATCTGACTATAATAACCTGATTACATATCAATTTGGCAATCAGGTTATTTTTTATTATTATTGATTATTTTTAATTTCAAATATCTGTTAATATCTTTATTTTCCGTCATTGCTCCTGATGTTTTTGCGTACAGGAAGCTCCTGTCTGAATGCATCCTCACCGGTATATCTGAAATTGTCAAAGCCTTCACTTATAAGCAGCTCATAGAAAACGCTCTGTCCAAGTGAAAGAAAACCATACGCACAGAACAGAGGTATCTCTGCGATGAGAAGCACAATAATCCCCGATATTGTCTCACTGTTAATAAAGCTCAGATTGGATATAACAATGATTGGCAGATATGCAATAAGGAAGTATGGTATATAAGCAACTATGAGCTTGACATAGGTCATTTTATTGCCAAACATACGCATTTTGCTCTCACTGAGGATTTCGAACACTCCCTTCTCCGGGTTATCAGCAAGAATAAAGAATGACTGCGAGAAAGCGATTGCTGCAATTATTCCCGGAATTATGAGAAGCATCGCCCATACAGCAACGATAAAGGTTTCTACAAGGAAAAGCAGCAGTGCCTTAAAATAGAATCTGAAGCCTTCAGCTATTGCACCGTACTCTACTTTTCGATTCCTCATGAAGGTAAGCACATAGAGTGCTTTGCCCAGCTTCATCACGCCGTTGAATAAAAGTGCGAAAAGATACATCGCAACAGTCGGTGCTCCGCTTATCTTAGCAGCAATCTCGCTGTCTATCTTCCCGATATCAACAAGAAAGTCCATAACCGTATACGGAAAAGCCATAGAAAGGAATTCCGGAGTCCAGTTCATAATAACGTAAATTACGACTATTCCGATAAAAAACTGCCCCATCATTCCTCTCATATGGATGCTGCTTTTTCCAAGGATACTGAATGGATTTTCGTTTATTTTGTAAAATGACTGACCTTGCGGCATAATCATACC
>JAGHUV010000036.1 GCA_018064665.1 Candidatus Crickella caballi | reverse complement strand
GTTATTATACACATTTTAAATATGTGTGCAATACTTATGACTTGCACTTTTATGTTTTTTATGTTTTAGTGATGTACGGAGGTCGCAAAACATGAGAATTCTAAGCATTACAGCCCAGAAACCACACTCTACGGGCAGCGGAACATATCTTACAGAACTCGTGCGAGAGTTCGACCGAATGGGTCATGAGCAGGCAGTAGTTTGCGGCATTTATTCAGATGATAAAACAGCATTTCCGGACAGGGTCATGTGCTATCCGGTAATCTTTGATTGCGGAGAGAAGCACTCACCCGATTTCCCTATTGCCGGTATGTCGGATGTGATGCCTTATCCGTCAACAAGATACAGGGATATGACAGAAGATATGCTCAATAAGTTCGAAGACGCCTTCACATATGTGATCGGCAAGGCAGTTGATGAGTTCCATCCCGATCTTATTATCTGTCACCATCTGTTCCTGCTTACGGCAATTGTAAGAAGAGATTATCCCGACCTCGCAGTATACGGAATCTGCCACGGCTCTGATCTGAGACAGTTCATGAGCTGTTCTCATCTGCAGGATTTTATTCGTCCTGAAATTGCAAAGCTCGACAGGATATTCGCTCTTCACGACCTTCAGAGGGACAAGATAACCACGCTGTACGGAAGTATCGTATCTGAAAAGATCACTGTAACCGGCAGCGGCTACAATTCCGACATCTTCAATCCTGACAGACGCACTCCCCGCTCCGACGATGATCCCGTGCGTCTTGTTTATGCAGGCAAAATGTCCGAAGCCAAGGGCGTTCCGGAGCTTCTCGATGTACTTGAGGAGCTCAGCAGAGAAGGCGTTGACTTTACCGCAACGCTTGCAGGAGGCTGTCAGGATAAGGCTATAATGCGCAAACTTGAAAAGCTTCCGTCCAATATAAAGGTTGTCGGACAGGTTCCTCAGGATAAGCTTGCCTCTATATTCAAGGATGGAGATATTTTTATCCTTCCTTCTTATTTTGAAGGACTGGGCCTCGTGCTGATCGAAGCTATGGCATGCGGAATGCTTCCGATAAGTACAGATATACCGGGAGTCCGAGAGTGGATCGATGCGAATGTAGGCAATTCCATTGTCAGGTATATTCCTATGCCCGAAATGCTTGGTGTCGACATCCCCACTGAATCAGGAAGAGAACAATTTAAAAAGGATATGAAGGCAATCCTCATATCCTCAATATATGATATTTCTAACGGTTCTACGCAGAGCCTGCCGTCACCTGACACATCACGCATTACCTGGAATGCTGTTTGCAACTCCATTCTGTAGCTGTCAGCCTGCAAACCATCATCTTCTCTAAAATATTATCGTTGAACACATACTCTGCAGCCGGCATAATTCCGTCCATCAGGTGCTTAAGACCGGCTGTTTTTTCTTCACCTTCGAGTAACTTAACATGTGCTTTGCCTATGACGCTTGCATAGTAATATGAAGCATTACAACTGTTTGAATTAAATGCTTCATGATGCCCATCGATTTCAAAGGCAATCTCACTTCCATCCTTAGCCGCTTTCTTAAGTGCAGCTGCTTTGCGGCCCTCATCTGCACCATGGATGTAAAAATCAAAAGTCTCATCATCGAGTGTGCACCCGTAATTCACAGGAACAATGTAAAGTCCTTCATCATCAGCAAATGCGAGTCTCATCACATCTTCTTCCAGAAGAAACTTATAAACCCGACTGATGTCAAGAACCTCCCTATCCGATCGTCTCATCTTCATCAGTTTCCTCCTTTCGATCATAGCCGAGCAGATTTCTTGCCATATGCTCAACCGCTTCTGCTATGCTGAACACAAGCTCCAGTGAAGGTCCGTAGAATACCGCTCCATGGTGGGCAAGAATAGCCGCGTGTGTATCTGACATAGTTGAAATAAGATCCTCGTTGAATTCCTGTGAAGAAGTATCGCCGAAAGGAACGACCTTGATGTCTCCTATCAGCTTACTGAGATTCGGGTCATTTATTGCAAATCCCGCTTCGCAGGCTGCGAATACACTGAGTGCATTTGAATGTGTATGAACAATTGCATTGCAGCCCGGAAGATTTCTGTACATCTCCGCATGCATCTTCATATCTCCGCTTGGGATTCTCTGTCCTTCAGCATCAAGTGACGCGATGTCTACCTCGACGATGTCCTCGATTCCCATTTCAAAATAATCAATTGAAGATGGTGTTATAAGCATCTTACCGTCATCAGTGCGAACGGAAATATTGCCCCATGCACCATATACAAGATCATTTCTTACAAGATTCTGTCCATACTCAAGAATCGCTTTCCTGATTCCAAAGGTCGCTTCATCATAACCAATATAATCTACAGATTCATTCTGATTAGTCTCTACATACTTGCTCTCGAATTCGCTCCTCAGCCTCAATGCTTCACTCTCATTAAAAGGCTTAGCACCTCCGATAAGCTCACCATGAACTATAGCTTCAGCTGATTTCTGCGCTATGAGTATTGCTGCTACAGCCTTGCGCATATTTGATCCGCCCGCTATGATTCCGCTTCCTTTGACATAGCATACGGAGGATTCGCTGAGCGCCCTGATCACCTTGTCCGGTGTTGCCTCATCGATAACATGAACGAATGCGCCGGATATCTGTGCAATGTCCTCCAAAGCGACAGGTACCGCTTCGTACTTTTCCGATACATCCACCGCATCCTGAGTGCAACCGAATATTACAGCATTGATCTTATGACATGCTCTTAAAATCTCGCCGAGATATCCTGTATTTATATCATATTCTGCTATATCTTCTGTTCTGATATCTGCGATGGCCTTGGTCATTCCCGTTGCCAGATACACCTCATCATCAAGCCTTAAAGCGATCTGGCCATACATTTTCTTAAACTTGCCATGGAATCCCTCGATACCATTCTGCATCATTTCTATTCCGTCTGAATAATTCATGCGTACCTCACTTCTTCACATTCTTTACTTCGCCCATAGTAAAGAATACCAGTCCTATCCATACTATAACGAACGCCAGTATCTGCACCTTGTCGATCGGCTCCCTGAAAATGAATATGCCGATAAAGAGTGTAATAGTAGGGCTGATGTACTGAGCCAATCCAATTACGAAAAGGCTGACCTTCTTAGCCGCAACAGCGAACAGTCCTACAGGTATGCAGGTCACAAGACCGCTGAGCATCATCAGGGCATATTTGCCCGGCACATTGTAGCTGAGCCCGCCCATTCCCCTGCATTCGAGAACTATAATGATCACAAGTGCAATAGCTGCGTAAAGCATTGTCTCATATACAAGCGAAATCATAGGTGGCTGCTCCGCAGTTTTCTTTATTGCTGAATATGTTGCCCATGTCAAAGCAAGTCCAAGAGCAACGCCCGGAAGCTGCCTGAAATGGAAAAGAATAACAGCAATGGCAATAAGCGCCATGAACATCGCTGCTGCGTTGTATTTTGTAATTTTCTCGTGGAAAAACACAATGCCAAAAAGACAGATAACAATAGGTTCAATATAATAGCCTATCGATGCCTGAACTACTCTTCCTGAGTTGATCGCCCAGATATAAACACTCCAGTTTATCGTAAGGATAAAGCCTGCCGTGAAATACTTGCGCCTTACCGCCTTATCCTTGAGCGGCTCGAATATCCTCTTCCAGCTGTACTGAAATTTAGCTGCTATAAGGCAGTAGATAAACATTGTAAGTATTCTGTAAAGAATGATTATTGCGGAATCTATAGGCATAAGAGCATGCCAGAACATAGGAAGAAAGCCCCATGCCAGCTGACAGCCAATGACCGCAATATAACCTGTTTTATAATCCATGACCGAGGCTTCCTCGGTCCGTAACTCCTGCTCTCCCAATCTCCGCACCTATTTCTGAATCTCTTTCTCCGTTAATTCAACTGCGATCCTGATGCAGTCCGCACACGATGTAAACGGTCCTCCATTGTTTCCCGTCTTAATGTCCCTGCAGATCAGGGCTCCCGCCTGTTCTGTAAAAGCGCTCTGAATATTAGCTGCCATTCGTGTTGTTGAAGCCTTGGTCTGTCCGGCATTATCAATATCACCGTCGCTGTTTGCAAGACCGCATACCATTGCGGCTCCACTCACAGCTCCGCAAACTCCCTTTGCCGTTCCCATGCCGCCGCCAAAGCCTTCTGCCGCTTTGTACAGAAGCTTTTCGTCAATTCCCAGCTCCTCTGCGAACACACAGGCAACAGCCTGACAGCAGTTATATCCCTCGCTATGCTTATGCAAAGCTCTCTCTGCTCTACTCATTATCGTTCTCCTTTATATTATTCTCGTCCGTATTATTGTTCTTTTGCCTGACCGGCACAATATTCGGACGAAGTATTTATTTCATTGTTTTACACAAACGCAGTATATTTTACCTCAAACAGCTATAAAACTGCAAGAAACCTGCAGTCATATGAAACATAAACCGCCACTTTATTTTGTGGCGGTTTATGTAAGGTCATTTTTTTCTGCAGGATTGGCATGAACCATAATATGCTTTACCTTAGGAAAGGTTTTCTCTATTTCATCATGCACCTGCTCGGTAATATCATGAGCTTCTGTCAATGTCAATGCTCCATCAGCCTGTATCTCTATGTCTACATAGATTTTGTCTCCGAATATCCTGGTTTGGATCAGGTCGATTGCAAGCACGCCAGGTACAGATTCCGCACATTCATACATTGCTTTCTCTGTATCTTCATCGCAGGAGTGATCCACCATCTTGTCCATAGCATCACGGAAGATATTAACCGATGCCTTAGCAATAAACATAAATATAATCAGCGAAGCGATAGGGTCCGCCAGAGGATATCCCATTCTCGATGCAGCAATGCCGATAAGTGCTCCTACGGAAGAAAGCGCATCAGAGCGATGGTCCCAGGCATTCGCCATAAGCGCTGTAGAATCGATCTTCAATGCATAGTGTCGCGTATACCAGTACATAGCTTCCTTGATTATTATTGATGCAATTGCAGCTGTCAAGGCGAGCATCCCCGGCACCTGCATAGCACCATAGCTTTCGGAGACGATTTTACGAAGGGCCGACCATCCAATTCCGCAACCCGTTGCTAAAAGAAGAAAAGCCAGAATCATTGCCGCAACACACTCCATGCGTTCGTGTCCATACGGATGCTCTTTGTCCGCGTCCTTGGATGCCAGCTTCACGCCTATCATAACAATGAAGGTGCTGAATACATCTGAAGCCGAGTGCACCGCATCGCTGACCATAGCAGCGGAATGTGCAACAATTCCGGCAAAAAGCTTGAACACTGCAAGAACAGTATTGGCTACGATTGATACTATTGAAACTCTGTTTGCGATTTTCTTATTTTCGTTGTTCATAATAGCAAAACTACTACTCTTATATGTGGTTAGTCAACATTAACCATTATAAAACCAGCCGTTATAAAAGGCGAAGCAATGTATTCTGCCTCGCCCCGACAATTATAACTGTACTATATTGTTATTTTGTAAGCTGCTCCATCTTAAGCTTAGCCTCATGTGCTTTCTTACGCTCTGTATAGCATTTGTAACACATTCCTACGTATCTGTCATTTCCGCCAATGCACACCTGATCTCCCTCGGTAATGATCTCACCACTGTCATCAAATCTGACATTAACGATGGCTTTGCGTCCGCAGCTGCAGATCGACTTGATCTCTGTGATGGAGTCTGCGATCTCAAAGAGTCTCTTGCTGCCCGGGAAAAGCTTTGCCTGAAAATCCGCACGAAGTCCGAAGCACAGCACAGGAATACCGTATTCATCAACAAACACTCTGAGCTGATCTACCTGTTCTTCTGTCAGGAACTGACATTCATCAACAATTATGACATCGATTTTCCTGTAATCTCTGCGATATGTATCTATCAGATTTTCAGCAGGGCTGATGATATATGCAGGAGCATGAAGTCCGACACGGGATGTGACCTCTGTCTCGCGAGTATCAATGCTCGGCTTCATAAGCCATACCGTCTTGTCCTTCTCCTCATAATTGAATTTGGTCATAAGAGCCTGGGCTGTCTTGGAACTGCCCATTGCTCCGAATTTAAAATACAACTTGGCCATACCGTTCTCCCCTTTTATATGTATATGTGTTCAGGAGTTTTAATTAAAGTGCCCTGGCTATTCTGGCTGCACATCTCGCATTGTTCAATGCAAGCTGAACATTGGACTTGAAGGACTCTCCGCCTGTCAGGTCCTTAACTGTTGCAAGCAGGAACGGTGTAATATTCTTGCCTCTGACTCCTGCTTCATCTGCCATTGCAAGTGCTTTGTCGATGACCTTCTCCATCTCGTCGAAGTCCTGTGCATATTCTGCAGGAACAGGATTTCCGATCAGCATTCCTGACTGGAGTCCAAGGTCAAGATGTGTTCTCCAGATAGCTGCGATTTCTTCCTCGTTCTGTGCAGCATAGTCAACTCCATAACCACTGTCAGGACAGAAGAATGCAGGGAATTTATCTGTCTTGTTTCCAATAACAGGAACTCCCATAGTCTCTAAATACTCCAGAGTTCTGCCGATATCAAGGATCTGCTTTGCACCTGCACATACAACTGCAACATTGGTATGAGCAAGCTCCTGAAGATCGGCACTGACGTCCATGCTGTCCTCGCCGCCTCTGTGTACACCACCGATTCCTCCTGTAGCAAACACCTTTATTCCTGCCATTGCGGCACACATCATAGTGGATGCCACGGTTGTAGCACCGGCTTTTTTCTGTGAAAGATATACTGCAAAATCTCTGCGGCTTACCTTGCCTACGTCCTCAGCCTTACACATGACCTCAAGCTCATCCTCTTCGAGTCCGACCTTGATACGGCCGTCAAGCAGAGCAATCGTTGCTGGAACGCATCCCTCTGCGCGAATAACTTCTTCGACTTTGGCAGCAAAGTCAAGGTTCTCAGGATATGGCATGCCGTGGCTGAGTATTGTACTTTCAAGTGCAACAACAGGCTTTCCTTCAGCAAGAGCCTCTGCAACTTCCTTCTTTATGTCCATAAAATCCTTGTAGCTCATTTATTTTACCTCTTTCATATTTTCATCGATGAATGCTTTAACGTATTCATCGCTTATATTCTCATTTATTGAATCTGCGCTCATTACAGTAAGCGTTCCGCACGCCAGCGCATAATCGAGTCTGTACTCAAGCGGCATAGCATCGCAGAATGATTTAACATATCCCGACAGGAATGCATCTCCGCCGCCCGTAGCGTTCTTCATCTCACAGATATACGGCTGTGGTCTGAACAATGAAGTTCCTGCCTGATCTGCATAATAGCAGCCCTTCTCGCCTAGAGAAACCGCTACACTGTCAACGCCCTTGCCGAGCAGAAAGTCTACTCCTTTTGCAACATCCTCTTCAGTCTCGATAGGCATGTCTGCAAGTTCTTCAAGCTCATAATTGTTAGGCTTGATGAAATGGAAGATATTGAAAATATTCTTCATCTTCTTAGCTCTTGCACGCGAAGTCGGGTCTATAAATATTCTGTTTCCGCCGGACACCTCATATATCCTGACAAGCTGTTCAGCAGACAGATTAGGGTCAACAACAACCGCAGCTGCCGACTTGAGATACTCAGATATCTCATCGAAATACGACAACGGAATCGATTCTATGATTCGGGTATCCGCAGCCGCTACATACATATCGCTGTTAGCATCAAGAATATCAATATAAGTACCGGTTGAAAATTCTTTAGACAGATATGCGTGACTTGCATCTATTCCAAGCTCCCTGCAGCTGTGCATAATTTCTCTGCCAAAGAGATCGTCACCGATTCCGGTAAAGAACATAATCTCTTCTCCAAGTCTCGAAAGGTTGTCTGCAACGTTGCGCGAAACACCTCCGACCGAGGTTCTGGTAATAGCGGGGTTTGAATTTCTCAGCAAAATATCTTTCTCGAATTGAGTGTGCAGGTCAATATTAGCTGCACCTATAACAGCGATCATGACTCCTCCTGAAACGATTAATTATTAAAATCTGCCGCACAGGCAGTTTACGGTATGAAAACAAGTATGTATTATTTTCGGTCCTGCGCATTCCTTTTCGGAAGAACGGTTGTCATCGCAGAGCATCAGCTCTGCTCCTCAAATTGCTCTTACCAGAAGGAATGCGCAGGACCGCACAGTGTAAAATTAAATAATCAATTACATAATCGGGAATACTTCCATCTTGATATCCGACATAGGATATGTTGCGCATGGATGGATCCATCCGAACTTCTTATCTGCCAGTCTTCTTCCGTCGTGATCCTCAGGAATGAATACTTCACCCATGATCAGTCTGGAATGGCACCATCCGCAGAGTCCGCTTCTGCAGTCAGATGTTACCATGATACCTGCAGCCTGGATAGCGTGAAGCAGTGTCTCACCACCCTGGCACTTGATCTCAGTTTCTTCGCCTCTGATCACAACAGTGATATTGTACTCGGCATTTACATCGCCATTGTAAGCTTCATCCTGTGTAGGATCGCCCATCTCGCCAGGCACCTCAAATCTTACTCTTCTGCCCGGGAGACCCAGCTTCTCAACTTCACCATGCATGAACTTGTAGAAGTTCTGATTGCCACATACGAAGATGCTGTAGTCCTCCTCGCCTGCGTATTTCTTTATCAGCTCTGCTGTGATGAATCCGCTCTCATAGCCTTCTTTCTGCTCATCCGACAGAATGTGGACTACCTGAACCTTGCCGTTACTTGCTGCAACGATCTCGTCGAGTTCCTTCTTGAAAGCGATGTCTTTCTCTGTCTTGCTTCCGAAGAGAATAGTCAGATCAAAGTTCTCCTCTCCGTCTACGATAGCGCGAGCCATCGAGATGAACGGTGTGATGCCGCTTCCGCCCGCTGCTGCAATGACTTTCTTTGCATCTCTGAGACCCTGATAATAGTAGTGTCCGAGCGGACCTGAAATAACGATCTCAGTTCCTTCCTTCCAGTTGTTCAGGATATATTCCGAAGCATATCCCTTTGCTGCCTTCTTGATCATGATGGTATATGATGTGTTCTCATCTCCAAGTGCAGCCTTAGGACTTCCTGCCAGAGTATAAGGCTTGGTCACCTTTGCTCCGTCAATATCGATCACAACGCTGATGTACTGACCTGCGCGGAAGTATGCAAGGGACTTCGTTCCCTTTGCCTCGTCTGCAACGAGAGTATATACTTTCGCATCAGGCTGCTCCTCTACCTTTGCTACCTTAGCAAACTGATAGTGTGGGTGAAGCTTTGCCGCAAGAGTATTAGGATTGAATACCGACTTAGGGAATTCAGTTGAAGCTGCTTCGATGTTCTTAACACGAGTCTTGACCTCGCCCAGGAAAGGGAAAGGAGTCAGGCCCTTAAATACGTCTCTTTTATATTTATATTTTGCCATCTTACTTGCCCTCCTTCATATTCTCGAGCATGTACTTTGCCTGCTCTCTGCCGGAAAGGTATGCCTGTGAGTAGCCGTCCATCTGTGTTCCGTGTCCGCCTACGAATCTCAGGCCCTTGATATTGTAATCTTCCTTATGTCCGCACTGAACACGCGGGAACATGCCGTCCCAGAGTCTTGCATAGTAACCGTATACATCTCCCTTAGGAGTTCCAAGGAAACGCGCCCATGTCATTGGAGAAGCAACCACGATCTCCTCGATGTGTTCTTTGATCTTCAGACCGGTAACCTCTTCATAACGGTCAACGCACTCTTCCGCGATCCTGTCCTTCATCCTGAAGTACTCTTCCTCAGTAATGTTCTCGAAAGCATCTCCCTCATAGAACTTGGAGAACTGCAGTGTGCATCGTCCTTCGCCGATCGTCAGAGGGTCTGCAACAGCTGTGCAGGTACATGTGATGTCCTTATGTGTTTCTATGTTGTTGGATGAAAGCCACTGATTGTGGTTATCCGGATCATATCTCATGAATGTATCATAATCTTTGATGCCGATTTCCTCAGCACTTGCATCAAGTCCCAGATATACAGTGAAGCAGCTCTGTGCCATCTTCTGAGCATTCATCTTCTTAACTTCGTACTCCGGAACTTCGGCGTGATCCATCATTCTGTCGTAAACAACATGTGGCATGAGGTTTGAGATCACATAGTTGCAAGGGATATATGTTCCGTCCTTCAGCTCAACGCCCTTTACCTCGCCGTTCTTAACATCGATCTTAGTTACCTCAGTGTTGTACCAGATATCTCCACCGAACTGTCTGATCCTTGTATCGAATGCCATCGAGATAGCGTGTGATCTGTCCTTTGCGAACCATGGCTTCTGAGTGATATATACATATGTCATGAAGATGTATGGTGCAAAGCTCATCTCCGTGCTGTCACATGCCACGTATGTCCAGTAGCTCTCAAGAATGTTGCGTGCCTTGTCAGGGACACCGATCTTGCGAAGCATTGCATCACAAGGCTGCGGAACGAGGCACATCAGATCATAATACTTGAGGAGCATCTCGACCTTCTGCGGAGGTGTAGGCTCATTATCTCTTTCAAAGAGCCACTCTACGCCATCGACCAGCATGCGTCCGAGCTCCATGACAGTTGTAATGGACTCGCGGCATCCCGGAACAGCCTTCTCCATTGCATCGATGAAATTCTGAACACCGACAGGCATGGATACTCTGAAACCGCCCTCATCAGTAGCAACAGCAGCAAATGTCTCATCTACTGAGCACCATTCAACATCCAGCTTGTAGTCATCTTCCAGCACCTGACGAACAGCTCCGCGCTTTCCTTCGCCTGTGCCATCACCAAACTGGCAGAGTTCGTGAAGAGTGGATTCGAATTCATACTCTCCTCTTACGAAGGATGTAGCACATCCGCCCGGAAGGTTGTTCTTCTCAAGAACGAGAACCTTCTTGCCTCTGCTTGCCAGATAAGTAGCAGCAGAGAGTCCGCCGCAGCCGGCTCCGACTACAACAACATCATAGTTCTTCATATAAGAAATCTCCTTTCAAGATTATTCGTTTTCACATTTGATATAATTATAACAAAAAAGAGCTGAACTTCGCACCTTATTTAATATATTTAACAGTCTTCTTCATAACCTTTGGAAAGCATGTTACCCCGTATTCTTCACAGTCAAAGCATTCAGTGAAATCCGGTGCATCAAGGCGATCCACCTCGCTCCATCCGAACCTACGATAGAACTCAGGAACCTTGGCGCAAAGCCACATATCTCCATCCTTTCCAAGCCTTTGTCCGACCTCATTTTCGACCTCAGCAAGAAGTATGGTGCCAAAGCCCTGAGATTTGTATTCATCAGAAACTGCAATATTCCTCAGAACATATACTCCGGCAGTGTACATCAGCTCTGCTGCTGCGATCAGCTTGCCATTGCCCTCCTCAGCCGCATTTCCGAGCTCGTCAGCAAGCTCCTCACAACGCCACAGCGCAACGGAATCCTCAGCTCTTCCCTCTTCGAGATCGGCATGAAGCCCGTTCGCGTCAAATAGCTCAGCGAGAGGTTCATATTCTTCGGTTTTTATTATTCTGTAGTTCATTATTTTATCTGTCATCGGTTTTCTATGCATTTTCCTTATCCGCGATCATATATTCTATATCCGCTACTCTTTTCTCTGTCAGTAATTGTATGCATTATCTATAGGCAATACAACAAAAATCATACACAGAGATTTGCTTAAATGTTATAATGTGCCCATGATCAACAGAGCAAGTATTAAACTTCCGGAGCTGCTGTCTCCGGTCGGCGGATGGTCGCACCTGTCCGCTGCAATCAACAATGGAGCTGATGCCGTATATATGGGCGGCTCCGCTTTTAATGCCAGAATATATGCAGAGAATTTCACAAAGGAAGATCTGCCAAAGGCAATCGATTACGCACATGCGCACAATGTAAAGGTATATATCACACAGAACACTCTCATAAAGGACAGCGAGCTGTATCGCGCCTTCGAGCATGCAGCCTGGCTTTATGAAATCGGTGCCGATGCGATAATCGTTCAGGACATGGGGCTGGCAAGGCTTATTCACAAGTACCTGCCTGACTTTCCTATGCACCTTTCCACACAGGGAACGGTATATAACACTCATGCACTGTCCCTTGTAAAGGAGCTTGGCTTTACAAGAGTCGTACCGGCAAGAGAGCTTGGAATAGATGAGATAAGAGAGCTCTGCACCTGGGATGACGGCACAGGAAACAGACTCGAATTCGAAGTCTTCATACACGGCGCCCTTTGTATGTGCTACTCAGGTCAGTGCCAGCTCAGCCGGGGTCTCAGTACCAAAGGCGACAGCCGAAGCGGAAATCGCGGCACCTGTGCACAGCCATGCCGGCACCCGTATACAGATGACAAGGGTGTGCAAAGCTATGCACTGAGTCCCAAGGATATCTGCTACATCGAGCATCTTCCGGAGCTTATCGAAGCAGGAGTTGATTCCTTCAAGATTGAAGGTCGAATCAAGTCACCTGAATATGTTGCGGTAGTTACGAGAATATATCGGAAGTACATGGATCTTTATTGTGAGCTTCTTGCTGCCAATGATGGTAACCATGAAGTGGCACGCAATGCTTATACAGTGAAGAAAAGCGATATTCAGTACCTGAGGCAGGCCTTTAACAGAGGAGGCTTCAGCACAGGATATCTGCTTGGAAATCCGGGAGATGAGCTTCTTTCCGGTACAAGTCCTAAGAATCAGGGCATCAGAATCGGACGCGTTGTCGCAATAATCGATACCGAGGCCAAAGCCGGGGATATGGATGAGCGACGTGCCGTAAGAGGTGCTCTCAAGCGTGGCAAGGTTCTTGCATGCATCAGTCTGAGCAGGGGTTCCGTTCTCAACATGGGAGACGGAATTGAGTTCCGAAGTGATGATCCTGATTTCAGCAGTGACCCTATCGGTAACGTTACGACCTATGTCAAAGGAATCGGCGAAGGCCATTACATAGTCGGCGATTTCGATGAGGGCTTTGAAATCGGAGATATAGTATACAAGGTAACGGATAAGCAGCTTCTCGAAACTGCTATGAGCACACCCGAGAAGAAGTTACCTGCCACCTTCTCATTGACCGCAAGAATCGGACAGTATCTGTCTCTTGTTATGACAGATGTAAAGTCCGGATACAGCACAGAGCTTATTGCAGATCATGTCATTGAGAAAGCCTACAAGGCTGCAACAGACGAGGATCGTATCATAGGACAGCTGTGCAGACTCGGTGGAACCGTCTATACAGCTGATGTGAACAGCTGCGATGTTCAGCTTGATGAGGAGGCAATGGTTCCTGTCTCGCTGATAAATCGCATGAGACGTGAATGTTCGGACAGACTCATTGAAGAAAGAACCGGCAGAATCAAGTCCGACAGAAAGCCCCTCTCTCGTGCCGAGCTTGATGTAATTGCATCGGGCGAGATGCTCGGCAGGGAGTATGACGGCGAGCTTGCTCCTCTTGATAAAATCGTTCCAATTGAAGAATTCACAGGAACAGGAACTCCTTATATATTGAATGTCAGCAAGGGAAAGCTCGACAGATATATCGAGGAAAACTTCAGCTCAATAGTTGAAACTGTAAGAGAAAGCGGAATACTTATAGGTAATCTGGGATGGATCAAACAGTTCAGGGATGCGGGTATAAAAGTCTATGCAGACTATGGTCTGAACACCTTTAATGCGCAGGCCGCCAAGCTCTTCAACGAGCTTGGCCTCGTGCTGCACATGTACTCGCACGAGACGGGAATCGCAGATTCCCGCGGCCTGCCGCTTATGATCAGCGAACACCCTGTAGACTCTGAGTATCTGGTGGACCGCAAAGGTGTTCGCCACAATATAAAATGTTCCCCATTTGAGGACAAATATCTCATATTCTGATATACTGATAGCGTAAGCGATTGCAGGAATCAGTCCTGCCTATCAGTGCTTAGCAAGGAGGTTATAAAATGGCTACACAGGATACAGTTAAGAAGGTTAAAGAATTGCTTGAGGGACATTGCTATGCACCTCTTAAGGAAGCAGCAGAAAAATGGATCGATGAAGTTGGTAAATTCATGGATGAAAATGAGGATAAGGCTGTAAACGTTGCTGAGAAAGTAGGCGATTTTGCAGGAAATGTTGGTGAAAAGGCTGAAGCTGCTACAGCAAAGCTCCTTGAATCCGAGCTCGTAGAAAAGCTTAAGGAAGGTATTGCAACTGCAGATGAGATGATTGAGCACTTCTCCACTGAGGAAGCTAAAAAGCAGTTCGGCGAGATGGCAGACAAGATTAAGAAGCACGGCGAAGAGCTTAAGGCTAAGGGCGAGAAGTTCTGTGACTGCGATGCTTGCAAGAAGGCAAAGGATATTCTCAAGGATCTCGGAGAGAAACTCGACTAATCGAACATCCCGACATACAAATAGAATAAGCAATAAATAACGCAGTTCATTCATCTGAGCTGCGTTATTTGTTGCAACCATCTTAAGAATTGAAAATGATAATTCCCTAATTCTCTCTTTATTGCAAACTTTATGAAATATTGAAAATGATGATTCTGGAATGTACTCTACTTCAAGATGCCGATTTCTAAAATAGAAGCTGTCGCAGTCAAGGTTTATCCCTTAGTGCGACAGCCACGAATCTATTGTTTTACTTCTTTACTTTCACGCTCTTGGCTGTGGAGTAAGCCGAATAATAAGTTTTGCCATCTATGGTCTTATAGCAGCGGACATATACTTTGTAAGTCTTGCCCTTTTTCAGCTTTTTCAGGGTCTTGCTCAGAGTTGACTTGCTGGTGACTTTGACCGTCTTTGTCGTGCTGCCTGTAACATACTTCACCTGATATCCAGTGCAGGTGCTGTTCTTTTTCCACTTTACCACAATCTTCTTTCTGGCAATGTTCTTTGTACCGGATGTCAGTACCGGCTTAGCCAGCGTAAGAGTCTGCTTCTTGATCACCTTGCCGCAGTCTGCGCAGTGTGAGCCTGCAGTCAGGCCGGTCTTGGTGCTGGTAGCCTTTACGCTCTTGTCTGTTACGATATTCTTGTGATTGTTCGGATCGATAGGAAGTATCGTATCTTCGATCAGTTCTTCACCACAAACTTTGCATTCCGCGCCTCCTCTTTTTACACCTTCTGTGCAGCAGGTCGCTTCTGCTTCGTTATCCCTATATACGCCCTTATGTCCTTTGGCAGGGATCACTTCCCCTTTTTCCACTAACTCGTGGCATGTCAGACAAATCTCACCGTCAGTTAAACCTGTCTCTGTACAAGTCGGTTCCTTTCCCGGAAAAACTCCTTTAGCGTGGCTGGCTTCCCAGGTCAGATTGCCACCGTAAGGCTTTCTCACGTCGTCTGTCCATGTTTCATCACTACATGGATAATGGACTGTGGCGGTCACACCTTCAAACATATAGTCTCCAAGGCCAGGAGCATCGCCCCAAAATGTCACATCCGTCAGTCCAAAGCAACCTGAAAATATACCTTTGCCACAACTTTCCACGCTTGCCGGGATAATTATGTCGGTCAATCCACTGCAGTCAGCAAATGCATCATGACCAATGTTTTTTACACTTTTTCCAATGGTCACACTAGACATTTTGTTGCAAGCTGCAAATGCCCAACTGCTGATGCTTGTCACACCTTCTTCGATGTTGATTTGTTTGATCTTGTAGCGCCAGCTTTGCCACGGCGACTCCTCTGGGCGATTTGAATAGTCGTACATATCACCTGTACCACTGATGGTCAGTGTGCCTTCTTCGTCCAGCTCCCATATAAGATTATCGCCGCATGTGCCGCTTTCTGCCGCAAATGCCGTACATGGTACAAGCGACAGAACCAGTGCCAGGCAAAAAACCAGGCCCAGTGTCCATTTAAATTTTTTCATTTTGTTCCTCCCTGTTGTAGATATGTTGTTGATATATTTATGATGAAATTCTCGAATATACATCTTTTTTAAGCAGCTCATAGATCACGGAGAACATCGGTATGAAAAGCATGATGCCCAGAATGCCTCCGAATGCTGCTCCGACAATAACTGCCAGCATTGTCCAGATTGCCGGTAGTCCCACTGATTTGCCGACAACGTTAGGATAGATAACATGTCCTTCGAACTGCTGTATTGCAAAGAAAATAATTATGAAAACAATCGCCTTCTTCGTGCTGACTGTTATAACAAGAAGCAGTCCGAATATGCAGCCTATGAAGGCCCCGATAATCGGCACGAGGGATGTAGCTCCTATAACAATACCGATCGTGGCAGCATACGGAAGCTTTGCGATGAGCAAAGCAGCTGCAAACATAGATCCTATGATTACGGCCTCAAGGCACTGTCCCGAAATAAAATTCGAGAATGTTCTGTGAGACAGCTTAGCTAAATCGCAAAGCTTGTCTGCCCATTCTTTCTTAACATATGCATATGTGAGCATCTTTGCCTGTCTGCCCAGTTTTTCCTTGGCCAGAAGAATATATATCGAGAAGATAAAGCCGATAAAGAATGTGCCCACAGTTCCGATTACGCTTCCAAGTGATCCGCTCAGAATAGAAAGAGTTTCTCTGCCATGATCCATAATCTTCCTGCTCATTGTCTCAAGATCAATATTTCCTATATATTTCTCGATCGAGTTTACATCAAGGCCCTTCTGTTTGAGCCATTCGATCCAAATCGGATAATTGTCACGGATAGCCTGGCTGATGTTCTTGAACGAATCTGCTGTATTAGGAATCACAACCGATCCGATAAAATAAAGTACCGCCAGGAGTCCGGCATAGGTTAAAACAACACTGTAAATTCGAAGGTGACTGATCTCTTTGCCATCTATCCTGTGCCTGGCCTTCGTCAGACCCTTTTCTATGCTCTTCATCGGAACATTAAGCACGAAGGCTATCATTCCGCCTGCAAGAAGTGGCGAGAATACTCCAAGCACAGACATAACCGCTGTATAAACTGCATTAAAATTATTAAGCACTGCAAACAATGCTACACCAATAACTACAAGTAATACGCTCTTCTTAAAATCTGTCGATTTTTTCATCAAATCTCCATTTCGGATAATAAATCCCTATATTGTCTTTAAGACTTTGCCACAAATTATTACATATATACCGGCATATTTTCAAGCTTTCACAAGAGAAAACATAATTGAAAGTGCTCAGAAAACGACAATTGAAAACGCTCAGAAAAGCTGAGCCTTTCCGAGCGTTGTATCTCTTGTCTGTCTTATATTACAGCTGGCCGTTGCACCACTTCTGCCAAGCCTTTACAGTTTCAGGTCCCTTTACTCCATCTGCAGTAACTCCGAGGAACTTCTGCATAGCCTTGATAGTTCCAGGTCCCATAAGTCCGTCAGCCTCTGCGCCAACCTTCTTCTGGATAGCCTTTACTGTCTCAGGTCCCATAATTCCGTCAACCTTTACGCCCAGAATGTGCTGAGTTGTCTTAGTTGTCTTTTCTTTCCAGTCTCCGTCAACATCGAGAGTGTACTTGCTCTTTGAAGCAGCCTTCTCCTCTTCAGCTTTCTTTGCAGCAGCAGCCTTCTCCTCAGCTTCCTTAACAGCAGCAGCTTCCTTAGCAGCAGCGGCTTCCTTTGCCTTCTCAGCAGCCTCGTCAAGCTTTGCAGCGATTTTAGCTTCTGTTTCCTTTTCAGCAGCTTCCTTAGCAGCTGCAGCAGCCTTAGTCTCTTCTGACTTCTCTTTGATCTTATCAAATAGTCCCATAGTTTCCCTCCTGTTAAAAATTCGGATTTTGTTTTCGTTGGTATTATTTTATTATATCCGCAGATTTTCTGCAAGTAGCTTGAACGACTGCAGGTCTATGTCAGGCTCGTCTAACTTCAGTTATTCGATCAGCCGGTACATAATACCGGCGCGCGTATATCGTTATAGCGTGCTACTCCTCTGTCCAGAAGAGCTCGTCCAGAGTCTTGTCCAGAGCCCTGCAAATTGAAATGCACAGGTTGATTGAAGGATTGTAGTCACCTTTCTCTATAAGGTGTATTGTCTGCCTCGCAACGCCTACCATTTTGGCGAGATCATCCTGCGATAAGTCTTTCTCTACTCTCGCGACCTTCATTTTAATATTTTTCATATCAGATCTCACCCGCTTCCTGCTTGTCTCTTCTCTTCTTGATCAGCAACATAATTCCTATAGCAAGGATAAGAACTCCGGCCTCAAAATTGATAAAGCCGTCCTGCAGAATTCCCTCAACGACCATTTTGCCCTTGCACATATCCACAATGCCGAATACGAAATTGATTATACCAATTGCTATAATAGCTCTGGTTATCAGAGAAACATTATTATTTATTCCCCAATAAGCATCATTCATTATGGTATAGAACGAAAGGACCAAGCCACTGATAACAAAGCCTGTAAAAACCAGCACTGTCATACTGCAAGGAATAGTGACATCAAGCATGTCTATCATGATAATCACGGCGAGGTATATCAGCAAAGTGTAATAAGCCAGCATGAAGCCGCGTCCTCTCGCAATGAGCTGTCTTTCATCATACTCGGTCTTATTACTACCGTCTGTGTATCCCCTTCTTTTCATGAATACTACGATCAGGAGCAGGCTCACAG
>JAGHUV010000037.1 GCA_018064665.1 Candidatus Crickella caballi | reverse complement strand
CTTGGTCAGAGTTCATGCAGGAAGAATGCAAGGCATAAGCCAAATTCAAATTGTATCTCACTCAGGGCGGTGTTCAAGGCACCGTCTTTTTAATCGCTTACGAGAGTAGTAACATTAGAGGCAGTTTTTCAGAGAAAGAAGGCGTTGATAATGAGAGTCAAAGTGTTCCCGCCGATAGGATGCGACAGGAGCAGACTGGATGAGCGAGGCTGGATGGAAGTACCGGAAGGCAGCACGGTCAATGATGTACTGAAACTGATCAGATGCAACCCGGTTAAAGCGAAGGTGATGATGGTCAGTGTAAATGGTGAGAAGACTGAGCTCAGGAGAAAGCTCTGTGATGGCGATGTGATCGGATTTTTTTCTCTTGTTTCTGGCGGATAGAAAGACAATACAAAGCTAAAGCTGACAAATGTCGGCTTTTTTATAGAAAAAAACTATGGGATACTGTTTTTCCTGCATGTTACAATCCAGCTCGGGTCATGAAAAAAGATAATAAAGATAGAAAAATATATTTAATAAGACATGGTGAACCGGAGGTTCCCGCTTTTGGGCGTTTCTTCTACAGTGCCACGGATTATCCGTTGAGCCACGATGGGAGGATAGAAGCCGGACAGACTGCCGAATGGCTGGGTGAACAATGTCTCTCGTGTGCGACTGTCGTATCCAGCCCGCTTAAGAGAAGCAGACAGACTGCAGAGTACATTGCAGACCGGATCGGCACTTCGGTGATCACGGACGAACGTTTTCGTGAAATAAGCTGCGGAGAGTGGGAAGGCCTGACTTTTGACGAAGTAATGGAGAGATATCCTGATGAGTTTGCTTCGAGAGGCAAGGCCCTTGCAAGCTA
Source organism: Candidatus Crickella caballi (assembly GCA_018064665.1). Taxonomy (GTDB): domain Bacteria; phylum Bacillota; class Clostridia; order Peptostreptococcales; family Anaerovoracaceae; genus Crickella; species Crickella caballi. The sequence continues at coordinate 19,594 of JAGHUV010000037.1, read as the reverse complement.
CAAGATCCCCGGAGGAGAGAGCTTTTTCGAGGCGGGAGCACGTTTTGGCGAGGCTCTTGCGGAGATATGCAACAGATATGACGGAGATATTATCATTGTCGCTCATGCAGGAGTAATAAGGGGATATCTTCTCGGATGCGACGTTATTGATGATCTTGACGATCTGTTCAGTATTCCGATGCCGTACGCAGGCATAACGATCCTGAATAACGGTAAGCCTGAAAAGGTAGGGTTTAAGCCGCTGCATTTCCTGAATGAGACTCAGATACAGAGAATATACAGGAAATGGGAAGTGCCTGATCATATAATAAGACACATGAAGGGTGTTGCGGACTATCAGGATAAGCTGCTTGATCGTCTCGAGGAGAAAGGCATTCGGTATGACAGGGATGCTTTACGCAAGGCTGCACTTCTCCATGATATCAGGCGACTGTACCCAGATCATGCCGAGGAAGCTGGCACTTTCGTGCGAGAATGGGGATATCCGGAGGTAGCTTCTCTGATCGCAAATCATCATAGTGCCTGCTCTTATGAGATCGTTGAAGAAAATGAGACATCGAGCTGCGGAAATGGTGAGCGACTGCTGCATGCAGAGGACATACTGTTTTACGCGGACAAAAGAGTTCGGGAGGATAGAGTAGTAAGTGTAGCAGAGCGGTTTGAAGCCAGCAGAGGAAATTGCACAACTCCGGAGGCTGTTGAAAAACACGCGTTACTATATAACAGGTCTGTTGAAATTGAAAAGAGGATAGAAGAGATCCTGAAAGGAGAAATATAAGAATGAACGATATATTCTCGAGAATATCACATCTGCATGACAAGGGACAGGACATGGTCCTTGTTACTATCATAGAAGAGGCGGGATCGAGCCCAAGAGGAACAGGCTCGCAGATGCTTATCAGTCCGGAAGGCCAGATATGTGGAACCATCGGCGGCGGCGCTGTCGAAAAACGTTCTGAGGAATACGCACTGCAGCTGCATAAAGAGAAGAGATCTGCGGTCCGCAAGTACGAACTGAGATCGGGCGTTGAGCAGGATATCGGAATGGAATGCGGTGGTGATGTGACAGTGTTCTTCCAGTATATCGATCATGATGATAATGGCTGGATGGAGCTTGCTGACGAGCTCACATCTAAAATCGGAAGAAGAGAAGCCGGATGGCTGGTCCTGAATCTGGACGGAACACTTCCTGCACTTTTCAATGAGGATGGAAGTGCTGCATTTGCGGCAGAAGACAAAGCGGTAGAGTGCAGATTTGGGGATGGAGCCACACTTATAGAGGGAACTTTTTCAATGCCTCTTCCGGTAGGTGAACGAGTGCTCTTATGTGGCGGTGGCCATGTGGCAAAAGCTCTTGCACCTGTACTGCATAGTGTAGGTTTTCGTATCTGTGTAATGGATGAACGTGAAGAGTTTGTAACAGCGGAGCGCTTCCCGATGGCAGAAAGACGCATTGCCGGTGATTTCAGCAGACTGGATGAATACTTCAATATTAATTCGAATGACTATGTAGTTGTCATGACAAACGGACATGTGCATGATTATGAAGTTGAGGAACGTGTGCTGAGGCATGAAACTGCATATGTGGGAGTGATCGGTTCCGCTTCCAAGACAGCCTCTGTAAACGAGAGGCTCCGTGCTGCGGGTATCGAAGAGGAAATGATCAATTTTGTCCACACACCGATCGGATTGAATATCAAGTCGGTAACACCTGAAGAGATCGCGGTAAGCATTGCTGCTGAGATGATCCTTGTAAGAGGTGAAAGAAGAGAGCGTTTCGGTAAATTAAGCAATGCCTGTCCCATGAGATAATGAAAAAGGATCTGAGAAAGGAAAATGAATACAGTATAACAAACGGGAAGATACTTCCCGCTTTTGTTATGTTCATGATCCCACTCATGGCTTCATCATGCCTGATGCAGTCATACGGAATAATAGACGGCCTTATCATGGGCAATATGATAGGAGAGGAAGCTATCGGTGCTGTCAACAGTATCAGCCCGATCCTGGATGTCTGCATACTGGTACAGATCGCACTGGCCGGAGGCTGCTCAATATGCGTCTCTCACCTGTATGGAGCTGAGAGATACAGTGATCTTAGCAGACTTATCAAAGACATGTATAAAATAACTCTGGTAATAACGATCGTCATACTGGCTGTTGTTTTTTCCGGAGCAGAGGCCTTTCTCAGGCTGATCAATACCCCTAAAGATCTATTCGCATCTGCGCTGACATATCTGAGGATAGTGTTCATTGGTGTACCGTTTACTGCAATATACAATCTCCAGTCCGGAGTAATAAGAGGAATGGGAGACAGCAAAAAACCTCTTGGTGCAATAGCTATTTCCAGTGTTGTGAATATCAGCCTGGATCTGCTGTTTATTGCTGTATTAAGACTGGGAATAGGTGGAGCCGCCATTGCCACGGTGCTGGCTCAGGCCATGTCTGTCGCGTATCTGCAGAAAAAGATCAGAGAGAAACTCAGAGGCATCAGATATGACGCTGATGATGAGCCGGAGCCGCAGGTACGGGAATGCGTGAGGCTGGGGCTTCCGCAGATCGTTCAGTCACTCGCGACATCGGCAGGAAACATACTGCTGCAGAACGTTACCAATTTGCTTGGCGCTACAGTTGTTATTGGCGTTACAGCCGCATTCAAGGTAGATGCGATCCTGGTCATTCCGCTGTTTTGCCTCGGACAGGCAACATCGGTATTCACCGGTCAGAATGCCGGAGCTGCTCGATATGACAGAGTTAGACAGACGCTGAAGATCAGCCTGATATTTGCGCTTGCTGTTGCCGCTGTTATGGCGGTGGTGCTATGGGGCGTCGGATATCCGCTCATGGGAGTATTTGGCCTGAAAGAAGCATCTGCAGCTGCAGGTTACAGATATATCATGGTTTGCATGCCATTCTACTGGCTGTTTGGTCTGCAGTTTGTTCTGAATGGATATCTTAATGGATCAAAGCATACTCTTGTTGCTTCTGCAGCTTCGATCGCCGGACTTGCAGGACGTTTGACATTAGCCTATCTCCTTTATCAGAGTGTAGGTGCGGATGTTCTGCCTGCAGGTGAAGCAGTGTCGTGGATGATCGTCGTTGTCATTGACATGATCTATCTAGCCTGTTACAGAAAAAAAGATACGCTTCACAACGAACTATAGGATAATTCAATAGAAAGAAGCACGTCTGATAGTCTTTGCCTATTTGACTGATACAGATATTTGTCATAGAGTTTAAACGTGTTTTTATGTATTTAAATGATAGGACAGAAACTAAGTAAAACTGTAATAATGACTGAGAAAATACTTGTTATTGATTTAGAAAAAAAGACTTTTGAAACAAGAGAACATCCGTATAATAAGCAAAGCGCATATGGGAGAAGACTTGTTCTTGACTTAATAAAAGAATATGTGCCTGACGATGCAGAACGATACAGCAAAGAGAATGTGATCGTTATTTCGCCGGGCTTTTTTGCGGGTAACAAAGCACCCAGTGCATGCCGCATGTTCATTGCGACAGCTGAAGACCGCGGAAAAGGAATACAGATATGCAATACTACGGGAAATTTGCCGCAGAAGATCGGAAGCCTGGGCATTGCAGCAATCGTGATAAAAGGAAATTCTCCTGAAAAGAGCACAGTGATCCATATCACTGAAAACGGCGTTGATTTTTCGGTAAGACCGGAATACATCGGAGCTGATGTTAAGGACATAGTCCATGGGCTGAAGGCAGAATACGGTAGTAATGTCGGGATCATGGGGACCGGAAAATGTGGAGACATGAGAATGGCACTTTCGGTGGTCTTTCTGACATATCCGCATGGGACACCTGAGTATCAGAGTCCTCGCAGTGGATTTGGTGATGTGTTCGGAGCAAAGAATATAAGGGCGATCGTTGTCGAAGGCAATGACTGCTTTGCAAGAGAAAACAATGCGCCAGAGGAATTCTGGGCGCTCAGCAAGCAGCTTACTCAGAAGATAATTCATGACGAGGTATGCGGAGGAGCACTTCCGACTTACGGATCGATCACCATAATGAAAATACTGAAAAGCAGGCGGTCACTTGCCGAACTCTCAGTAATGAATGCAGGGAAGGAAGCTCTTCATAAGGACCCTTCCGGAGAGAATGTCTCTGATGATGACAGCAGGAACAGATTGAGGAGCAATCGGACATGTGCACCTATGTGTGCCATAGGCTGCCTGAACAGACACACAAGTAACGACGGACGTAAGTATGAGAGTCCGTCCCAGGTCGAAGTAGAGGCGGCAGTGAAAAACTGTTTCGGAATAGATGATTATGACCTCTCCAAAGAGATACAGGACAGGGCAACTGAAATGGGCCTGGTAAGTGTCGAGTATGTTACTGCAGCAAAGGCATATGCAGAAGCTGTCGGGATCGAACACGGAGAGGAGAACCTTCTGGAGTGGCTTGATGAAATCGAGCAGGGAACACCTATCGGGAGAATAATTGCATCGAGAACTTATGGAATAAGAAATCTCTTTTCGGATAAGGTTGCTGAATCTCTTGTTGATAGAAGAGCAATTCAGGATGAAAGCCTTTTCGAAGTTCAGGTTGACAGCAGATATCTCAAGCTTAAAGACATGAGTACAATGGAACTGCTCTATTCTCAAATTTTCGTACTTGAGAATCTGGGATTCTGCATTTTTACAGCATTTGCACTTTTGGATAATGACGAGACCTTTGAGATCCTGGCAAGAATGTTTTCGGCAAAAACCGGAATAGATATCACAGGTGAAGAACTTATCATTCAAGCAAATGGATGTATAAAAGCTGAGAAAGAGTATGAAGAAAAGAGATGGAGAGCGGCATTAGAGACCAATATTCCGCCGTTCACCAAAGTGTTATACAGATATTTTGACAGTAATAGAGCTGAGCAGAAATGACAGATGCTAGAAAAAGAACAACAATAATAATCATGTCCTTAATGGTGGTGGCCGGTGTAATTATATCTTTCTTTCTCGGTCAGTTTTCGATCACTCCCAAAGAACTTGGCGGAATAATAATAAGTCAGTTTGCGGATGTTAAACCGTTCTGGACAAGCCAGCAGGAACATGTTTTCTGGACCGTAAGAATGCCAAGAATATTTATAGCATGCCTTGTGGGGATAGCCCTCTCAGCGGCAGGTTGCGTATATCAGGGTATTTTTGAAAACCCGATGGCTGCGCCTGATTTCCTGGGTGCATCCAGTGGTGCAGGCCTTGGAGCGGCACTTGCCATTCTGGCGGGAATGAATGAATGGATGATCACCGTTATGGCATTCGCGTTCAGCCTTGCAACAATATGGCTTGTCTATATTATCGGAAACAGGACCAAAGGGAACAAAACTGTCGGTCTTGTTCTTGCCGGTCTGATGGTAAGTGCTCTGGCACAAGCCGGAACAAGTTTCATAAAGCTTGTGGCGGATCAGACAAATGAACTGCCGGAAATAACATACTGGCTGATGGGTAGCCTTACCGGGACTACACAGAGAGATGTAGTTTTCTCTGGAGCAATTATTGCTGTCGGTATTATTCCGCTTCTGATACTTCGCTGGAAGATAAACGTTCTCACTATCGGAGAGGATGAAGCGAGCACTATCGGAATAAATGTTGCAAAGGTAAGGTTTATATCCCTGATATGTGCAACACTGGTAACCGCAGCCGCGGTATCGGTAAGTGGAATGATAGGCTGGGTGGGACTTGTCGTGCCTCATTTCTGCAGGAAGGTAGTAGGTAACAATATGAAATTCCTGCTTCCTGCATCGGTATTTATGGGAGCATTTTTCCTGCTTATGGTCGACAATATCTCAAGAAATCTGTTTGCGGTAGAAATACCGATTGGAATTCTTACAGCGATAATCGGCGCACCTTTCTTTATCTATCTGATAACGAAAGGAGGCGAAAGCGTATGATAAGTGTCAGTGATCTTAGATATGCATATGGAACGCATGAAGTACTCAAAGGTGTTTCGTTTGATGCCAGACCCGGAGAACTATTGTGCATACTTGGACACAACGGTGCAGGGAAAAGCACGCTTTTCAAGTGCATGCTCGGACTGTTAAAAGGATATAGCGGATCGATAACTGTTGACGGAATAGACTTTTCCCGCTTGAAACCTAAAGAGAAAGCACTCTATGTCGCATATATCCCGCAGGCATCAAAACCGACATTTGCATACAATGTGATGGACATGGTGATTATGGGTACAATGTCAGTCGCAGGAGGAATGTCGGGCCCAGGCGAGAAAGAAAAGAGACTTGCTTTGGATGCTTTGTCGAAAATGGGAATAATGCATCTTAAGGATCGCGATTATACTAAGATATCCGGCGGAGAACAGCAGATGGTGCTTATTGCAAGAGCTTTGGCTCAAGGCGCAAAAATACTGATAATGGATGAGCCGACTTCAAGTCTGGATTATGGCAATCAGATGAGAGTCCAAAAGCAGCTGAGAAAGCTGGTGTCAGAGGGATACACGATTATTCAGAGTACGCATAATCCGGAGCAGACATATGTCTTTGCAGACAGAATACTCTGCATCAGAGATGGCATTATATACCGTCAGGGTAAGCCACAGGATGTAATGGACGAAAAGCTCATAAAGGATATGTACGGTATTGACGTTGAGATGGTAGAGAGTGCGGACAAAAGAGTCAGATTTTTTGAGTTGAAAGAATACGAGGATAATGAAGAAAACAAAGAATAAAAGAATAGCAGCTATATTAGCAACTATACTTCTGCTGACAACAGTGTGTTTCACCGGATGCGGAAGCACAGAATTGTCGTATCCGGAAGGTGTTGAAACATATACATATACTGATGACTACGGAAGAGAAGTAGAGCTTCGTAAGGATATAAGCAAAATAGTTGCATCAGGACCTAATGCACAGATGATACTGGTCACCCTGGCTCCAGAGATGATGGTGGGACTGGCAGAAGCACCGAGTATGTCGATAGCGGAGTTCTTTCCTGATTATTATATTGATCTTCCAACACTGGGGCAGTTTTACGGTAAGAAGATGAGCCTCAACCTTGAAAATCTGATGAATACTGACACAGAGATCATCATAGATGTGGGAGAGATCCAGGAAAAGGGAAACGAGGATATGGACAATATCCAGAAACAGACCGGTATTGCAACGATATACGTTAAAGCGGATCTGGATACGTATCCGGAAGCATACAGAAAACTCGGAAAGATTCTTGGCAAAGAGGAAGAAGCCGAGAAATTGGCTCAATACTGTGAGGATACGATCGGCATGGCAGAGAAGATAAAGGGTGAACTTAGCGAAGATGAGGTAAGAAATATCCTTTTCGGCGTAAGTTCGACAGGCCTCAACTGTAATGTTGAAGGGAGCGTACAGGCTGCAGTAATTGATTTTATCGGAGCGAAGAATGCGATTCAGCTTGATGAAGAAGAGGTCAACGGCAGAGACGGTGGTAATCCGGTGGATTTTGAGATGCTTTACAAAACTGATCCGGAAATGATCATCATGGCTGAAGATGGACCTTATGATACCGTTGCAGAGCCTGATTCGGCATGGTCTGAACTTGATGCAATCAAGAAGGATCGTTACTATGAGATACCTTGCCGTCCGTATAGCTGGATGTCTGCGCCACCGAGCGTCAACCAAATCCTCGGAGCAAGATGGCTCATGGCCGTTGCTTATCCTGAGCATTACGAGGGCAATATATATAAAGATGTGCAGGAATACTATAAATTGTTCTGGCATTATAATTTGAGCGATAAGGAATGCGAAAAAATGCTGGCTCATTCAGTTGGCAAAATACATTGATGCAGGAACAACAGTAAAGGAATAAACCACAAATGAATAAAAAAAGAATTTCACAATTCTTAATAATAATGATGGTTTTCAGTCTCATTACCGGTTATGGAGGAGCACTGAAGGCAGATGCAAATGCTGTTGACAAGCTGACAATAAAGATAGGTTATTTTGGCTGGCCAACAGAAGACTATGTTGAAAAAGCCGTTTTCTCTGCGAGCGAGCTCTATGGAATGGGAACAGTAAAAAGAGATTACTCATATTGGGACGGAAGTAAGAGAGTTGCTATTGATTCATCTATAGGAGTGCCTCTCTCAACTGTGCTGGATGCTGCGGGGATAGATCAGGGCTCGATAGCACAATTGGATTTTTGGACAGCGGATTCAGGAAATGGGGCTTTTACAAGCTTTACCTGGAAACATCTGCTCGGTACGAAAAGATACTACTTCAGAGATCTGGCAGCTTGTTTTGAATATGAAGGGGAAGAAGATGAGCCGGACGAACCTGATCAGCCGGATGAACCTGATCAGCCGGATAAACCTGATCAGCCGGACGAACCTGATCAGCCGGATAAACCTGATGAGCCGGACAAACCTGAGGAACCCGAACAGCCTGAGGAGCCTGCTCCTGAGGAAAGCAGTGAGACAGCGTCGGTTGTGGATAATATTCTGCTGGTAGCATACGCGGCTGAGAGTGATGCGAAGAAAATCGTCTGCAATGAAAAGAAGGCGTGGAAGAATGCTGTCAGAGTCGAACCGATGATGGCACTGGAAGAGAAATGGGTCTGGTATGAAGTAGGAACCTCTGATGCAACAGGCACAAGCAATCTGGGAACATCCAACAGATTCAGACTCAATTTCGGACAGTCAGGGCCGACAGAGAAAAGAACATTTAATTCTGCCAAAATGGTACATACCATATATGTCATGTTCTCTGGAACACCTAAGTTGACCTCTGATGAGACGAATATCAAGGGAAAAGTAGGAAGCAAGCATCAGCTGAAGGTCACTGCAGGCGCAGCCGATGAGGCATTGGAAAAGCAGATACAAAGTAATATTACATGGAGCAGCAGTAACAGTGGAATAGCCGAAGTAGACAGTAACGGAGTAGTAAAATTTAAGAAGAAAGGTACTGTTAAAATAACGGCAAACAGCGGAGGTGCTGTAAAGGAATTTACTGTTAATGTTGGTGATGAGAACAGTAACGGCAGTGGAGATAGTGGGAATGGTAAGGGATCCGGCTCAGGGGAAGGTTCGGATGGAAAATCCGATGATATTAAAATGCCGGGCAACAATACCGACACAAAAGAACACAAGCTTGAAAAAGTAGATGTTTCAAAATCAAATATGTTTCTTTTATCGGATGAAGCAAGTAAGGATCTGAGATCTGCACTCAACAGGACTGCAGATAAGGATAAGGCTTCAATGAATACGCACCAGGAGAAAATGGCTGATGACAGCGAGCAGTTCATGGTCAAACAGGATAGTGATCACTTCGGTCTTTATCTGGGACTGTTAAGCGGGCTGATATCAATCGGAGGTGCAGCATTCGGAGTTTGGAGATATGGAAAGCAAAGGTGGGGTAGATTATGGAAGTAAATATGAATATTTTTAGCAGAGCAATGAGAACGATAGCAGGCGGCATGCAATATCCTGTAATAATACTGCTGATATTACTTATCGCAGTATCACTGTTCATGATAGGCTGGATCATTTCGGAGTATTTTACAGAAAGAAAGCATCTTAAGGTAGAGATGCCGAAGATGGTTGATGCTATCAACTGCACCGGTAATACGGCAGAGATCGTTGACTGCATTTCCGAATGCGAACTGCTTAAGAGACAGAAAGCGGCACTCATCGAACTCACTGCACATCCTTCCATCACACCACTTATGAGAGAATCTCTTGCGGTAAGACTTGTGCAGCAGGAGCAGTCGTTTTATGACAGGAGAGTCAAGATAACAGATATTATTGCAAAGATAGCACCTATGCTTGGACTTCTGGGAACACTTATTCCGCTTGGTCCTGGAATCATCGCTCTCGGACAGGGAGACACCATCACTTTATCTTCTTCACTGCTGACGGCATTCGATACTACGATCCTTGGACTTATCTCGGCTGCTGTAGCAATGGTGATTTCAACAATAAGAGGCAGATGGTATGACAATTACATGTCCATATTGGAGACACTGATGGAATGCATATTGGAGGTTGAAAAAAGGGATGTTAAGGCGTAATGGAAGCGGAAGGCTCAGCAGTAATACCAGAGTATCGCAGCTGGAGGATATCAATCCCATGGCGACAGTTGCAAATCTGGTGGACGCAATGCTTGTTCTGGCAGTGGGTATTATGCTGGCGCTGATTGTCAGCTGGAATTTGAATATCATGGAAAATGGTCATGTGAATGATAATGCAAGGAAAGAAGATGCATTAAGCGATTTTACTGAGAAGGATATTCAGAATGCGGAGACAAAGACCGAACAATTGGAGAAACAGGGAAGCGTATATTACGATCCGGAAACAGATAAGTATTACATCATAGCAAATGATGGAACACAGATGACAGTTGAAAACTGATGATCTGCAATACAAAACCGCTATACGCGGGGTATAGCGGTCAGGCATGATATATAAGTCCGGCATAGCAATGCAGTCACAAGCCGGTCTTCATATATACATACATTATTATTCTATACTAATAAAGGAGGATGAACAATGACAAAGTTCATGAAGAAAACCAGCTCAGTTTTCCTTGCGCTGGTTATGATGTTTGTCATGATGCCTGCTACGGCATTGTGTGTAAACGCTGCAGATGGCAATGTATTCAACGTATATGCTAACGGCGTTGACACAGGAAAAGGCGTAACCGCATCATGGATGGAAGAGAACAAGATGGAGGCTCAGGTTTTTCCGTATGCTGCCAGCCAGGGAAAGAACTGGAGCTACGTAGTTGCTGAAGGACCAAGCTATGAAGCAGTTCTTTGTGAGACACTCGGTATCAGTTCACTTGATGAGATCTCAGATGCAGCTCTTAACTGGAACAATGCCGATGGTGCAGAGCAGGGAAAATTTGATCTTAATGTAAGCGATCTTATGAGTCTTACAGATCAGTTCAAACTTGTAGACCAGAATGGAAATGATATCACAGGTGCATTCAATGGAAGTGATTATGAAAGTGCACAGGCTGTTGCTGTTGAGGGCGCAGCAGAGATTACTCCGATAGTTGCTACAAGTGAGCATGAGTATGCTACATATGATGAAGCCTGCAATGCACTTGCTGATGGAAGCTGGAGAACAGGTGCTGCAACATCAATCAGACCATATGTAGGCGGAAACCTCAGCAAGGAGACATTCCTTAAGAAGGACAGTGCTGTAAAGATGGGCGTTGTAAACTTTACAGGAAAATTCTCAATGGCTAATCTGCCACAGCTGAATATAAAGATTCCTGTAAACCTTGATATCGCTTCAATGACACTCACAAGCAAGACTCCAAAGCAGGTCAAGATGCCGTTCATCAATATGACTGAAAAGGAAGTCGAAATACTTTATGGTGTAGCTACATGGACATCAAGCGATACAAGTATAGCTACAGTTGATGAGAACGGAAATGTTACAGCAGTAGCTGACGGCACATGTACTATCAGCGGAAAAACTGAAAAGGGCAACACTATCGGTAAGTGCAAGGTAACTGTAAACTTCCCGCTGAAGGCACCGGGAAAAGTGTATTGGTACAAGACAGGATCGCTGGCCAATGTTAAGACCAGAAGTATGAAGCTCAAGTGGAAGAACGTTTCAGGCGCAACAGGATATGTTGTATATCGTTCAACCAAGAAGAGCAGTGGATTCAAGAAGATCGCAACAGTAAAGACAAACAGCTATAAGAATACAAAACTTAAGAGCGGAAAGACTTATTACTACAAAATCAAGGCTTATAAGTCAGCATCCGGCAAGAGCACTGTATATGGAGCATATTCATCAGTTATAGGCAAAAAGGTTAAAAAATAGTCCAATATAAATTAAAGGACGGAGGCCCATTATGAGTAATTTACTCAGAAAAATAAGTATAATGCTGCTGTCGCTGATCGTGATGGCAACATATATCCCGGTTGAAGTATTGGCAACAGAAGGGCCTGCGGAAGTAGAACAGACAGAGGTCTCGGAACGTTCTGAGACCTCTGCTGAAGAAACGGAAGCAGAGGAAGATACGTTTTCTGATGAAGACACAGTATTCGAAGAAGTAACTGGTATTGAAAACGGAAATGAAGAAGAAAACAATGCGTTATTGCAGGAGGAGTCCGAAGAGGCAGTAAGCGTTGTAGCGTCAGAAGATATTGAGGGCGGTGCAATAGCAGAGTTGTCATATTCCGAGGGCACAATAAGCGGAAAAGCTGTAGCGGATGAAAACCATGAACTTGCTACAGTACGTTTGATGTGGAAAAACGGAAGTAAGGACGAGGAGCAATACGTTTCATATAACGAAGAAGGTTCATTTGCAATAAATGACCTCCCTGAAAATGTAACAGAGTTCACTGTGACAGCATATTTCATGTCGACTGTAGAGTGGGACGGATCTGTTGATATCAGCTGGTATGATCCTGAGAAAACATGCTTTGAGATAGGAACGCCTGCTCAGCTTGCAGGTCTGGCGGCGATCGTTAACGGCATGGTCGATGAGAATGAGACTGAGGAGTTTCAGATCAAGGACAACGAAGGCAGGGCCGAAGAGAATGGACAATATTCACACAGATACATCCAGACGGAGGCGCATATCGCTGACCTGCTTACACCAAACTCAGGGGCTCAGGTAAGAGATACAGTCTGGAGACTTCCTTCTGTAACGAAAGAAGTCTCGATTGCTGAAGATGATATCCATCATGATATGCTTTACAGAACTGTGAAGCTCACAGCAGATATCGACATGGGCAATAAAAACTGGACGCCGATCGGCGGAAAGTATGCAATGAATCCGAAATCGATGAATGGAAAAGAAGCAAGAGTCATCGATACAAGATTCCAGGGAATATTCGACGGACAGGGTCATACAGTCACTATCAATGCTGACAGAAAAGCTGCTCTGGGATTTGGCTATGCCATGGAAATAGCACTGATAGGATATCTCGGTGGCGGAGTTGACTATAAGAATGGATATCCTAAGGATGTGTACATGGATTATGCACAGACGTGGGTACCGACAGTGCGAAATGTCGTTGTAAAAGGTAATGTAGAAGGCAGAAGGATGGTTGCCGGTGTAGTAGGAAGAATTGGTGAAACCAATTACGGGGTGCTTGTCGAAAACTGTGCGAACTATGCGAACGTATTTGCAACCGACATGAGAGGCTGCGCAGGTATTGTTGGAGCAGCGTGGGGCAAATCGGTCATCCGCAACTGCTATAATGCCGGGAAAATTCAATCAAATTTCTGGGAGCATGGTGGCATCTGCGGAAGTAACGGATATGAAGGTAGTGAAGGCAGAAATGCTGTCGCTGCTGATATCTATAACTGCTACAACGTAGGAGATACAGGTCTCTGTGATAACGACGGTCTTAAGTATGACGGGCAGGATATCGGCGTAGACGGTCAGGCTTTTGCAGCCTACAAAGTAGCAGACTGCTACTATATTGAACCGGAGGCGGCTATTGAAAAAAGCGGATATAATAAAGGCGAAATTAATGTAAATAAGAAAGCCAGAATAACAAATGTTGCTGCTAAGACTGATGTCTATATGAAATCATCAGAGTTTATTAGTGAGCTCAATAAATACGGAAAAGTTTTCTGCACGGATGACCACAATATAAATGGAGGCTATCCCGTTCTATGGTTCCAGGATCACTCTGCCGGAGATGAAGCGAATATCAGTATCAATGAATGTGAGCACGGAACTGTAAGCGCATCGAAGACAGAAAGTATTAAATATGGAAGCACAGTTGAATTCACCGTTTCTCCTGACAACGGTTATCATCTCGCTTCGCTTGAGTTCTCAGAGGATGGCGGTGAGACAACAAGCGAAACTCTGGGATATTTCTATACTGTGTGTGGAAAGAATGTAACAGTAACAGCAGAATTTGAACCGAACATGCCTGCAGAGCTTGTTTTCCCGGAAGAGAATGACGGTGAGGATTACTATGTTACAGTCAAAAAGTATGATGAAAGCAGCTCCAAGTGGGTAAGTCTGAATAGCGGAGATTCTATTGCCAAGGAAGAAAAGATCCGTATTATTGCCAAACTCAAGGACGAGCGAACCGGAACAGAAGGCAATATAGAGCCTGTACAGCCGGATATCAAGACACTTGAGTATACAGGTGAATTTGGGGATCCTATCTTTACCGAGAATTCGCTGGAACTGATCGATCGAATCAGCAAGGAGTACAAGTCGACGGGAGAATCAGAGCTCATTGAGATCAGCTTCAAGCCTAAGACTCAGGGCAAGAGATGGACTACCTATGCTGATACAAGCTGGTATAAAGAAGGCACGAGATCCTATTCTATTTCAAGTGCACAACAGCTTGCAGGAATTGCAGAACTCTGCCTTGAAGGCGAGACCGATTTTGCTGGAGTAAACTTTGAACTTGCGAATGACATCTCTCTTGCCAACACAACCGCTAACAGCGGAGACATATACGGCAATGAAAGAAGCTGGATAGGAATAGGGACTGACGCTTTTCCTTTCAAAGGTACATTTGATGGCAAAGGTCATACTATCGAACATATGCACAGAAATTTCGAGACGGGTTATTCATACGGCTCTAACGGCGGACTTTTCGGAGTAACGGAAGGCGCAGTGATCAGAAATGTAAATGTTGTTTCTGGCTCGTATGTCAATACTGCAAGTGGCGGAGAATCTGAGCTGAAGTGCGCCTTCAAAAACGGAGCTAACGGCGGTGCTATTGTCGGTGATGCAATCGATACTACAATAGAGAATTGCGTGGCAGATGTTCCTATGGAGGAAGCGCGTGATGCCGGAGGCATTGTCGGAACTGCAGAAGGTATCACTGCCATCAGAAACTGCACAAACAAGGGAGATATTACAGCAACTAATAAGAATGTCGGAGGCATCGTCGGTAAGGTCTCAGGAAACAAAGGTGTGAAGATAGAATACTGTGTAAATGAAGGAAACATTATTTCTTCAAGCTATTATGTAGGCGGTATTCTTGGAACTGCTGGTTCTTATACTGTTACGATATCAAAATGTGCCAACAGGGCAGCTTTATCATCAGCTGTCAATTCTGCTTACAACAATACATTCTGCATAGGTGGCATTCTGGGATATACAGCCGGTGCGGCAACTGTTGATTCTTGTGTGAACAACGGAGCGGTCAGTGCGTTAAAGAATACATTTGCAATTGGTGGAATCGTTGGTTCTGCACTTAGCAGCAGTGCAGTAATAAGTAACTGTTACAATACCGGAGAGATCTGCAGTGAATCAGCTAAAGATAAAGCAACAGTATCAGGTATTGCAAACAAGGATTCAAGTTCAAGCAAGTCAGCGACTGTAAAGTATTGCTATAACATAGGAAAGATCACGCTTGGGGACGGATTTGTTTCTACTAATGTTGGAGGAGTCATCGGTTTTGGATACAATTCAAATATCAGCAGTACTTACTGCAGTGAGTCGTCTGTAGCGGGATTGACTACTGTGGACGAGGGACGATCCAAGGCCGGAGTTGCAGGATCGGTCGTGCCCGATAGCACATTAAAATCATATTCGATCAGCTCATCATTCGGAAAGGATGGTTATTCAATTAATGAAGGATATCCTATTCTCAAATGGCAGTGCGACCATATGTATGTTCATAAGAAAATCGCAGCAAAGGTCGGCATTGCAGGTTCAGAATATGATGAGTGTAGCAAGTGCAATGATATAAAGAATAAGACGACAATAAAAGCGCTGAATCCTGATAAAACATATATCACTGGACTTACTGCTTTGAAGAGGGGATTCAAAGTAAAATGGGCTAAGAAATCATATACGGGATATCAGATACGCTACAGTCTGAAATCATCGATGTCATCGGCGAAGACTGTAACTGTTACTACGCCGAGCACAACATATAAATCGATAAAAAAGCTGAAGGCTAGGAAAAGATATTATGTTCAGGTCAGAACATATAAAACGGTATCCGGAAATAAATACTATTCATTATGGTCATCAAAAAAGAGTGTTAAAACAAAGTGATGGTGTAATCAAACAGAGAAAGGGCTTGATCATAAGGCCCTTTCTCAAGTAAGGGGTAATTATGAAAGAAATCGTTGAATTAATAGGTAGTGGAAAGCTTGCCGGTCACAGCGTTATTGCAAGCATGACAGACGGAGGTGAAGTAAGAAAAGCACTTTTCTCGGCAAATGAGCTGGTGCACTGTACATCCGGCCTGAAATTTTTCAAAGATAACCTGGATCAACTTACTAATCAGATCAAAACAACAGGCTTATATAATATCGAAGGCAAAGAAGTGTTCTGCGAAGTTGTTGAAGAAGAACCTGAACTCGTTGTGTGTGGTGCGGGACATGTTGGTGCTGCGTGCATAAAGCTTGCAAAATTTATCGGCATGCCTGTGACATGCATAGAAGATCGCCCGGAATTTGCAGAAATTGCAAAAAAAGCTGGGGCTGATCGCGTTATATGCGAGAACTGGAAGACGGCACTCGACAAGATTGAAGGCGGTAAGAATATTTTCTTTCTGTCGCTTCAGAGAGCACATGCGATAGATCAGGACTGTCTTGAGAGGATACTCAGGAAGGAAAGAGCATATCTGGGAATGCTTGGATCAGCAGGCAAGATAAGGATATTAAAGGCTAATCTCGCAGAACTCGGAGTATCTGAGGAACTGTTCGATACTGTATATACACCGGTAGGACTTGACATCAATGCGAATACGGCTGAAGAGATCGCAATGGCAATTATTGCGCAGATAATTCAGATCAAGAACACAGACCTTTCCAGAAATAAAGCATTCAGTAATGAGCAGATGGATGCAGTACTTAACGGGAAAGACGCAATGATGCTCGTCACTATGGTTAGAAAAGAGATGGCTTCACCGAGAGAACCCGGAACCAAAATGATCGTTAGATCTGACGGAAGTAAGATAGGAACGATCGGCGGAGGTCTTGCAGAAGCACAGGCAGCTCGTATTTCAGTAGAAAAACTGGCAGATGTTACTTTCTGTAGTGAGCTCATCAGGGTAGGAGAAAATGACGCACAGAATACAGGAATGATATGTGGCGGAGTGATTGATGTATTGATTGAAAGAATATGATACAATACCCACATGTAAATTCCTGAGTGCGAGATTATTTACGAATACGAAACCGTATAAAAATAAGGAGTATAAATCATGAAATTCAATGTTACAGGAATGGGATGCTCTGCCTGCTCAGCTAAGGTAGAGAAGGCTACAGCAGCTGTAGCCGGTGTTGATGCAGTTGCAGTTAGTCTGCTGACAAACTCCATGCAGGTTGAAGGTAGTTTTGATCCTGCTGAAGTATGTGAGGCAGTAAAGGCTGTAGGATTCGGTTGCGAAGAAGCTTCGCCCAGTAAATAGTCATTATTCCGAAAAACTGGCAAAACAGGAAGAACAGTTAAAAGACAGCGACACACCGCGGCTTCGCAAGAGGTTGCTGTGGTCGCTTATTTTGCTTGTAATACTCATGTTCTTCAGCATGGGACACATGCTGTGGGAGGATGCCGAATGGGCTGCAGGCGTGAAGCCGATGACCATCGGATGCATTCAGATGACATTGGCTCTGGCAATCATGATCATAAACAGAGCATTCTTCGTTAACGGGTTTAAGAGCGTGCTGCACGGAGCGGCAAACATGGATACACTCGTGGCACTTGGTTCAGGTGTTTCATTTCTGTGGAGTGTGTATGTGCTCCTGAAGCCTGAAACAGAGCTCAGTTCACTGTATTTTGAATCAGCAGCGATGATACTGACACTGATCACAGTAGGAAAGATGCTGGAGGCAAGATCCAAGGGCAAAACGACCAATGCGCTCAAAGATCTAATAAAACTGGCACCTGAGACTGCACGTATACTGCGTGACGGTGACGAGACCGAGGTCCCTACAGACGAAGTCCAGATCGGTGATGTGATAATCGTCAAAGCAGGTGAGAAGATCCCTGTTGATGCGGAGATCATCGAAGGCCATACAGCAGTTGATGAGTCTGCACTGACGGGAGAGAGTATGCCTGTCGACAAGAAGAAGGGCGATAGCATCAGTGCGGCAACGATAAGCCTGTCGGGATATGTCAAAGCTAGAGCAACACGTGTCGGAGAGGATACGACTCTGGCACAGATTATAGAACTTGTTTATGATGCGGCCGCTACCAAGGCGCCTATTGCTAGAATGGCAGATAAAATAGCAGGTGTTTTCGTTCCGATCGTTATCGGCATTGCGATCGTCGTATTTGCGATATGGATGTTCATAGGTGTAGGAACAGCTGCGGCTCTGAAGAGGGCAGTTGCGGTGCTCGTCATCTCATGTCCATGCGCGATGGGACTGGCAACACCGGTTGCTATCATGGCAGGAAGTGGTGCGGGAGCACGCAGAGGAATACTGTTTAAAACGGCTGCTTCTCTTGAAGAGACCGGAAGAATAGAGATCGTTGCACTGGACAAGACGGGAACACTGACCGGAGGTGCACCTGTTGTTACGGATGTACATGTAGCAGAGGGCGTTGATGAGGAAGAACTGCTTGATGTAGCAGCAGCACTTGAAGCAAGATCGGAACATCCGCTTGCCAAGGCTATATGCAATTATATCAAGGTGATGACGACCAGGATCAGCGACTTCGAGGAAGTCCCAGGCAAGGGTGTTCGTGCATTTGTTACAGAAGGCAGAGACGCTGTTCCTATTGTCGGAGGTTCTGCGCAGTTCGTACTCGCAGCTACGGGCATGAATGAGATAGGTGTTAAAGAACTTCTCAGCTCGGCCGATACCATCCTTACAGGCGAAAATGCGCTGTTCAACGATCTGGCAGCAGTGTCCGGTGCAGACAGCCCGGAATGTCGCCTGATTCTCGATATAGCCCGAGTTCAGAAGGATACTGAGGAATATGCCTATGCAGGCAAAACACGCGTTTATTTCACCAGGGGAGGCGTTCTGCTGGGCGTAATAGCTGTTGCTGATTCCATACGTGAAGACAGTGCAGCAGCAGTCGCAGAGCTCAAGAATCTGGGTATTCATACAGTAATGCTGACAGGAGATAAGAAAGCTGCTGCTGAGGCTATTGCAGCCGAGGTAGGAATAGATGAGGTAGTTGCGGAAGTACTGCCGGACGGCAAGGAAGCGGTCATCAGACAGCTGATGGAGAAGGGCAAGACGGCGATGGTCGGCGATGGCATCAACGATGCACCGGCGCTCACCCGTGCAGATGTCGGAATCGCGATCGGCGCCGGCACTGATGTGGCTCTGGACTCCGCAGACGTCGTCCTGGTCCACAGCAGCATCGCCGACCTGGCAGCTGCTATCAGACTTGGCAGGAAGACTCTGAGAATAATCAAGCAGAATATGTTCTGGGCATTCTTCTATAACATACTTTTAATACCTCTGGCAGCAGGCGCGTACACAGCGCTGCTTAACGGCTGGACATTATCACCTATGATAGCAGCCGCAGCAATGAGCCTTTCGAGCTTCTGCGTATGTACGAATGCATTAAGGCTGAATAAATATATCTAGATATATAAATGATAAGCACACGAATAATATCGTGTGTTTCAGACCGTAGACAAAGCTCTTTTTCAGGCTATCGCCTGAAGGAGGGCTTTTCTTATGCGAATATCATGTTGTAATCGGTGCGAAGTAACGCCTGAAAGCT
>JAGHUV010000023.1 GCA_018064665.1 Candidatus Crickella caballi | reverse complement strand
AGAGCCATATTCATCGGACAGTCGCTCGGAGGAATGATCGCTCAGTATTATATTGATCAGCATCCAACCAAGGCGATTGGCTTCATTTCGGTCGATAGTGTTCCGTTTGGAGATTACTACTCCAAATCAGATCTGTTTTGGCTGACTCAGTTGGAGTGGATGTGCAAATTGTTTCCTAACAAAATACTGAGGTCTTCAATGGCGAAGATGTGCGGAGCAACGGAGACTGCACAGAAGCGCATGCTCACTATGATAGATTCTTACTCGAAGAACGAACTGTGTCATCTAATGTATATCGGTGAGGCGGCCTTCATACCTGAGAATAAGAATTTGAATATTCCGTGTAAAAGTGTTCTATTGCTTGGAGACAAGGACAAGGTCGGAAAGGTTGCTGCCTATAACAAGAGATGGGAGCAGCGCGCCGGTTTTCCACTCATTATGATTCAGGGGGCAGCGCATAATGCAAATGACGATCAACCGGACAAAGTCAACGCAATTATTCGCGACTTTATAGAAACAATCCATATATAAACGGAGAGTTATTGGTTCATGGATTTTGTATTTATAAGAGCAGTCTCCAGCTAACATCGGAAGAAGTTGACAAACTGCAAGAGATGATAAATCAAAAATCAATAGGGATAGCAATGAGAATATCTGAGTTCTGTGGGCTTACAGTATCCGATATTGATTTTGAAAACCATTCTATCAGGATCGAACGTCAGTTGCAGAAGGGTGCCAGGATCGGTTACTATATTCAGGATACCAAAACTACCTGCGGAGAAAGAACCATTCCAATGTCTGCCGAGGATCACCCCTCATGTGTGCAGGCATACTTATTGCTCCAATATGGCAAAGGCAGGAATGAATCCGAAGGCACTGCAGTATCTGATGGGACATTCGGATATCAGCATCACGATGAACACTTATACGCATGTGAAATTCGAGGATGCCAAAGCAGAGGTTATACGACTGGATAAGGCGGTATAAAACACCTCAAAAAACCCGAGGTGTAAATTGGTCAAATTTACACCTTTTTTTACACCTTTTTGTGACCAAAATATGCTATTTTATGCCAAATTATGCCGAATTTTCGGATGGTGAAAATGGCTCAAACCCTTGAAAACACTGGAGTTTCAACGATGAAGAAGATACTATTCATTTGCCACGGCAATATTTTCCTGTGATGCCAGAACCCGCATAAACACTGGGGTTTTGCGCTTTTGAAAAGTGGTTTTACACCTTTTTTACACCGACGAGAAGGAAGACTGTTTTAACTGGTGCAAGAATAGCATGGGAGAGATTTGTACAAATCAAAAACGAATATGTAGCAAGAAGGGGTAAGAACTTGCTACATATTTTTATTGTTTTTTTTTGACACATAGCTGATGATCCTTGACAATTTCTTGATAAATGCGAATGATGGTTGTAAAATCAACTCAAATATAAGTGCTACCAGTACGAGAAAATGGTATGCAGTACGATATCTTTGAAAACTTGAATATGTACCTTGGGCAAACCCATCGAAAGGCGGGGACGCAAAGTTTAGTGTCTAAGCACGGAAGTGTATGATTGACTGGCTGCTAGGATCATTTTTAGTAGTCTCTTTGCATTCGCTGTAAAGAGATTTTTTAAATTTTCCGAGATGCAGAAATGTAACGCTTCTGTAACACTTGGGTTGATAGAATCAAAAAACATTAAACAGGTAATATAGTTGAAAAAATAAGGAGGTGTTATTTTGGGGGTTAAACAAAGATAGAAATTTATGTTTGCATCTGTGATACTGTTTGTGTTGCTATTGCTTTCATTACTAGTAATTAACAACAAAAGCAATATCTCGAGTTCTGAGCTTTCGGGAACAATCATTAATAGTTCTGAATATAGGGGTATATTTATTCCAGATTCCGTAAAAGGCAATATTACGGAAGAAGAATTAGATGAATTGATTGAAGAAAATGGTGGATCTGCAGAAGATATATTGTTGAGAGGTGGTTATAATGCTGAATAAAAAATTACTGTCTATATTTCTAATGTTGATGATGGTAGTTACATCCTATACAGTGTGTTATGCATACGATTCAGAGAATTCGGTGGATGAAGAAATCATCATAGAAGATGAATGCATTAGTCAAAATGATTCCGGAAATGTGGCATTTACAGAAGCGGATATTCTAGAAATCATAGAAGATGTATCTGGCGATGATGTTAATGAGGATGTTCAATGTAAAGATGAATCTTTCGTAGTAGAAACGGTAGATGGAGAAATTCAAATTCCGGAAGACGGCGCGGAAAATGTTCAGTTCGAGACAAATGGGTATAGTATAGAGATGAGCCTGCCAGAACAATTTGAATCTATTGACGGCAAGCTTGATGAAGGTACCGTAGTATATAATGAGGAAGATACAAGCGCTGCATGTGCTGTTCAAACAATAGAAACAGAAATCCAAGATGCATATGTAATAAGAACACTTGTTACTATAGGCGACGCTTCAGCTTCTCATGAATATTCTTTCGATTTTAATCTGCCTGAAGGTTGTGAAATAATTAGAGGCGAGGATTATGCAAATTCAAAAGAAAGAGTTACTGGAACGTTGTATGTTGTTAATAATAATAGTTTAATTACCGATGAAGAGACAGGAGAAGTATATCCGGAATCAATACTTGCTATTGAGCCAGCTTGGGCGAAGGATGCTAACGGAAACGATGTAAATACTCATTACGAAATTAATGGTTCATCCGTAAAGCAAGTTGTTGAATTTGACGAGAACTCGGCATTTCCTATCGTGGCGGACCCGCAGTATGGCGGATATTACTATACGAAAGCAAATGTAACTTATTCAGAGGAGTGGGGAACCGGAAAGCAATGCTCAGATAGTCTTACCTGTAAAAAAGGAGAAACAGGTACCGTAAAGTGTAACAAAATCGTAAGTGTATCAGGAAGTGTAACAGGAACAATAGCAGGAATCACAACAATCGGGGTTGGTAGCACATATAATAGCACCAAGGAATATGCGATTTCCTTTACAGGTCCTGCTACAAAATATATGAAAGTTAGAGCGAGACAAAAAATTGAAAAAGGCACTCGTCAAAAGAGAACCTTAAGTACAGGAAAGGTTGTAAGCACAAATACATATACCGTGAGGAAAAACTTATATAGAGATATGTATCTGTATAAAGTGAGTTAATTGTGGGGTGATTGGTAATGAAAAGCAGGTATAATATTTCAATTTGTGTTTTGTTATTAATAAACTTTGTGGTTTATTATATTGTAGGCAGAACCTATGATGTAGGAGCAGATGGTTATTTAATAAGTAAAACTGTTTTAATTGTAAATGGAATTTATTTATGTTTGAAGCTGGTACAGTCCGTATTTGACGAAAAATAATCTCACTGCAGTGTTTGTGATAAGTCGCTTTCCAGAGGAAAGACTATTCCAGCAACAGGCAAGCATACAGAAGAAATTTCAAAATTAGCAGATAAAATCGCTCCGTACATGATTTTTGTACGTGAACAGGGTGGTTTTCTATTGGCAAAAGATGCTCCATTAGAGATTGTTGAGGCACAGAAAAGGTATCAGCAGTGGATGGAGGCAAATAAAAGTAGATAGTTTGCAACTAATATAAGATGTATAATAACAATAAGCATTGAGGTAGAAGAAAGTGCCGTCTATACACCTTTATGGTCAAAAGAGATGTGGGAAGGGGTACACCCACCAATGCAATCATTAAAATCGTTCAAGTACGGGAAACCGTGCTTGAACGAGAAACTAATAGTAGCATATCATACAACAAAGACTTACATTGGAGAAAAGATAATTATTTTCGTGATGAAGCGTGGAAATCTAATTATATGAGGGGATTAAATTCCCCTCATAATTTTTTTAAAAAATGCTTGCAAACAAATGTTTGAATATGATATATTACAATACTGCAAAAGAGAACTGATGTTCTTTTTCCAAGGAGTTACAATTTAATACACATTCATTCGGGTACTTCACTTTACGGAACGCGACGAGCGACAGCATGCATGACGAGACGCCAAGACTGATCTTGAGATTACGAGCGACAATCTCCTCTCTGAAAGATGGATGGCAACCATTTTGTGCGATGACCTCCGTAAAAAATAATGCGACTCCCGCCCAGCCACAGACATCGCAATGGGGGCGGCTTTGTGAGAACCACAAGGGGGTTAAATTCCCGTGAGGAGAGCTGCGCCAGCTTCCGCCTGAATGTTTCCCTTTTCCGGGTCGTCGTGGACAAATATGGACTGAAACTATTTATCAATTATGTTTTTTGTTGATAAAAATAATATCGAGGATGCAGGAGCATCTATGTCATGTGACTGCATCCTCATAGTTTTAGAAAATATGAAAAAGTTATTATTAAGCATATTTTTCTGGCTAAAGGATATTATCTTACATTGTTAGTATGTGACTAACCGGAGGTACTATACTCTAAGGTCACATCGTGCATACTAACCGGGATAACTATACCTAGACATTCCAGAGAATAATAACTTAAGGAAATAGGGAAACACAAAGGGAATAAGTACCTGATGAATGTGTATGCAGAACATTGTACCGGCGGAGAGATGATATGCCGGTGTTAATTTTGCTGATAGTTTCGGTATAGCGATATCACCGTCACTATCGGCACTCATCGTCACTGATTTTTCTCTTCAGTTGGTAAATCTAAGCACCTACGGGTGCTTTTTTATTTGCAGAAAGTGACGATGTTAAAGCAAAAATCCAAAAAGAAAGGAGGTGAATATCAATGGCAGAATTAAAAGTTTACAACGCAGAAAAGTTGTTCTATGAACCTATCGAAAGCACACCACAGGTCGTTACCGGACTGATACCGTCAGGGCTGACAGTGATCGCCGGAACACAAAAGTGTGGCAAGAGTTGGATGATACTTGACTTATGTTTGAGCGTTTCCAAGGGCGAACCTTTTCTTGGAATACCGACTGAGCCGATAGATGTCTTGTATATGGCGCTCGAAGATACTCCTGAGAGGATCCAGAAAAGAATGTATAAACTTACAGATGATGTCTCTCCGAGATTAAGATTTGCAACTTCAAGCAAGACACTTAGTAACGGATTGATCGGTGAACTGAATGAATATATGCATCAGTTTCCGGAAACAAAGATGATCGTTATCGACACTTTTATGATGGTAAGACTGGGTGGCGGTGAAGGAACTTATGCGAACGATTATGCTGATGCATCTAAATTAAAGAAGTTTGCTGACGCATATAAAATCGCGATCATCCTTGTTCATCATGTTAGAAAAATGCGCGCTACCGATATTTTTGAAATGATATCCGGAACGAATGGAATCACCGGAGCAGCCGATACGAACATGGTTTTGGATCGTCCGAATCCTCATTCTAAAGACGCAGATCTTCACATGAAAGGTCGCGACATTGAAGTTCAAGTGTGGAAAATTCAATTTGAAAATTGCAAGTGGTCAATTGTTGAACGCAAAAATGAAGAACAACTTTTTCAAGAATCAATCCCGACTGATATCCATGCAGTGATTGATTTCATGTCTGACAAGCGGGAGTGGAAAGGAACAGCGACCGAGCTTGTCAATGCTCTTGAAGCTGAAGGCATGCCGCCTAACCTGCTCTCGAAACATCTCAGTCAGTTTGATTCGAGTGCACTGAAACCGGCAGGAATTTATTTCAAGAGCAAAAAAACAAACGGAAAACGAAGCATCACTCTCCGCAAGAGTGACGATGAGTGCCGATAGTGACGATGATTTCGCTATAGCGAAAATCACGTAAACTGTCGTCCTGTTTGTTTTTTAAGAGGGAGTCCAGAAGGAACGGCTGGCCCACGACCTTGGCAAAGGTGTAGTGGGTTACACTGCTTTTCCGCAAAAGAGGAATATTAAGCGGCTATGGCTGAAGCCGTTTAATATTCCTCTTTTTTTCGCAGCTGCATTCAATGTCATAAGCGGCTGTGAAAGCGGAACAGAATTATCTACGGGAAAGCAGTGTACGTTTCTTCTCGACTGACAGACAACTTACAGCTTTAGCAAAATAAGGAGTGATTATTATGACAGAGAATTATTCGATCATAAGGATCGAGAAACACAAACTGGGAGAAGTGACCCCTATCTGTAATCACCATGAGCGACTCAAGGAAAGATACAAGAGCAATCCGGACATTGATACTGATCGATCGCATCTCAACTTCCACATCGTCGAGCCGTCTGACAAATATCGCCCGCTCGTTTTGGCTCGTATCAAAGAAGCCGGGGCGAAGATGAGAAAGGACAGTGTGGTGATGCAGGACTGCATCGTAGCAGCAACGCCTGAGTGGATCATGGCGTTGAGTGATGAAGCTCAGGCAGAATATTTCAGATATGCATTCGAGTTCTTCGAGAAGCGGTACAGAAGAGAGAACATCATCTCCGCTGTCGTCCACATGGATGAGAAGACCCCGCACATGCATCTGGTCTTCGTGCCGATCACTGAGGACAACAGACTGAGTTCTAAAGAGATCATAGGCGGACCCAAAGGGATGCATCAGCTTCAGGATGATTTCTATGAGCATATGGAAGCGAAGTATCCGGATCTTATGCGAGGCAAACCAAAACAAATCACGCATCGCAAACACATTCCGACTTATCTGTTCAAACAGACGGCTGCATTGTACGAACATTACAATGAAATTTTGGCAGCGGTAAATAACATCGGACTTATGAACAACAGTCAGAAGAAAGATGAAGCTATTGCCCTTCTCGGCATGTATGCACCTGAGATGGCACACCTGAAGGATCAGCTCAAAATCACAGAACGCTATATCGCAAAACAGGGCGAACAGATCGACGAGCTGGAAGAAAGAGTCAAGTCGAAGAACAGGGTCATCAGCAATAAGGATAATGTGATCGATGAGAAGGATCAGAAGATCGGTGAGCTGAGGGACGAAGTAAGGGAACTGAACCTGAAGCAGAAAAAACTGATGAAAGTCATTGAGAGGATCCCGAGAGATGTTCTTGAGAAGATGGCTGCGGAGGAAAAACAGCGTCGTCGTAATGACCGTGAAAGGTAGGTGATCGTTATGAAGAAACTTAAAACTCCAATTAAGGCGATCCGTGCCAAGTGCATGGAATGCAGTTGCGATCAGGTTAAGGAGATCCGGGAATGTCCGAGAGAAAAGTGCCCGCTATATCCGTATAGGATGGGACGAAGGCCATCGGAGGATGAATTGGTCGACATCGGACTTTCGGAAAAATAAACCTGTAGCTAGCTAAGGGGTTTTTGGAAAAAACACCCCGAAAATCCCTTAAAAAAAGGAATGGAGGAATATATATGAAAAAGAAAAATGCGAATAAAAATACGACTGGTAGATGGATCTATATACGTCGGGAAAGGAGGTGTCCATGGAAGATGATAACTTAAGAAAACCTTGTGTTCCTTTATGGCATAAGTATTCACTCAGTATAACAGAAGCAGCGGAATACTATGGCATAGGAGAGAAGAAGTTAAGACAAATAGCAGCACTGAATAGCGGTGCGGATTTCATACTTGAGATCGGTTCTCATGTTCGATTCAAAAGAGAACTTTTTGAAGAATACTTAAATATGGCAACCGCCGTATAAGAAATAAATAATGTTTGTTTGCCGTGACGGAAAGACTGTCTTATGATACTATCTGTATTGTTAAGACAGTCTTCTTTCATTTGAAGAATAATCTGAAAGGAGATTGAAATTATGAGCGAGAAAAGGAGGGATAAGAGAGGCCGCATTTTGCGTAATGGTGAGATGCAGTTGCCCAATGGAAAATATCGCTTTAAGTATGTTGATAATTTAGGTAAGGAAAGATTCCTGTATAGTTGGAGACTGGATAGAAATGACCCTGTGCCAAGTGGCAAGAAGAAATGCCAATCATTGAGAGAAATGGAGAGACAGGTACAGGCAGATCTGTTCGATCATATTGTCTGCAACGGCGGTAATCTGACTGTGCTTGAGCTTGTAGAAAAATATGTGTCTACAAAAATCGGTGTCAGACCAAATACTGCAGCAGGATATAAAACTGTGATCAATTTTCTGAAAAAGGATCCATTCGGTGCCAGAAGAATTGATACAGTTAAGTTATCTGATGCTAAACTCTGGTTGATCAAATTACAACAGGTAGATAAGAAAAGTTATAGCTCGATTCATTCCATAAGAGGAGTTCTTAACCCTGCATTTAGAATGGCTGTTGATGATGATTTGATCAGAAAGAATCCGTTCGGTTTTGAGCTGGCGACTGTTGTTGTCAATGACAGTGTGACTAGGGATGCACTAACAAGAGACCAGGAGCGGAAGTTCCTGAAGTTTGTGCAGGAAGATAAGCACTTCTGCAGATACTATGAAGGCATATATATTCTGTTCAAAACCGGATTAAGAATTTCTGAATTCTGCGGATTGACTATCTCGGATATTGATTTTGAAAATCATTCTATCAGAGTGGAACGCCAACTCCAGAAGAGAGGCAGTTTTGGTTACTATATCGAAGATACCAAAACGACTGCGGGAGAAAGAACTTTGCCAATGACACCTGACGTAGAGGAGTGTTTTCAGAAGATAATAGAAAACAGGAATCCTCCTAAGGCAGAGCCTATGGTAGATGGAGTTGTGGGATTTCTCTATTTTGATAAAGATAGCAACATATGTTATTCACTTCACTGGGAACATTACTTTAGGCATATTGTTGATAAGTATAACAGCATCTACAAGGTGCAAATGCCTAGGGTGACACCTCATGTATGCAGACATACTTACTGCTCCAATATGGCGAAGTCCGGAATGAATCCAAAAGCATTGCAGTATCTGATGGGCCATTCCGACATAGGGGTCACGCTTAACACGTACACCCATGTTAAGTTTGAGGATGCTAAAGCAGAAGTGATCCGACTTAAAAAAGCGATATAAAAACACCTCAAAAAAACCCGAGGTGTAAATTGATCAAATTTACACCTCATTTAACACCTTTTTGTAACAAAAATATGCTATTTTATACCAAATTATGCCATTTTGGCAGGTGCTGAAAACACTGAAAAATCAAGGAAAACACTGGAATTTCAACGATGAAGAAAATACTATTCATTTGCCACGGCAACATCTGTCGCTCGCCGATGGCTGAGTATATTTTTAAGAATATGGTACGTGAGTGTGGCCTCGAGAATGATTATTACATCGAGTCGGCTGCGGTAAGCCGAGAGGAAATCGGCAATGACATCTATCCTCCTGCCAAAGCGGAACTTACTCTGCATGGTATTCCGTTCGAGCGTCACAGAGCGCGACAGATGACAAGGGAAGACTATGACAGGTTCGATACAATATTCGTTATGGACGAATCCAATATTCGTCGCATGAAAAACACTATTGGCGAGGATGACGCACACAAGGTCAGAATGCTGCTCGACGGAGGAATCGCAGATCCCTGGTACACAGGTGGTTTTGACAGAACATACAGGGACATAGTTAAGGGCTGCGAGAATTTCCTGAGCGAGCAGGAGGCGAAGACCGAGCGCGATGCAGCAAAGCTCAGCCGCGAAACGAAGGGCAGAACTTGCGATACAAAGCACGTCAAACAGGTGCCGAATAATGCTATAATAAGGAAGTCGGAGCCGGGTGACTATGAACGCATACTCGAGATATATGCTATTGCCAGAGAGTTCATGCGTGAGCATGGAAATCCGAATCAATGGAATACAAAGTGGCCGCCGGCAGAGCTGGTGCATGAGGACATTGAGGTAGGCAGAGGCTATGTATGCGAGATCGACGGCATTGTAGAGGCTGCATTCATATATATTCAGGGTGTAGATATAGACCCAACTTACAGATATATTGAGGATGGATCGTGGCTGGCTGACTCAGAATACGGAGCTGTTCATAGAATCGCATCCTCGGGAAACTACAAGAGAATAGGCGAGTTTTGCATTAGCTGGGCATATGCACAATGCGGACACCTGAGGATGGATACGCATGGAGACAACGAAGTGATGCAGAATCTGCTGACCAAACTGGGATTTGAGCGACGCGGGATAATCTATGTCGTTGAGGACGATTATCCGAGGGTTGCTTATGAGAAAATATAGAACATCGCCGTCCGGCGAGATTGGGGGAAATATTATGAATGACAACAATCTGATTGAACTGATGAGCAGCCGTTACTCAGTGCGTAAATACAAGGATCTGCCTGTAGAGCAGGAGAAGCTTGATCTCATTCTGGAGGCGGCAAGAGTTGCACCTACAGCAAGAAATTATCAGCCGCAGAAGATATATGTTCTGCAGAGCGAGGAAGCCCTCAAAGCAATTAACGGAGTGTGCAAATGCATCTTTGGTGCACGCACAGTTTTCGTTATCGGATATGACAAGGAAAGAGCATCGGCGTCGAGACTCAGAGAGAATTACGATTTTGGTGAAGTGGATGCTACAATCGTTGCAACACACATGATGCTTGAGGCATGGAATCTCGGACTCGGAACCTGCTGTGTCGGAATGTTTAACGACGATGAGGTTCGAGAAGCACTGGGAATTCCTTCGAATATAGGTATCACGCTGATTATGCCGGCGGGCTATCCGGCTGATGACAGCGAGCCTATAAACATGCATTATGAATCCAGAGAATTATCGGATATGGTCGAGTACAAATAAAGACCTTGATCAGGTAAAAATAACGGCTTTAATTAAGCATAAATAAAGGTCTTGATTATCGACGAGGAGGAAGAGCTAACAATGACAGAAAAGAAGCTTTCATGTATTGATTGTGCGGTTACGAATTGCAATAATATGGATGGAGCATATCCGGATTTCTGCCTGACGACGCACATGGATGAGGCTGTGCTGGCAGATGCCATGCAGTGCTACGGGAATGAAGAGGAACGCAAGGTTTCTCAGGTTTCGGCGTCTGTTGAGCATGACGGATACTGTGAATGGTGCAGAGTAGAGGAGCTTATTGTCTTCGCACGTCGCATGGGGTATAAGAAGCTGGGAATTGCCACCTGTGTAGGACTTATCAGCGAGAGCCGTAAGCTTGCACAGATACTGAGAAACCATGGTTTTGAGGTTTATGGTGTAGCATGTAAATGCGGTACTCAGCGCAAAGACAGTGTAGGATGCGATCCTTCCTGCAACGAGCTCGGAGTGAATATGTGCAATCCGGTGCTTCAGGCCAAGCTTCTCAATGCAGAGAAGACAGACTTCAATATAGTAATGGGACTTTGCGTTGGACATGACAGCCTGTTCTACAAGCATTCCGATGCGCTTGTGACGACACTTGTTGCTAAGGACAGAGTGCTTGGACACAATCCTGCAGCGGCACTGTATCAGGCGGACTTCTATTACAGAAAATTAAAGGAAGACAGTGATGAGCTCAAATAAGATCAAAATTGCAACAATACAAAGTTGTGTCTTCGAGGATAAGTACGAGACGATAGAACATCTCGCAGAGATGCTGGGAGACGGGGCAATAAGAGATGCGGACATCGCAGTGCTTCCGGAGATGTGGAACTGTCCGTATAAAACCAAGCTGTTTCCGGAGTATGCAGAGGCACAGTTTGACGACAGCTGGCTGGTAATGTCCACGCTTGCGAGGAAGAATAATGTGTACCTTATCGGCGGCTCGATACCGGAGGTCGATGAGCAGGGCAAAGTGTACAACACATGCTACATTTTCGATCGCAATGGCGAGCAGATCGGTAAGCACAGGAAGGTCCATCTCTTTGATGTGAACTTTGGAGAAAAGCCGTTCCACGAGTCAGATACACTGACTGCCGGCGACAGCTTTGAAACCTTTGACACGGAGTGGGGACCGATGGCGGCTGACATATGCTTTGATGTTCGCTTCCCTGAGGGAATGAGGAAACAGGCTCTTGCAGGAGCCAGAGTCATATTCCTGCCTGCTGCTTTCCTGATGAATACCGGAGAAGCGCATTGGGATATTAATATTCGAATGCGTGCTATCGAGAACCAGGTGTTTGTGGTTGCTGATGCTCCGATGAGGGATTCGGGTACAGGCTATGAAGTATGGGCACATTCGATGGTTTCCGATCCATGGGGTAAAGTGCTCACGGATATGGGTACGGAAGAAGGAATTGTTGTTACCGAGATAAATCTCGATGAAATAGAAAGAATCAGATCCGAGCTGCCGCTGCTTGTTGCAAGACGCGAGGATACTTACTAGAGGGACGTGATCCCCTATGCAGAAGGAGGCATAATATGAAAGTTGGATTTTTAGGTGCAGGAGCAATGGGCGGAGCAATCCTTAAGGGAGCTCTCGGCGCAGGCGTTTTCGAGGCTGTGGATGTCTATGTAGCAGACTATTCGGAGGCAATCAAAGCTTCGTTCAAAGAGCTTGGCTGCAACATTTGCGAGAAGAATACAGATCTCAAACAGGCAGACGTAATCGTTCTTGCGGTTAAGCCACAATACGCAGCCGGTGCGCTGGCTTCAGTAGAGGATGCACTCGACGGCAAAGCAGTGTTCTCAATAATGGCAGGTCTCAAGACAGGCGCTGTTCGCGACATGATCAAAGGAGACATCAGACTTCTCAGGATCATGCCTAACACCCCTGCTCTCGTTAACTGCGGTGCTTTCGCGCTTTGCTCGGATACCAATCTGACAGACGAAGAGAAAGCTTTTGCAGAGAAGCTGTTCGGAGCACTCGGCATCTATGAGTGGATGAACGAAGCTCTTATAGATGCTGCTACAGGACTCTCCGGATCAGGTCCTGCTTATGTATATATGTTCATTGAAGCACTCGCTGACGGAGGCGTTATGGAAGGCCTTCCAAGAGCAACAGCAACCAAGCTGGCAGCACAGACAGTAATGGGCGCAGCCAAAATGGTACTTGAGACGGGCGTACATCCTGATGAACTCAAGGACAGAGTATGCTCACCGGGGGGAAATACGATCGTTGGTGTTGCAACACTCGAAGAGCATGGATTCAGAGGCGCATGCATCGACACTGTTCATAAGGGAACAGTAAAAGCAAGAGAACTGGGCGAGAAGAAATAGCGAGAATATTAAAACACAGCAAGAAATATCAAATAGATTGGCAAATAGAATGGCCGATAGTATGTGAGATGCAAGTAGTTGCATAAGCAACTAAAATTGATTATAATTAGTAAGTCGTTTGTGGAAAGGGAGCGAGTGCTATGAAGGATTTTCATTCCATAGGACAGAGCGTTTTTATAACAGACAAATATTTTAAGATTTTTTTAAAGAATGAATTGAAGGAATATGACCTTAACAGAGCAGAGGCTATGACGCTTATGATGCTGCTGTCCGACAGGCCGTTGGCGGAGCTCCATTATGACAAGGGCGTACTAAGCAGAACACTTCAGTCTCTGGAGGAGAAGGGATATATTACAAGAAGCACAAGTGCCGAAGATGGACGCGCAAACGACATCACAGTTTTGGATTCAGCGATTTCTGTAGGTCGCAAAATCGATGTGATCCTTAAAAATTGGAATGACGGAGTAACCGAAGGTATAGAGGATATCGAACTGTTTGAGACGATGCTGCGAAAGCTCGTAGAGAACGCAAGAGAACTGTCCAAAGAGAAATAAGCTTTTGCGCAGATAGAGAGAGCGGGGAGTATCCTGCTCTCTCATTTTTTGTATTCAAATTTCATAGCGAATTAGGAGACGATAATGGCAGAAACTAAGAAAAGTAAATTCGTGGTGGTTCTTATTCTGTATCTTGCCGGCCTGTTCATGGGGGCACTCGATACCGGAATAGTAACTCCTGCAAGAACAGTTATTCAGAGTGCGCTTGGCGTAGATGCCAACACCGGCATCTGGATGATAACGATATATACCCTGTTTTATGCAGCGAGCATTCCGATCATGGGTAAGCTCGCGGATGTTTTCGGACGCAAATGGGTTTACATGATCAGTATCTTCCTGTTCGGAACGGGCTCACTGTTCTGTGGCCTGTCGAGCTACTTCGGCGGATTTGGCATGCTGGTTATTTCAAGAGCCGTACAGGCAATTGGCGGCGGCGGAATCATGCCTATCGCAACAGCTGAATTTGGTACAAGCTTCCCACCTGAGAAGAGAGGAATGGCTCTCGGACTTGTCGGCGGAGTTTATGGTATCGCTAACGTATTCGGTGCTTCGGTCGGAAGTGCGATTATGGACCTGTTTGGAACAGACCACTGGGCATATATTTTCTTCATTAATGTACCTATTACGGTTATTATCGTGGTTCTTGGTCTGTTTACACTTGAAAACCACAAGACAGAGAACACAAGTAAGCTGGACTTCCTCGGTATCGCAACAATGACGGTGATGATTTTCTCACTTCTGTACGGACTGAAGAGTCTGGACTTCTTCGACTTTGCCAACAGCGTAAAGCAGCCGGCAGTATATCTCTGCCTGCTCATATTTGCACTTCTTCTTCCGGTATTCATCCTGATCGAGCGCAAGGCTCAGGACCCGGTAATGAATCTGAACTACTTTTCTGACAGAAACATTGCTCTGGCACTCGTAATCTCCATGATGAGCGGATTTGTAATGATGGGTATGATTTTCGTGCCACAGTTCTCAGAGAATGTTCTTCACATGGAGACGGGAAGCGGCGGATATCTCGTAATTATCCTTGGACTCTTTGCCGGCGCAAGTGCACCTGTTTCGGGTAAGATGACAGACAAGTTCGGCGCCAAGGCTGTGCTGATGGCAGGCTTCATTATCTCGGCAATGGGATCTCTGTTCCTGATTTTTATCACAACCAAATATTCGAACTTCATTTCCGTTTTAATCGGACTGATGCTGATCGGTCTTGGAATGGGATTTACAATGGGAACACCACTCAACTACATTATGCTGGCCAATACCGATGACAGAGAGTCCAACTCGGCTCTTGCAGCGATGTCGCTTGTGCGTTCGATCGGAACGGCAGTTGCACCTGCGATTATGGTAGGCTTCATTTCCCATGCAGGAATGGCAGTATCTGATAATATTATGGAAGTTCTGCCGCAGGAAATCTCAATTCCAAAGCTTCCTTACTATGAGGAGCTAATGAAGACTCTGGAAGAAATGAAGAACGATCCTGACATGGCGGATCAGATGGAAGGTCTTGACGAGATGCCTGATCTGTCAGGAATGACAACGATGAAGATGGATATGGGCAACTCCGACTACGAGATGCCGGACGATTTGCTCGACCTTATGCAGAACAGCGATGTTACTAACATTGTTGCAAATATAAAGATCCTCGTAAACCGCATGTTTGAGGAGATGGTACCGGATATCCTGGCTGAAATCGACGGTGGTATCAACAAGGGCATTACCGGAATGGACGAGGGAAGGAATAAGCTTCTGAATGGCGTAAGTGAAATGCAGGAGGGGGTTGACGGAATCAGCCGAGGAATCGACGGTATGAAGAGCGGTATTGATGGCATGACCACAGCAATCAGCCAGATGAACAGTGCCGTTGACATGCTCGAACAATTTGGCGGAGACGAGACATCAAAGTTCCCTAACGGAATGACACTCGCAGATTTCATCCCTGAAGAGGTCAAGAGCCGGATGGGCAGTATGGTTGACATGCTTAAGGGCGTTACTTCGCGCGCGGATCTTAAAGAAATGATTAACAATATCAGTATGAATCCTATGATGCCTGACACAGTTAAGGAACCGATTCTTGCACAGCTGAACCAGAGCAAATCAATGCTCGACAGTCTTGCTGCCGGTAAGATTCCTGACGGAATGACAATGCTTTCGTTCGTTCCTAAGAAAGTGCAGTCGAAGATGCCGGCTGATACATTGAAGAAGCTCAAGAAAATCAAGTCTGTAAGTCAGCTCAAGAGCATGATTAAAGACATGAAGAAAAGCAAATCCGACCTTGTTAAGTCAAGAAACAACGCTATTGCAAGCAGAGCAAGCATGCAGAGTGCAATGGCACAGATGAATGAAGCTGCGGCAGAGATCAAGGATACTCAGGACAAGATGCAGGCTATGAGAGATGCACTTCCGGGTGCCTTTGACGAGGCCAAGGATCAGTATCTTGTAAGTGTTGAGAAAGAAGCACCTATGATTGAAAAGGTGTTCCAGGATACACTGAACGAAGGATTTAAGAACGTATATTGGACATCGTTTATTGCTGCGGTAATAGCAATACTCCTGCTGATCTTCTATTCATCAAAGAAAGAAAAGGAGAGAATGGCAGCGAAATAAAAGGCGTCATTGCGAAAAGCTTCATTAATAACATATAATGAACAACGATAAACATAAATAATATACAGAGTAAACGGTGAGAATTTGCGGAGGCGCTTATGAAAAAGTGGATAAGCCTTATAATTATATTTCTGATGTGTGCATCTATGAGCGCGTGCGTCACTGACAAAAACGACAATATGGATGCGTATGCAGGTAACACTTACGTCGGTACTTCGCCCTGGGGTGAAGAGGTTTCCGTTGCCGTTAAAAACTATGACGCAGAAGAGGAAACGATAGACCTGATATATACAGAAAACATAGACTCGGAACATACGCTTAAGATTGATTGGAGTGGCCTGATGGTAGGCAAGAACTCTGTTGCGATAGGCTGTGCGGGTTCGAGAGAAGAAGATGGCTATGGCGTAGAATACAAATATGATCTTAATATGGAGTTTAAGAATCAAACCATCACATTGACTTATCTGGACGGACAGAAGACTGAACTGAGTTCTGAAGGCGGCAGTGGCTTCCATCAGGTCGGAGCTTTGTCAGAAGAAGAGAAGACTATTTTGCTCGAACGCAAATAAATTCAAATAGTATAAATAAGTAAAGACGAGGGGATATGATAGGACGAGGAAATGCTCAAGCAGGGAAAATACAGACATTATAAAGGTAATTACTATGAGTTGATTGGGATGGCCAGACATTCGGAGACTCTCGAAGATATGGTTGTATACCGTGCGCTTTACGGTGAGATGGGTCTATGGGTGCGTCCGGCATCTATGTGGAGCGAGCTCGTAG
>JAGHUV010000018.1 GCA_018064665.1 Candidatus Crickella caballi | reverse complement strand
AAGGCATCTTTGATGCCTCTTTTGTCGTACAGTTTTCAAGGTTCTGATTATTTAATCGAATTTCTTCAATTTAATCTTGATTTTTAATAGTTAGTCTTTCTTAATCAAGTCCGGTTTAAGTATAAAAACATAAGCAGAACCACTCCATTGGATCTGCTTACATAAATCTTACATATTTGTCACATTACTCAACATCTACGGCTTTCGTGCGCAGGTCAAGTATAATCGTAGTCCCTTCTCCCGGCACAGACTGAGCTGAAATTCCATGGCCCAGATTGTCTGCTATTCTCCTGCAGAGATAAAGGCCTATTCCGCTTGCCCTCTTGTCTTCACGGCCGTTAAATCCCGTATATCCGTTCTCAAAAATTCGCGGCAGATCTTCCGGCGCAATCCCGATGCCCGTGTCCTCTATATACAGCACGCCGGTCTCTTTCATGTATATTCTTACACCACCTTCACTTGTGTACTTAACGGCATTGGAAATTACCTGCTCAATAATAAACGACAGCCATTTTTCATCAGTGAGAACCCTATACTCTGTTGGCTTGTAGTCCAAAGTCAGCTTCTTGAGTATAAACTCTCTTGAAAACTTCCTTACAGCAGGCTTTATTATATCGTCAAGATTGTATTCCTTTATAACATAGTCCGTACTGTTTGAATCAAGTCTGATGAAAGTCAGAACCATCTCAACATAAGCTTCAATTCTGTTAAGATCTCCGCTCAGCTTTCTCGCAAATTCAGTGTCCTCTGACTGCAGATTGAGGCGCATAGATGCGATTGGTGTTTTGATCTGATGCACCCAGACCGTATAGTATTCAACCATGTTTTCATAGTCTGATGCTGCCTGACTGCTTGATACTTTCTCTTCCTCCTTAAGTTTTTCTATGATCGTTTGGTAGTCTTTTTCTATAAGATCATTCGTCTCCGGAAGCGTTTCAGACTCAAGCAGACGATGCCTGCAGCAGAATCTGCAATAATCAATTGCTCCTGCAACAACAACTATTACAAGCGAAAGCACCAGCGGATACATAACTGTAACAGGTGGCATTTCAAACAGTAACATCGACGATGTAAAAGCAGCAACAATGAGTATGATCAGCAATGCTGTTCCGGCACGAGATTTCAGATATTTAATCAGCATCTACATCTCCTCCAGAATATATCCGACGCCGAACTTAGTTTTTATAAAGTCCTTGAGGCCGGCAGCCTCAAGGGTTCTGCGCAGTCGTCCCACATTAACAGTCAGCGTGTTTTCATCAACAAAACAGTCTGTCTCCCAAAGCGCTTCCATCAGTTTATCTCTGCTGACAACCTTCCCCTTGTTCTGCATCAGCGTCAGCAGGATTCTGTACTCATTTCGTGACAGCTCAATTATATTGCCTTTGTATGAAAGAGTGTTGTTATCTGTATTCAAAACAGCACCACATGCTTCGAGGGCAAATGATGCATTCGAGAAATCATAGGTCCTGCGAAGAAGCGCCTGCACCTTGGCCACAAGAACGCTTTGGTCAAAGGGCTTTGGAATGAAATCATCTGCGCCCATGTTCATGGCCATAATAATATTCATATTGTCTGTCGCAGACGAGATAAAAATGATAGGAACCGAGCTGGTCTTACGAATCTCCTGACACCAGTGATATCCACCCATATATGGAAGTGTAATGTCCATAATAACGAGATCCGGATCGTATTCACCTATCTCCTGCATTACATTCCTGAAGTCCGAAACCTGCCTTGCATCCATGTTCCATCCCGCAAGGCAATTGCTTATTCCGTCCGCTATTCCTTTGTCATCTTCGACTATATAAATCTTGTACATATTGCTTCTAATCTGTTACGTCCGGTGCGATAGGCTCTTCACAGAATTCTTCACCTGTTCTTGCTACATCCTTACCTATTGTCAGCAGCATTACTGCACCATCATAAAGCTTGTGTGTTGTGTTGCAGCTGCAGTATCCCGCTGTCGGAGTGCCATATGATTTAACATTATCCAGTCCCCTGAAGCATATGAGCAATGCCTCCGCCGAGCTTCCGGTCTCCTCGTTCTGAAGAATTCTGACAGGCACATCTTTGATTTTAAACGGATCATCCATAGTTACCTGCGATCCACCGCCGCTGACCGTTCCTCCCGCAAGTGTTACCGCCTGCTTTGTTCCCTTCATGTCAAAATACATCAGCTCTCCGTCAGGAAGAAGCGGCGAAACTGCTGCAACCATCGGCCCCATATCTCCGCCGTGATTGTCCCGAATATCTATAGTAATTTCGCTCGCATCAGCTCCGTTTTCACGAAGGAAATCGTACACTGTCTCAGCATACTTCATGCCCTCATCCGTTGAGCCCGAAAATGCAGGAATTCTTATATATATCTTATCTCTATCATCAATCTCGCAGCTTGGCATCTCAAGCTCAGCTGCATTGTTTTTGTTTTCAGTAATCAGTCTTGAATGCTTTCCACCGGCAACCTTCAGCGCATTATTGATCAGTTCATGGCATTCTTCATAGGATTCAGCCTTCGCCGCCTTCTCAAGAACTTCTGCTTTAGTCTTCTCCCATTCGTCCCCTGACGCGTATATTCCCTGCGAGTCCATTAACACAACCGCCTGTTTAACATATTTCTCAGGGGATGGCTTGATAATATTTATTCCCAGCAAATCTCCGTATCTTAGCAGAAATGCGACAGCTGCTGCGGCAATAATTAATAATAGGGTAATAAGTATTTTGATCAGTTTCTTCATATTATTACTTTCCTCTTCTAATTTAACGGCCTCATCACTACTCGACCATATCGCCTTTTCCATTGTTTAATGACCGTATCAACAATCACATCATCGCTGCCTTTGTTTAACGACCGATCACCACATGGCCGCATCATCGCCGACTTTGTTTAACGACCGTTAAACAGTATATATTGCCCACCCGTTAACTGTCAAGTCAATAAAAACAGCCGAGCAAATCCGCCCGGCCGAAATCGTCAAATAATTAAAACAGTCGAGCAAAAGCACTCGACCGAAATCATAGTAGTTATATATCCTGGAATGCATTGTATTTTTCATGTATTTATTTCATTTTGCAGCGGAACAGTCCATCCTTATTGCAGAAGAAATATATGTATCTGGTGCGGCTGCGCCTTACTCGGAGCTCCGGATTACCCTCCGGATACAACTTAATTATCTCGACACCGTCATACGCAACTGCAGCTACGAAAGAAATATAGTGATCCTTTGACATAGGGTGATTGAATGTAATGTAGTATTCATCTTCAATCTCTTCAATTGCCGGCATATGAGCCTCGTCTGGCTCTTTGACTTTCTTAACAGCAAAGTGATCCCAGATAAGAGTTTTCGCAAGAGGCTCTATCTGCGTAATATCCGGGTAACCGCCTCCGGTTTCCCATTTTGACACCGTCTTATCACTGACATTCAGTCTTGCCGCCAGCTGCATCTGTGTAAGCCCTTTGTCCTCTCTGAGCTCCCTGATTATATTTCCAATTGTTTGCGGATTCATGATCAACCTCCCAATTTAAACTCTGAATTTGTAGTTTCATTATACACACACAGGGTCGTTCCTAATATCTACGCATCGTAGACCTATGCCGACACGATTGATTATATTATTGTCAAATCCTTCGCACCAAGTCTCTGCTAATACCTGTAATCAGCTCTATCTGATGATTTGTTAAACCCTGTTTTTTCATTTCTTTAATGACAATATCACGGCTCTTTTTTCCTAACATTTTCACTATCATCGGACTCTCAAATTCATTATTAAAATAGTCCCTAACAATTCGCAGTCCATCTTCACACGTAGATGCCGCAACATCACATTCGTCGAACTCAATTTTGCCCTCTTTCTTATGAAATTCTTCGAACATTGTGCGACTGCCAAACAAAGCCATTATTTCCCCGGTGTCAGCGACAGCTCCGTCGCCAAGGTATTCATTGTAGCTGCTCCATGCATAATCATCTATCCTGCCAAAATTCGCCTTAACCGGATTATTGTGGATATACTTCACGCATTCCAGCAAATACTCCTCATCGTTAATCGGCGAACTCAAGAATCTACCTTGGAAAACATTCCCAACATGATCATATCGCACATTGTAATAAGCCGCATACGACGTGCCTATTCTCGACATTGCTTTGCTTAAATCTCTCAGTTGATTCGTTTTGATGAGCAAATGGACATGATTGTTCATAAGACAATATGCAGGTAATGAAAAACCAATCTCATTTTTACATTCCACTAATTTATCCATATACCTTTGATAGTCTGTCTCGTCCTCAAACAGAATCTGCTTTCCGGCGCCTCGCTGCATAACATGATAGTATCCGGTACTGCTTTCTTCCCTAGGCCGTCTGCTCATTCTCCTGTTCCTTTACGTTTATGTTCTCTTTATTCCTCTGCGTATGTATTTCTTCTATTCCTTTGCGCTCACATTCAGCTTAGTTCATATTCATTGTCATTCGTACTCAGCTTCGTTCATGTTCATTGTCATTCATACTCAGCTTCGTTCATATTCAGCTTCGTTCACACTTATTCTCATTCATATTCATTTGCTTTTAGTGTTATGCATAATACTCTTTTTCCCAGGCTCGCGCAATCGCAAACTAGCGCCAAAAATCGCCATTTTCCAAGCCTTCCATCAATTCGTTTTGGCATTGACCAATGATTTATCAGCACTTATAGGATCTAATGTCCAAAGAGTCGAAAACCTAAAGTTCGATTTCGTTTTTTATGTTCTTGAAAAGAAACAATGCGCCTTACTAAAAAGAGACCTTGCACATTTCTAAAAAAACATTGCACATTCAGAAAATAATCTTTGCGCATTCCCGAAAAGAATCATTGCGCATTCCGAAAAGAATCATTTTTTGCATAAAACAAATAAGACTTCAGCAATTTAATGCCAAAGCCTCACTTTAGTTAACTAAAGGACTGTCCCCTAGTACACAAAAATGCCAAAAGGACCGTCCCCCTTATAAAGATGGCGGAGGAGATAGGATTTGAACCTACGCGCCGGTGTTACCGACCTACCGGTATTCGAAGCCGGACCCTTCAGCCACTTGGGTACTCCTCCATATTCAATTAGTGCTTGCCAATGTCCTTCTTGCGATTGGCAACGCGGTGATTATAACACAGAAGCACGATTATAAGCAACAGCAAGCCGGCAGCAATTATCAAAGCTGCACGATTGGAGATGTAGATATACGAAGGTAACCATCCCTCTTCGATGTCTTCGGCCGCAACGATATCGGTCTCGGCAACCCTTTCACCGTTGGCATATATCGCATAGCTTCCTACAACATCCCCCTTGGTGATAGGTGCCTCAAGCTTCTCGTAGCTTGCTTTGGTCTTAACGTCACTTTCTTTACCGCTCTTAGGATATGCATATACAGTATCCGCAGTCTCGGTTTCTAAACGTGTGCTTGCTCCATGTCTGACCCAGACCTTATCCAGGTCGTCACCCTTCTGCACAGCAAATCCCGGTGTTACCCGGTGCGCATATTTGAACAGCTTCTTCGCGTCGCTTATACGCGACTTGTCTCCGCTTTTCATGAGCACAAGAATAGCACTGAGAGAATCCTTTTTATACAGAAGCGCAAAGCCTGCGTCGTCCTCTTCCCAGGTTCCCGACTTTCCACCAAGTACGCCCGGTGTCTTCCTGTTCATTAATAACACATTGTTCTTAAGCTTCCTTGCAGAGGACTTGTTTGTCGCCTCTATCGTATACTTGCAGGAGCTGACAATTTTTCTGATTTCCTCATTCTCGAAAACATGCTTGACTATGATAAGCAGATCTTCCGCAGTTGTATAGTGATTGTCATCCTTCAGTCCAACCGGATTAGTAAAGTGCGTATTCGTGCAGCCCCACTCTGCAGCCTGATCATTCATCATTTTGACAAAATCCTTTACGCTGTCGGCACCCGCTTCGGCAAGAGCATAAGCAGCGTCATTTCCCGACTCAAGTAAAGCTCCGTAAAGAAGGTCTTTTATTGTCACTTTTTCGCCCGCTTCGAGATAAATAGTTGAGCCTGTCGGGATGTCGTCTGCAGCTTTCTCGGAGATTACGACCTTACTGTCAATATCAGTATTTTTGATTACAAGGTATGCAGTCATCAGCTTGGTAATGCTGTAAGGAGAGTATTTTTTATCAGCATTCTTGCTGTATACAGTCTTCTCCAGATCACAGGAGTACAGAAGCGCAGACTCCGCTATAATCTCGGGAGCTTCAGTATTTTCGTCACCTACAGTTACTATTGTCTCTGCGTAGGCAAGTATAGATGCATTCAAAATCAGCAGTGCTGCAAGCAACACTGCTGATACTATTCCTATTACTTTCTGTAATCTATAATTCAACAACCTTTATAGCCTCCGGTACGACTTCAACCGTAAGTTTTCCGGTCTCGAATATTTCACCGTCCGCAACAAACTTCATCGTTGGATTTGCAAGAGGTTCGATGACGATTTTCTTAGCCTGAGAATATGTATAAAGACCTTTTCTCTTGATATCCAGAATCTTACCGTTCTTGTACTTTGAAACCAGTGAAATAAATACTGCTCTTGTAACATCATTGATAACGAGAAGCTCCAGAAGACCGTCAAACAGGTCAGCTCTTGGACAGCTTTCAAAACCGCCGCCGCAGAATCCGCCATTTCCTGCAGTTGCAAGAAGCAGTGAACCTTCGTAGAAGAGCTTATCGTCTGCTGTGATTCTCAGATTCTCGCCGTTCTTCTGAATAAGGTTCTTTGCAACAGCGAGTACATATGCCATAGTTCCCTCAATGAAAGGCAGATGCTTGTACTCACTGGCAAGAATTGCGGAGTTACCGTCAAATCCGATATTGATTCCGTTGATTACGATTCTTGACTCAGTCTTGCCGTTTTCCTCGTAAGTCATCTTCAGCACGTCCATCTTTTTGATATTGCCATTCAGCTGTGCAGGAAGATTCTTGTAACGATGTGCAGCCTTCAGGCCTCCTCCGATTGCTCTTACAAAATCATTACCGCTTCCGTTAGGCACTACTGCGAGTGTTGCATTATCGTGTCCGTAGATACCGTTGGCAACCTCCTGAAGTGTTCCGTCGCCGCCACAGCCAAATACGATTACCTCGTCGTTAGCCTCCTTGGCAAGATAGTCGGCAAGAATAGCGGCATCATTTCTTCCTGCTGTATAATAAATCTTGATATCCTTATCAGGATTCTCTGAAATCAGCTTCTCAATGAGAGGTACAGTTTCAGTCTGTGCCTTGCTCTGTCCAGACGCAGGATTAACGATAAAATAATACTTCATAAATTTTTGCTCCTCTACTCCAATATCAGTTTGGGAATTCCACCAAGATAGTCCTGCGAAACAAGCTTGTACTCGACTCCTCTGTACACTCCCTTTATCCCCCTTCCGAAGGCTATGCCGCCATGAAGGTGTCCGTAAGC
The DNA here is from genome assembly GCA_018064665.1 of Candidatus Crickella caballi. Classification (GTDB taxonomy): domain Bacteria; phylum Bacillota; class Clostridia; order Peptostreptococcales; family Anaerovoracaceae; genus Crickella; species Crickella caballi. Next base: position 128,416 of record JAGHUV010000018.1, on the reverse strand, counting down.
ACACTGGCTTACGCCATATTCCTCAAGCATTTCGGTAAACTCTGTCTCACGCCCGTCCGCGCCGCTTGGCGGATAATGAAGTGCAACAATAAGATTGGCATCCGGTGCAGCCTCCTTGGCCGCCTCAAGTCCGAGACTGAGTCTCATCAGCTCTCTTTTATATATTTTATCATCATGATCTGTGTATTCGTCTGAGCCGGGATACGGCCAGCCTCTTGTTGCACAGATCATCGTATTGAGTCCCTCAACATAGTAACATTGATTCTGGAGAAATACTATATCATCATACAATGAATTTAAGTAATTTATTCTTCCCCACCACAAATCATGATTACCCTTGGAGATCAGCTTGGTTCCCGGCAAAGAATGCAGCCAGTCAAAATCATCTATGGCCTCTTCGATCTTCATTGCCCAGGAAATATCACCCGGAATCAGGACTATGTCATCGTCGGACACCAGTTTCTCCCATGCCTCCTTCATCCTCTCGGTATGGTTCTCCCATCCGCATCCGAAAATGTTCATAGGCTTGTCAATATTCTCGTTGAATGACAGATGTAAATCTGCAATTGCGAAAATCCTCATTAGTCCAAAACCTTTGCAGCTTCCTTCATTGTGCCCGTCTCGTCGTCAAGCACCATGACATCTCTTAGTTTACGGTTTATCGCTCTCGTGCGTACACCTTCAAGCTTGTCGAGTTCCTCATCAGCCTGTCTTATTCTAATTCTGGCTGAAGTAAGTCCTTCATCAAACTTCTCGAATTCCTTCTTTACATCAGACAGAACCTTCCATACTTCACTGGACTTCTTCTCTATTGCCAGCGTATTAAATCCCATCTGCAGGCTGTTTAATAGTGCCGCCATAGTGGTCGGCCCCGCAATGGTAACCTTATATTCTCTCTGCAGCTCTTCGACCATTCCCATATTTACTGCTTCAGCATACAGCCCCTCGAAAGGAAGGAACATTATTCCGAAATCAGTTGTATAAGGCGGAGCAATATACTTAGTCCTTATATCCTTCGCCTCTGACTTCATTCTTGTTCTGAGTGCGCTCTTGCATCTGCTTACCATATCTCTGTCGCCGAGCTCGTAAGCATCCATCAATATGTTATAGGTGTCTCCGGGAAATTTGGAATCTATAGGCAGATAAACAACCTCTTCACCATCTCCCGGCAGTCTTATCGCAAATTCGACTCTGTTGTTTGAACCCTTTACAGTAACAACATTCTCTTCGTATTGCTCATGGCTGAGGATCTGCTCAAGTATTCCGGCAAGCTGTACCTCTCCAAGAATTCCCCTTGTCTTGACATTCGACAGAATTTTCTTAAGATCACCTACATTGGCCGCAACGCTCTGCATCTCGCCAAGTCCTCTGTACACCTGCTCCAGCTTTTCATCAACAGTACGACGCATATCCTCGATCTGGATGTTATTGTCATTGCGCATCCTTGCAAGGCTGTCCTCTACTGCTTTAAGTCTGATATCCTGCTGCTCGCTCATAATGCGCTGATTGGCAGATACCATCTCGGCATATGAGTTAAAATAAGCGTCCATTTTAGCTGAACTTTTCTCAACGCGCATTGTAGTAGCATGAGTTCTTGCAAGTGATATCAGCCCGATCACCAGTGTTGCAATCAGGAGAACACCACCTGTTATTACTATAATAAGATACGTTTTATCCATCTATTTCACGCAAAGCTTTTCATCTACGAACTTGAATATTGCGTCCGTATCTTCAAGTACGATCTGTGTGAAGCCATCCTTGTTGACGAGGTATCTTGCAGGTTTTCCTGCCTGAAGATCAGCGAGATCATTCGCAAGGATGTAATCCATATTATTCTTCTTACACAGTGCAGTTGCGACATCGAAAAGCTCACCCTTCTCAACATTATCCAGAAGCTTACAGCCTACGAGCAGAGCATCAGGGAACCAGAATCTCAGCTTGCTGATAATCTTGGTTGTAAGTCCGAGCTTAACAGTAAGATTCTTCTGATAGCTGCTGATCTTAGAGCTGTTGTCAATCTTGCAGTTAGGATCTTCCATGATGCTGAGAATATCCTCTGCAGACTTGATTTCCCCAAGCTTGGCATAAATTTCATCAGCCAGATCCTCGAGAAGGAATGTAAAGTCAGCCTTGTAGTCGCCTACAGCTGCTGCATGAATAATAGCATCCGTATCATCAAGTCTCGCTTCTGTTTCGATTGCTGCAAGCATATCGTCAGTTGTCTCTACTCTGACAACCTTTACATTATCGCGAGGTGCAAATTTAACCGCATTGTTCAAAATAAGGGTGACCTCATATCCCGCAGCTGCAAAGCTCTCTGCCAATGCGCAGGATGTTCCGCCTGTTGACATATTGGTAATCTTCATTACCTCATCTATAGGTTCGTTGGTTGGTCCTCCGGTGATAATAATTTTCTTCATTTTACGATACTCCTTATAACATGTGCTGCAAGTTCCAGTCCGGCTGATCCCGGTACGTAGCTCATAGTTCCAAGAACTCCGTCCCTCGGCACCGGCTTTTCCTCTGAATATACTACAGGCAGATGCTCTATTCCTTCTGCCTTTAATCTCTTTCTCATTGTCTTGGCAAGCGGACACATACTCGTCTTTGCAAGGTCTGCAGACTTGAATACTGTCTCAAATTTTCCGGCAGCACCCATCGCAGATACAATGTTGACGCCCGCATTCACTGCCTGTTTGATCAATTCGACCTTAGCGTCTACATCATCAATGGCATCGATGATCCATGAACCCTCAGGAAAATCCGCAAGATCAAATATGTTACCATTCTCACCATTTCGGCAGAAGAATTCCGGAATCACGCTTATATTGCAGTCCGGATTTATGTCCTTTATTCTTTCGGCCATGACCTCCGCTTTATTTCTTCCTACAGTAGAGCTCAGAGCTACAAGCTGACGATTTATGTTGCTCTCGACTACCTCATCTCCATCCATCAGGATTATTCTTCCGACACCGGATCGAGCTATAGCCTCAGCAGCGTATGATCCTACTCCGCCTACGCCCATAATCATTACAGTAGAGCTGCGAAGCTTTTCTATTCCGCTTTCTCCAACTAATTTGGCTGTCCTGGCGTATCTTTCTTCCATATCTTCCTATTCCATTCCTCTGATTCTGCTGAGAACTCTCGCGACTATATCTACCGAAAACCCTCTCGTCTGAAGCTTTCTCGCTATCCTTGCAAGCAGCTTGTCGCTGATTTCTCTGCGTTTCGGCTCAGCATCCTCTCCTACAAGGTCTGGCGTAATATACAGTTCCTTCTCCGCAAGCTTATATGCAAGCTCATACTCATCCGCATTGTTCTCATACATATAGTCTTCATATGCATTTCTTATTATGCTGCGGTCCACTCCTTTGGAAGCAAGAGCCTGCTGTGCTCTGCCTGAACCCCTATTTCTGCTATAATTATACTCGTAATATCTCAGTGCATACTGATAGTCATCAATATACCTGAGATCAGTAAGCTCCTTCACAGTCTCTTCGATTTCAACTGTGCCGTACTCCTTTTTCTCAAGATGTTTCCTTACCTCATCACAGGTGCGCATGCTTCCGGCAAGATAGCTTATTGCACATTCCATTGCACTTTTCTTATTCTTGCCTTTAGATTCTGACATAGCTTACCTCTTCATCAGCCTTTACGCATACAGCTGCATAATACTTATCCGAGCCCTCACACTTCGGTATATCAACATCCTTTATAATCCAGATTCCGTCTTCGAACTCTGCTCTGCTTCCGAGCACGCAAGGCAGATTCGAATTGACTATTGTCGTTCCTACGGCTTTTACCAAAGCTTCTCGTCTTGCCCAGATTCTGAAGAATTCATCAACTCCGCCTCCGGAGCTGACAAGCTCATACTCTTCTGCTGCATAGTATCTCTTGGCTATAACAGCAACATTCGAATTCTGAGTGTACTGCACATCCAGTCCGCATTGAGAGTCGGCAATAAGAACAGCCCAAGTGTTCCTGCTGTGCGAAATCGAAAAATCATTAAACCCGTCGATCATCGGCTTTCCCAGCTCTGTGCAGCTGTGTATGTTCGAGACAAGTTCTGCAGCTTTATTTGAATCGCCGATGTGTATCGCTATTGCTTTTTCAAGCAGTCTGTGACTCTCTCCTTTTATTCGGCTGTTAAAATCATGCGTATAATATATTGTCATATCACAGAGTGTCCTTATTTCAGTTCATCGGCCGCAAGCTTAAGAACAGCGTCGTTATCTGCCATAACATCCTCTGCAAGTACAATGTCCGGAGTAACACCTACTCCGTTCACCTTATCTCCATTTGGTCTGAAGTATTCCTCAATAGTGAACTTTATGGCAGATCCATCAGAAAACTTGTGAGTCCTCTGAGTTACACCCTTGCCGTATGTGGTAACACCTATAATTTTGCCGCCTTTATTATCCTGTATTGCTGCCGAAACGAGCTCCGATGCGCTTGCTGTATTTTCGTTTACAAGCACAACATAGTCTATTCCCGCATCACTCGGCTTGGATTTGTTCACAACCTCCTTGCCGTTCTTATTAACCTCAGTATCTATCTTGCCCTCCGGCAGCAGCATATCCGCTACCTTGTAAGCTTCCTTTGTTCTTCCTCCGCCATTGTCTCTCAAATCGATAATAGCTTTGGTATATCCCTCATTCTTAAGCTCCTTGATTGCAAGCCTGAGTTCCTTAGAAGTCCCCTCCTTGAAGGCTGTAATTTCTATATATGCAATTCCCTTATCCTTGTCATATTCCTTCCAGCCTACGGACGGATCATCGATCTTTGCCCTGTCCATGGTATAGTCGTATTCATTATCACCTCTTTTAACTGTAATGGTGACCTCTTCTCCAACTTTTCCTGATAAAGCTTCCGAAGCCTCGGTGCTATCCTTGACCTTCTTTCCGTCAATCTTTGTAACTATATCACCTGTATCGATACCTGCCTCTGCAGCAGGACTGCCTTCAATTACTTTGTAAACAAGTATCCAGTCCTCATAGTCAGCGACCGCAAGTCCCACTCCGACATAGGATTCCTTGTAATGCTTCATATACAGCTCATATTCCTCTGCTGTAAAGTATTCGGCATATGGATCGTCAAGACCTTCGACCAGTTCTTTAAGAACGTCATCGGTAATCTTATCCGGTTCGTACTCGGCAAGTGCCTCTTCATCAATAAGCTCAAGTATCTCATAATATTTGCCGTAATCTTTATCCAGGCCCTTATAAGTCCTGTATTCACTTCCAACAAGAAGTGCTCCGACATGGAATACCTTAGTCAGGAGCAACAGCAGCACTGCACAGCAGACAAAGCCTGCAATGAATATTTTGATTTTGCTGTTTTGGTTCTTCATTATCTGTCAGCTTCCTGTAGCATCCAGTCCACAATAATCTGCAGTCTGCATGAGTCTCTCCATCTGTTTATTTCAATGCTTCCGAGAATGTCCACCGGTCTTCCCGAATCAGCCATTTCATAATACTTATCAGCATCATGGAAAAGCATGCATTCTATCCTTCGGTCTCCTTCTGTACGGATATTGAACTTAGCATACTTGTCGTTCTTCAGGAATCTCCAGCCATCTACATTTACATCCTTGAGCAGAAATGTCGGGATTTCATTTCCCTTGCCGCAAGGCTCGAGAAATTCAATAACCTCTGCAAGCTGCATATCGACTGCATCAGGATCTATTGCTGCATCATAGTGATAGTCGAAATCAAACAAGGTCTCGTCTTCCGCAAGCATATCTGCAATGTCCGAGTTAAGATTGTCCTTAAGTCTCTGTACGTTATCTGCTGCAATTGTGAAACCGCATGCCGCCTTATGGCCGCCGAAGCTGACAAACTCATCCCTGTATTTATCGAGCATTTCAAATAGATCGACATTAGGAATAGATCTCCCCGTGCCTTTGTAGGTTTCACCGTTCCTGGAAATTACGACAACCGGACGATTAACACTTTCTCTTACTTTGCCTGCAACAATGCCGAGTACACCCTCGTGTGAGTCATTGATTTCAAGCATAAGGAAATCACCGTTCTCAAGTTCTCCCGGTGCAAGCTCAAGGCCTTTCTCATAAGCCTTGTCCGTAAGCGCCTTTCTCTCCCTGTTGGCTTCAATCAATATGTTGCAGTACTTCTCAATGTCTTCTTCGTTTTCTGCAAGCAGAAGCTTAACTCCGAGAGTAGCATCTCCTAGCCTTCCTGCCGCATTGATCTTAGGAGCAATGCCGTATGAGATATCACCTGCACGCAAAGTTCTGTAATCGAGTCCCGACAGATCAATTAGTCTGCGCAAGCCTTTGTTCTTTCCTCCCAGATGAATAAATCTCAGACCACACTTTACTATAGTTCTGTTTTCATCGAGCAATGGCATAATATCAGCAATAGTGCCAACAGTAACGAGCTCAAGTATCTCCGTCATTACCTGCTTTGGAACTTCCCTCTTTCTTGCAACTGCAAGCGCCACCTTATATGCAACGCCTACACCTGCGAGTCCTTTGAAAGGGTACTTGTCTTCTGACAGCCATGGGTTGATTATTATCCCCTCAGCTCTGACCTCTGATATATTGTGATGATCTGTTACAAGGGTCTCTATGCCTAGCGAATGTGCATATTCGGTTTCCTCACGGGAAACAGAGCCGCAGTCTACGGTAACAATCAGCTGTCCTCCGGCTTCATGTATTCTGTCAATGGACTCCTTGTGAAGTCCGTAGCCCTCATCAAGTCTTGAGGGAATGTAATAGTCAAGATTTTCGGTCAGAGATCCGAGCACCTTCATCATAAGTGCTGTCGAGGTAATTCCGTCAACATCATAGTCACCGTATATTACGATTTTCTTCCCCGAATCAACGGCATCTAAAAGCAAATCCACTCCTGCCTGCATATTTGCAAGCAGAAATGGATCATATGCCAGTTTAGGGGCAGCGGAAAAGAACTCGTCGAAGTTCTCCTCGCCAATACCTCTTGATTTAAGAATATCTATGATTGCTTCCGGGATATTTCTATCCATTAATTCTCCTTCTTCGAGAACGACCTATGCACTAGTAAAGTGACCAAGGGCTGATAGCAGCACCGTTACTGAACACAGTAAAGTGCAGATGAGGTCCTGTTGAATTTCCTGTGCTTCCCTCATAACCTATCACTGAACCTTTTTTTACGTACTGGCCGCTGCTGCAGTTATATCCGGACAGATGTCCATATAGAGCGCTGATTCCTCCTGCGCAGGATAATATAATGCAGTTTCCGTAGCCGCCATACCATGATGCTCTTGTAATAACACCATCCTGTATCGCATATACAGGGGAGCCGTTTGGAGCACCTATATCAAGTCCGTTGTGGAATTCTCTTCCGTGGAACGGACATCTTCTCCAACCGTATTCCGACGTGATGGTTCTTGAAGTGCTCGGCCAGCAATAATTCGATGTATCGATGCTTCCACCATTTGCCTCAATCACCTCTTCAGCATTGCTGGCATTTCTTGCAGCCTCTGCCGCCAGAGCATTAGCCTCTGCGATAAGCTGTTCCTCCTGAGCCTTATATTTATCAGCCTCAGCCTTGAACTTCTTAACGAGCTCCTTGGTCTCAGTCTCTTTAGCCTCAAGTGCTATCTGATCATTTTCAAGCCTTTCCTTGAGTTTCTTAAGCTTCTTATACTGTTTCTGCAGTTTCTTCAGAAGATCCTGATCGCTTTCGAGAATTTTCTGTACCATCCCGACATTGGAAAGAAGATCTTCAATGTCCTGCGAGCTAAGAATTACATCGATATATCCGACAGTACCGGTCTTGTACATAGCAGTAAGCCTGTCATTCAGATCGCCTTCCTGCTTTTCGATATCCTTCTGCTTTTTCTTTATGTCCTTCTTCGTCTTTTCTATATTGCTTTTAGTCTGATCGATCTCTGCCTGAAGAGCATCAAGCTTTTCTTCTGCTTCCTTAAAACTCTTGGTAGCAGCCGCTGCCTTCTTGGCGGCCTCCGCAGCTTCCTTTCTCTTGTCTGCAGCTGTAACACCATAAGACACACTGAATGCGCTCGCACACAGAGTGATAATAAGTCCCAGGACTATTAACAAATTGATTTTTCTGTTTTTAAACATAAGCTACTTATCTAAAAATCTCCTAATAGAAATAATACTTCCACAAGATCCGATACCTACACCCAGTGCAACGAATATAATCAGCAGATTTAATACCAGATAATCAGCCGGTACAACGCTGACTGAAAGAATTCTTGCAACATCTGCTCCGATTATCTCAGTAAGCTTGGTATAGATAAGATAAATCAATCCGGTTGATATACCCGCCGACAGCAAACCGATGATTATGCCGCCCCAGATAAACGGGGCTCTTACGAACCAGTCTGTCGCACCAAGATACTTCATGATCCCGATTTCCTTCTCCTTGTTGAAAACCGTCAGCTTGATCGTATTTGCAACAATGATGATCGAAACAACAATCAGGAATGCCATGGCAACAAGTGAGCCAAGCTCAATAAAGTTGGTAACCTTGGCAAGTTTGTCCAATGTATCCTGGTAATATACTACATCGTTTACGCCTTCGACTTCACTGGAATTCTCTGCTACCGATGCAGCAACATCCTTGTCCTCCACATATACCATAAAGGAATTAGGCAAAGGGTTGTTCTTAAGGTTGTCAAGCAGATATGCGTTTTTGCCCCAACGATTCTTCAATGTCTGAAGCGCCTCGCTTTTAGGCTTAAAAACGACCTCACTTACTCCTTCAAATCCTTCTATAGTTGCTTTCTGAGTATTCCATCCCGCTTCATCAACAGAATCTTCGACATAAACCTGTATTACGTTATAGTCCTGCTTAATTGTCGCTGTAAAAAGATCTACGTTTACAAATGCGACGAAAAACAGTCCGAGAATCAACATCATGGCAGTAATTGCCAGAATTGTTGTGAAATACATTCCCTTATTTCGGCCCATTTGTGAAAAGGCCTGTTTAATCTGATACATTATTCGTCCTCCTCACTTAAATAACGGCTGATAATATTCTGCGTATTGCTTTTCTGCTTGTCGTCCGACTCTTCAGAAAGAGGCTTGATACCAAGTACTGAGAAGTCTTCCTTCAGGCTGTTTCCGAACACGGAGCCATCTATACCTGCATCTGCCAGAGTCCGATTTCTGAAGTCGTCGCCTCCCGGAACATCATACAGGCCTGTATCGAAGTTGAAGCCTTCCGACTTGTATGTATCATCCTTGATATATGGCTTGTCGAAAATATCTGCATCGACTTTGGATGATTTGAATCCGTAACGGCCCTGCTCATCTCTTACGATTCTTCCGTTCTCGATAGCAACAACGCGCTTGTTCATCTTGTCTACGATGTCCTTGGCATGAGTAACCATAAGGATGGTTGTTCCTCTTATATTGATCTTCTCAAGAAGCTTCATTATATCCATTGCGGTAGCCGGGTCAAGGTTACCTGTAGGCTCATCACAGATAAGCACTCTTGGCTTGTTAACCAGTGCCCTTGCAATACCGACTCTCTGCTGTTCGCCTGCAGAAAGCTCATTAGGATAGCGATTTGCTTTGTCCTCTATGTCTACGAGCTTGAGTACATAAGGAACGCGCTCCTTAATCTCAGCCTTGCTTTTGTGAAGTACTTCCATCGCAAAAGCGACGTTCTCATAAACCGTTTTCTTCTCAAGAAGTCTGAAATCCTGGAATACCATTCCAATCTTCTGACGGAGCTTAGGAATTTCACGTCTCGACAGACGGGTTACGTCCTTGCCCGCAATAACAATCTTGCCGCTTGTAGGCTCGATCTCCTTGAGTATCAGTCTGATGAAAGTGGTCTTACCTGCGCCACTCGGTCCAACGAGGAACACAAAGTCTCCGCTCTTAATATGAACAGACGCATTGTTCAGTCCCATATTTGAACCGTAATTCTTACTTACATCTTCAAAAATAATCATCGTATGAAAACACCTCTCCTATATATACTCATACATGTGTATTATACACTACAATATATAGTAATTCCAGCAATTCACATAATATTCATACGCCTTCATTTGCATACATTCATTCATATCAACACGATAATTTGGCAGTTGACACGAGCAATCGTCCAAAACAGCCCCTTTGCTCATGTACATTCGTCGGATTCGTACGCCGCAACGCCTGTTTTCATATAAAAAAAGCATACGCAAATATGCGTTTCACACAGTTTGCGGGTGCTTTTTTTGTTTACTATCGTGTTTCTGATCGCTCGAATGCGCTAAAGCTATGCCTTTTTACATACGCAAATGCCCATTTTCATGTATTTGCTCATGTAAAGTGCCATTTTCAACATCAATGAACGCAAATGCACGAACCTGACTTGTTCAGGAAGGCTATATAAGTACGCTTGAAAGGAAGTTCTTCGTACGCTCCTCCTGAGGATTTTCGATTACGTCCTTAGGTGTGCCCTGCTCAACGACTACTCCGCCGTCGATGAAGATAACCTTATCTGCAACTTCCTTGGCAAAGCCCATCTCGTGAGTAACTACTACCATTGCCATTCCGTCCCTGGCAAGTGCTTTCATTACATCGAGAACCTCTCCTACCATTTCAGGATCGAGTGCGGAAGTCGGCTCGTCAAAAAGCATAACCTCAGGCTCCATAGTAAGCGCGCGAGCGATGGCAACTCTCTGCTGCTGTCCACCGGACAGGCTCTTTGGATAAGCCTCAGCCTTCTCCTCAAGTCCTACTCTCTTAAGCATCTTAAGCGCTCTGTCTTTAGCCTCTTCCTCAGACTCACCTTTAACCTTGATCGGTCCTACTGTGCAGTTTTCAAGCACTGTCATGTGTGGGAAAAGGTTGAACTGCTGGAAAACCATTCCCATCTTGGTTCTTACTGTGTCCAGATTTGACTCAGTAATGAGTTCTCCATCGAGATAAACTTCTCCTGATGTAGGCTCCTCGAGATGATTGATGCATCTCAGCATTGTAGATTTTCCTGAACCGGAAGGTCCGATAATAACCAGCACCTCATGGTTGTCTACGCTCTGGTCGATGCCCTTAAGCACCTCAAACGCACCAAAACTCTTATGTAAATTTTTAACTTCTATCATATGTGCCATGACTATGCCTCCTGTGCCTTAAGCTTCTTCTCATATCTGCCGATGATCTTGGTCAGCGGAATTGTCAGCAGCATATAAGCCAAAGCTACACCAATGTATGCCGGAAATGTCTCGAAGGACTGTGCGTTCCATAATGCTCCGCGACGCAGGATCTCAATTACTCCAACGTAGGACAATACTGCTGTTTCCTTGATAAGTGTAACGAACTCATTACAGAATGCAGGAAGTATGATCTTGACAGCCTGCGGAATAATAACAAGTCTCATAGCCATCTTTTTGCTCATTCCAAGGGATCTTGCAGCCTCCATCTGGCCTTTGTCTACAGCCTGTATACCGGAGCGAACTACTTCAGCCATATATGCAGCAGAATTCAGTCCGCAGCACAGTACAGCCGGAATAACAAGATACGCCCATTTGAACATGATTCCGTTTGCCTGCAGAAACTGAGGGATTCCATACGCAAAGACAAGTGCCTGTACAATCATAGGTGTACCACGCACTACGTCAATATAAACTTTGATTATGCCCTTAAGGATCCTGTTCTTGCCCTGTGAACCAAGTGCCAGAAGTAAGCCGAGCAGTGATCCTATTGTCAGTGCAACCAGGCTGACCCAAACTGTTGTAGGAATGCCCTTACAAGCTATTAGAAAACCTTTCCAATATAGTTCCATTTATCATTTCTCCTTATACTCAAGAGCGGAATCACTCGTATAGAGCGATTCCGTTATTAACCTTGTTATTAACTCGCCATGCAGTGTGACATAATATTTTGTCCTCTGTCTGCAAGGTTTTTCTGTAACTCAGACTGCGATTAGTCAAGTCCCCACTTAGCCTTCAGCTCATCAACTGTTCCGTTGTCAAGCAGGTTCTGGTATCCGGTGTTGATCTTCTCGAGGAGCTCTGCATTGCCCTTCTGTACTGCGAATGCATAAGCCTCAGCATTCAGAACGTCACCAACGAGATCAACCTCGCCCGGCTGCTTAGCAACATAGTTCTTTGCTACTGGGAGGTCGATGATAGCTGCATCAACGTCTCCGTTCTTAACCTGGAGTACTACATCGCTGAACTTGTCAAGGATAACTCCCTCAGCAATCTTTCCCTCGTCTGCAAGAGCAGTAGCTTCATCAGCACCGGTTGTTCCGATCTGGCTTGCTACCTTCATGTCCTTTGTGAAGGAGTCAACACCCTCGATGTCGCTTCCGGACTTAACCATTACTACAAGACCTGCATCATAGTATGGAGTTGCGAAATCAACCTTAGCCTGACGATCCTCGTCCAGTGAGTTCATGCCGGCTGCGATGATGTCTGCTTCCTTAGCCTCGAGTGCAGGAATCAGTGAATCAAATCCGATATCCTTGTAGGATACTGTGAAGCCCTGGTCCTCAGCGATAGCGTTCAGGAGATCCATATCGAATCCTGCGATATTTCCTTCGTCATCTACTGTATCGAATGGAGGGAATGTTGCTTCTGTTACTGCGAGGAGTTCTCCGTCAGTCTTGAACTCTTCTGCTGTATCTCCACCGCCACAAGCTGTAAGTGCGAATGTTGCGAACATTGCGATTGCAAGCACAACTACCATTAATTTCTTTTTCATCTTTCTTCTCCTTTTTTCTCCATAGGAATTTTTTATATTTATTACGTGCATTATAATAACCCTTAATGAATATTTATGCAACCCCTTTTTTGAATATTTTAAAAACTTTTTGAATAAATATTCAAGTCCGGAAATACAGGTCTTTTTGCTGTTATATATTGGCAACAAGCTTTACTTATATACTTATGCAACTTAAAAGGCACTGCAGCTCGCAGTGCCTTTAGCCATTATTTGTATTCTTATACAGTGCTCAGTATCAAACCGTTGATTGAATATTTATTATCTCTTTGCGCTTGGTGCATCGATTGATCTGAGTCTCTTAACTGCGTTTACGATGTCCTGTGTAGTCATCTCATACTTCTCAAGCAGTTCATCAGGTTTTCCGGATTCACCGAATGTATCCTGAATACCGATCATTGCGATGCAGTCGTAAGGCATTCTCTTAGCACAGATCTCAGCAACAGCACTTCCAAGTCCGCCAATTACCGAATGCTCCTCTGCAGTAACGATATAGTCTGTCTCATATGCAGCCTTCTTGATCAAGTCGCTGTCGATAGGCTTGATAGTGTGGATATCGATAACTCTGCAGTTGATCTTCTCCTGCTTGAGGATATCTGCTGCTTCAAGTGCCTTTGAAACCATGATTCCTGTTGCAATGATAGTTGCATCATTTCCGCCTCTGAGTGTAAATCCCTTGCCCAGCTCGATGAGATCAGCCTCTGACTCATCATATATAGCAGGAACGCCGGAACGTCCAAAACGAGCGTATGCAGGTCCGTCCATCTCGAAAATCTGACGAAGCAGAGCCTTTGAGCTTACTGCGTCTGCCGGATTGATAACTGTCATTCCAGGAATACCTCTCATAAGAGCGATGTCTTCGAACGGCTGATGTGTTGCACCATCTTCTCCTACAGTGAGACCGCCATGAGTTGCACAAACCTTAACATTGGCATTTGTATGCGCAATTGTGTTTCTGATCATTTCGTAGCCTCTTCCGACTGCGAACATAGCAAACGAGCTTGCAGCAACAACGTGACCGCTGTGAGCAATACCTGCAGCTTCGGCAAGCATGTCCTGCTCGGCAATACCTACTTCGATAAATCTTTCAGGGTATGCCTTCTCAAAGCCGTCTGTCTTATTCGAACCTGAAAGGTCCGCATTCATTACTATGAGATCTTCTCTCTCAGCACCGTATTCTACCAGGAACTGACCATACGCTTCTCTTGTAGCGATTTTCTTTGCATCTGCCATTATCTGTCACCTCCTGTATATTTTTCGATTTCTTCGTCAGTGCAGCCAAGCTCCTTGAGAGCCTGCACAAACTGCTCGTCATTAGGTGCTTTACCATGCCATCCGGCAACATCTTCCATAAAGGAAACGCCGTGTCCCTTGTGAGTAGCCGCAATAATAACGATTGGCTGACCCTTGGTGTTCTTTGCCTCTTCAAAAGCATCGAGCAGAGACTGCATGTCGTGTCCGTCAGCATTGATTGCCTTCCAACCAAAGGCTTCAAACTTCTTGTCGATAGGCATCACAGGCATTACGTCGCTTACCCATCCGTCGATCTGAAGATTGTTGGAGTCAACAACTGCGATGAAATTATCAAGCTTCCACTTGGCAGCACTCATAGCAGCTTCCCAGATGATTCCTTCCTGAAGCTCGCCGTCACCGGTAATAGCATAAACATATCCCGGCTTCTTATCTATTTTGTTTGCAATTGCCATGCCGACAGCTACCGAGAAGCCCTGTCCGAGCGAACCTGTTGACATTTCCACACCCGGGCAAAGTTCCATATTAGGATGTCCCTGCAGACGTGAACCAAGCTTTCTGAATGTAAGCAGTTCTTCAGGGTCAAAATATCCTCTTTCAGCCAGAGTTCCGTAAAGTGCCGGACACGCATGTCCCTTGGAGAGAATCAGCTTGTCCCTCTCGTCCATCTTCGGATTCTCGGGATCGATATTCATTACGTTGAAATACAATGCAACAAGAATATCCGTTACCGAGAATGATCCGCCCGGATGTCCCGAATTTGCCGCATGGATGCCTCTTAAAGCATCAACGCGCACCTTACGTGCGATTTCGTTTAACTCATTTACTGTCTTCACAACAACCTCCCTAGTTTTATATATTCAGGAACCAGCTCGCCATAAGGAAGTAGGTTCCAAGTGATATCATGTCTGTTATAGAAGCCATCATCGGGCCTGCCATGAGTGCAGGGTCGATGCCTACCTTCTTAGCAATCATCGGAAGCATTGAACCGAAAAGCTTTGCTACCACTACGATCACCGTCATCGCAAGACATACAGTGAGCGCAATCTGTGTTGGTTCGTGATCGAACCATATTATTCTGAAAAAATTAAGAGCCGACAGAACAATTCCGACTATAAGTCCTATACGAGCTTCCTTCCACATTACCTTGAGGAAGTCCGAAAGCTCAATCTCATCGACCGCCATACCACGAATTACCAGAGTTGATGCCTGAGTTCCGGAGTTTCCGCCGGTTCCCATCAGCATAGGCATGTATGAAACGAGACAGATAACCTGAGACAACGCGGCCTCAAAGCTCGAGATCATTCCGCCTGTAATCAGATATGAGCACATCAGCAGGAACAGCCAAGGAAGTCTTGCTTTGACATGCTGCAGAACAGACATATCCAGATACTCCTTGTCGGTTGTATCGATGACACCACCCATACGCTCGATGTCCTCTGTGGTCTCTTCTTCGATTACGTCCAGCGCGTCATCGACTGTTACGATTCCGACCAGTCTGTATTCGCTGTCAACGATAGGCAAAGCCAGATAACCAAATCTTGTGAACTGATCCGATACTTCCTCCTGGTCATCGTCTACGTGGCAAACTACCGGATCGTCATGCATAAGATCTCCGACAACAAGATCGTCATCGGAAATAACCAGAGTTCTCAGAGATATTACACCGATAAGCTTGCGCCCCCTGTCGAGTACGTAGCAGGTATAAATTGTTTCGGAGTCAAGGCCAACCTGCTTGATGTGGTCAAGAGCCTCTCTTACCGTATCCGTCTTCTTGAGATTTATATAGTCCGGCGTCATCAGTGAACCGGCGCTGTCTTCCTTATATCTAAGGAACTGATTGATCAGCTTTCTGTCATTCTTAGGAGTTTTGTCCATGATTTTGTCGACAATATTTGCCGGCAGCTCCTCAAGGACGTCGATCATATCATCGAAGTCGAGCTCATCTATGATGTACTTGATTTCGGGATCGGTTATGATATTGATAATGTCTACCTGATCATCAACCGACAGCTCCGCGAATACATCTACGCTTATATCCTTAGGAAGCGCACGGAAAAGGACCACCATCTTCTGGAGGTCAAATTCACGCCTGATATCGATAAGCATTTCTGCTATTTCGACTTCATTGTGTTTAAGGAGTTCATCCCTGCATTGGAAATATTTCTTCTCCTTAAGCAGATCGAAGATTTTCTCGATGGACTCATCATAAGCCTGGTCCATATCGATCATAATATTTTCCATTGGTCTGACCCTCCTTTCCTATTCTCTGCAAAAACACGCCGCGAATCAGCTTCTGACAGAAGCTATCCCAGGCTGTAACAGATTACATAAGCATGCTTCGTATTTCCTCTTCGGTTATTATTGCAACGCCCAGTTCTCTTGCAGCCTTGTTCTTCGCTGAGCCGCTGCCCGGGTCGTTAGTTATGAGATAGTCCGTATTCGCAGAAACAGAACCTGCGACCTTGCCGCCTTCAGCCTCTATCTCTGCCTTAAGGTCCTTTCTATTGGCATAATGCTCAAGGTTTCCCGTAATTACAAAGGTCTTACCCTCAAGCTTGCTTCCTGCCGCTTCAAAGGACTCATCAAGAGTGATTCTTTCAAGTACTTTGTCTATTATATACCCATTTTCGTCATTGGAGAAATACTTTATATAGTCCGAAGCCATAACATCTCCGACTCCGTCTATAGAAGTAAGATCCTCCATTCTCAAAGAGCGAATTTTGCTCCACTCATTCCTGCACGCTCTCGCGATAACGTTTGATGTAGTAACACCTATTCCGGGCACGCCCAGACTGTACAGAAGCCTTGCCGGAGTCGTCTGTCTCGCCTTGTCAATCGAAGCCACAAGATTGTCATAGGATTTGGCGCCAAAGCCTTCCATGGATACAATTTCCTCGCGATGCTGTACGAGGTCAAAAATATCCGGCAGACTTCTCAGTATTCCAGCACCGATGAACTTAAGAAGCCCCTGTTCTGAAAGCCCCTCGATATTCATCGCATCTCTTGAAACGAATAGAGAGAACTTCTTGACGTGCTTTGCCAGACAGTCGGGATTGAGACAGATCAGGGTTCTTGTACCTTCCTCATCACGAATTTCGGTAGCGCCTCCGCATACCGGGCATACTGCAGGGATATCCAGTCTGGAAGATCTTGTAAGATTGCCTGATATCTGCGGGATGATCATATTCGCTTTGTAAACAACGATGGTATCTCCGATTCCAAGCTCCAGATCTTCCATTATATTAATGTTGTGAACCGAGGCTCTGCTGACCGTTGTTCCCTCAAGCTCAACAGGGTCGAATATAGCAACCGGATTAAGAAGACCTGTTCTGGATGGGCTCCATTCTATCTCGCGCAAAACAGTCTCCGCGTTCTGGTCACGCCACTTGAATGCCATTGCATCGCGAGGGAACTTCGCGGTTTCGCCAAGAGATCTGGCATATTCTTCATCATCCAGCATCAGAACAAGTCCGTCTGAAGGAATATCAAAATCAGGAATCTTTGCCTCGAATCTGTCTATTGCCTCCACGAGATTATCGCTGTTCACCTTCTCATAAAATACAACATCAAAGCCCTGTTCCTTCATCCATTCCATCTGAGCGGATCTTCTTGGCTCAAGCTTGGTATCTTCGTCCTCAAGAGCATAGAGCGAGAAAGCATAAAAGTTTACGCTTCGAGCCGCAGTTACCTTAGGATCAAGCTGCCTGATACTTCCGCTGCAGAGATTTCTCGGATTCTTGTATTTCGCATCCGCATCGTCGATTGCTTCATTTATCTTCTCAAAGTCACTGTATTTGATTACAGCTTCGCCTCTGATAATCGCCTTGCCCTTGCAGGGAATGACGCGAGGAACGTTCCTGCAAGCCAGGGCGTTGTCAGTGATCAGCTCGCCCCGGGTGCCGTTACCTCTGGTAACGGCGCGGGCAAGGCGTCCGTTCTCATACGTCAAAACAACCGTAAGACCATCCAGCTTCCAGCTAAGCAGACCTTCATTATCTCCCAGCCATGCCCTAAGCTCTTCTCTGTCCTTGGTCTTGTTGAGAGAAAGCATCTTTTTCTCGTGAGTGACCTTAGGCAGAGCAGTCTTAGTCTCATAGCCCACGTTAATGGATGGACTGTCATCTCTGACATATCCTGTCTCAGCTTCAAGCGCAAGCAGCTCATCATAGGCCTCATCATACTCAAAATTCGTCATGATCTCGCTGGCATCATCGTAATACGCCTTGGAAGCTTCATTAAGTTTTTCTACAAGGATATCTATTCTTTCTTTCTTGTCCATACCGTCCACCCCGATTCGGATGCTTTACTGTTATTTCTCTACCTTCTCCATCTGAACGAAGCCTTTGCCAAGCTTCTTCTGACCTACACTATCAAACATTATAGTCATGGTCTTGGCGTCCTGCTCTATAAGCATTCCTTCTCCGAACTTAGGATGCCTCAGAATATCGCCTATTTCAAAGTCCTCAACAATCTTGGCTTTGGTAGCCTGTGTAGATGATTTGAGTCCGTCAATTCTTCCCTGATAGCTCTTTCCGTAAGCGCTATGAGCCTGCCACTCATCATGCTCTGCACTCGCAAGCCACGGACTCGGCTTTGCTTTTCCGGAATATCCGTCAGCGGTTCCATGTGTTCTTCCCGAGTAGATATAGTCTCCAATGTATCCGCCCTCGTCATACAAAATGCCACTCTCACTGCGGCGCTGCTTTGCAGTCTTGTCACCGTCCAGATACTTTTTATCCATTTCATTAAGGAATGCCGATTCCGTTGAATAGTCGGTTCTGCCGTACAGAGTGCGAACCTTGGCTCCTGTAAGATAGAGCTTCTTCATCGCTCTCGTTATGCCGACATAGCAAAGTCTGCGTTCTTCCTCCATCTTGTCTTCACTTTCGAAAGCAGATGCACCCGGAAAAACGTTATTCTCCATTCCCGGAATAAATACGACAGGGAATTCCAGACCTTTGGCAGAATGCAGGGTCATCAGCACAACAGCATCCTCATTCTCATCGTGGTTGTCGACATCAGCCATCAGAGTAATCTTCTCCAGGAATGCACCCAGCAGGCTCGGCTCCGCTACCTCAAAGCCTTCTCCCTTAAGTGCAGCCTGCTCCTCTTTGATCTCTCTCTGATACGACTCCAGGCTTCCGTTCTCCACCTGCTTCTCGAACTCGCTGATAACAGACTTGAATTCCATAATGTTCTCAATTCTGCCGTCCGCTTCAACCGTATTTGCAGACTCAAGAGCAGCAAGATAGCCGGATCTGTTAAGCACATTGTCATATATTGCGGCCAAAGTAAGATTGTCCTCCTCAGCCCTCATTTCCTGTATCATCGTAAGCATTTCGCGAATCGCATTTCTCGATTTATTTCCGAGTCCCGCCTGCACCTGTTCCTCACAAAGCGCAGCGTAAATGCTCATTCCGTAATTGCCGGCATACTCCTGAACAGACTTCAGAGTTTTCTCGCCCATTCCCCTCTTAGGCTCGTTGACTATTCTGAGCATAGCAACATCATCGTCAGGATTGTCTATAAGTCTCAGATATGCCATTACATCCTTGATTTCCTTGCGATCGTAGTATCTAAGTCCTGCAAGAACTCTGTAAGGAATACCCATGTATGTGAACTTCTCTTCAAAGCTTCTTGATTGAGCATTCTTTCTGTACAGTATCGCAACGTCACTGTATTTAGTTCCTTTTCTGTGAAGCGTCTCAATCTGATCACCGATGAACCACGCTTCATCCTTCTCATCATCACGCCTTCTGTAGGTTATAAGCTCTCCGGCCTCGCGGTCTGTCCACAAAGCCTTATCCTTACGTCCCTTATTCTTCTTTATAACAGAATTTGCAAGTCCCAGAATGTTGGCATCGGATCTGTAATTCTGCTCCAGCTTGACAGTAAACACCCTGCGTTGCTTGAAGTCCTGTTCAAAATCAAGGATATTCCTTATGTCTGCACCTCTCCATTGATAAATGCACTGGTCGTCATCTCCGACAACGCAAAGATTGCCATGCCTGCTCGCAAGCATCTTTATCAGTTTGTACTGCAGATAATTGGTGTCCTGATACTCATCCACCATAATGTATTTAAACCTGTCAGAATAGTATTCCAGTATATTTCTGTCTGTCTCAAGCAGTCTTACGCCGTTCCACAGAAGGTCATCGAAATCCATCGCATTATTCGCCAAAAGCTCCTTCCGGTAACGCGCATACACTTCGTATATTGTCCTGGTTTCCAGAGTAGGCAGATTGCCCGCAAGATAATCGTCAGGAGTCTCTTCCCTCTCCTTGCATCCGCTTATAATTCCTACCAGCCTGGAAACAGGTACAGCCTTCTCATCGACTTCCATTTCCTTGAGTATTCTCTTGAGCAGAGACTTCTTATCTGTCTCATCATATACAGTAAAGCCGCTCCTGTACCCAAGCACCTCGCTTGAATATCTGAGCATGCGAAGGCACATTGCGTGGAAGGTCATGATCCACATTCCCGAAATGTCGCCTACCAGTCCCGCAACTCTCTCCTTCATCTCATTAGCTGCTTTGTTGGTAAATGTCACCGCAAGAATATTGTGCGGATCTATACCCTGCTCGATCATATACGCCATGCGGTGGGTCATCGTTGCAGTCTTGCCCGAACCTGCACCCGCAAGAATAAGCACAGGGCCATCAATGTGCTCGACTGCCTTGCGCTGTTCCGAATTTAATCTCATATTGTCTTTGTTTATATTTTCCATGCCTCTATTTTACCATACAAATGAAAAAAGGAGAACGCCGAAGCGTCCTCCCTTTATTCGTATTAAAGTCTTAAACTATACAAGACCCTGAGCCATCATAGCCTTAGCTACTCTCTCAAATCCTGCAATGTTAGCACCCTGTACGAGAGCGTTCTTGTTTCCATAGTACTTCTCGCCAGCCTCTGAGCAAGCATTGTAGATGTTCTTCATGATCTGGTGCAGCTGAGCATATACGTCCTCGTGCTGGAATACAGTGTGTCCACTGTTCTGTCCCATCTCGATGCATGAGCAAGCAACGCCACCAGCGTTTGCAGCCTTAGCAGGACCTACTGCTACGCACTTCTCCATAAGGAACTGCAGAGCATCGTTAGTTGTAGGCATGTTAGCTCCCTCGCAGTAGAACTTGCATCCGCCGTCTACGATCTGCTGAGCGTGCTCCATATGAACGTCGTTCTGCATAGCGCATGGGATAAACATATCAACCTTAATGCCTTCATCCTGCTGTACGCCCCAAGGCTTCTTGCCAGCATAGAACTTAGCGTTAGGGAACTTCTCTGCGTAAGGTGCGCATACGTTCTTTCCGGAAGCTCTGAGCTCGAGGAGGTATGCAACCTTCTCATCAGTGCTGATTCCGTCTGGATCGTAGATGTATCCGTCTGGTCCGGAGATAGTTACGAGCTTAGCGCCGAGTCTCTGGAGCTGCCATGCAGTTCCCCAAGATACGTTACCGAATCCGGAGATAGCAACAACCTTATCCTTGATCTCTTCGCCGTTAGCCTTCAGCATTTCCTCAGCGTACCATACGATACCGAATCCTGTAGCTTCTGTTCTTCCGAGCAGTCCGCCGTAAGGGATTCCCTTACCTGTCAGAACTCCACCGTCGAATCTGTCAGTGATTCTCTTGTACTGGCCAAAGAGATATCCGATCTCTCTTGCGCCAACACCGAGGTCTCCTGCAGGAACGTCAGTGTAAGGACCAATGTGTCTATAAAGCTCAGTCATGAAAGCCTGGCAGAATCTCATTACTTCTGCATCGCTCTTTCCGTTAGGATCGAAGTCGGAACCACCCTTGCCTCCGCCGATTGGAAGACCAGTCAGTGAGTTCTTGAAGATCTGCTCGAATCCGAGGAACTTAATGATTCCAGGATATACGTTAGGTGCAAATCTCAGACCACCCTTGTAAGGTCCGATAGCGCTGCTGAACTGATATCTGTAGCCCTTGTTAACCTGTACTTTACCTTCGTCATCTACCCATACAACTCTGAAAGTAACTCCTCTTTCAGGCTCTACCAGTCTCTCAAGAAGTGCGCACTCCTCGTACTGTGGGTTAGCATCCATTACAGGAGCAAGAGAAGTAAGTACTTCTTCTACTGTCTGATGGAATTCAAGCTCGCCAGGATTGTTCTTCTTGCAAAGCTCGATGACTCTTTCAACATAATTTGCCATGTCTTTTCTCTCCTTGTGTTAACACTATAGTTTTTTTGGCGCGTGGCTGCGCGCCATCATGTAAATTTTAGCACTTGAATAGTAAAAGTCAAGGATAGCACCACCCTGAGAACACAAAAATACAATCCTTAAAATCGCATTGTGTTTTACAACATAAAACGAGGGCATAATTTTGTCTATATCATAATTATGCCCTCTACACTATTAATTATATTACTCAGTAATATCCTATTCGATGCTGTTGTATTCGATGTTATCTTATTCGATATTATCTTTTCTATACCCCCAGTCGCTTGGCAGCTTCCCTGACCCGCGCCTTTATATTATCTCTTCTTACCAGATCCACGCCATCCTCGATTCTGCGTCTCATCTCTCCCGCATCATTGGCAGCTTCTCTGGTTGCACCGGAGAGCATTACCTTCTTGGCAATTCCCATAAGCACCTTATCCAAGCCTGTGACTGCGCGCGGATCGTATTTACCGTCAAGAATATACAGCGTCGCTTTGTGCACATTTTTCGGATCGATTTTGCCTAGATTCAGGCTCCATACCTGCATGTAGTTCTCCGGCGTAGGAATAGCCACACCCACACCGAACACCATCATTCTGTCCAGAATGTCATCTTCCCATAGCTTGCTGAATCTGTCAAAGTCCACGATGCCGCTTCCGCGAATCCAGCCGCCGTAAATCACGAGGTCGTAATCGTAGAAGCTGCCGTCTTTTATTTTGCTGAAGTCCACCAGGTCGCAGCTGCAGAACGTTGAAAGTTCTTCCACTATCCATTCTGCATACTGCCTTGTGCTTCCGCGCTTGCTGTTATATACAACAACTGCTTTCTTCATATAAGCTCCCTTACATCTTTATATTTTCTGCTCCAAAGAGCTGTTCCAGTCTGTTCCTCAGTTCATCTGAGCCATCAACTCTGTGCTCGGCATCTGCCCTTACAGTTTTTCCGCCCGGAAGATAAACTATCACATCACGCTTGCCAGGATACAGTGACAAAATGTCCGAAACATACATGAGCGTGCCGTTAAGTCCGCCGTGGCTTTCCATCACCTCATCAGCTACACGAAGCTTAACCGGATCAACGATGCTTTCTCCGGCAGGCTTTGCATTATTTGCTCTGCGCTCAGGATATGATCGTGTGCCTCTTCCAAGACTTGTGATCTGTTCGATCGGAACAACGTCCTCAACAAGTATCTCAGGATCGGCTTCATCCTTGAGCTGTATTCTGCCACTGATGCCAACAATCTGATCGTTCTGAATCAGGTGTTTCTTTCTGATATATACCTTAGGAAATGCGATTGCGTTTATCACTCCATCGTAGTCCTCAATCTGCAGTCGCGCCATCTCTTCGTTGCGCTTGGTGATCATTGTCTTGATTCCGGTCAGCATACCGGCCATTATCACGCGTTCTCCGTCGTTGAACTTCGAAGTATTGACAACAAGGCTTTCGCCGTCAGCGCCCTCAGGTCCGAACTCCTCACTTGCCGCAAGAAGCTCAGAGGTTCTTACACTTATATTATTCCTGATCATTTCCTCGTAGCCGTCAAGCGGATGACCCGACAGATAAACACCGAGCATCTCCTTCTCCATTCCCAGAAGCTTGTCCTTGCTGAAATTCTCAAGCTTTGGCAATTCAGGCGAATAGGAGGTAACGTCTTCAAAATCGTCCATCTGGAATAACGAAATCTGCGCACGGCTTCCGTTCTTGGCTTTCTTCTGCGCGCGTGATACAGCATCATCGCACACAGCCATCATAACGGCTCTGTTAGGGTTGATCTCATCAAACGCACCGGCACGAATCAGCGATTCAATGGCTTTGCGATTGAGTTCGGAAGCATCCACAGCCTCGATAAACTCATATATTCCCGGAATAGTGTCGTTGCCGGCAGAGCCCGGTCCAAAACCAAACTCCTCGGAAGCCTTAATTATTGCATCTATAATTCCTGTGCCGACATTCTTGACTGACAGCAGACCAAATCTGATTTTGCCGTCTGAAGATGTGAAGTTTCTCGCACTTCTCAGCACCGAAGGTGGCAGAAGTCCTATGCCCATGTCTCTGCAATTACGAACATAATCTGCAGTATGTCTCGCATTGCCCGCTACCGAAGTCATAAGCGCAGCCATAAATTCCACAGGGTAATGAGCCTTAAGCCAGCCCGTTTCATATGCAACCACCGCATATGCCGCAGCATGCGATTTGTTGAACGCATAGGATGCAAAGCTTACCATATCGTCGAATATTTCAGCAGCAGCAGCCTCCGGAACGCCATTCGCAACGCAGCCCTTGATTTCCACATTGCCCTCGTCATCCTTCTTGCCGTAGATGAAGTACTCCTTCTCTTCAAGCATAACTGCCATCTTTTTCTTGCTCATGGCACGACGAACAAGATCCGAACGGCCGAATGAATATCCGCCAAGATCTCTTACTATCTGCATTACCTGTTCCTGATATATCAGGCAACCGTAAGTGACATCCAGTATAGGCTTCAGATGCGGATCAACGTATTTGATGCCCTCAGGATTCTTCTTATTTGCAATATATTTAGGAATCGAGTCCATAGGACCCGGTCTGTATAAAGCTATTCCCGCAACAACATCCTCAAAGCAGCTTGGCTTTAAGTTCTTCATAAAGTCGGTCATTCCCGCACTTTCAAGCTGGAATATACCCATAGTATTGCCTTCTGCGATCAGCTTGTATACTTCAGGGTCGTCATAGCCCATTTCAGCCCAGTCCACCTTGACTCCGTGGTTTTCTTCGATCATGCGCAGTGCATCACGAATAACCGTGAGGTTCCTCAGTCCGAGGAAGTCCATCTTGAGAAGTCCAAGCTCCTCGATTGTTGTCATATTAAACTGTGTAGCAAGGCCCTTGTCCGAAGCATAGAGCGGGACATATTCATCCAGCGGCAGCTTGGATATAACGACTCCGGCCGCATGAGTACTCGAATGTCTCGGCAGCCCCTCGACAGCCATAGACAAATCCAGAATGTTCTTAACCAGCGGTTCTTGTTCGTATCTCGACTTGAGATCCGGATTGACCTCAAGTGCCTTGGCAATAGTTATACCGAGGTCATTCGGTATAGCTTTGGCAATTTCATCACCCTCCTGATAGGTCGCATTGAGCGCTCTTGCAACGTCACGAACAGCCGCTTTGGCCTTGAGTGTTCCGAATGTAATAATCTGCGAAACCTTGTCCTTGCCGTACTTCTCAACAACATAATCGATGACTTCCTGTCTTCTCTCAATGCAGAAGTCAACGTCTATATCCGGCATACTTACACGCTCCGGATTGAGAAAACGCTCGAAAATAAGACTGTATTTGATCGGGTCGATCTCAGTAATCGCAAGACAATATGCAACGATACTTCCCGCAGCGGAGCCTCTTCCCGGTCCTACCGCGATGCCATTTCTCTTGGCATAATCAATGAAGTCCCAGACGATCAGGAAATATTCAACATAGCCCATGCCTTCGATAACGCCAAGTTCCATTTCAAGGCGCTGTCTGTATTCGCTTGACTCATCCATGGCAGCTTCGCCATATCTGCGAACAAGACCTTCATAGCAAAGCTCTCTGAGATACTCATCGCAGCTCTTTCCTTCAGGCGGTATATATTCCGGCAGATGATACTGATTGAAAACAAACTCAACTTCACATCTGTCAGCAATCTCCTGCGTTCTCTCAACAGCCTCGCTAAGTCCCGGGAACAGCGACTTCATTTCTTCCTCCGACTTGAGATAGAATTCATCATTCTCAAATCTCATCCTGTTCTCGTCATTAATATTAGCCTGAGTCTGAATGCACATAAGAACATCCTGTGCCGTTGCATCAGAACGTTTCATATAGTGTGCGTCATTGGTTGCAACAAGCGGTACGCCTATGTCTTCGGAGAGCTTCTGTAAACCCTCGATAACAGGCTTGTCCTCCTGAAGATGGTGATTCTGAATCTCAAGGAAGAAATTGTTTTCCCCAAAAATGTCCCTAAGCTCCAGGGCTTCCGCCTTAGCACCTTCGTAGTCTCCGTTAAGAAGCATCCTCTGAACATTTCCCACCAGGCAACCGGACAGACATATAATGCCCTCGCTATGCGCACGCAGCAGTGCCTTGTCAACTCTCGGCTTAAAATAAAAACCATCAACATAGCTTGCAGAGACAATCTTTACCAGATTCTTGTATCCGGTCTGATTCTCGCACAGCAAAATAAGATGGCCCGAGTATCTGTCTTTATCTATTTCTTTGTCAAAGCGTGTTCTTGCAGCAGTATATACTTCGCATCCGATGATAGGCTTGATACCCGCCTTCTTGCACGCCTTGTAAAAATCAATCACACCAAACATTGCGCCATGGTCAGTTATGGCCAGCGCATTCATTCCCAGCTCCTTGGCATATTCCGGAAGCTGAGATATCCTGCTCATTCCGTCAAGCAGGCTGTATTCAGTATGTACATGTAAATGTGTGAAACTCATGGGGACATTATAACACATTACTATTCTATTATTAAGCACGGAAAACCCCGGGCGGACCACAATGTTCGTCGAAGGGTATCAGCGGCGCTTCCTCGCCAATCGCATAAGAGCGCACCCGGATGATAAATCACCGGGCTGCTTTTCTAATGCGCTTAGTCTCGGCAAGCACCTGCTGATACAAGCTTCTCCTCTCAAGTGATCTGCCCGGAGTCTTCCGTGCCTCAACAAGAATAGCAAGTACGGCATAATGAATCCCATGATTTTCCGCTGCGTATAGCCGCAACGAGGCGAGAACCGTACCCTGACTTACGAACCTTTTTATTCTTTTATTTATTCCTCATTGCAGGGGATGCGTAAGTCAGGGGCTTTGCGATAGCCGGTGCTTGGTGATCGCCGAATCTCAGATGACGGCGAAGCCTAGCACCGCTGCGTATAGCCGCAACGAGGCGAGAGCCGTACCCTGACTTACGCATCCCCTGCAACCCAGAGTATTAAAAAAGAGCCCTTTTTCAGGGCTCCTCTTCCGCTACTATTTATTCCATGCAGGATCAACTTCCTTGTACGGAATCTCCGGATGTTCCTTGAGCATCCACTCTTTGAAGCTCTCTGCATCCCCTAAGGTAAATGCTTCCTTGGCAAGTCTTGCCTGATTTGAATCTCCGTCGACTTTAATATCGAACCATGATT
This sequence comes from Candidatus Crickella caballi, assembly GCA_018064665.1. Classification (GTDB taxonomy): domain Bacteria; phylum Bacillota; class Clostridia; order Peptostreptococcales; family Anaerovoracaceae; genus Crickella; species Crickella caballi. The sequence continues at coordinate 101,142 of JAGHUV010000018.1, read as the reverse complement.
TAGCTTCCATGAAAGAGCTCACTCTTTCCCACTTAACATATGCATGCATCTTTCCATTAGCACTGACTCTGACACCGCCATCAGAGACCTCAACCTTGCATATCCACGGCTCGTTCTTATATGTATGCTCTTTGGTAAGTCTGTATGTTTTACTTGCTGCCATCGGGCCATACAGTACGCCCCTGTATAATGAAATCAATGCCATAAATGCCGCAAGTGTTTCCCACCTCTGAGCTGCACCATGCTGAGCAAAATACACCCATGCAAAAATGGATACCGCAAACATTGCTGCAAATATATAGAACACCGGCTGTTTAAACAAATTAGCCGTTGACCATTTAACAAATCTTTCTCTCGTCATTTCATATTCGTTAACAAAACGCATGATCATTCTCCTCTGAATAACACTATTTCACCTGAGGCAAGCCTTTGCCTCCTTATACGATTCGATGACATTTTAACACAAATCAACACAGCATAACAGTCTATAATACAAAAAAGGACCGTCCCATCAGGGACGGTCCTCGTCTAGCTATTTAGCAATTATGCAACTCGCTATAGATTAAGCAGCCTTCTTGTCTACGCTGTAATCGTGAAGCAGAGTGTAAGCAGTCCACAGAAGAACTACGCATACCAGGTTGATCAGCCAGAACATTGGCAGTGATGTAACAACCTTCCATGCCAGGAATACTCCGATGAGTCCGCCGATGAAGTTACCGAAAGTATAAGCAACGTCATATCTTCCAGTCTTGATGAACTCGATTGAGCAAGCAGGCATCAGGAGTGCGCAAGATCCCATGAATACTGGGAAGCAAGTTCCGCCGTTAACGCCGAGGAGCAGGCAAGTAGCCATACATGGAGCATACAGACCAAATCCGATATCCATGAGTGCACCCCAGAGGACGTTCAGAAGAGCAGCAACTACAAGCTTCCAGCCCTTGAGGCCAATAGCATCACCAATCAGTCCGAAAGGACCAACGCCGAAGTTCTTGCAAAGAAGAACTGGGATGCAGAGGAGCATGCAGATACCAAGACCAAGTCTGATCTTCTGCTTGTCCCACTTAGTAACGATTGAAGCGAATCCGTATGAACCAATTGCTGCGCAAACGAGCATGATAATAAGGAAAATAGGATCGCAATCTACTGATGCAGTGAAAATGAATGCCTCGAAGATTACTGGGAATGTATCTCCAACGTTCAGAGTACCAGGGATGTTGACATCATCGATATCTCCGAATACCTTGTACAGGAATGTTGATGGAGCAAATGATCCGCATCCAAGTGTATCCAGGAAGTTGCACAGGATACCTACGAACATTGCTTTTCCCCACTTAGCGCCGGAAGTAGCTTTCCACTCAGCAGCCTTTTCTGGGTCCTTCTTTGTCTTAACGATCAGGCCAGCACCAACGCCTACGAAGCAAGCAGCCATAATAATTTGAAGTGCTAATAACATAGTTTTCCTCCTTAATTAATAAGAAAAAATTAGTTTTGTTTGTTTTCTTCTTACGTGTTTTAATTCTGCCCCGATACAGATTGCACATAAAAAGACAACTTTCATGTGGTTATTTTATTATCGAACTTTGCCTATGTCAACATTTTCTTCACACAATCAACACAAAATGTTTACCTATTGAAATGCATAAGGAATAAAAAAAAGGCTTCCCATTCGGGAAGCCTTGAAATCTCAGTGTTTTCAGTGATTAATCAGCCTTTAATTCGAGCTTTCGGCAACTGTATTTTGTAAAATACAATATCCTTCTATACTCTTCTCTGAGCCGCCTTTACTCCGCTGAAATAGTCCTTTACAAACAGAATACCGGTTATTATTACAGCGAATGCAACTATAATATTTGCTGTATTTACAGGCAGGCTCTTTACGAAGAGATATGCAAGAACAACACCCGCAGTTCCGAACACGAACTGAGTAAAGACCGCAACAACATCAAACTTACCTGTCTTAATAAGTTTTGGAGCACTTCCGAACGCCATCAGCATTGCACAGGCACCGAACATGATAGACATGGAGGAAGTGAGGTCAAGTCCAAGCATTGAGCAAACCGCCAGTATAGGAGCGTAATATCCTACTCCGATATTCATAAGTCCTCCGAATATGAAGCTGCATACAACTCCGATCACAAGTTTTCCGCCAGTCAGTCCGACAGCTGCACCCTCAAAGTCAACATTTCCAAGCTTGAAAGCTCTTATCAGGATGAAAATACTCATAATAATCAGTCCCACACCCATTAGGAGTCTTATTCCAAGCATATTGAGCTTACCGATTATTCCTGCAAGCAGAAAAGCGCCTGCAACAGCAGCAACTATCATAAGAACAAGTGTCAGCGTATCAGTCTGTGCAAGCGGGAAGAACAGAAACGCCGCCAGACAGCAAGGTACAGTTGCTCCGATGTTCATTGTTCCCGGCATGTTCATATCTTCAACGGATTTTCCAAGTTTAAAGCCTATAGCATTTACTGCATGTGTACCGATACCTTCAACATCAAGGAAGTTTGCGATAAGAGCTACAACCGAGTTGTATACGGCATGCTTCTTTCCAAAAGCAATATTCTCCTTGCCCTTTTCAGTATCTTTAGACTTCCTGCAATACATCACGGTAAGAAGTATTGTCAGAAAAAGTCCAAGCAGGAAAATCATTCTAAAAACTGTAATTATCATATATTTCTCCTTTATTACACTGCAGAGTTCCGCTTTCATGCGGCATCTCTGCAGAATTATTAACTTCTCAGGCACTGTAATACAGCACTGTACAATTCGTCATTGTTTATAGGTTTGGCGATATGCGCTACCATGCCCGCTGCCTGTGATTTCCGCTTATCCTCTTCAAAAGAATTGGCTGAAAGTGCAATCATCGGAATATTACTGTCAGGAAACATTCTCTTGATTTCCCCGGCCGACTCATATCCATCCATAACAGGCATTCGAATGTCCATAAGTATCATATCATAATAATCCGGTCCTGTTTCACTCAGTTTATTAATAGCAAGCATTCCGTTTTCAGCCTCGCTTACTTCCGCGCCAAGTTCTGACAGTATTTCGGTTGCAATTTCCCTATTCAGGGCATTATCCTCAACTATCAGTACTCTTCTACCGGTGAGGTCCGGAATTTCGTGCTTCGCATCAGCTTGCTTTGTCTCGTAATCGATTGAACTTTGAATTTTAAATGGTATTTGTATCATAAACCTTGAGCCTTTGCCAACAGCACTCTCGCACTCTATGGTACCACCCATAAGGTCAACTATCAACTTACATAACGGAAGTCCCAGCCCTGTACCCTGGATTCCACTCGTTAAGGCGCTTTCTTCACGGAAAAACTCTTCGAAAAGATGCTTTATGGACTCCTCGCTCATACCTACTCCGTTATCCTCTACCACAAAACGAACAACGCATTCGTCTTCATTCTCAGTACCCTGCTGCTGCATGAATGCTTTGACCCAGCCACCGGACGGCGTGTATTTAATTCCGTTTGATATGATATTGATAAGAACGCACTCGAGTCTCGTCTCATCAAATAATACACTTCTGTTTCTTACATCAGCTTCCATAACAAGCTCAACACCTTTTTCTTCGGCCAAACTTGAAAGAACTGTACCAATATTGTTAAATGCACATACTATGTCGCCGCATTTCTCATTCAGCAATGCGTTTCCGCTTTCGATCCTGCTGAATTCAAGTATATCATTAACCAGAGACAGAAGGAGATTGCCGGACAGTTGAATCTTACTCAAGCTGTCAGACACCTTCTCTATATTGTCAATATTCTTTGAAGCTATATTGGTGAAGCCGATAATCGCATTCATCGGAGTCCTTATATCATGCGACATATTGAAGAGGAACTCTGTCATGGCTCTGTTAGCTTTTTCAAGCGCCTCCTGCTCCTTCTTCTCCGCGCGCCTCGTCATCAGCATTCCTGCAACAGCTATTATCGCTATACTGATCAGGAAGAAGAATATTATTATTGTATATATTACAGTATTAAAAGCACTACCCGCAGAGTTTACAATATAACTTTTCTGCACAACATACGCCAGAGACCAGTTATCCGTTTCCAGGTCAGTTGAGCAAAAGTAATAGCAGCTGTCATCGATCTTCATTTCTGTTACAACTGTTTTTTTCTCCTTGCATTGTCTTACTATATCTAACGGATTCTCACCATTCACTAATTCGACTCTATCGAATTTAGGATATATTGCATAGCCTTGAAGTAAAATTCCTATTCCGAACTGCTTATACAGCATTTTCCCGCTGTCCGTTTCATATATAAAAGTGTTATTGGTACCTTCAAACAGCGATGAAACAGTTTCATTGAGCTCCTCAAGGTCGTACATCATACCAACATATTCAACTTCAGCATTATCAGCCAATGTTCTGATAGGCTTGTTCAATCTGAATCTGAAAACAAGATACTTCTTGGACGGATCCAAATGCGGCAGGGTAGCGAGATATTCCACCTCGTCTTCGGAAGGCCCGGTATAATAAGTGCTGTCAGCTATGATTCCCGTTTCTCCATCAGAGCAACAGTATTTCCCGTTGCTGTCTACAAGGAACAATTTGTCCTTGCCCATATTAAAATCATAACCAAGCTTTGTAATAAAGCTTTCTGCATCCTGCGAAGCACCAAGTCGTCTCTCTATTACATTCTTTATTATGAGAGCCTTGTCGTGCTGATCACGCATAGTCTCATTGACCGTCTGAGCAGAAGCCTCAGCGGTCTCGCTCAACGACTCCTTTCTCTCAGAATAAATCGACTTATTGACTGTATTTATTAAAACAGCTGTTGCAAACGCTAATAAAAAAACAACCGCAATAACCACGAGCATCAACGGCCGTCTGCTTCGAGAGTCTGCATCTGTTGTCTTTCGATTCTTAAGTATTCTGTTTAATAGTCTTCTTTCTTCGGAATACATATTTCAATCCCCTGGTACATTCCCATCTGTAAATATCAGGTTTTCGTTCTACTCTTCCGCTCTCTATTATGTACATATTATATGCTATGCATATCAAATTGCAAACTAAAAAGCAGGCTCACATATTACGCTTACCTGCTTTATATCTGATCTACAAGAATATCAGATTCTAGAGGCCTCTATCCTTCTTGAGCATCTGTATCTTAAGCTTCTTGAGACATTCCTTTACATCTTCCTCTGTGTAGTTGTTCTCACCGACAATATTGGACTCGATTCCCTCAGGATTCTTGTTAAAGTCAACAACGTTCTCAAGATATGGACTTTCTACAACAAAAGTTCCTGCTGTACCGGACCAGTTAAGACCTGCTACAGGAATTCCTCTTTCTCCGATTTCATTGACACAGTTAACATAGTCAACGTCTAGGTTTCCCCATCCGTCTGTTTCTACGATAACTCCGTCAGGTCTGCAGCACTCAGCTACTACGGCTGCGGTTCTTGAGCATCTGATTTTCTCCTCATTACCCTCAGGTGAACCGAAAACCAGCACTCCCATCAAATCAATTCCCGGATCACTGCCAACGATTTCTACCAGAGGATCTCTGAAATGATGTAAGCTTGTTTCTTTAGTTGAAGGACCTACTCCCATGTCATTACCTCCTTAATTCATCGACTTGATAGCTCCGTCACGGAACTCATTTGGTGTTAACATAACAGGCATGCTGCCAAAATCTATGAGTGACTTTCCGCCATCTACGCCGGATGGTTCATTTCCGAAAATCCATGTATCAAGGCATGCTCCGTGAGCAATCATTTCCTTGATAATCAGAACCTTCTTCTGACCCGGCTTAATCTGGTCATAATACTCATGTCTTTCTGTGCACTTGTTGCCGTCAAACTTCTTCATCTGCATTCTGAATATCTGAAGGAACTCATCAACTGCTCTGTATGCTTCGATTACTGAAAGTCTCTCCTGAGCCTGGCCCTTCTTGAATGTAATGTCTACAGATACGATAATATCTGTATCAGAAGGTGTACCTGCTCTGTTCAGATAAAGCATGTCCTTGAGATTTCCTTCAGAGGAGCCAAACTCATGAGCCTGCTCTCCGTCAACGTCAACACCTGTCACCATCATATATGCACCGGTAAGAGTATGTGTAATACCCTCTCCGCATTTTCCCAGAACCTTGGTGGAAACAGGGATAATATCCATAATCGTGTTTGTGAATCTGTCGTGATCGTCAGGCTGTATTATCTGCAGCTTGATTGATTCTACAGAATTCGGGTATTTAGCAGCTATTTCGTCCAAAGCTGCCTGGTCAAGTGTAAGCTTTCCGTCAATGCTTACTTTATTCTCATCACCAAATGCTACCTCTGTAATATGGTAAGCCTTGATGACCAATCTTCTGAGATCAATGTTCTCTGCCATTTCTCTATTCTCCTCTTATTCTTAAATGGGGGCAGATTGCTCTGCCCCCATTTTCGGATTACTCCGTTTCTCTAATTACTAATTAGATAACAGCGTGATACTCGTATGGCAGTGGCTCGATCTTTCCAGGAGTCTCGCACTCAGCGATGAACTGGAGAGCGTCCTTACATACGTTGTACTGCATCTCAACATCATGAGGTGCACCTGCGTTAGCGCCCATAGGTACCAGTGGAGCAACTGCTCTTGGAGTACCTGCCTGTCTTACAACAGGTGGAAGTGCTGCTACGATAACTGTAGGGATTCCTACAGACTCAATTGCTCTCTGCACGATAGTTGCAGAGCGGTGGCAAGTTCCTCATCCAGCAGTAACGATAACTGCGTCCACTCCTTCTTCTTTGAACATTGCTGCTACAGCCGGACCAGTCTCGTTAGTGAACTTCTCAATGTTTCCGCCGCCGCCCATGAAGCCTGCGTGGAATGGAGCAGCGCCCTTGATAACGCCATCCTTAGCGAGCTCATGGATTCTTGTGATAGGGAACATGCAGTTGATGTCCTTGTTTACATCGGAGTTATCATATCCGCCGTGGGAAACCATCAGCTGATCTTCCGGTGTATCATTAGGAATCTTTCTCCATGTGAAGTCTCCTGCAAGGTTAAATCTCTCCTGGGACTTCAGATGTACGCCTGCTGCAGTAGCAAGACCTACAACCCACTCGTTCATTGGCTTTGTAACAGGAGCCCAAACTGACTTTGGAGTTACAGGAACGAAGATTTCAGATTGTAATCCTTTTACAACTGTTAAACTCATTTGTTTACCTCCTCGTGGTAATTACTTTTAATTTCTTCTGCACGTCTTTCGCGCGTCTGGATATTGCTTACATACTTCTCATTAATCTCAGGACCAAGCTGTTCAATGAAGCTCATATGGAAGCCCACTGTCTGTCCGACCTTCCATTCAGAATCGGAAATCGTCATTCTCATAGGAACTTTGATGTAACCGAGTCTTCCTTTAACGTCAATAGCAATGGCACAATCATTAACTTCAACAACTACGCCTTCGTAGTAATTCTCTTTCGAGTGTCCGTATTTAAGCGGTGTTTCGTATTCCATAGCGATTAGTCGTACTTAGCCTTTCTCTTCTCTGACATTGGCAGATCCTGCTCATTGCCAACTCTTTCAACAGCAACGCCTGTAGCCTTCTCGATCAGCTCAAGGTTGTTGTTCTTAACGTTTACGTTGTACTTTCTCTCAGCTGCCTTTACAGACTCGCCAGCCATCTTAGCCTTAAGCATAGCCAGACCTCTGATAGCATCCTCTGGGCAGAGGCAGTTGCACTCGAGTACTTCGTTCTCGATTCCGGACATGGACTTGTTCATATCGATCATAGCGTCGCAGTACTTGTTTCCAACTACCAGAGCACCCTGAACAGCGCAGAATGAGAATCCAACTACTGGAATTCCTCTCTTACCGATGTTCTCGATGTGAGTTACGAAGTCAACGTGGTTGTTTCCGAATCCTTCAGTTGTAACGAATGCACCGTCAACGTCGAGCATTTCAACCATCTGTCCAACTCTTCTGGATACGTAGAACTTCTCAGTGTTAGCCTGAGGTGAACCTACGAAGATAACTCCGCAAAGGTCAACTTCCTCATCGTGAAGTGCAGCGTATACCAGTGGCTCTCTCCAATAATGTCTGGACATCTCCTTGGAAGCAGGTCCGATGCAAGTAAGTGCGTGGATGCATCCATCGAGTACTTCCAGTGGGGAAGCAGCAACAGGAACGTTACCAAGGTCTACGTTAGGTCTTGCGCCAAGAGTTCCAACTGGCTCCATTGGGAAGAGGTAGTTGTCATGCATAGCGCCCTGGCCCATGATCTCCTTAACGATAACGATCTTCTTCTTTCCAGGTCTTCTAACCTGCTTCAGAACCTCAGTGTCATCAGCCTTCTCATCATCCAGCTGCTTCTTCATAGCCTTTCTGATCTCAGCAGTTACGAAGTCAACGCATCTGTGAGCAGCCATAGGTCCCGGTCTCTCCATGTTCTTACCGTTCTTAATTGTTACCTGATACTTGATCATAGTCTCGCCCTTGTCAACAGCACCTGGACGACCCCACATCATGTTCTCATCAAGGTATCCTTCGGATGAACCGAACTCACCAATCTGAACGCCTTCCTCAGTTGTTCCAGTTACTACTGTTACAACGCCATCGAGAACCTTAGTAACGCCGTATCCAAGGTCATCCTCAGTGCTCTTGCAAGCGATTGGCTGTACGTCCATAACTGTTTCTGAGTAAGTGTGATACTTGTCAGGAGTAATAACTTCAATCTTCAGATCAAGAACGAGATCCTCAGAAGCAACTGCCTCTGCCTCGATTCCTTCTCTGATGTAAAGAGTAGTTCCTTCAAACTTAGTCTCTGGTCCTCTCTTAACTTCTTCAATCTTAAAGTGCTTTCTAGTAAGCTCTCTAACAACCTTCTCCTCTCCTACTGTTGCAACTGCTGCTGCCTCTGCTGCAACAGGAGCGCCTGCTACTGCAGCGCCTGCACCAACGCCTGTAGGGATCTGGATGTCGATGTTCTTACCTTCGCCGATGTGCAGGTTGATAACTCCGCCTGCAACTGGTGCTGCTGCAACTGGTGCTGCAGCTTCCTCAGCAGCTTCCTCAGCAGCCTCTTCGCCGCCGATTTCGTCAAACTTGTCAACGATGTCTGCTGTGATCGGTGTCAGGGAATCTACTGTCTTTGTCAGCTTTGTTCCGTTAAGAACCTGACCAAGAAGAAGAGCTCCCTCAAGATTCAGCAATCCGGAATCTACGAGATCCGGGAAAATAGCTGGATCCTCAAAGTTTGCAGGTGCCAGTTCTGTTCCTGCTTCTGCTCTGCAGCATAATACTGCTGGATCGTTCGCATGCTGTTTAGCTGTTTCAGCTGTAATTGACATATCGATCTTCCTCCTTAAATAATGCTTTGATCTCTTGTGTCTGTGTTCTACTCACAGACAATTTGTGTATTAACGTCCTCATCTCCTTGCTGAATCGGGGGTCACAACTCGACGGGGATTAACACCAAGATATAACTTATATAGAATACGCCTGCCGAAGCGGACCTTGCTCCGCTTCGGCAAATCGTTATTCACTGTTCTTTAGTATGCGCAACCGTTGATTGCGCTCTGTCAGATTACTCTACCTCTACGTTATCTACAACGTTCAGATCCTGATCAACTGACTTGGATACTGTGAGCTGTCTGTACTTGTCATGTCCTACTGCTTCCATAGCGTGGTCTGTCTGGTGGAGTACCTGCAGTCCCATCTGTGGAGCTGATGCCATAACTGTGTTGGAGCAGTCTGAGCAGTTTCCGATGATGATGTATTCGCAGCCTGCCTTCTTGAAGTCAAGGTTGTTCTTAACCTGTCCAGGGCAGTTTCCAGGTCTCTCGCACTTTCTGCTTCCGTTCTTCTGGAGCTGTGCCTGCTTGCAGTAGCAGATATGAGTAACTTCACCGTTGTACTTAGCAGCCAGATCCATCATTCTGTTGAGGTTTCCTCCGCATGCGCATACGAGGATACCCAGCTTCTTAGCTTCCAGATTCTGGAAAGGTGCAGTAACGAGGATAGCGCCTGTTGCCTTAGTGATAGGAGCGCTCATTGTAGTTGCGCTTCCTGTGAAAGCTCCACCCATGATGATTTCGCCGAAATCTCCGTCGATTCCGCCTGCCATCTCGATGAGAGTTGCTACAGATGTTCCTACAGGAACGTCCATGAATACGTGTGCGTCGCTTCCGCCAACGATCTTACCTCTTACAGTGATGTTCTTGTCGATGAGAGGCTTCTTGTCTTCGATAGCCTTTGCGCAAGAATAAACTGTCTCGGAGTTGATTACTACTGCGTTAGCTGCTGATGGGAGCTGAGTTGGCTCGAGCTCGATGCCAAGGCACTCTCTTACTACGGCTCTTTCTTCGCCCATTGGGTAAATGTCCGGAAGGAGATGTCTCTCAATCATTGGCTCGTTTGCCAGGAGAGCATCCAGCTTCTCGATAACTGCCTTATGCTTTTTCTTGATAGCAATGATGCCCTTGTCAGCACCGGCGATCTCAGCAACATACTTGATACCTCTGATCAGTGTCTCAGGATCTTCGTCAATCTGCTGAATGTTGTGTGCAAGTCCAGGCTCACACTCTGAAGCGTTAACGAGAATATATCCGTGATCAAGGTTAGCCTTGATCTTGATAGCAGTCGGGAATCCGGCTCCGCCCTGTCCTACGATACCTGCGTTAGTGATGAGCTCGAGATTGTCTGCGCCCTCAACCTTAACGTAGTCCTTGCTCTGATTCTCATCAGGCTTGATAACGATTCTGTCCTCAGTGATGTATTCAACAACACCTGAAACAGATGAATGAACAGGAGCTCCGAGTCCTGTAGGTGTAGCAATAAGCTGACCTCTTTCAACTTTGTCGCCTACCTTAACGATAGGAGCGCATGGTCTACCTACGGCACCCTGCTTAAGTAACATTTGAATGTTTTCCATAGTTTGAATCTCCTTAAATGAAAATTAATATTGAATTAATTGATAGCTTTCTTCAGAGCGCACAAAGCACCCCTTTTTAGACATAGCTTATATTAGCACTTCGTCCCATCTAATACAACAAGCGAATATGTTTTTTCTGTGTATTTTTAAGGGTTTCAGCCCGTTTATTTTTTGACAAACAAACACCTGATTTTGCTATAGATTTTCTCTATATCGCATCAGATTATGCGGCATTTCAGCATGCTTAACGAAAAAGGACGGTCGCAAGCGCGACCGTCCCCTTACAGCTATCCAAACTATGTTATTCTACGCCCGGCGATGATCAAAGCATCACCCTTGGTGTATTACGTTATCATTTTAACAGCGACAATTCTTTAAATCAATATCAGACTTTAGTTTATACTATTTTATGTATTTGTCCAATTTAATGCTTTGATTTTCCCTAAATTTCAACGTTTTTACATTGTAACAGCGTATATACTATATCTAGACTTATTATTAACTATAAAAAATAATAGCGCAATGAACTTATCTCTTGCGCTATTATCTGTTAACTGATTATCGGTGCTTCTGTCAAAAGCTTTTATTTTTCGATTGCTTCCATATTGCCTCTGATTGCAGCCATATCCTCTTCAGTATATTCAATCTCAATATCTACGTGACTACCGAACTTCTCACCATATCTTCTCTTTTCTTTGAAATAGAAGATAACTCCGAGAAGCGTCCAGCCGCCGGCCATAGCCCACTCCTGTGGTGCGAGAGTACTTCCTGAACCCGGAATCAGATAGCAGGCAACCATTCCTCCGGAAAGGATAACTGCTGTCCAGCCAATAAACTTCCAGTTCTTTACTCTGTAAGGACGTGGCATATCAGGTGCCTTCCTTCTCAGAATGAGGAACGAGCTTGATACCATGCAGTATGCAAGGCAGCATCCCAGATTTCCTGCATCAGAGATCCATACGAGCATCTGTCTTCCTGCAAGCGGAGAAAGCATTGAGATAAGACCAATCAGCAGAAGAGCATTGATCGGAGTCTTGTACTTAGGGTGAAGCTTGCAGAACGCTCTTGGAATCATATATGAATCAGCCATTGAGTACATTGCTCGGCTTCCGCCTATCATAAAGGAATTCCAGCTTGTTACGATTCCGCAAAGTCCGCCGATGATTACAACATTGCCTAGAGCCTTGCTGTTGAATGCTTTTACCATAACATTTGCAGTAACGAGTCCGTTGCCCTGCATTCCGGCTTCGATTTCGCTTGCAGTCTGAGAATAACCTACAGCAAGAATAACGAGTCCATAGAAGAGAACAGCCATTACTACAGATAATATAAGGTAGAAACCGATTTTCTTGAGTGATCCTTTAATCTCCTCAGCTGCCTGAGGGATAACGTCGAATCCAATGAAGAAGAACGGTGTAGTTACAGCTACGCGAATAACGTGCTTAACTACGTCTCCGTTAGTATCGCCTACCCACATCTGTGGCAGAAGATTGTCGATATCTCCACGGAATGCGGAAACTCCGATAATTGCCAGACCTACTGCTATGATGATTACAGTAAATACAGTCTGGAGATTTGCCGCAGTCTTAACGCCGATAATATTGATCCATGTCATGAACACTGCTACTACCATAGCGAGAAGCAGCCAAGTCAGGTAAATATCAAAGCCTGCAACTGTGTAAAGATAACCCTTCATAAAGCCCGGGAACAGATATCCTACAATTGTAGGAAATGCACAGGCTTCGAAACATACAACTCCAACGTATCCGAAAATGATACCCCATGTGCATATAAATGAACCGGTCGGTCCCATTGCTTTATAGCTGAATACGTGCTCGCCTCCGCACTGTGGAAGAGCTGCAGTCAGCTCTGCGTAAGTCATGCCTACAAAGAAGATCATGACACCACCGATTGCAAATCCGAGTGCAGCACCTACAACGCCGCCTCTCTGGATCCAGTCGCCGGACGAAACTACCCAGCCCCATCCAATCATAGCTCCGAATGCGATAACGAGCATGTCCTTTGCGGTCAATACTTTATCGAATTCGGATTGTTTTGTTTGATTTGACATAAAAACACTTCCTTTCATTTTCAAAAGCCACATAAAGTTTAGCATTATATTCCTTCGCATGGAATACAAAATCTTTTCTGTAATTTTAGATGACTATTTTTGTGTATATCTCTAAAAATCGTTGGATTTTCAATGATTTTAAGCCATACTTTTTATTGAACTAATATTTAACTATTTGTTATATTAATACTGGAATGTTTATGTAATTACATGTATAATGTGTATAATTCAGTTCAATTTCGGATGTTTACACTCTTTTAAAGGAAAATGTACGGAGGTTTCGACAATGAGCAAAGCATCTAAAAGTACAAGAGAAAGGATTGTCAGTGCAGCCTGGAAGCTGTTCTATGCCCAGGGCTATGACGACACAACCATAGACGACATAGTTGAGAGTGCAAATGTATCAAAAGGATCCTTTTACCACTACTTTGACGGCAAAGAATCACTGATTGACGGCATTTCATTCATGTTCGACACTGTATATGAGGATATAATGGCTGACCTGGACGAATCCCTCAATCCCCTCAACAAACTAACAGAGATGACCAAACAGGTATTCTTTATGATAGAAAACACAGTGCCTGTCCACCTGCTCAGCCGAATAATGGCATCTCAGATGTCAAACAAGGGTGATAAGTATCTTGTAAATCCGGACAGACCTTTTTTCAGATTTGTCAGAAAAATCGTAATTGAGGGTAAGGAAGCAAGCATCTTTAACGATGCTTACTCAGTAAATGAAATAGCTATCGCATATGCGCTCTTCGAGAGAGGTCTCATGTACGACTGGTGTGTTTCAAACGGCAACTATTCCTTCAGCCAGTATGCCGAAAAGATGATGGCGGTATTTCTAAACGGCTTCACGCTTCCGCCGCCAGTAAGATAAAAAAGGCCTCGGAATCAAATTATTCCAAGACCTTTTGGTGCGCCCGCAGGGGCTCGAACCCCGAACCTTCTGATTCGTAGTCAGACACTCTATCCAATTGAGCTACGAGCGCATATTCTTTTCAGCGACTCAAATATTATAGCTCAGAAGGGCCTTAAATGTCAACGGGTTCGGCACTATTCAATTCTATATTGTGTCTAACGGGTTCCTCGAACCCATTTTTTATTGGTGCTTTTCTATAAGCTTTTCAATCTCGTCAGTCAGCTCCTGAACTTCGTGATTGCTGTAGCCCTGCATGCGTTCAATGAGATCGATCAGTCTTCGTCCTGCCGATTGAAGAGCTCCATAAAGGGATTCAACCTTCTGCGTATGTTCAGTGCGCTTGTATCCTACGGACTTTTCTTCTTCCGCATGTGCAACTTTCTTGTAATACTTATTCCCTCTCCTGCTTCCCTGATTGGATCCTTCAGGTACCTTCTCAAGGTCCGGATGAGGAGTTGCAGCCTTCTTCACTACCGGAACGACAGGCGCTCTCTCTATGCATTCACCTGTAACAAGGTCATAAACCTCGCCGCTGAAAGGTGCACTCGCTTCTACTCCGAATTCCGAAGAAACCAGCTCTGAGAATGAAACCGTAACCGCATCCTCGCCGTGATTTACAAATACACGCGTGCCCTCTTCCTTTATAACAGACTTGAGCCAGTTGAGCAGCATATTCTTGTCAGCATGGCTCGAGCAGCCCTCGACCTGTGCAATTTCTGCTTTGACAGCGACGTCCTCTCCAAACAGCTTAACAGAATCCACACCTTCAAGAAGCTTTCCGCCAACCGTTCCCGGTGACTGGTATCCGACAAACACGACTGTGCACTCAGGCTTCCAGAGATTGTGCTTGAGGTGATGTCTGATTCGTCCCGCCTCGCACATTCCGGATGCCGAAATAATAACCTTTGGCTCCAGATTCATATTCAGTGCGCGCGACTCATCCGTGCTGACAGCCAGACGAAGGTCTTCGAAGGCAATTGGGTTTATGCCCTTTTCGATGAGTTTGCGGGCTTCTTCGTCGTAATAGCCGTCAACTTCTCTGCTGTATATGCTTGTCGCCTCTGCTGCCAACGGTGAATCTACGTATACCGGAAAATCAGAGCCGGTGGAAACGAGGTTTTTCTCCTTAATCTGGCGAATGTAATAGAGCATTTCCTGAGTTCTGCCTACCGCAAAGGCCGGTATAACAACTGTTCCTCCCCTGCTGAAGGTTCTGTCCAGAATCGCAGCCAGCTGGCCCACATAATCCGGACTAGCCGGGTGTGTTCTGTCGCCGTAGGTTGACTCGATTACAACATAGTCAGCCTGAGGTGCCCGCTTAGGATCCTCGATGAGCGGTTTGTTGTGATTTCCGATATCTCCGGAGAAGAGCAGTGTTCTGGTCTCCCCCTCTTCGGTAATTGTAAACAGAATATTGGATGAACCGAGCAGATGTCCATCATCGGTGAATCTGATAGTAATGCCATCCGCGATCTTAACCTCGCTGTCATAATTGCACGGCTTAAACAGCGGCATCGTTTTCTCTACGTCCTTAGTAGTATACAAAGGTACATATTCCTCTTCGCCCTTACGCTTTGCCTTGCGATTACGCCACTCAGCTTCTGCCTCCTGAATGTGTCCGGAATCCATCAGCATGATATCGCAAAGCTTGCGTGTTGCGTCCGTTGCATATATTGCACCGCCGAAGCCATGCGCCACCAGGAAAGGAACTTTGCCCGTGTGGTCGATGTGAGCATGTGTCAGGCAGATGATATCGATTTCCTCCGGGCTGACCGGAATATCACAGTTCTCGTATATGTCAGCACCCTGCTCCATTCCGCAATCTATAAGAATTCTCTTTCCGCATGCTTCGAGCAGAGAGCATGATCCTGTTACTTCATGAGCTGCTCCAAGGAATGTAAGTTTCATAATAATACTCCTATATTTTTCAAAAGTTGGAATTCATCAAAGTCAATTTATTACGTGTATATTATATAACACAATGGTTTCTTATGGCGAGAAAAACAGTGACAAAAACACAATTAAAACAAGGGCTTCCCGGCTACTTATAAGTTGACATATATTTTGCCGAAGCGTATCATTTAATGGACGGAGCGACGGCTTCGTAATCTATTGCATTAAATATTTAATGGAGGTTGAAACTATGGCAAAGAAATTAGAGCCTAAAGTAAACTACGGCCTGTATACTAACCCTATCAGAACTATCGAAGCTCATACAGAGGGTGAATATTGCAGAGTTGCTCTCGACTGCCCTGAGCTCGTTGGTAACACAATGATCGAGAGAAAGAAATATCTCGAAGCTAATTTCGATGATCTGAGAACAATGCTTATGCATGAGCCTCGTGGACATCACGATATGTTCGGAGCATTCATCGTAGAGCCTATCAGTCCTGAAGCTGACTTCGGTGTAATCTTCATGGATGGCGGTATGTACCTGAACATGTGCGGTCACTGCACAATCGGTGTTGTTACAGTAATTCTCGAAGCTGGCCTGATGGAGATGCACGAAGGTGAGAACAAGGTTGTTCTTGAAGCACCTGCAGGAATCATCAGAACAGTTGCTACAGTAAAGGACGGAAAGGTTACAGGAGTAACTCTGACTAACGTTCCGGCATTCGTTTACAAAGAGAACTGCGAACTCGAGTATGAAGGCAAGAAGGTAGTATTTGATATCTGCTTCGGCGGTTCATTCTTCGCTCTCGTAGACGCTGAGAAGAACTTCGGACTCAAGTCCTGCCCGGAGACTAAGGACTTCCTCGTTAAGTGGTCAAGCTTTGCTCTCAAGGAGATCAACGAGAAGTTTGAGATTCAGCATCCTGAACTCGACATCACTTCAGTTGACCTGATCGAGAACTACAGCTCATCCAGTCTTACTGAGGCAGAGTACAAGGAGACTTGTCCAGATGCTAAGTTCGCTCTGAGAAATACACTTGTATTTGGTGAGCACGACAACCCACAGGTTGACAGATCACCATGCGGAACCGGTACATCAGCTAAACTGTCATGGCTGTACAAGCACGGCGAGCTGGGCGTAGGCGAAGCATTCGTTTACGAGTCATTCATCGGAACAAGATTCGTTGGTCGTGTTGCTGACACAGCTAAGGTTGGTGATTTCGACGCTGTAATCCCACAGGTAACAGGCGCTGCATATCTCTGCGGTGAGGCTACTTGGTTCATGGATGAAGACGACAAGATGACAAGAGGATTCTCCATCTAATTAAAGGATAGAATTTCACTAAAATGATAAAAACTCCTGTGGCATAAGCCACAGGAGTTTTTATTTGCTTTGGTTTGGTTTTGATTTGGTTTGATATTTGATTTTGTATTTGTTTGGTTTTGGTATTGTGAGTCTCGTATTAACCGATATTGAGTTTAATAATACTCTCCCGGTACAACGATAGTAATGTCTGAAAGAGCAAAGCTTGCACAAGGATGAATCTCAGTGCACTGCTTGTCCGCCCATCTTCTTCCGTCCGTCTCTGCAGGAACAAATACGTCACCTGAGATCACTCTTGAACGGCACCAGCCGCACTCACCTGAACGGCATCTTGATGGAGCCTTGATACCTGCACGTTCAATTGCTACAAGAATCGGCTCGTTAGATGAGCAATCGCAAACTGTCTCATTTGGTCCCTGCTTTACTGTCAGCTTAAATACCTTATCCCTGCAAGCCTGTGGATACTCCGGCTGCTTCCAAACTGTCTTGGTTGCACCGAGGAATTCCTGGCGAACGTACTTTCTCTCAAGACCAAGCTTTTCAACTTCCCTGGCAACGAAACGATACATAGCCTCCGGTCCGCAAATAAAGATGCTGTATGGATCTTCTCCCGCATACTTTTTGATAAGGTCTGCAGTGATGAAGCCCTTCTCGTATCCATCCTTCTCCTCTTCAGAGAGAATGTGAACGACCTTCACTTTATCTGTCTGAGCCATAATTGCATCAAATTCATCCTTAAAGAGGATAACTTCTTCGTTTCTGCTTCCGAAAAGGATAGTCAGATTGAAATCCTCAATTCCGTCTCTTATTGCATAAGCCATTGAAAGGAACGGCGTAATACCGGATCCTCCTGCAAGAGCTATAACATGCTTCTGGTCTCTGTGCTTCTCATAGTAGAAGCTGCCGAGTCCTTCAGTTCCTTTAATCTCATCGCCTACCTTGAGGTTCTCAAGCATCCAGTCTGCAGCGAAGCCGCCCGGATTTGTCTTGATAGTTACTGCAAGCTTGCCCTCAAGAGCCCACTTTGGGGATGAGGAGATTGAGTAAGGACGGGTTACAAAGCTGTCTCCGATAGGGAGCTTCAGGGAGATGTACTGTCCCGCTCTGAAGTAGCACGCCGGCTGTCCGTCTGCCCTCTTGAAAACGAATGTCTTTGCGCCTGCTGCAGCGTGATCGATAATCTCATCGATTACGAGTGGCTGATAGTCAGGGTGCATTGCTTTAGCTAAATTATTGATAGGATAGTCTGCCTTGATCTCCTCTGCAGGTGAAGCAGCAATGTACTGTTCTCTTTTCTTTGCGAGGTTAGCAAATTTGAGCATATCCAGAAGTCCGATGAGACCAACTTTAACATTAAGTGCCATATTACTTACCTCCTTCCTCAAGATCTGCACACGCAAGGCCTGCAGTCATATCTCCATTGATCCATGTTGATGAATATCCGTCGCCAAAGAATGAGCCTGCTCCGATGTGGCGCAGTCCCTTGATATTAAAGTCTGCTTCAATGTCAGTCATTCTTGCAATGACACCGTCCCAGCTCTTTACCTCGAAGCCGTAAGGTGTTCCCTCAGGGGTTCCGAGATATCTTGCGAATGTCATAGGTGTAGCAACTTCTACCTCTTCAATATATGGAGTGATATCAATATTGAGATTCTTCTTAACATCTTCGATGCACTTCTCAATCATCTTATCCTTAGCCTTGTAGTACTCTTCTGCTGTCATTTCGGACCAGTCTTTGCCATCGCTGAAGAGCTTTGTAAAGCTGATTACGCAGGTTCCTTCAGGTGAAGCGTCCGGAATGATGTTGTTATAGCTGATAAGAATATTGTAATCATTATCGATGCTCTTAAGATTCTCATACTCCTTACGTGAATCTGCTGTTCCTGCGAAGAATACACAGTAGTCAGTAAGACCGAGCTCCTCGCAGCTCTTGTTAAGAGCAAAGTAAATCATGCTGAATCTTGTGCTGAGATTGTTCTTTCTTGCTGCGTACAGTTTCTTCTCTCTCTCAGGGACAAGCTCTTTAGGCATCATGTTAGCGTAGATGATATGCGGATTGATATTGGCAAGAACCTGATCACATTCAACATCCCCCATGCTTGTTCTTACGCCGCAGATTTTGTCGCCGTCGAAAAGGAATTCCTCTGCTCTGCAGTTGAACCAGGCCTCTCCTCCGAGCTCATAGAATCTGTTCATGAATGTCATTGTGATCTCGTGAGATGTGTGGTGAGGAACGACCGCTCTTCTTGTAACATACATGTCGATCATGTTACCAAAGTGGAAAAAGTTTACCTCGTCCAGTGGAACTCCGAGATACGGCCAGTATACGCCGATAATATCAATAGCCTTCTGTGGAATCTTAAGAGCCTTCATTACGGAAAGCGAATCATATCCGCAGGTCTTAAGAGTGTTAGGGAAGTGCTTCTGCATGTACTTTGGATCATTAGGTGTTCCATCAAACATGTAAACCTTTGCAAGTCTGATTTCATAAATCAGATCGAAGAACTTCTCAAGCGGTTCTCTTGAACCCGGAACATACTTTTCAATAGCATCGATATACGCTTCACGTCCCGCAGGAATAGTAACATCCATAGGTGTGCCGTCGGAGTATTTAGAAATGCATCTGTAGCAGTCAGGTACTGTTACCCAATCAACATCAATGCCGTTTTTCTCCATGATGAGACCAACGTGTCCCAGATCATCTCCTGCTCCTACATCGCAGATTTCATGAACACTAGGGTCAAATTCAAAACGTCCTCTGCTGAAGCTGGAAGCTACACCACCCGGCAGATTATGCTTTTCGATCAGGAGAGTTTTCTTACCCTGAACAACGCATGATACTGCTGCACTAAGGCCGGCGTTTCCGGATCCGACAACTACAACATCGTATTTTGCTGCCATAACGTCCTCCTCGTTAAAATTAAAATATATATTACTTGTTATTAGGTACCTCTATTTCACAATCAGAAATTGCAAAGCTTGCGCATGGATGAATGTATCCGTACTTCTTATCTGCGCCACGTCTTCTGTCAGTGAGCTCCGGAATGAACACCTCGCCACTGATGAGTCTGCTTCTGCACCATCCGCATACGCCGCCACGGCATCTGTTTGGTCCTGCAATACCTGCACGCTCAAGTGCTACGAGCATATTCTCATTAGCATTGCACGGAATCTCATATTCCTTATTGCACATCTTGACCTTGAGATTAAACACCTTGTCCTTTGCCTCTGCAGGGTAGCCGGGAAGTGTCCAAGGCTGCTTAACCGATCCGAAAATCTCCTTGCGGTAGTGCTTCAGGTCAAGGCCGAGCCTGTCTGTTTCCTTGTCAAGGAACTCATACATTACCTGTGGGCCTGATGCGAAGAGTGAGTACTTGTCGTCTCCTGCATACTTCTTAATAAGGTCTGCTGTGATAAAGCCGGACTCGTAGCCTTCTGCTTCCTCTTCAGAAAGAACGTTCACGAGCTTAACCTTATCAGTCTTAGCCATTACTTCTGCAAACTCGTCCGCGAAGAGGATCTCGTTTCTGTTCTTCGATCCGTAAAGTACTGTCAGCTCAAAATCTTCGTCTCCGCTTGCGATAGCCTTAGCCATTGACAGAATAGGAGTGATTCCGCTTCCTCCGGAGCATGCAACGACCTTCTTCTCATCACGGAAGCCTTCATAGTAGAAGAGTCCCTGTGGTCCAGATGTCTTAACTTCATCGCCAACCTTCCAGTTTGCAATGATGTACTTTGAAAGGAATCCATCCGGTACGAGCTTTACAGTTACCTCGATTGTTCCATCGAGAGTCTCTACAGGGCCTGAGCTGATCGATACAGGTCTTGCAATCAACTTGCCGTCGATTTCCTGACGAATTACTACGTACTGACCTGCGCGGAAGAAAGCAGGGTTAGTTCCGTCCTTCTTCCTGAGAGTATATGACTTAACACCCTCTCCGCGATCTGTAATCTTCTCGATAACAAATTCCTGCTGTTCAGGATGACGCTCTGCCGCCTTTTCATTTACCTTGAAAACAGCTCCGCTCTTCTGTGATGAAGCAGCCTCGATGCGCTTTTCACGCTCCTTTGGCTTGTTGGTAAAATACATAATGTCTTTAAGACCGTAATTTTTAAGCTTAACTTTTGACATATTATTTACCCTCCATTTCTTCCAGAATAATGTTGGCCATATCCCAGCCGTTGGTGTAGGTCATATTGTATCCGTCGCCTCTTGCTCCTGCTGCACCACAAGTCTTGAAGCCCTTGATAGGCTGATCCTTACGAATAGCCATAAGTCTTGAAAGCATAGTATCCCAATCGTCTACCATGTATCCGTAGGTTGTTCCTTCCGGTGTATTCAGGAAGTGAGCGAAGGTCCATGGACTTGCCAGCTCGATTTCCTCGATGCAGTCATGAATAATAATGCCGGTATCCTTCTCGAAGTTGTCCATAACCTTCTGGAAGAGCTCCTGCTTCTTGTGGACGTATTCTCTCTGTGTAAAATCGCCCCACACATCCTCTGTATAGCAGATAGTGAATGTCATGGTGCAAGTGCCCTTAGGAGATGCATCCGGATTAACCACGTTGTATATTACAACTACGCTGTGTGTATTGTCCTCGTACGACTTTGAATCCTTGATATTCTGTGCATTGTCAAGTGAACCCGGCATGAAGATCGTGTAGTCCTTGATGCCCAGCTCTTCAACGCTCTTGTTGCATGCAACATATGCATTAAAGAATCTGATTCCGTGCTTCTCCGCATTAACTCTCTTGAACTCTCTAACAGGAACCTTAACGTTCTCGTCGAGCAGCTTGTTGTATGCGATTTCAGGATTTACATTGGCAATAACATAGTTTGTCTCAACCATTCCGACGTCAGTCAGAACGCCTGTAATGTTGCCTTCCTTATCTGCACAAACCTTGAGAGCTCTTGTATTCAGCCAAAGCTCACCGCCAAGCTCGCGCAGTTTCTCAACGCAAGCCATTGAAAGTCCGTGCGCATTCTCTTTGTTGATTGTCGGCTGGTAATGAGTGTACATGTAAACCATCCACGCCTGATGAACAAAGCTCATCTTCTCATAATCAGCGCCGATGTATGTCCAGTAAACATCGAGCAGGTCGATAGCGTCCTCAGGCATACCGATTTTTCTCATTACTTCGTTGAACGGTCTCTCAGCAACCTTGAGGAAGTTCGAGAAATTCTTCATGAAGTACAGGCTGTCAGTCTTCAGCATTCCGTCCTTCTTTACTGTAGACATGTTTGCCGAAAAGTAATCATTAGCCTCAACGCACTCCTTTGCAAGAGACAGGAAAACCTTCATTGGCTCTCTGCTTCCCGGAACAAGCTCCTCCATCTTTTCGATGAGCTCTTCCTCTCCTGTAGGAAGCACTGTGTCGAATTTTCTTCCGCTTCTTGCTGTACCAACGCATCTGTACAGCTCAGGAATATACAGCCAGTTAACGTCCAGGCCGTGGTCTTCCATCATGATCTTGCCAGGCAAACCCCAGTCACCCGGCTTACCAAGACCGCAGAACTCATGCAGGGATGCGTCAAATTCAAAACGTCCTCTTACGAACGAAGATGCACATCCGCCCGGAAGATTGTGCTGATCGAGAAGAAGGACCTTCTTGCCGGCCTGAGCTACAGTAATAGCAGCTGACATACCGGAAAGTCCTGCTCCGATAACAACGCAATCAAACTTTGAATTGCTCATGTTATATTCTCCTTTCCTGATGTTTCACCAGTGATAAATATATCGTTTGGTTTAATTTTATTCTTAGTTTGCTTATGCAACAATTCTGTTTTATTCCATAACCTATAACAATTTGGAATAGGTAGACATATGATGCCTAAGCCATGCGTTTTCATGGATATCAGGAATTAAATTATGTTCTGAAGCATACAAAAAAGAGTGGCCGCAATGCGGTCACTCCCGTAGTTCGTTCCTTCAACGCATCAGTTATCCATTGTACTGCGTGATGTACTTCTCAATCTCTTCATCAGTCCCCTCGATTAGAAAACTTACCGGCCTGAATCCGTCGTTACATGATGAAATGAACAGCTTCGGGTTAATAAAATTACCATCGTAGAAGTCCCCTCCACCCTGCGCAAGTGTCATGCAGTATTCCATCATAGACTTCCATGCATTGTCGCACAGTCCTTCCGGCTTCTGCCAACCATTAGTATAGTAAACCTGTCCCACCTCGTGAACCGGGCAAGCACCTGTTCCCGGCTTGGCATACTCAGTTGCCAGGTCCTCATGAAAAGCACATTTAATAACCGTTATTTTTACTTTTTTCATTTTGTATCCCGTCCTGATTGTTGTCCGACTGTTGTCTGGCTGTTGTTGTCTGACTGTTGTCTGATTCTTGTTGGCTGCTTGTTGTAGTCCGGTTGTTGTCTACCGGTGTTCATTCTGCTTTGTGCAGCTTGTGCCTAATTATAGCACACAATCGGACTTGCGAAAAAAGTGTTCTGTCTGCGCCTTTATACCGGCCGGTGCACAGATTGAATTGCATGATTTACGCTTTTACCGAAAGTACAAACTTGTACTCATCCAGAGTGCAGATGATTCCTGTAGGCAGAACAGCAACAACTGTGCCTGTTGTTTCATCGCCGAAATGATCGTATATGCGACCTGCGCTGTAGCTTTCGCCAAGAACGGTCTGCGGGCTGTTTGCAACATGTCCGATGTCTCCAAGTCCGTCCAGCTTAACAAGAATAGCCTCGCTGTCACACTCATTATCCGTTTCCTTAACCAGTTTGACCTTGGATCCCGGTGTCATGAATTCGCGAGCATATTCCTTGAAATCCTCTCCGTAATAATAACGTGTGCCTGTGATAGTGAAATATACCTTCTTCATTGATTATCACCTCTCTTACGATAATACCTAACGCCTCTTATACGCTTAAATAATATCGCTGCAATAAAAAAGCCGTGTCCAATTATTTGGACACCGCCGCAAGTGACTATTTTATCACTCATTTCATAAATGCCCCCGCCCCGTGCCCTCACTTTTGGAACATGAATCGCTCAAAGCCTTGATTTTAAAATCTAAAATTCCAATTTTTCCGTCAAAAGCAATTCCCGCTCATCGCGTCTTATTGTGATGCTCTCGGATTTTGGAATTTATTTCTGAAATATCAAGGGTTTGCGCGATTTTAATTCCAATTTTCTTTGCCACTATCTCTTACGAACAATCCTATGGCACCATTCCGCGAGAAGCAATTGGAATTTTTCTTTTTATTTTCAAGGGTTTCACGGTTCTATGTTCCAAAAGTGAGGGCACGGAACAAAATTTGAGTTTCAATTATGCTCAAAACAGCATCTGAAAAGCATTTGTGCCTCCGCAAGCTACTCTGCGAAGCGACAAGTTATTTTGTTTTTACAGACTTCACACTGCTCCATGCAGAATAGTGGCTTCCCATATAAGTTCTTACCCTTACATAGTATCCGGTCTTTCTCTTCAGATTTTTGATTTTCTTGTAGGTCGTCCTATAACCCTTTACCTTGTAGGTCTTCACTCCGGAAGTAAAGGATTTGTTTCTTGCGATCTGAACCTGATAGCCGCTTATTCTCTTCGTGGACATTTTAGATGACTGCCTTGCCCACTTGGCAGTTAAAGCCTTCTTAGCGCCGGCAGGTGTCTTAATGGAAGTCCCCTTAGGCCTGATGGTGTACGACAGCGATTTCGTACCGCTATACTTCAATCCCTTAAGGGTTATCTTTGCCGTGTATGTACCGACATTCTTTCCGCTTGACCCTGTAACCGAATAGTCACTTGAGCTGAGCACGGTCGATCCGCTCTTAACCAGAACCGTTGGCTTCTGTGGTTTGCCATTGTACGTATAGGATGTCTTGGACAGCATAGCAGTAAGCTTTGGAAGCTTATTTAGTCCTGACCATGATTAGTAATGATTCACTCGATTCTCCAAATTGTGTTACAGTATATTGCTCTAACCGTCCGTCAGGCTGCCGCTTGATGTAATTGGAATCTTCTCTCCTCGGAAAGTCGGTTCAGGCTTTATGATGCACCAGACAAAATCCTTTGCTCTTGCCAGAATTTCTCGGGCATCTCTATACGTCTGTCCCATATATGTTCTCTCATCAGCCGAGATACCGTAAGCTTCGATACCAAGTTTTTGGGCATCGTAAATCGCTCTTGGCAGATGATAACTCTGTGTTGCAATGACGATTTTATCGGCTCCGAAAATATCGATTGCACGGTACATGCTTTCGTACGTCGAAAAGCCTGCGTGATCGCAGAAAACATTATCGGCCGGTACGCCGCTATCTACTGCGATGGCTTTCATGGTGTTAACCTCATCATAATCCTTCAGACCGTGATCTCCCGACATAAGCAGCCTGTCGGATGCTCCGGTCTCATAGGCGCGAATGCCGACCCTGATCCTGTCAGCCAGCATGTCCGTCGGTGTTCCGTCATCCCTGACGCCGCAGCCAAGAACGAGAATGCAGTCAACATCGTCCAGGCTCTGCAGCTCGGATTCGGAGATGATAAAGTCCTTTGTCGCCGATTTGACATGGACACCTGCAGCTATTACCCCAATGCCGGCTATGACGCCAAGAACAATTATCGCAACGAGTAATTTTATAAAAGCTTTTTTCTTCATAGATTCTTCCGTGGGATATCGCGTTCCAGAATATACAGCATTTATTGTTTCCCTAAGTTGATGTATGACCGCTCCGCCTTTGCTACGTCAAACACATACTTCGCCATCAGGTTTCCACCACTTAAACCAAATTATATATCTGTATTTTATCAAAGTAACACGACTCTACACAATGCACTTATTTTGAATCTACTGTGTCCGTCTCTATATCCGTCATTTACAGCCTGTCATTATCTACGTCGTTATGTCCAGCCATTCATCGGCGGTAAAACAAAAGAGCTGACACAAATTTTGGGTTTCAGTTCATTTGTATCAACTCTACGTAACAAGGACTGTCCCCCAGTACACAAAAATACAAAAAGGACCGTCCCCCTTATATAAAAAGAGGATGGTAAACCATCCTCTTCTCATTATGGTGCGGATGAAAGGATTCGAACCTTCACGATGTTACTCACACGGACCTGAACCGTGCGCGTCTGCCAATTCCGCCACATCCGCTCAATATGGCGTGCCTGTTTCCTAAGCACGCCTTGTATTATACACTAAGTTGTTGTGTCAGTTCAACAATTATTTGTTGGATTTCGGAAAAATTATTCCTCTTCTCCGTCAGCCATAATTGCATCGAACTCAGCTGCTACAGCATCAAACTCAGCCTCGTCCTCGATCTCGATGATCTCGAACTCATCATCTGCAATCTGCTTGTATCCGTAGATGTAAATGTCATCTGTTCCATCGTTAGGAGCAAGTGCGATGTACTCCTTATCGTTGTAGTCGAATGTTCCCAGAATCTCGCAGTCAACTGCTGTGTCGTCATCGAACTCCAAAGTGATAATGTCTTCTTCCTCTTCCAGGATTTCTTTCTTGATATCTTCTGCCATGTCGAAAATCTCCTTTTCTCAAAATGCTCATTCAATATAACATGAGGCAAGTCAAATTGCAACTATTTAAGAAAATCTATAACACTTTCAGCTACCTTGCCGGTCATGCCTTCTACCTGCATGAGGTCGTCGTAGCTTGCTGTCCTGATTGCCTCTATACTGCCAAAATGCTTCAGCAGTTCTGCCCGTCGTTTCGGTCCTATGCCCGGTATGTCCTCAAGAACGGAGTGCGTCATTTTCTTGCCCCTGACACCTGACATATAGGTTATAGCAAAGCGGTGGACTTCCTCCTGAATATTTCCGCAATAGCTGAAGAGCAGTCGGTCGTCCTTAAGCTCTATCTCATGGCCGTCGTCAAAGACGAGGCTCTTGGTGCGGTGGGCATCGTCTTTGGCCATCCCGACCACCGGGATGGCGATGCGAAACGCATCAACGACGGCCTTAACGGCATGTACCTGTCCCAGACCTCCGTCTATCATGAGTATATCCGGCAAAATTTTGAAGCCTTCATCACCGTTTCTTGCCCTCTTCAGTCTTCTGTATATTACCTCTCTCAGACTGCCGTAGTCGTCGCCCTCTGCAGTTCTGATTTTAAACTTTCTGTAATCCTTTCTTATCGGCTTGTTTCCTTCATATACGACCATCGCCCCGACCGTATCAAGTCCGTTGAGATTGGATATGTCATAAGCCTCGATTCTGTACTCTCTGTCATCGTCGTCAGGAATGGTCATAGGAATCGAGCCGTTTATCTCGGATGCATACTCGATCACCCTGCTCAATGCGGCTTTAAGCGCATCCTTCCTCTCGATTTCACGTATCGCACGCTCATCCAGAGTTTTCGCCAGCTCAGCAGAGTCATCTGTTGCCAGTTTGAGCAAAGCTCTCTTCTCCCCTCTTTCAGGCACGCTGATCTTCACATTCAGGAAGTCCTCCAGCAAAGCCTCATCCCCGATATGCGCAGGCAGCAGGATTTCCTTAGGTCTCTCATCGAATTCGCTGTAATGAAGCTTAATGAATTCCTGAACCGGAACCTCATCCGAGCCGTTTGTCAGGTAGTGCACCTCGCGCCCGGAAAGCTTACCGTCTCGTATTTTGTATTGAGCAACTATGCTGTTTCCGGCTGTTACAATAGGTATGAGAACGTCCGCGTCCCTGTCTCTCAGCATTGCAGCTCTTTGCGTCTCGCCTAGTCTGCGAAGTGCAGTAATATAGTCGCGGTATCTGGCCGCTTCTTCATACTCCAGCTCCTCTGCCGCTTCATTCATCTTTGCCTCAAGAGACTTTATCAGAGCCGCATCCTTGCCGTTAAGAATGCTGATTATGTCATCAATCATTCGCATGTATTCATCATGATCAGCCTCTCCTTGGCACACGCCCTCGCACTTTCCTATGAAGTAGTTCAGGCACGGCCTCACTCCGGCAGGAAAGCTCTGCGCTCTGCATTTTTTCAGCGGATACATCTCCTTGATCATATCCAGTATTGCCCCAACACAGGCTACATCGGTGTACGGTCCAAAGTATTTGTTGCCATTATGCTCCAGTCTGCGGGTTCGTATAACGCGAGGCCATTTCTCGCTCATCGTAACCACAATATACGGATAAGCTTTGTCGTCCTTAAGAAGGACATTGTAACGAGGACGGAACTTCTTGATCAGATTACATTCCAAAACAAGAGCCTCCATCTCCGTCGCGCATCGTATGTATTCGAATTCTGCGATGTTAGAGACAAGTGCTCTTACCTTGGGATCATTCTGAGCCTGTTTTCGGAAATACGAGCGAACTCGGTTTCTGAGATTCACCGCCTTGCCGACATAGATAACCTCGCCCAGACTGTCCTTGTGCATATATACGCCGGGTGTTACCGGCAGTTTTTTCAGCTCCTCTTCAATGTTAAACATTATTTGTTATACGTCCAGTTGCGGCGTCTGCGATCTTCCTCAATCTCGAGCTGCTTTCTCGCCGCCTCTCTTATCATCTGCTTTCTCTTTTCCTCACGTCTTCTTTCTCTGCTCTTTTGCACGTACACAATGCGTCCGATAAGAGCGGAAACAAGAATCAGCAGAAACGCAATTATTACTGTTGCAAGATTGGAAATGTAAATCTGCGATGGAAACCAGCCCTTTTCCACGTCTTTCTTGGTGATGAGATCTACCGTTCCTTTAAGCTCATCCGCAACATATATTCTGAACTCTCCGACCTTGTCACCTGCTTTGAGCGGCGCTTCAAGATCATCGAGCATTACTGTCTTCGTCTGTACCAGATTAGTGCTTCCCTCAGGCGGAACATACGCATATCCCTTGCTTTCCGTATATGCATCCACGCGGGTAACCGCACCGCCCTTCACTTTGGCTTTGCCGACCTTCTTGTCAGCCTGCACTATTGTATTCTTAGTAACCTTTTTAAATCCGTATGCCAGCAGATTTTTCGCGTCGACAGCTGTCTTCTTGCTGTTTTCACCAAGAAGTACAACAACGATTTCCATTCCGTCCTGTTCTGCCGTTCCTGCATACTGATCGAACGAACCACCCTTCTCTTTGGAATCTCCCCTGCTGAGAATGCCGCCCGTTATGTTCTTATATTTCTCCGAGCTCTTGGTGCTCGACAGCAATGGGTTGGTGTTGGTCACAGTGAGTTTACGGGCTTTCTTCTTGGATGAAATGTCAAGAGTATAGCTGTCTGTTCCCGTGATAGTCTTAATAAGCGGATACCTCATTGCGGCCTGAATAATCCTGGCGCTGTCCAAAGCCGTTGAATACTGGTGCTTGCTTTGAAGTCCCGTCGGATTCGTATACTGGGTGTCCATGAGTTCAAGTTCAACTGCCTTGGAGTTCATTTCCTTTATGAATATCTTTCTGTCACTTGCGCTGTATCTCGCCAGAGCTTCAGCCGCTTCGTCAGAGCCGCCTACGAGCATCGCATACAGCATATCACGCACAGTGGCGCTTTCACCCTTCCTGAAGCTGTCTCCGTATTCGTCTGTCTTTTCACCTATCTCGACTATATTGTCAAGCTCACTGTTATCATACATGTTGTCCAGCACTACCATCGCAGTCATAAACTTGGCAATACTGCCGCACGACAGTTTGGCATCGCCCTCGCTGTTCAGTATAACTTCGCTGGTAGATCCGGACATCACAACATAAGAAGTCGCGCTTACCGTCGGCTCCTTTATATCAGCTGCAGCCTTTTTGGCAGCCGCAAAGCTGACATTACAAGTGATGGTGGTCACCATCATCAGCATTATAAACACTGAAAAGATGACCACCATTGCTTTTCCGATATTATGTTTTACCGAATTATGCGTTCTCAGCTTCGAACTCCTTCAGCTCATTAACAGCCTCTCAGTAGTACGTACATCCCTCTGACTCTGAATACCTGCGACGTGAAATAATTACTTTGCAATTGAATTATATACTCTTGTAAGTGTATAATCAAATCGCAAATGAAATTAATATTATTTTTTTCAGGAGGAAGAAAATGGCTAAATATTCAATCGGAACTTTTAACAAAATCTCTGAGAAGGGTCTTTCAAGACTTACTGAGAACTTCGAGCAGCTTGGCGAGTTCAAGGAGCTGACAGAGGCCGGCGTAGAGAAGGCAAACGGAATCATCTTAAGATCCTTCAAGCTTCACGACATGGATTTCTCAGACAATCTCCTTGCCATCGGAAGAGCAGGTGCAGGTGTCAACAATATTCCACTGGACAAGTGCAGCGACAAGGGTATCGTTGTTTTCAACGCACCCGGAGCTAACTCAAACGCTGTTAAGGAGCTCGCTGTAGCAGGAATGATCATGGGCGCAAGAAACATGTACGAAGGTATTGCTTGGGGACAGGCTCTGACAGGCGATGTTGCTGCTGAGGTTGAAAAGGGCAAGAAGCAGTTCGCAGGAACTGAGATCATGGGCAAGACTCTTGGAGTTATCGGTCTTGGTGCTATCGGTGCTAAGATCGCAAACGCAGCTGAGGCTCTCGGCATGACAGTTGTCGGCTACGAAGCTTTCAAACCACATCCATGTCTGACTGCTGACGTGAAGCTGTATGACAGTGTTGATGAAATGGTTCCTGTATGTGATTTCGTTACTATCCACGTTCCATCACTCCCTACAACTAAGGAAATGGTTAACAAGGACCTCATCGCTAAGATGAAGGACGGAGTTATCTTCATGAACTACGCAAGACCTGACCTCATCAACGTTGAGGATGTATGCGCAGCACTCGAATCCGGAAAGATGAGAAAATACATGACAGACCTTCTCGAGCCTGAGTACATCGGCAAGAAGGGAATCGTTGCTACTCCACACCTTGGTGCATCCACTGAGGAAGCTGAAGAGAACTGTGCTATCATGGCTACAGATCAGCTCATGGATTACCTCGAGAACGGAAACATCATCAACTCAGTAAACTTCCCAAGAGTTACTGCTGAGGCTGTTGAAGGCGCTAAGAAGCACTGCGTTGCATTCAAGTGCGAAAAGGCAATCGAGGATGTTGAAGCTAAGGTTAAGGAATTCTACGGAGATGACCTCGTTGCATTCACAGGTGCAAAGCGTGGAGATAACGGCTACTTCATCGCACAGGTTAAGGAATCCTGCGACAAGCAGTTCAGCTGCGATTGCGTTCTGAAGTTCAGAGAGCTGTAATAAAAACGTTCACGGAATTGTAATTAATCTGTAAAAATCCGGAATTGACTCTATTTCATAGCATAGATTTCTATTAACTCCGGATTTGACCAATTTTACAAAGTAAAAGGCTGTCGCCTCTAAAAGGAAAACCTTTAGAAGTGACAGCCTCTTTTTCTCAGTGTCCTCTTTTACCTTTTTTACTATTAGATTTGAGTACAATCCCTTTAACATATCGTGACTTTCACGCCTTCTTACACTCTATGCCCTCACTTTTGGAACATGAAACGCCGGAAGTGAGGGCACGGACAATATTTCTTTACTTATATGATTTTTTTACTTGCGCTCGAATACGAGTATGCTTCCGCCGAAGCCGCCGCCTTCAAGCTTGAGAGCCGCTGTTGTCGGCTTTGACCTGTATTCGGAAATCGTGCGTGAAAGCGCATTCTCCGTCACACCCTCCGGAACTATGTTCTTAAGAAGCTGTTCGGAGCTTCTTCCCGAAGCATCAACGCACGATAGGAATCTCTCAACATTGCCTGCCTGTAATGCAATTGCGCCGGCAAGAACGCGCTCCGTTTCATCATAATAGTGACGGGCTCTGTTCAGCTGAAGCTCAGTGAGCTTTCCTTCTTTAACAGCTTTCTCGAGCTCAGGAAGCCTTCTCCTGAAAGTGTCCGGTGAGATATCGCCCAGCTTCTCGAGTCCCATATACTCTGCGACCTTGAGCATGTCCTTAGGTATTGCGTCGAATTCACTGCTTAGAGCAGCATGATCCGAGCCTGTTTCAATCACCTTCATCGTATAAGGTATTTTGTCAAAGTCAAAATCTATGAGTTCGCACTCCGGTTCTGCCATGCTGAAGTCCAGCATAGCAAGTCTGCCCAGACTTACCGCAAGCTGATCCTGCATTCCGCAGAGCTTTCCGAAGAACTCTCTTTCTGCAAAATAGCCGATCTTCGCTATCTGCATTGCATCCGCGCGATTCTCATAGAACCTGTCATTGATGATTCTTGCCAGTAATATTTCAAATGCCGCAGATGAGCTTGTTCCTCCGCCGACCTTTATCTCGGAACGTATGTGGCAGTCAAAGCCCTTGCCGCTTATCTCCGCCTTGCCGAAAAGGAACTCGAAGCCCGAGAGTATGCCCACAGCAAGTGCTTTGGACGTGTTCTTCCCGTACTCAACTTCCCCGCTTGTATTTATCTCGATAGGCTCGAAGCCCTCGGAATAAATTCTGATCACATCGCTGTGATTGTCGGAAACATATGCACGTATCTTGTCCTTTGTCGGACAGACAAGCACACGTCCGCCCTGATGGTCGGTGTGATTGCCTATAATTTCGATACGTCCCGTAGCAGTGTAGGCTTTGAATTTGCACACCTTTCTGTCGTAGGTCAGAAGTCCGTTTGTCTCATCCTCAACGTCCGAAACCTGTGTGTAAATTGCCGCGCAGAGACCCTTATCAACAAGCGGATATATCTCATTCGTGTAGAGTGCCGCCATATCTCCGAGCAGAGCGGCTTCATCCGCACACTTGCGATATCCGTATGTCTTGTTCAAATTAAAGCAATGATCCATTAGCTTGCACGAATATCCGCCAAACTCGGAAAGCACTAGCGGTTTTGATCCCGCATTCAGCTTAACCGGTTTGAAATATACGTGATGACTGTCTACGTCCGATTTGCTCTGACGGAACCATCCTGAAGTTGAGTCAACAAATCTTGTAGAGTCGAGTTCTTTAAGCCTGTCGTAGGCATCATCAGCGCAGAACTGTCCCCAGCCCTCATTGAAGATGGTCCAGTAGCAGATTGAAGGGTGGTTATAGAGGTGCTTTACAGTACCCTCCATTGACTCTATGAATATCCTGCGAGTCTCCTCATCCTGATGCGCATTGATATCGCTAAGCTTCTTTATCCCTATAGTCGGAAGTGCAGTGTCGCGGAAGAACGAGTACCCGCCATTGTTCACCATGTCCTGGAAAACGACCATTCCGAGTCTGTCACAATCATAATAGAACTGCTCCGGCTCGATTTTGATATGCTTTCTGAGCGTGTTGAAGCCAAGCGCCTTCATAGCCGCAATATCGAACTCATAAGCCTCCGGTCCTTCTGGTGTGTATATGCCGTCCGGCCAGTACCCCTGATCAAGAAGGCCGTTGAAGAAATACGGTTTTCCGTTAAGGCAAAGTCTGCTGTATCCATTGAATTCTGCTATTCCCAGCTCGCGCAAAGCGAAGTAGGACTGCACCTGATCCAATACGGTTTTGCCGTTCTTCGCAAAACACTTTATCGTAAACTCGTACAGATACGGGTTTTCAGGTGACCAAAGCTTAGGATGATGAATGTCTATGTGTATCGAAGCGCACTTTTCCGAAGCAGCCTCGTCTTTGGTGAGCTCGTATTTGTCTCCGAGAAGCTCTATGGTTCCGTTCTCGATTCCGTAAGCACGAATATCTACCCAATCCATTCCGCAATCTATCTTCAGACTTTCAATATACTCGTAGTTTACAGGCTCCATCCATACCGACTGCCATATGCCACTGACAGGCGTGTACCACATTCCGCCTCGTTTGTTTTTCTGCTTGCCCCACGGGTATTTGTGATCGAGTTCATCAGTTACAAGCACCTTAAGTCTGTGCTCATCGGTGCTGATGAAATCTGTGATGTCAAAAGTGAAAGGCAGATATCCGCCCTCATGCTTTCCAACGAGTGCATCATCAATATATACTTCTGCTTTCTGATCGACAGCACCAAAATGAAGGAGGATGTGACGATTCTTCCATTCTGCCGGCACGCGAAGCGTGCGCTCGTAGGTCAGAGGCCAGCCTTTCCAGTCCTGACCTGCGACTCCGGAGAGCTCACTCTCTGGGCAGAATGGTACTTCAATCTCACCATCCCCGTTAAATGTCCATTTTCCGTTTAAGCTCTCCCATTCACTTCGAACAAGCTGTGGTCTGGGATAAACATTCCACTTACTCATGGGCTTCTTCCTTCATCTTCTTGAGAGCCTGTGCCAGCTGATCCGGGCAGGATGTCGGCTTAAAGCCGCATCTGATTCCTTCAAGTCTGGCAATTGCCTCATCGACCTTCATCCCCTGCACCAGCTTGCTTACCGCCTGCAGGTTGCCATGACAGCCTCCCGTCACTATGACTTCTTTGATCGTATCGCCATCTACAGCGATCTCCATCATCTGAGAGCATACGCCCTTAGGGTAATAAATATACATTTTCACTCCTTACAGTCCGGGCACACCAGCAAAATCGAGCATCGATTTAAATAAATATCGATGAGCTCTTCAAGCTGATGATGCCGGTCTTATCAATTATTTAAATTCGGTATGCCTGTCTCTATACCGTAATAGCCAGATTTACGACCTTAACAAATGTGTCATGAACTCGTATTCCGGTTTCAGTAACCTCAGCTCCATCAAGAGGCTGGTCAAGCACGCCCGCCGCCATATTGCTGAGCATTGAAATTCCGATTATTTCGCGACCTGCATGATTAGCTACTATTGCCTCAGGCACGCTGGACATACCAACCGCATCCGAGCCTATAGTTCTGAGAAATCTGATTTCAGCAGGTGTTTCGAAGGAAGGACCCGACATCATTGTATAAACGCCCTCTCTAAGCTCAATGCCTTCTTTAAGAGCAGCTTCTTTGAGTTTTGCTCTCAATTTCTTATCATAGGTGTCTGTCATATCCGGGAATCTCGGTCCGAACTCATCAAGATTGGCTCCGATAAGCGGATTGGTTCCTGACATGTTGATATGATCACTGATGACCATCATGTCTCCTACATTCCAGTCAGCATTGATGCAGCCGGCTGCATTTGTAATAATCAGTCTCTTCAGGGAAGGGAAAGAAAGCATTGTTCTTGCAGGAAGCACGGTTCTATCCATCGAACCGCCTTCGTAATAGTGAAAACGTCCTGCCATCACAATAGCCTTCTTGCCGAAAAGCTCTCCGAATACGAGCTCGCCTCTGTGGCCCTCAGCTTTGCCCGTTGCAAAATGAGGAATGTTCTCGTATGGGATCTTGATCGGATTCTCAACCTGATCGGCAAAATCATTAAGTCCGCTTCCGAGGATGATTCCGATCTCAGGATCATTTATACCATTGAGCTGAAGATATTCTTTTGCATCACGAATTTCATCGCGCTTAATTACTTCATCCTTAATTGTGTTTTCCATAGCCGTCTCCTTGGGATATCACCTTTGTGTCTCTTTGTACACCAATTCCGTTGCTATTTTTTCTGCTGTTTATGTATCGCCCTACCGCTCGTCGTACGAAGCGACAAGCCTACGCGCCTCTTCTATGCTTATGTTCTGTTTCTCGGCGATCCCGGCAAGATCATCATACTCATACTTGCTGCGGCGCACACCATAGCCTTCTACATCCTTGCGGCGCACCTTGCCGTAAGGTGTCTCGATCACCGTCTCATTTCTGTTCAGCAGATATCTTACCGACACTGTTTCTCTGATTCCGATAGTCGAAGTGTATTTGAAAATCATCTCCAGCATTTCTTCGCGCTTCTCTTCGACCGTCATTACCGTTATCATCGTACCGATTCTGGACTTCTTCATGCCGACAGGCACTGTATATACATCCTTTGCACCGGCCTCAAGCAGACGCTCTGCAGCATAAGCGATCTCCTCTGCTGTCATATCATCAACATTGCACTCAAGTTCAATCACTTTATCCATTTTGTCCGCCTCGATATTAGTAGTTGAATCTGTCATTATTATACTCCATCTTCTCTGTAAATACTCACGCAATTTACCATATCCTCAAATACACGAGTACCCATTCCCCGTCCTGTTTTAACGATGTCCGCCGTATCTGTAAGCTGTTCAAAGCGCTCTTTGTCCGATACAAATTCGTCCGCCCAGTATTTGAGTAAAGCTGCTCCCGTCGGCGTGCAAAGCTCTCCCAAAACGGCAGTCTCAGGGCTGTAGGAAGGTATGCCCTCGAGAATGCACGCAGTAGCCGGAGCCGGCACCGGTAGGATTCCGTGAGCGCATTTTACTTTTCCGTTCCCGACATTCACCGGGGAACATATAATTCTATCCGGCGCAAGTTCTCTCATCATGAAGCAAACCGCCGCAATATCCGCAATTGCGTCCATCATTCCCACCTCGTGAAAATGGATCTCACTTACTTTAACGCCATGAGCATGGCTTTCTGCCTCCGCAAGCACGGAATATATCTCTTTTATATCATTTTTTATGGCATTTTCTGTTGAAATTTCGTCAATTATCGCGTAAATGTCGCTTAACGTGCGATGAACATGATATTTTTCTTCTTTTTTCTGCAAAGAGCAGTCGATTTCCGTATTTTTCTGCAAAAAACAGTCGTTATCTGCGTCTTTTTGCGAGCAGCTTTCAATTTCTTCTGTTTTTCCTTTGAAAAACACGTTAATATGGAAGCCTTTTGTATTTTTCTGACATTTAGGCTCCAAAACAAACTCAATTCCCGGTATTTTCATGGAATTCAGCTTGTCAATATATTCATAAGGCTCGGCTGTGAGTCCGACAAGAGCCGCTGTAAGCATATCTCCGGCCGCACCCATCGCACAGTCAATGTACAGTTTTGTCATTTTAGTTCTCTATATTTTCTGTATTCATCTGTGATTGATAATATGTGCAAGATAACCGGCTCCGTAGCCGTTATCTATATTCACCACCGAAACTCCGCTTGCACAGGAATTCAGCATTGAAAGAAGTGCTGTAAGGCCTTCAAATGCAGCCCCGTAGCCTACGCTTGTAGGAACAGCTATAACAGGACAGCTTGCAATTCCGCCTATAACACTTGCCAAAGCTCCCTCCATTCCTGCAATTGCTATTACGACGCTGGCTTTCATTATTTCCTCGCTGCAGTCAAAGAGTCTGTGTATCCCCGCAACTCCGACATCATAAAGCCTGAGCACTTCATTTCCCAGAACCTCTGCTGTAACAGCAGCCTCTTCAGCGACAGGAATATCGCTCGTTCCACCTGTGGCTATTACTATTTTTCCGATGCCCGAAGCTTCCGGCTTGTCTCCTATTGTTGCTATACGCGCAAGCTCATAATAATGGTATGAATCAGCTTCAATCGCATTTCTGCCGGCAAGAAGTCCCAAGAGTGCCTCTGATTTCTTTGCATCAATTCGGGTTACCATTATCTGGCCCTGATCGGCATCTCGCATAGTTTCAACTATGCCGGCAATCTGATCCGCCGTCTTGGATTCTCCGTAAATGACCTCTGCCACGCCCTTGCGCAGCTTACGATGAAGATCCACTTTGGCATATCCGATGTCCTCATACGGCTGTGCCTTTAGCTCGGCAGCCGCATCTTCAACAGACAGCTCTCCGGTCTTTACTCTATTAAGAATATCTTTAACATCTCTCATCATCTTTCACCTATCTCAATGTGCGAGTAGCTTCCTGCCAAAGCTTCTCTTATGGAGTCCAGCTCCTCTGTCAGCTTGCGCATCTGTTCCTGCTTTACCTGAATCAGCGCTGCATCTCCAAGCATTCTGATTCTGAAATCTCTGTATCCAAGCTTCATAAGATAATTCTCTGAAGCCTCGGTAATTCTCAGCTTGGAAGCAGTTATGACTTCTCCTCCGAGTATTCTTGTCGCAAGGCATGCGTACGCCGGCTTCTGTGCAGTCGGTAAGCCGGCGTCCTCAGAGAACCTCCTCACATCATCCTTGGAATAGCCCAGCTCTCTGAGCGGCGACCGCACGCCAAGCTCTGCGGTCGCCCGCATGCCCGGCCTGTCATCGGCCGCGTCGTCACTGTTCGTGCCATCTGCAAGGAGCCCATATCCACCGGACTTTGCCCGTGCCGCAATTTGCGACATAATAGTCTTCTTACAATAATAGCAACGCTCAGGGGTATTCTCCGCTATCTTTTCATCGGTAAGCACGCTTATCTCCACAGTTTCCATTTTCGCTTTGAGTCCACGCTCCTTCATCCAATTAATCGAATCAAGCGCATCGGCGTACTCAAACTCCGGCTGGAACTCGGATTTCACATAATATGCTGTGACGTCCGCTTCCGCCTTAAGAGCTGCATACAGAAGGAAGGTCGAGTCCGTTCCTCCCGAGAATGCAAGCGCAGCTTTGTTATTCTTACTAAACCATTCAATAAGCCTATCCATTACTTAACCACGTCTTCTCCGGAAATTGCTCGTTTTCAATCTCTTCTGTTCTTCAATTTATTTCATGAATTTGTCGATGGCCTTGTTCAGCTCGTCGATTGATTCATAATCCCCGGCCTGTACAGCATCAATAATACAGGTGGACAGATGCTCCTTAAGAATTACTCTGGATACGCTCTGCACTGCCGAATTAATAGCAGAAAGCTGAATAAGAACGTCACTGCAGTCTCTGTCAGTCTCTACCATAGTCTTAACTGACTGCATGTGTCCTATAATTCTGGACAATCTGTTGAGCACGGCCTTCTTACTCTCTTCGCTGTGTACATGGCCGTGCTCTCCACCATGTGAATGACCGTGCTCATGCGATATTCCGAGCTCATGCATATGCTCATGTGCCGCACTGTCGATGTGATCATGTCCGTGAGAATGTCCGCTTCCATGGTCATCTATGTCATGATATAGGGGGGATATGGTTTTCATCATCGCTGTTGCCTCCTTAAAATCTTGAAATTTCAACGTTTATTTTTATTTTATTTTCATCCCCCACCTAGGCTTGTAACCGGGGGATGCTTCATTTACACTCATTATAACAGAAAGCGGAACCAAGAAACAGTCCGCAAAATATTTTCAATAAGCTAAGGAGAACACACATGCATATTCCTGACAATTATCTAAGCCCATCTACATGCGCAGTAATGACTGCTGCTGCAATTCCGGCATGGGTGCATTCAGTTAAGAAACTAAAAGCCGAACTCCCTAAGGAGAAAATGGTATTGCTCGGAGTAGGAGCTGCCTTTTCCTTCCTGGGAATGATGTTCAATGTTCCTATGCCCGGCGGCACTACGGGTCATGCGGTAGGAGGCACACTTATCGCACTGCTTCTCGGCCCTGAAGCCGCCTGCATAGCCGTCACGATAGCTTTGCTCGTACAGGCACTGCTCTTCGGCGACGGTGGAATACTGGCATTCGGAGCAAACTGCTTCAATATGTCCTTTATACTTCCTTTCGTCGGCTATTATTCCTATAAGCTGTTCTGCAAACTATTCAAGGCAGACGAGCTCGGAGCTTCCAAAGGCAAGAAAATTCTTTCAGCAGGCCTCGGCTCCTACCTCGGTATCAACGCAGCCGCTCTGATGGCTGCTATCGAATTCGGCATTCAGCCTATGCTGTTCAGCGATGCTGCCGGACAGCCACTGTACTGTCCTTACGGATTATCCGTATCGATTCCGGCAATGATGATCGGACACCTGACCATCTTCGGACTTGCTGAAGTCATTTTTACAGTTGCAATTTACAGCTTCCTTGCCGCAAACAGCTCAGACAGCTTCTATGGTGAGAAAGGCTTCTCAAGCATCGAAGCATCACACCAGGGCTTTGGCAGCAGGAAAGCAGGCATCCTCCTCGGAGTACTGATGCTTGCAACACCGCTCGGGCTCCTCGCAGCAGGTACTGCATGGGGAGAATGGGGTATCGACGAGATGCCTACTATGACAGAAAGCTTCAGCTGGAACGCTCTTATGCCTGACTATACGCTTGGCGGACTCCCTGAATGGGTAGCATATATTCTTTCTGCTGTTATCGGAGTAGCTATTGTGATAATATTGTTTAGGATAATCGGAGCAAGCATGAAGAGCAAAACCAATTATGACTAACATTCCTGAATGGTTAGAAACTGAAGAACACTACGAAGCCGCTCCGGACCGGGACGGCTTCATGACCAAGAGCATGCTTTCCATAATCAGCATGCTCTCTTCTTTTCGTGCGGGCAAAGTTTCATTCGGTAAACACGGCGCGGCTTTCCCTGCGCCTCTTAAATTGCTCCTCTGCCTGGCGCTTATAATAACCACCAGCGCTACCAAGAATATGATGGTTGTGTATGCAATACTCGCAGTCACACTTGTTCACATCTGCCTGCTCAAGGCGGAGAACCTGCGCAAAACAGTCGGCGTCGCCTTTCTGGCAAGCGTGATGTCAGCACTCATCCTGATTCCTGCGATATTCCTCGGATCGCCAAGATCCATGCTTACGGTTTCCATCAAAGTGTTCGTATCGGTTTCGCTGATAAGCATACTTTCTTCGACTACAGAATGGAACAAACTGACTGCAGGTCTCAAGGCCTTCCACATACCACATATTTTCATTTTCACTTTGGATATAACGCTTAAATATATAGTGATACTCGGCGATATTGCGCTGGATATGCTCAACGCTCTCAAGCTCCGCTCAGTCGGAATCAACAAGAGCAAAAGCAGTTCTCTTTCGGGCATACTGGGTGTCACATTTCTCAAGTCAAGACATATGGCCAACGAAATGTATGATGCCATGATATGCAGAGCATACGGAGAAGAGGAGAAAAAATGAACGAAGTATTGTTAAATCTTGAAGATATCTGTTTTGCATATGACGGGATAGTCGCATTGCGCCACGTCAGCTTTAACGTTAAACGCGGAGAGACCATGGTACTGCAGGGCTCGAACGGCTGCGGCAAATCCACTCTGCTCAAGCTGATCAACGGTCTTGTTTATGCAGAGCAGGGAAGCTACACCTTTGACGGTCAGGTCATCGACGAGAAGGCGCTTAAGAACAGCAGCTTCTCAAAGAACTTCCACCAGCGCATAGGCTTCGTATTCCAGAATCCTGATGTAATGCTCTTCTGCAACAACGTGCGTGACGAGATTGCCTTCGGACCTACTCAAATGGGTTATGATTCCGAGACTGTCGAAAAGCGCGTAAATGATCTTCTTGCCGCTCTTGATATCGAGCGACTTGCCGAACGCGCACCATATCAGCTTTCCGGCGGAGAGAAGAAAAGAGTCGCCCTTGCAAGCGTACTATCCATGAATCCGGAGGTTCTCGTACTTGATGAACCGCTTGCCGGACTTGACAGACGTACACAGGACTGGCTTATAGACTTCCTTCAGGCTCTCCAGGGCGCAGGCAAAACAATCATCATCTCAACTCACGATGACGAACTCGCACACCTGCTCGGAGACCGCATACTTTATATGAACGAGGACCACAGTGTTAATTATATTCTTTAATAAAATCGCGCCTGACACGAGCAAACACGCAAATTATGGGTGTTGCGTATGTCAGATTTGCAGAACTTAGCCATCTCGGTTAAACGAAATGGCTTTTTTTAATTAAAAAAGCACCCGTAAACAGGCATTTTTCCGGTTTGCGCACGTATTTTTGCCAAAACTACAGCGCCTTTTACGTCATGTTTCATCATTTTCTCGAAAATTTACATACGCAGATAAGCATTTAGGGGTGATTGCTCGTGTCAAACGCGATTTCGCATATAAAAAACACGTGAAAAACGTTTTGCATTCAGTAAAAAAGGGCCGTGCTCAGCAGCACGGTCCTTTTTCTATTGATTATCAATTTGGATTTATCTAGGATTATCAAATACGAGCTACAGCTTATATTGG
This sequence comes from Candidatus Crickella caballi, assembly GCA_018064665.1. Classification (GTDB taxonomy): domain Bacteria; phylum Bacillota; class Clostridia; order Peptostreptococcales; family Anaerovoracaceae; genus Crickella; species Crickella caballi. Next base: position 59,370 of record JAGHUV010000018.1, on the reverse strand, counting down.
ATTGCCATCCCACACTATATCCCGTCCTTTTATTTCTCTATCAGAAGCTCAGCAATCTGCACAGCATTTGTAGCAGCTCCCTTTCTTACCTGGTCACCGCAGCACCACAGGTTGATGCCGTTATCATTGATAAGGTCTCTCCTGATTCTTCCTACATATACGATGTCCTGTCCGGATGTAACGATAGGCATAGGATACTCATGAGCATCTCCGTTGTCATACAGCTTGCAGCCTGCAGACTCTGCGATTGCAGCTCTTACCTCATCAAGATCAAGCTTATCCTCTGTGATAACGCATGCACTGATTGCATGTGAACGCTCAACAGGAACTCTTACGCAAGTGCAGGAAACCTTGAGCTCAGGAAGGTGCATAATCTTGCGACCTTCATTCTGAAGCTTCATCTCTTCACTTGAATAGCCGTTCTCGCCAAAGCCGCCGATCTGCGGAATTACATTATATGCGATCTGGTGCTGGAATACCTTAGGCTCGATGTCGCTTTCGCCGGCAAGAACCTTAGCCGACTGTTCAAACATCTCTACAGGGCCCGCTGCACCGGCACCGCTTGTTGCCTGATAGGTTGATGCATAGATACCCTTGATTTCCGACAGCTTGTTAATTGCATTGATTGCAACAAGTGTAATGATGGTCGAGCAGTTAGGATTGCTTATTATTCCCTTGTGCGCAAGAGCGTCTTCCGGATTGATCTCCGGAACTACAAGAGGAACTTCCGGATTCAGTCTGAATGCACTGGAATTGTCTACAAATACTGCTCCGGCAGCCTTGATATATGGTGCCATTGCTTCAGCGACGCTGTTCTCACTTGCGCCAAGTACGATATCCAGGCCTTCGAAGGCTGTCTCGCAGGTCTTCTGAACAACGCACTCACCGAATGGTGTATCGAGCTTCTTGCCTTCTGATCTTTCGCTGGCAAGACATCTCAGCTCTTCAATCGGGAAATTGCGCTCCGCAAGCACATCTATCATCTGACGGCCGACTGCACCCGTCGCACCCATAACGCCTACTTTATATTTCTTCATCTTATATTCTCCTGTTCTTCGGTCAATTGCGGTAAACCCGCTCAATATATTTAGAATGATTCGTAAAGAACCTTTACTGCCTTCTCAAAGTCTTCTGTGTATACGCCGACCATGATGTTGATTTCATCTGCACCCTGCTGAATTGTGCGAATATTGATTTTGCTGTCTCCGAGGGCTTTGAATATCTTTCCGGAAATGCCGGTTCTGTAAGCCATCTGTCTTCCGACTATGCAGATAAGGCTGATTCCCTCATTGAGATCACATTCGTCAATCGTTGTCTCTTCACGAAGAGCTGTCATGAGCTCATATTTTTTCTTCTCAAGCGAAGCGCTCGGTACTACTACCGAGAAGCTGTCAACGCTGCTCGGAATCTGCTCAACAGGCACTCCGAATCTGTCAAATATCTCAAGTACTTTGCGAAGGAGACTGATCTTGCCCTCTCCCATGCTGTCCTTATATATGTTGATGATCGAGAAATCCTTCTTACCGGTAATTCCTGTAATGAATCTCTCGTGCTCAACCTGAAGCTCATCGTCAAAGCTCTCACGAATTATTGTGCCCGGATTGTCCGGCTCGTTGGTGTTTCTGATATTTACCGGAATGTCCTTGATACGTACCGGATAAACAGTATCCTCATGCAGAACTGCCGCTCCCATGTATGACAGCTCGCGAAGCTCATCATACGTTACACGCAGAATCGTTCTTGGTGATTCAACGATTCTCGGGTCAACCATGAGTATTCCGGAAACATCGGTCCAGTTCTCATACACCTCGGCATTAAGAGCCGCTGCGGCAATCGCTCCTGTTATGTCAGAGCCGCCTCTTGAGAATACCTTGATTTCATCATTAGGAAGTGCTCCATAGAATCCCGGCGTTACGATTTTGTGATATACCTCATGGATCTCGCTCAGAGCCTTTTCCGACTCCTCATAATTAACTTCGCCGTTGTAATCGAATACCAGCCATTCTGCTGCATCTACAAATTTGAAACCGAGGTATTCAGCCATCAGCATCGCATTGAAGTACTCACCTCTTGATGCAAGATAATCCTCGCTGGTCTTCTTGTCCACGCCCGCGAAAGCCTCGTTGATTTTGGCCTCGATGTCTATCGAAAGTCCGCAGGTCTCCTTTATCTCCACAAATCTGGTCTTGATCATGTCCAGAATGTTGTCATACGGAACGTCATATTTAAGATGTGCATGGCACAGGTAAAGCAGATCCGTGATCTTGCTGTCTGCGGAAGTTCTCCTTCCCGGTGCCGATACTACGACTACCTCACGCGAATCGTCCGCCTCTACAATGCTCTTAACCTTGGCGAACTGCTTGCTGTCGCTCAGGCTTGAGCCTCCGAATTTTAATACCTTCATTCTCTATTCCTCCGGCAGCCTTGCAAAGAATATCGGTCTGCCCTCTTCCTTTCTCTGTTTTCCCAGCTTGTGCATCTCAGCTACAGTCATAGGCTCGCTGATGCCACACGCTCCGTCCTGTCTTATGTAATAACGGTGAAGACCTTCATCCTCGGCAAACTTCAGTGTCGATTCGCCTGCTGATGTAACGCCTTGTCCGTTGTCTTTAATAATATCTATTACGTCCTGAATCACCGACTCTCCGGTCGGAAGCGCACCGGCGCCCTGTCCGAAGAAGCTTTGCGTACCAATACTCTTTCCGGTCAGGGAAATAAGGTTGTTATTGGTCTTAACGCCCGCCTCTAGCGAATCAGCTTTCACCAGAGTAGGCTCTACGCATGCGGTGATGCCTTTTTCTGTTCTGCGCGCTGTCATGAGCAGCTTGCAGCTGTATCCGTTTGCCTTCATCCATTCGATGTCGCATGCATCGATAGTATTTATTCCGAAGCATGGAACGTCCTCTTCTGCTACCGCCGAATCGAACGCCAGATTCGAGGAGATAACGGTCTTCCTCAGAGTGTCGGTTCCCTCGATATCCGAGCTCGGATCTGCCTCTGCATACCCCAGTTCCTGTGCAATTTTGAGCATTTCATCAAAGGATGCTCCCTTGTCAAACATTGCATCGAGAATATAGTTGCAGGTTCCGTTTACGATTCCCTTGATCTCGAGTATCTCATCACAGCGCTTTGTTCTGAGAAGGTTAAACAGCCATGGAATGCCGCCGCCGGCTGTTGCAGTATATCTCAGCTGAACATTGTTCTTCGCAGCCGCAGCTGTGAGCTCTTTGCCATATGCGCTGATTAAGTTCTTATTAGGTGTAACAACGTGTTTACCCGCATTCAGGCAGGCAAGCACATATTCTCTTGCAGGCTCGATTCCTCCTATGGATTCGATAACGAGCTCTATTTCAGGATCCTGTGTTATGTCGGTGATGTTCGGGGTTATTATTCCTTCAAGCTCCTCATATCCCTTCCTGCCATGTCTTGCAAGAATTCTCACCAGTTCTATATCGGAAACAGCCTTGCTGATTTCGTACGCTCCGCTTCCGACGGTTCCAAAACCCATTATCGCGATTTTCATACTTCCCCCTCTTTGTATCGCGGACATTGTTCTTTTTATAGTCCGCGATACGAAAACACTTGTATTTGTTCTGGGAATAATGTAGCATATAGAAGACAATTTTTCAACTTAAATCGGGCCATAATTTGTTGTTTATATATAAAAACAATACAGGAGCCCCAAGGAGCGACAATGATTCAGTATATTAGTACAAGAAATTCAGAACACAAGGTAAGATCCGCGAAGGCAATTCTCGATGGTCAGGCACCGGACGGAGGTCTCTATATTCCCGAGAACCTCGATGCACTCAAGCTCGACTATCACGATGTTATTAACAGCCCTTCCGGAGCTTATGATTTCCGCCATATGGCCAAGGTCGTATGGAATGTATTCTTCCCTGACTACGGCAAGGATGCAATAGATGAACTCGTAGATAAGAGTTATCTCAACAAATTCTCCAAGGACGAAATAACACCGATCACCAAGGTTGGTGACTATTATGTGCTTGAGCTTTACCACGGACCTACAGCCGCATTTAAAGATGTGGCTCTTTCAGCTCTTCCTAATCTTCTTACCAAAGCCAGAGAGCTTTGCGATTTCAGTGATGAGACTCTTATTCTCACCGCTACTTCGGGAGACACAGGAAGTGCCGCACTCTGCGGCTTCAGCGATGTTCCGGGTACAAGAATCATCGTATTCTATCCGGAAGGAGGCGTATCCGAGACTCAGAAGCTACAGATGGTAACAGCTGCAGGCGCCAATACATGCGCAGCTGCAGTAAGAGGCAACTTTGACGATGCTCAGACAGGCGTTAAATCGCTTTTCCGCAGCATTCCTAAGCCATGTGAGGGTGTAAGCCTTTCAAGTGCAAATTCCATTAATATAGGAAGATTAGTGCCTCAGATCGTATATTACTTCGCAGCATACAGACAGCTGCTGGATATGGGTGCGATCAAGGACGGAGACAAGCTCGATTTCACAGTTCCTACAGGTAATTTCGGAGATATCATGGCCGGTTACTTTGCAATGAAGATGGGACTTCCTGTCAACAAGCTTATCTGCGCTTCCAACAGCAATGATGTTCTGACCGAGTTCCTTCAGACAGGTCACTATGACAGAAGACGTACATTCTTCAAGACAACATCACCTTCAATGGACATTCTCGTTTCCAGCAACCTTGAGCGTCTCCTCTACTACATCTGCGGAGAAGAGAACACCAGGAAATACATGCAGGAGCTTTCAGAGAAAGGTGAATACCAGATCAGTTCCGAAGAGCTTGGTCTTATCAGGGAAGTATTCTGCGGCATTGCATCGACAGATGACGAAGGTTCAAAGTCCATAGGCGCAACTTACAGTGAGTATCACTACCTCATGGATACACATACTGCTATTGCCTGGGCTTGCGCAGACAAGAACGAGGATAAGTCAGGATGTCCGAACGTTATTCTCTCGACAGCATCTCCATATAAGTTCTGCAGAGCCGTTCTGGCTGCTTTGGGAGAAGAGCCTGAGGCATCAGATGAAGCTAACATGAACAAATGCCACGAGCTTACAGGTGCAGAGATTCCTGCAGGTCTGGCCGGCATTTTCGGACGCGAGATCAAACACAAGGATGTCATCGACTGCGACGAAATGAAGGACTACGTTGTAGCAAAATCAGAGGGCCGTATCTAAGCTATTGAATAAATCTATACTACATTGACACAGTTCAATAATTAGGGGATTATTATGCAAGGAAAGTATTTGATCGTAGATAAATCGCTTCTGCCTCCATACTGCGAGAAGGTTGCAGAGGCTCGTGAATTACTCGATGAGGGTATGGCCAAGGATGTGAGCGAGGCCGTTCGCAAGGTCGGTATTTCACGAAGCACTTACTACAAATATAAAAATATGGTGCGCGATATGAGCACCGTATCCATGGGACGACACGCCATCATTTCCATGATGATGAGCCACAGAGTCGGCGTCCTTTCGACAGTTATACGTATCATTTCAAATTATGATTACAGTATATGGACCATCAATCAGAATCCGCCTGTAGACGCCAAGGCAAACGTCGTTATAACGCTTGAGCTCGGTGAGGACGTGGATCTTCTCGACGATATGCTGAGGGACATAGAACAGGTTGCCGGACTTTCACACGTACAGCTTCTCGGTATGGACTAAATTAAACTGGAGGAACAATGGATTTCAAACAAATTGAAGCCTTTGTAAATGTTGTAAGATATAAGAATTTCAGCAAGGCTGCAGATGCTACATTCTTCTCTCAGCCGACCATCAGCACGCATATAAGTAACCTGGAGAAGGAGCTCGGCGTAGCGCTCCTTGACAGAAAAGGTCGCTATGTTGAAATGACACCCAAGGGTGAGACCTTCTACAAATTTGCGATGGAGATGATCAATTCAAGGGACGGTGCCAGAGATGCACTGAGCAAAACAGGAAACAGCCTTAGCGGCATTCTGGAGATTCAGACATCCTCCATACCGGGCGTTACATTTGTTCCGGAATTGCTTGCAGAATTCCGTAAGCAGCATGACAAAGTGCAATACTACGTTACTATGTCTGATACGCAGTCTGTAATAGACAATCTGAACGACCATCGAGGCGAGATCGGTTTTGTGGGAGAGAAGCTCTCCTCATCGTCGCTGAGCTACACCAAGCTGAGTTCGGACAGCATAGTGATGATAGCTCCTACCGAATACAAACTGCCTGACACCATAAGCATGGATGAGGCCGTAAAGCTGCCGTTCGTATGGAGGGAGACAGGTTCCGCAACCCGTAAATCTTTCGAAAATGCAGCTGCCAAATTCGGATATGATAAGAACTCCTTCGAAATTGCCGGTCTGTTCAATGACCTTGATTCGATCATCAGATCTGTAGAGGTTGGTCTCGGAGTTGCAATAATATCCAGGAGAGTTGCCGAGTCCATAGGAGGCGAGCGAGTTAAGACAGTGGAAATCAGGAATTTCACAGACGAAAGAGTTTTCTATATGGTACACCTTAAGGGAGTAGCTCTTTCTCCAAGTGCCGAGGCCTTCATTGAATTCGTAGAGAATACCTACAACAATTAAGTCGTAGAGAACGCATGCAACAAGCAGTTCGTGCAAAGCATCTGCAAGAAGCAGCGCGTATATAAGCACATTAACGTAATAACAATTTCTGCAATAATACTGCAGTATGATCTCATTATAAAACGGAGGCTATCGGGTTCATTAACCCATAGCCTCCGTTTTTTTATTTCAGCTCTATGAAATGATTACCTGTCTTCTTGCCGAACTGTCCGATAACAGCAGTCTCGCAGCCCTGTTCCTGCAGAAGCTCGGTCAAAACCTTGATTTCCTTCTCATCAACCGCAATGAGAAGTCCGCCCGAGGTCTGAGGATCATATAGACAGTCAAGCCTTGCCCTGAGTGACATATCCTTATCCGGATCACCCTGCATATTGACCAATACGTCAGCTGCAGTATACTCTCTGTTTCTGTATGCACCCGCCGGAATAATGCCCATAGCAGCCATCTCCAGCGCTCTGTCAAATACAGGAACAGCATCGCACTTAAGCTCGAGTGTAACATTTCCCGCTTTGGCCATCTCAGCCGCATGGCCGATGAGTCCAAAACCCGTAATGTCAGTACATCCGTCGACCTTACCGCCGCGTTCACGAAGTCCCTTGACTGCAAGATAGCCGTACTTGTTGAGACGAGCCATAGTCTCCTCGATCTCACGACACTCAGCCGCATCCAGCAGGTCTGCTTTGGCCGCAGTTGTGAGAATTCCTGTACCGATTTTCTTGGTTATCACCAGGAGGTTGCCTTCCTTCGCACTGTTGGACAAAATATCCTCAGGACGCGCAAAGCCAGTAACGGACAATCCGTACTTAGGCTCCTTGTCCTCTATGCTGTGACCCCCGACAATGGTTGCGCCTGCTTCGCAGACCTTATCATTACCACCCTCAAGTATAGCCTTAACAGCCTCAAGCGGCAGACAGTTAGGGAAAGTGAGCAGATTCATAGCGAGCTTAGGCTCTCCGCCCATCGCATATACATCACTCAGCGAATTTGCCGCAGCAATCTGTCCGAATCTGTAAGGATCATCCACGATAGGTGGGAAGAAATCAATTGTATTAATAATAGCGACATCGTCATTAAGCTCGTATACGCAAGCATCGTCGCTGCTTTCGAAACCTACCAGAATGCGTGGATCCGCTATCTTAGGCAGTCCCGAAAGAATATCCGATAGGACACCCGGCCCTATTTTGGCGCCTCATCCGCCGGCAGTAGTCAGCTCAGTAAGCTTTACCTCCTTACCATGCTTATCTATGATAGGTGCGTCAATGCTGCATGTAAGCTTAGCCTTGGCTTCCTTCAATTCCTTCTCGTTAATTTCCTTCATCTAATGAATTTCCTCTACCATTTATTTTCAACCTTCTCGGCAAAGCCCATAAAGTCTTTAACCTCGATTACGCTTCCATCGTCAAGAACAGCCTTTCCTGTGAACTTTCCGAACACCTGATGCTGGTCACTCTTGATAAGCTTTACATCTGTGCAGGATGCTCTGTCAATAACAGGCACAAAGTCCATCTCGAACCTGCCGTCATCACTTGTGAATGTCCAAGGCTTGGTATAGTCCTCCGTATCAAGCTCTGTACCGAGACCGACTCCGCCTCTCTTCATAGGTATATTGAATGTAACCTCGCTCAGCTTGTGTGCCTTGCCTCTGTAGAAGAGCATGTTCTCACTTGCCGCACTTGTATCTCCAAAGCCGTATCCTATGTTCCAGCCAAAATCCGAACCGTCCTCAAGTCGTCCGGAAGCGCTTCCCCAGTACCATGTGTTATGGTATGTCCATACACCACGGCCCCAGTCAAGAAGTCCCATCGATGTATCCGGGTTCAGTTCATAACGGTCAGTTCCGATCTGCACCCAGCCCTTTGCAGGCATACAGTTGATCTTCTGGTTGAAGTAGAAATGTGCTTCCTTATCGAAAGGAGTGCAAATTACCATGGATTCGTCAGGCTCTTCGAGGAGCATAATATCCAGATCCAGGGCCTCTTTACCTCTGAAATCATCAATATGTCCACTGAGATGTCTTGTAGTTCCTCTGTGGCTGCTTTCTGCATCAGTCTTGGAGCCAAGCTCTCCCGGTGTTACTTCAAACTTCAGAAAGTAGCCCTTGCCGCTGATCTCGGTAACTCCCTCTGCCGAAGTCTCAGGAAGTCCTGTCTTAAGCATTGGGAAAATGCGCATAGGGCTCCTGGTAATCTCCCATGGCGCGCCGAGATTCTTTCCCGAACCGAAGGGACTTCCCTTGCCGTCAAAGCTGAGGAACGAAAAAGAATCCAATCCCATATATGAGTTATCTGCAATTGTAAGCGCAACACCGAACCTGTCATTTCCGATATAGTAGTAATCCCACTCTTTAAGTCTGGTCTTACCGCCCTTTGCCATACTCTTATCGTAAATCGGCAGAAGATGTTTCGCATACCCTGCCTTTGTCAGATTGCCCTGCTCATCAAGCAATGGCATAGACTCAGTTATCTCTATATTCTGCCTCATTTTGTCCTCCTTAAAAAACAATGGAGGTCGTCTCCGACCTCCATTAGTATACTACATTTCTATTAGTTTTACACTTTCATTTCCGTCAATGGACGGAACCTCAACGCTTACTCTCTCAGACAATGAGGTAGGTATATTCTTACCTATGAAATCAGGGCGTATAGGAAGCTCCCTGTGTCCTCTGTCGATAAGAACAGCAAGCTGAATCTTTCTTGCTCTTCCGTATGTCGAACACGCATCGAGGGCTGCTCTTACCGTTCTTCCGGTAAACAGCACATCGTCCACCAGCACGACTGTCTTCTCGCTTATGTCGAAAGGAACGTTTTCCGGCTTTACGGAGTTGACAACCGGATCCTTTGAATCAGGATTCGCTATACTAAGGTCATCTCTGTAGAAAGTGATATCAAGCTCACCGACCGGTACATTCACACCTTCGATTTCTCTGATGTTTGCCGCTATCATTTCCGCAAGAGGTACACCTCTTCTTCTGATGCCCAGAAGCACCAGATCTGTTGCACCATTATTCTTTTCAAGGATCTCATGGGACATACGCTTGAGCGCACGTCTCATGGCTCCGCTGTCCATGATTTCTTTTTTTAGTTTCATTTCTCTCTGTTTTTAGTATTTTCCGAGTGATGAAGCAAGCTCCTTGTTAGGATCCTCAGCGAATGTCTCGTCACGTCCCGGAAGGATAGCATTGAGTACGATACCTACGATTGACGCTACAGCCAGACCGGACAGTGAGATCTTCATGCTTCCGATCATGAAGCTGATTGCTCCGTGTGCATAGTTACCAGCTTCAGGTGAAATACCGCATCCGAGGTAACCTGAGAACTCGATTCCGAGAGCGAGTCCGATGATAAGAGCTGCAACGATGATGTTTCTTGTATCCTGGAAGTTTGTCTGATTCTCTACCATATTTCTGATACCGATTGCAGAGATCATTCCGTAAAGGATGATTGAAACGCCGCCGATAGTTGCTGAAGGCATTGCTGTAATAATTGCTGCAAACTTAGGGCAGAATGAAAGAACGATAGCATAGCATGCTGCGAGCTTGATAACGAACGGATCATATACCTTAGTCAGTGCAAGTACACCGGTGTTCTCGCCGTAAGTTGTGTTTGCAGGTGCTCCGAAGAGTGCTGCTACTGCTGTGCCGACACCGTCTCCGATGAGTGTTCTGTGGAGGCCCGGATCCTCGATGAAGTTCTTGCCTACTGTTCCGCCGATAGCAGAGATATCACCAACGTGCTCCATCATAGTTGCAAAAGCGATAGGTACAATAGTAATGATAGATGTGATCAGGAATCCTGTGTCAAGACTTCCTGATGTGAATACTGAAAGTCCTGTTCTTTCCCATGCAATAGGAAGTCCAACCCATGCAGCTTCCTTAACTGCTGAGAAGTCGCATCCGCCTGTTACAGCAGCAACGCTGTAAGAAACAACTACACCAAGGAGGATTGGGATGATCTTGATCATGCCTTTGCCCCAGATGTTTGCTACGATTACAGTAACGATGGCAACGAGTGCGATAGGCCAGTTAGTCTGGCAGTTATTCAGAGCTGTAGGTGCAAGGATCAGTCCGATCGATACGATGATAGGTCCTGTAACTACAGGTGGGAAGAACTTCATAACGTTCTTTGATCCGTAAAGCTTGCAGATCAGTGACAGGATCAGATAAAGAAGTCCTGCGCATGCAACACCGATGGATGCATAGTTCAGTGAAACGATGTCAGAAAGACCTGCGTCTGCGCCGAGGCCCTTTACTGTGAAGTATCCGCCAAGGAATGCGAATGATGATCCCAGGAATACAGGAATCTTGTTCTTAGTTACTGCGTGACAGAACAGTGTTGCAATACCTGCAAAGAACAGTGTTGCTGTAACAGGAAGTCCTGTCAGAATAGGAACGAGCACTGTTGCACCAAACATTGCAAATAAGTGCTGAAGTCCGAGAATGGCCACTTTGCCCTTTCCGAGCACTTTGGCATCATAGATTGCTTCTTGATTTTTCATTTTCTATCCTCCTCATGAAAAACTCTTTGAAACAGATCAGCCCTCTCAAAACATAAAAAAATGTCTTGCGCACCGCAAGACAAACTACCCCTAATTATGTTTCATCTTGTCGGTCTCTCTGTACCAAATTAAAGATTATTTTTTTACCTGCAATATATTACCTTAAACAGCAGCTTTTTTCAATTGTTTTCAATTGTTTTTTTCACTATATTCTGATACTTTTTATTCTGCACTTATTTCACTTCAGTCCACTGCTTAAATTTACACATCAACAACCGCTCAAATAGTTGATAACACAACTATTTTGTGCTAATTGTTTAGCCTGACAGTTTTTCGAGCTCCCATTCCCATATTGTGTCTGTATTCTGTCCGTATTTATTTTGTAATATATACGACATGAAGTATTATTTGAATAATAATGAAGGCTAACTATACTTTATGCATAGGTGATCTTTATGAACGACAACGGAAAAATTATAGTAAAGAAGAGAGGCGAAGACGGTAACAGAATCATTTCTATTCGAATCAAGGAGAACACTCTGGCCAAGATAGATGCCCTGGCTAACAGTGCCGGATATTCGAGAAATGAGCTGATTAATCTGTTCATCGAATACGGTGCAGATCACTGCGAGCTGATTTAGTCCAATATAATATAAGCACGACTCATTACAGAAAATTGCCTTTTATGGTATTTAAGTCCTTTCTATAGAAGTCAATTTTTTTAGTGCAAAAATTATTAATATCAGGTGAATATTTATACAGAAAAGACATGGCCACACATAAATGCACGGTCATGTCTTTTATTGTCTTAATATAAACCTGTTCAGCTATATACTATTCAAAGTACTTCTTTGGTACTGTTCCGGGCTCCAGTCCCGGTATGATTCTCAGTCTTTCAACTGATTCTGCAGCGATCTTACCGAAGTCCTGCATTTCCTCTTCGCCCTTCAGTACACGAAGTGCGCCTGCTGCGAGAGCTTCCATCTCATACTCACCGGGCATTACTTCAACAGGTGCAATAAATCCAACCATCTCAGTAATTAAGTCTGTAACCATCTCAGAGTATGCAATACCGCCTGTAATGATGATTCTGTCAACCTTACCACCTACTACAACTGCGAGCTTACCGATATCCTTAGCAACGTTGTAGCTCATTGCATCATATATCATCTTAGCGTACTCATCACCTGCCAGTGCCATGTTCTCTACTTCAAGAGCGTCAGAAGTATTCAGATGTGCCTTGAATCCGCCGTTTCCGTGAATCTTACGAGCCATCTCCTTGTATGAATACTTTCCTGAGAAGCACATATCGATGAGTGCCTTAGCACTTACACCGCCACCTCTTTCAGGTGAGAAGTTGCCCTCGTCATCATTTACGCTGTCAATGTTAACACCGTTCTTATACAAACGGATTGAGCTTCCGCCGCCGAGATGTGCAACAATGAAAGTGCACTCGTCAAACTTCTTTCCAAGCTTCTCAGCACACTTGATACCCATAGCACGAGTGTTGAGTGTATGTCCTACTGTAAAATGAGGAAGTTCAGGTACTCCGCTTACACGAGCAATTGGCTGCTTCTCATCAGTTCCGATTGCATCGTAAATCAGTGCAGGAATTCCGAACTCTTTGGCCAGATCGAAAGCAACCATGCTTCCCAGAAGTGATGCGTGGCGTGCAGAATCCTCAGGTCTTGTCAGATAGTCGATCATTGCCTGATCTACTCCGATAGCACCGTGTGGGCATGCAAGAATGTTACCACCTCTTGAGCAAGCACATGTAATGCTTTCAAGAGAAATATCATTCTGAGCCAGAGCTTCGTAAATCTTCTCTTTTCTGAAATCAAATTGTTCGAGAACGTCGTCAAATGCCGACATCTCCTCCTTACTGTGTCGCAGAGTCTGACTGAACAGTTCTTTGTCATCATCATAAACTGCGATCTTGCTGGATGTTGAACCGAGGTTCATAACCAGAATTCTCTCCATGTTTATTTCTCCTTGTAATATAGTCTGCAATGACAGAATCCTTCATAATCAGGGTCGGCTATCTGTTCTCTGAACTCCTTGCACATACACACATTGTCCTCGATGTGCTCAAGTCTGCACGGACAGTAACCCTCTGTCTTCTTCAGCGATTCTCTCATTTTAGCAACAAATTCCGTATCCGGATTGAAAATAATCTTCATATCAGTACCTCCTAATCAGAAGGTCGGCACAAGGCCGACCTTTATTGTAATTGGCCCAATTGTATTATTCTCAGTTTATTTCGCAATGTAGCGGGACTCGATATAGTATCTCTTCTCGTTAGCCTCTCCCATTGAGAATGTTTTGCGTGGAAGTGCGCCGTCAGCTGCAACTGCAGGGAAGAGCATGAACTTATCCATTGCAGGCAGATAGAATCCTGCATTTCCATCCTTAACAGACAGCTTCTCAACAGCCTCAGTTCCGTGGATGTAGTCGATGTCGCAAACCTTCTCCTCCTTAACCATTACGTCAAGTGCATTCTGCAGAGCGCCAACCTCAAGCTTGTTTGCAGGCTCCTCGATAATGATCTGGCCTCTCTTGAGAAGTGTAACGAATGGAATTGAGAAAGCGCCCTCAGGAACCTCAGCTCCCTCCTCAGCAATATAAGCATTTCCATTCTGCTGGTCAAGATGCTCTACAAGTCTCTCTACGAGCTTCATGCCGCTCTCACCATGGTTGTTTGCAAAGATAACTCTGTGAATAGGCTCGAATACGATGCCCTCATCATGAATGTTCTCGATCTCGCAAAGTGCATATCTTGCTGGGTGATTCTTCTGCTCTTCAGGAGTAAGAGTCTTCTTGATGTTCTCCCATGCTGTCTTTGCTGTTGCCAGTGAGTGGTTGCCGTCTCCCATAGCCTGGAAGATAACATTTCCTTCACCGTACTTCTCTTCAGCCTTATCAAAGAGAACAGAAAGTGCTTCCTTAGCACCCTCAAGATTCTTCTCTTCAATATATGAACCTGTGATATGTCCGCCGTCCATCATAAGATCTGTATCGTAAATAACAGTTCTCTGCTGGTCAGCCAGTGGCTCGATAACTGTCTTCTCAGGGTCATCAATAAGAATGATAATATGAGGCATCTCGATAGGTGCGTCGCCTCTGATACGCAGACGTGGCGGTATACGCTCAACTACTGTGCCCTCAGTTGCACGAGTCAGTGACTTTGATCCCTTGTTGAAATCGTAAGCCTCGAGGTCTGTAGCGATTACAAGACCCGTACGAGTACGTCCCTCAGCAGTTCTCTTAATCAGCATAGCTCCAGGTGCAAGTGTCTGGAGTGTACCGTCGGACAGGTACTGATCCATTGTTGCTCTGATAGCCTTAATGCGTTCTGCCTCGCCCTCTTTATCAAGATAGATCTCAGGAAGCATAAGTCTCAGTGTCGAAGGTGCATCACCAACGATAGACTCAACCTCATCCCAATACTCAGGCTCAGAAGTATACTGGTCGCAAGCTACTACTGCCCACTTAAAGTAATCTGTGCCATCTTTAGGAATCATCATCTGTGGAACATGAAGTCCAAATTTTTCCCAATCGTAAACTGCCATAAATATCTCCTTCCATTATCATCAGACCCGAACGATAGAATTTCTATAATTCAGGCCCAAAGTATCCATTTATCATGTAATACAATTATCGACTAAAAAGTACAAGAATGCAAGTACGAAAGTGGTACAATGAAAACAGATTCGAAATATTCGAAAATTTATTAATGTAATTTTTATATTTGGAGGTATTATCTAATGATTGCTAACAGTATGAAACCTTTCCTCGCAGGAAGCTCGGTTATCAGAGCAATGTTCGAAGAAGGCAAGAGAATGGCTAAGGTTTACGGACCTGAGAACGTTTATGACTTTTCAGTAGGTAACCCTGGACTCAACCCACCTCAGGAAGTATTCGATGCTATCGATTACATCAACCACGAGATGGATCCACACGATGTTCACAGCTATCCTTCCAATGCAGGATACGAATCAACTAGAACAGCTGTAGCTAACGATCTCAACAAGAGATTCGGCGCAGACTACACATTCGAGAACATCGTTATGACAGTTGGTGCAGGATCAGCTATCAACATCATCATGAAGTGTCTCTTCGACCCGGGCGACAAGCAGATTGTTTTCGCACCATACTTCGTTGAGTATGCAAACTGGGCTCGTAACTACGGTGCAGAGACTCTGGTTGTTCCTCCTAACGAAGCCGGCGGTTTTGAGCCAAACGCTGAGGAACTCAAGAAGCTGCTTTGCCCTGAGGTAAAGGCTGTTATCATTAACAACCCTAACAATCCTACAGGCGCTATCTATTCCGAAGAGTCCATCAAGGCAGTAGCTGAGGTTCTCAAGGAAGCTGAGAAGGAATACGGCCACCCGATTTACATCATCGCAGACGAGCCTTACAGAGAACTCGTTTACACAGATGCCAAGGTTGCTTACATTCCTGATCTGTATGACAACACTCTTATCGCTTATTCATGGTCAAAGTCACTGTCAATGCCTGGCGACAGAATCGGATACGTTGCAGTACCTCCAAAGTCAGACGAAGCTGAGGAAATGTGCGGCGCTCTCGTAGTTGCTAACAGAGTATGCGGAGACACTAACGCTCCTAATATCCCACAGCTGATTGTTGAAAGATGTATCGATGCAAGAGCAGACCTCGGATACTACAAGAAGAACGCAGCAGACCTCTACGAAATCGTTCATGGAGCAGGATTTGAAGCAATCTATCCACAGGGTGCATTCTATCTATGGATCAAGTCACCTGTTGAGAACGAGAAGGACTTCGTTGCAGCAGCTAAGGACGAAAGAATCCTCATCGTACCGGGATCATCCTTCGCTTCACCTGGATGGGTAAGAGCTTCCTTCTGCATCTCCAACGAGACTATTCAGAGATCCAAGGAGAGCTGGGAAGTACTTGGCAAGAAGTATTTCGGATAAGCCAAGCCGTCAGAGAATAATCTGACATAAAATTACAGAGGCTGTCGCACTAAGGGATAAAACCTTGAGTGCGACAGCCCTTTTTTGTATTTGCATACCATTTCGCAATCTATGCCCTCACTTTTGGAACATGGATCGCCAGAAGCCTTGATTTTAAAATCAATAATTCCAATCACACTCGGCCAAAGCCATATTGCATCGACTCATCGGCATGAGACGTCGTGCTGTTTTGGAATTAAAATGTGTAATATCAAGGGTTTGCGCGATTCCAATTCCAATTCCGATATTCATCAGCCTTCTAGAAATGACCTTCAGCACAGCTGCGCGAGAAACGATTGGAATTTTTCATTTTATTTTCAAGGGTTTCACGGTTTCATGTCCCAAAAGTGAGGGCATTGACAAGAATCCAGCGAAAAAGCCCCTGTTTTTTCATTACATCATATTTACAATCAGCATATATACCGCGGTTCCCACGAATATACTTAATATCGTATTGCGTTTCATCAGATGCACCGCTATTACCACCGCCGACGCAATCGCCGCAGGCAGGACCGAACTCACATCCGTAAGGCTCCAGCTCGTAAAGCTGTAGTCTTTGAAGCAGTACACAACGAGCAGACCCATCATTGCCGCAGGCAGAACCTTGCCCAGATAAGTGATCGAAGCCGGGAGGCTGTCTGTTTTGCGAAATACCGCAAACGGCAGGAATCTGGTTATAATAACCGACAACGCAAGAACTGCAATCAGAAGAATGGTCTGAACATTACTCATGATCGATCCACCTCCTTCCGACAAGAAGAGCCGTAAGTATTATCACCAGCGCGACCGGCACCATATTGCCGCTTTCGGCAATTGCGAGTGCAATTACTGTTGCGCCAATGCCGCACATGCCTCCGAATTTCCCTTCACGACCTTTGAACTGCTCAATAAACAGAACTATGAAGAGCGCGGTTAACGCAAAGTCAAGTCCCGCAAGATTGAGCTTTACGACATTGCCGAACAGAGCGCCGGCAGTTGTTCCACATGCCCAATAAAGATAATCCAGCAGGCCTATCCATGCATAGAAGCCGGTCTTGTCGACATCCTCAGGAGCATCGATTGTAGAAGAAATCGAGAAGGTCTCATCAGTAAGCCAGAATATCATAGGAATTTTGAGTTTTCCGGCATCAGCGTACTTCTCCAGCATAGGTATTCCGTAGAAAATATGGCGAATGCTCAGAAGGAGTCCCAACACAAAAGATCCTATCAGATCCGGTGCCGTGAAGAAAAAAGGGACTGCTGCAAATTCCAGCGCCCCCGAATAAATGGCAAGGCTCATCAAAACAGGCACCCACAGTGGCGCATCCTTGGATATCATCAATAAACCAAAGGCAAATCCCAGGAATACATATCCCGCCATAACAGGAACAGTATAAGGGAATGCCGCTTTAAGCGTTTTCCTGTTCATAGATTGAGCATACCGCGCACAGCAAATGTGCGTGGCTCCTTTTCAACATATTTGCTTATTCTCAGCCCGCGTCATCACACAGGCTGTCTGCATATCTTATGCCAAGCTTCTTCCTGCTTTAATTCCTGTAAGCCATGCATTGGACAGGTTGTATCCTCCGCAAGGTCCGTCGTAATCAAGAAGTTCTCCTGTAACATACAGGCCTTCACAGATCAGTGATTCACAGGTATCCTGATTTATCTCCTCAAGAGAAACTCCTCCCGAAGTTGCCTGAGCTTCCTTCCATCCCTTGACTGCAGTCGGATGGAACTCGAGCTTGTGAACGCAATCGGCTATAACTTCTATATCCGCATCCGTAAGCGTTGCAATAGGTCTGTCTAATATCGAAGACTTTCTTCCTATGCGCCTGTCTGCAGTCTGAAGAACATAATCCGCTACATTCTCCTTAAGAACCGATTTAAGAAGGCCGCTGACATGTTCACCCGAGAACAGGCCGTTTCTTCTTTCGATCAGATAGTCATAAATGTTGCCGTCCGCATAGAGATCAAGCTTCACAGCGAACTGACCGAGGCTCTCTCCTGCCGCGCGTGAATATCTCATATATCTGCTGAGATTGAATACGCAAATTCCCGAAAGCCCGTACTTCGTGAATTGAATCTCTCCGGCTTCCTCGATAACCGGCTCACCATTGCGAAGCAGTTTGGCAACGCCGCGCGATCTTGTTCCAGCAAGCTTTACACCTCTTCTGCCCAAAGCATCGTCCCACTCTGCACACTCTATCGAAGTCAGCACCGGGATTGGTGTCACAACACTGTGTCCCAGGCTTCTTGCAATTGCATAGCCGTCACCTGTGGTTCCGTAATTCGGGCCCGCTTTGCCGCCGAGAGCAAGAACAACCTTGTCTGCAGCAAACTCTCTCTTGCCACAGCGAATCGCAAATCCGTAATCGGTTTTCTCAAGCTCAGTAAGTGCAGCATTAACGACCACCTCAACACCGAGCTCATACAGCTTGGATGTAAGAAGTTCCACAACATCCGCAGCCGACTCCGAGTAAGGATAAACGAGACCATTCTCCAGGGTCTTGGTCATAAGACCCAGTTTGCGGAAGAACTGCATTATCTCGTCATAGCCCTCTGCAGCTGTATTTGTAATATTGCATCTGCCGCTTCCGGTTGCCCTGATCTTGCGGCCGAGCTCTTCATTCTTTTCAATAATTGCAACACTGAGGTCAGGTGAATTCAGCTTCAGCTCTATTGCAGCAGCTATGCCGCTTGCTCCGC
Organism: Candidatus Crickella caballi; assembly: GCA_018064665.1. GTDB lineage: Bacteria > Bacillota > Clostridia > Peptostreptococcales > Anaerovoracaceae > Crickella > Crickella caballi. The sequence continues at coordinate 40,621 of JAGHUV010000018.1, read as the reverse complement.
CGCCTATTATTGCAACATCAAATTTCTTCATATATTACTCCTGATCCGTGCTTCCAAAGCCGCCGTTTCGAGCACCCTCCGACTCTGCACCGGCAGGGATTTCATATTTGACAACAATGCCCTGGCAGAAGGGTTTGCCTGCCTCCAGCTCTATAGTCTGATTGGAAGGGTTTTCCAGAGAAATTATAATATGGCCTTCGTTATCCGAATCGCAGTAATCAGCATCGATAACTCCGACTGTATTGGACAGGCGGATTCCGTACTTGAAGCCAAGTCCGCTTCTCGGAACAACAAGCAGCACCTTGCCTCGGTCTTCTTCGCTTTGCGCGTCAGTGACCCAGCGCACACCTGTTGCGATTCTGAACTTGCTTCCTGCCTCAAAATTCAGATTGAAAGGCATATAAAAGTCACAGCCTGCGGATGCAGCCGTTGCCTGATGCGGCAGCTTGATATCCTCAAACCATTCCTTGAGCTCTGCCTCAGGCAGGCCCTTGATGCCACAATCCTCTGCCCATCTTTCAAATGAAACTTTCTCAAATCTACTCATATTATTTCCAGCTCTGACCGCATACTGCAGCTCTGATGATGTCTGCAGAGTCAGTGTCCTCCCACTTTACGCCGAGATCTGTTCTTCCCATGTGTCCGTATGCTGCAAGATTTCTGTACTGAGGCTTCTTCAGCTCCAGCTTCTTAATAATTGCAGCAGGTCTCATATCGAAGTTGTCCAGTACTGCGTGAGCGATCTTCTCATCGTCAGCAATACCTGTGCCAAAGGTGTTTACGTTAACAGAAACAGGCTCTGCAACGCCGATAGCATACGCAAGCTGAATTTCGCACTTCTTGGCAATGCCTGCTGCTACGATGTTCTTTGCAATATAACGAGCCATATACGCAGCACTTCTGTCAACCTTGGTAGGGTCTTTTCCTGAGAAAGCGCCGCCGCCGTGAGCTGAGTGTCCGCCATAAGTGTCAACGATGATCTTTCGACCTGTAAGTCCGGAATCACCCATTGGTCCTCCGATTACAAAACGACCTGTAGGGTTTACATAATACTTAGTCTTGTCGTCGATAAGCTCAGCCGGTACAACCGGTTTGATAAGCTTTTCAATCATATCGCTGCGAATCTGCTCGAGCGAAACCTCTTCATTATGCTGAGTTGAAACGACAACTGTATCGATTCTGACGATTTTGTCATTATCATATTCAACGGTAACCTGAGTCTTGCCGTCCGGCTCAAGATAGTCAAGAGTGCCGTCCTTACGGAGCTCCGCGAGTTTCTTGGCAAGCTTGTGGGAAAGAACCAGTGACATCGGCATCAGCTCTTCTGTCTCATCACATGCATAACCGAACATCATTCCCTGGTCTCCTGCACCGGTCATTGCAAACTCGTCCTTGGCGCCGCCCTCTTTAACCTCAAGAGCTTCATTTACGCCCATTGCGATGTCTGCAGACTGCTCCTCGACGTGCTGAATAATCTCGCAGCTGTTTCCGTCAAAGCAAGCGCTTTCGTGGTCGTAGCCGATTTCGCAGATGGTCCTGCGTGCAATCGCTTCATAATCGATGTCGATGTTTCCGGAAACCTCGCCGAACATCATCAGAAATCCTGTCTTGGTTGCGCATTCGCAGGCAACGTGTGCATTAGGATCCTGCTCCAGAATAGCATCAAGAATTGCATCCGAAACCTGATCACAGACCTTATCCGGATGTCCTTCAGTTACAGATTCAGAAGTAAATAGTTTTCTCATTTTGTTTTCCTTGTCTCCTATTTCCTGCGACGGAAACCGGGTAGACCGTCGCTTATATCGCCATAAAAAAATCTCCCTGCCACTATAAGCAGAGAGTGTCCTTGTCCTCATCTGCCGAAGCCATGGCACAGCTTCGTGGGAATTGGCACCTTAACATAATGTGAGGTTGCCGCGAGATCGTAGGGCCCAGTCCCTCCCTCGCTCTTAATAAGGATGGTACTATTATAAACCTTGAGAATAGTATGTCAAGTCGGTATACTTGTAATAGTATGCGCTTATTTAAGCGTTGATTTAACTATACGGAGGACAGATATGCAGCTTCATGCAGTAGAGGGCAAATTATCAGAATTCTACAACCATTTCGAAGAGCATTTCTTTGAGTCTTGCGAAGCAACAGACACAAGACTCATGGGAGTTGTTGCTATGCGAATTACCTGGAGATCCAAGGAGAATCCACGCGCCCTTTTCTACCAGGTCCTTCATCTCGACTATTCGGAATACGGAATCGATGATTATTTCGAGTTTGATTGTACGCCAAATTCGACTACATATCAGGAAAACCGCGAGGCAATGAAATATCACTGGCGCGCCTTTACAAGTGTAATGGGCGGCAAAATCGTACGTATTTCACCTGCGGTAATGCTCAGGCTCATAGAGGACGCTTTGCCTCTTGCAGCTGACGGAATTGAGCGCGAATACGACAACGAGGAAAACGTGCAGTTCAGACACAGCGCCACGGTCAGACTCGGGCTTATGAAGGATGCTTTGGCGCACGAAGGCTTTACTTCCGATGAATGTACTGCAATGCAGGCGATCTCGGCCGTATCCCCACATCAGCTGACAGTAACCGAGACGATCAACTACTTCTTAATGAGGCTTGTTGATCTGGATTATCCTGCAGCAATGTATCTGTCAGACCTTAGCGAGGACGAGCTGAGAGAATGCGAGCTGACAGGCATAGGTCTTCAGACCCTTATGAGAAACCAGATCAAGCCCGGCTCTGACGAAGAAGATGCAGGTCTGTCGGGTCATCCGTACAGGTGCAGAATGACAACACTGGGTGCAATGAATTACTATCATTCAGGTGTTGTTGTTTATCTTAATGGTGACTACAAGAAGAGAGACTGTAAGGTAACAGCAATCGCGGTAGGTTCAATAGACAGGATGACGACACCGGAGGCAGCAATGCAGCTTGCACAAAGCGAGTATATAACAGTCTTCGATTGCAGGGACAGAATGCTGAATAGCTTTGACAGTGAGAAGTTCTCGTTCCTCTCGGGTGTCGATCCCCAGCACGTACCTAACGGCTGGCTGTACACCATCTATAACAGCGATAACTCACATGTCAACAGCGCTGATTACAGACTCAGCGACGATGTATACGGATACGCGCTTCTTTCCATAGATGGAGAATTCGTCCTGATGAGTAATAAGCTGAGCAATATAGAGAGAATGGACGATGCCAGCATACTTTCCATCTATTCGCCTTTCCTGAGGCTTGATGGAAGATATCAGCTGGATACACCTATATTCCACAACCTCTGCAACTCCTATGGCGTCATCTTCAGAGAGCTTATCGAGAGACCGGAATACGGCGATTAAGTTTGTCTAAAATAAAAACATAAAAATCATTTTGGGGATTTTGTTCGATTTTTTGCATCAGAATTTTCAACAAACTTGAAACGTTAGTATTTTCAAGGTTTAGAGAATTATCCACACGCGTTTTTGAAATCGTATACATTTTTATCCACTTATGCATGTGGATAACTTTGCATCACAAAACCCAGTAATTTCAAGGATTGCAGAGTTTTTTTCTGATTGTCAACACATTTTATCCACAGTTTTTGAAATTTGTGTTTCTGAGTTTTTTGTTCGATTTTGTGAAACATGTGAAACATAAAAAAGGAGCTATTTATTATGTCAAATTTAAGATTGTATAAGAACGATCCTTATCTTAAGTCCAACGTTGCACACATCACTTCAATTGATGAGAAGAACGATATGGCCTGCTTCAGCTGCGATGCTTCAGTCTTCTTTCCGGAGGGTGGCGGGCAGCCTTCGGATCGGGGAACAGTTTCTGTCGGTGAGCACATATATAACATAACCGAAGCTTATGATGAGAGTCTCGAGGCTGATGTATGGCATCTCACAGATGCGCCTGCAGGCAGCTTTAAGGTCGGCGACGAGGTTGAACTTACAATAGACTGGGACCACCGCTTTAAGAACATGCAAAGACATTGCGGAGAGCACATGCTCAGCGGCACTATGCATACGCTTTTCGGAGGAGTCAACAAAGGCTTCCACATGGGCGAAGAATATATCACCATAGACATCGACCTTGACGGAAGAATGCTCACCGAAGAGGAGCTCGACTTGGCCGAGCGAACAGTGAACGAGGCCATCTGGGCTGACCTTCCTGTCACAATCACATACTTTGACAGCTATGAAGCCTCACTTGCAATGCCTGTAAGAAAACAGGTGCCTCACGATGGCGAGGTTTCCGTAGTTACTGTAGGAGAACTGCCTGATCCGTACGATTGCATAGCGTGCTGCGGAACTCATCCTGACTCAAGTGCACAGATAGGCTTGCTCGCAATATACAAGCATGAGCCTAACAAGGGCATGAACCGTATTTATTTCGACTGCGGCATCATGGCCAAGGAGAAGCTGAATTCAGACATGAAGCTTCTGTACGAGCTGGCCAAACGCAACTCATGCAATACAGATGACCTGCTGCACAAGGCTGAAGTCGAGCAGGCTAACACTTCTGCACTGAAGCAGCAGCTTGCGAAAATGTCATCATATATTAAGGATAACGAGAAATCTGTTATAATAGAAGAACTTAACAAGGCAGAGGGCAGTCTGGTTTACTCTCTTGACCTCATAAGTATAGACGAGCTTCTCAAGCTTGGCTTCTCAGTCATTGGTGAGACAAGCGGAAAACTGCTTATACTCACGCACCCTGCTACCTGCACTGCACTCCTCTTTTCTTCGGGAGAAGTGAAATGCGGAGCTTTGGTTAAAGAGAAGGCTGCTGCCTTCAATGGTCGCGGTGGCGGTCGTGACGATAATGCAAGAGCGGTTTTCAGCAATGCCAGGGATATGAAGCAGTTTGCTGAGTCCGTCAGATAAGGAGACGTATTATGGATAAGATTATTGTAACAATCGGAAGAGAGTTCGGCAGTGGCGGACACGATGTCGGCAAGAAGCTGGCTGAAAGACTTGGCATCAAGTTCTACGATCAGAAGCTCATCGATGAAGCTGCCAGCAAGACAGGCTACGATGCACAGTATATCAAAGAGCACGAAGAGACTATTCCTCATGCATTCGGCTCACTGTTTGCAGGCTTTGACTCCTTCTCCTCCGATCCTATAGAAGCGATTCGCAGCGAGCAGTTTCAGGTTCTTGAAGATATTATTGCCGAAGGAAGCTGTGTTATTGTAGGCCGTGCAGCGGATGTAGTTGCCGCAGATGAGCCTCATGTAAACATCTTCCTCTTCGCACCTGTTGAGGATCGTATCAAGAGAATCAAGGCAAATATGGACGTATACAAGTCCAAAATCAGAAACGGAAAGCTCAACGAAAACAACATTCCTCAGGTTCTCAAGACAGTGGACAAGAATCGCCGCAGATTCTATGAGTTTTACTCTGACAACAAGTGGGGTGACAGAGATGCCTATGATCTTCTGATCAACACAAGCCGTACAGGTATCGAAGGTGCAGTAAGCATAATCGAGACCTATATAAATGAATGTCGCGGCAAGGACATCGTATCCGATCTGTAGAGGTTCCGCGATACATAACGCAATATAAAAGAGTGCATAGGATTTCACCCTATTAACAGGAAAATCACATTGCACTCTTTTCTATTATCTTACTCTAATCTACACCCTCTTCAGATATTCTACTTCCGCAGGTCCGAGCTTTCTGCACTGTCCGACCGCAAGCTTGCCTATCTCGAGCTTGCCAAGACCGACTCTTGTAAGCTCTGTTACAGGATGGCCAATAGCCTTGAACATTCTTCTTACCTGCCTGTTCTTGCCCTCGTGAATTGTTATCATTGCGATTGTGCTGTTCTTGTCGTGTCGGATAAGCTCAACCTCTGCAGGAGAAGTTACAAAACCGCCAATGTCCACTCCGGCCGCCAGCTTGGCTGCTTCGGCTCTCGAAACGATGCCGCTTACTCTCGCCAGATATTTCTTGTCGAACTCATGAGACGGGTGCATCAGCTTGTTGCTGAGTTCTCCGTCATTGGTAAGAATCAGAAGTCCTGAAGTGTTGTAATCAAGTCTTCCGACAGGGAAAACTCTGATGTTATCCGGAACCAGCTCCACCACTGTAGGTCTGCCTTCTTTATCGTAGGTTGAAGTAACATATCCGGTCGGCTTGTTCAGGAGATAGTAAACCATCTTCTCTTCAGGCTCAATTCGAATGCCGTTTACCTCTACAACATCGCCCTCTTCAACATGATATCCAAGATTGGTGAGAACCACACCGTTGACCTTGACCTTGCCCTCAGTGATCATTTCGTCCGCTTTGCGTCTGCTGGTTACTCCGGCCGCCGCAATATATTTATTAATTCTCATCTGTTATTCCTCATCCTCTGTTTTATTGAAATCGATTGCAATCTGATCATGCAGCTCTGCCTGCTCAGGAGTTCTTCTCATCTCTTCAAACTCAGCAACCTCCGGCAGATCCTTAAGGGACTCAAAGCCGAACTTCTTCAGGAACTCTGCTGTTGTCTCATAGATGAGCGGTCTGCCTACGCCCTCTGAACGTCCGGTAATCTCAATCAGGCCCTTCTCGATGAGTCCGTCTATTACTCTTTCGCTCTTGATACCTCTGATCGAATCTATTTCGGATCTTGTTACAGGCTGTCTGTATGCGACAATCGCAAGAACCTCAAGTGCCGCCTGCGAAAGTCTCTTAACCCTTACAGGTGTGCAAAGCTTCTCGATAAAAACTTCATTTTCGACGTGAGTAACGTATCCGTATGCATCATCTACCTTGCGAATTCTGATGCCGCGTCCCTCCTGCTCGTACTCGTTCTTCAGCTCGTCAAACAAAGCTCTTACCTCGTCCTTCTCTGCTTCGAGGATCTGAGCCGCATCCTTAACCGCAAGAGGCTCGCCCCACATGAACATCATTGTCTCAAGTGCGGATTTCATCACTTTCTTACTGTACATCTTCTGCCTCCTCGGTGTTTATCTCTGTAGCGTCTTTCTTTATAACCGTTATCTCGCCAAAGTTCTCTTTCTGTTCTGCGTCACATTGCTGTCCCTTGATCATAGACAGAAGAGACATGAAGGATAAGGTCTTATCATATCTGTCGTAGTTCTCCGGCAGAAGCTCGTTGAATGAGACGACGTTCTTCTCCCTGAATTTTCGTTCCAGAACATCCGACATATAAGCTATTCTCTGCTCAATCGATTCCTTGGCTCTGCGAACTCTCTGGTAACGTCTTGTAACCTCTTCAACCTTTTTCTTCTTGGTCAGGAATAGAATAAATGCGTTGACCAGCTGCTCATCGGATGCGTACAGAATTTCTTCAGGATCCTCGAGATATCTGGACATATCCTCTGCAGGCTTCTCATGAATTGCAAGATTATATTCCTCACGCTTCTGGAGCATTTCTGCGATTCTCTTGGTCTTGACATACTCAAGCAGTCTGCCGGCGAGCTCATCACGAGGGTCCTCCTCAAAGACAATTTCTCCCGCATCCGTCATTCTAGGAAGCAGCATGTGAGACTTCAGTCTGATCAGCACAGCTGCAAGCACTATGAACTCACTTGCAACTTCAACATCGAGTTCTTCCATCTCCCTCAGGTAGTCAATGTACTGCTCCGTTATTTCGGCAACCTTAATATCGTAGATGTCCATCTTGGCATTTTCCAAGAGGTACACCAGCAGATCAAAAGGTCCTTCAAATTTATCAATTCTGACTTTATACAAAATATATCTCCTTCAGATACAGTCCCTGCGGCGGTGCCGTAAAGCCTGCCGAAGCACGGCTTTTGCTCTCGATGATTCCCGGCAATTCGTCCGCTGACTTCTTGCCAAGGCCCACCTCGCAGAGTGTTCCGACTATTATCCTTACCATATTATACAGGAAGCCATCGCCCGTTATCTCGATAATTATCTCGTTATCCGTTTCGTTAACAGTCAGTTCACTTACGGTTCTGACAGTCGTCTCTCGAGGAGTTCCTCCTGAGGTCTCAAAGCACTTGAAATCGTGAGTTCCGACAATATGCTCTGCTGCTTTGCGCATTTCATCAATGTTCAGCGAGCCCGCATCCGGAAACATGAATGCATAGTATCTTCTGAAAATATCGCCGGTCCTGTCGATAATATATCTGTACGTCTTCCCTTTGCATGAATATCTTGCATGGAAATCCTCCGGCATTACCTCTGCAGATAGAATACGAATGTCTCCCGGCGCACCCGATCGTCCTGCCCCGCCTGCTCCGAATCTACGATTCATCACCTCCGGAAGCTTCTCTACCGGCATGTTACAGTTCCACTCAAAGGAAGCGCACTGGCCCAGTGCATGGACTCCCGCATCTGTGCGGCTTGTTCCATGAATCGGCACATCCTCCAAAGCGATATACTTAAGCACATGCTCGATCTCGCCTTGAACGGTCCTGTCCTTAGGCTGCTTCTGCCAGCCGGAGAAGTGCGAACCGTCATATTCAATTTTGATCAGAACATTTGCCATAGCATGCCTCTTCGCCTCAGGTTCTACTGATTTATTAACTTTATTATTTTAGCATATCGCATCGCCTTTTCATAGAATTTCGCTTATCTAAAGTAGGTCTTTTATTGACACGCCATTAGCTAAGCAATACACTGTATTACACAAAGAAGAGCTTCGGATTAAGCATCGGGCACAGAAGGGATATATAAATGCTTATCATGATTATAAAAATCCTCATAGCAATAGCGGCTGCCGTTCTGTTCGGGAACGCTTCTGTTGTTATGTTTAATCACATGCCGGAGAAATGGTTCGAGGATTGGGATGATTCCGCAGACAGTGAAAATCCTGTTCGCAGATTGCCACCCGAGCTCGTTGCGGCAGACAACAGCTGCAAACAAAGAATTCCAAGCACTCCCTGGAAGTATCTCTTCGTGGGAATGTTTGGAATTTGTGGAATCTATCTCTCAATAAGCTCAAGCGTTCGCTATGAAATCGCGGTCCTTGTCGTTCTGTTTATTGCACTTGAAATGGCAATTGCAGATTGGCTATACAAAATCGTTCCGGATCAGCTTCAGATACTTCTCGCTGTATCTTCACTGGGTCTTATCGGATACTACGATAGCTGGTGGGAGCCGCTTGCAGGTGCCGGCATAGGACTTGCAATATCGCTGTCAATTTACGGACTGGGAATGCTCCTCTTCAAGGCCGGCTCTATCGGTGGTGCAGATATGAAGTTCTACACCTGCATGGGTCTTGTGGTAGGACGCTCCGGAATCGTAATAATATTTGTCCTTACAACAATCGTATTTGCGATCGAGGCAGCTGTCAGAATAGCAACAAAGCGCGGCTCGATAAAGGATTCAAATGCCATGCTCCCTTCCGCCTTCGTCGCAAGCTTTATCTACCTGGTTTTCCTGTGCAATATAATCGATACTATTCTTCTATAGGCATCCGTCAAGGAATTCAGCCATATCATCGTAAACCTGTTTTCTGTCGGTTTCGTTCAGTATCTCGTGGCGATCATCGTCATACAGCTTGATATCTACTTCAGCCGGAGAATTCTCGGAGTATACCATGAACGCTTTGCGTACGCCCTCGCCCCATGCGCCGACAGGATCCTCTGCTCCTGAACAGAACAGAATAGGCAGGCCTTCAGGAAGCTTGCTGATTCTTGCAATGTCGTGCGCCTTCTGCATTCCTGCGAACATGTGATAGAACGCATTAGGTGAGAAGTGGAATGTGCACCACGGGTCATTAACATACTTGTTAACAATGGCCTCATCCTTGGTCAGCCAGTCGCTTACAGTCTTAGGATTCTCAATCTTCTTGAGATATGTGCCAAAAGCAATTCCCTCGAGAAGCTTCGACGACTTGTTGACCTTGCCTGTTCCAAAGAGCTTGGCGAGGAATTTACCGGCCGAAAGAGCAATTGCAGGCTGCCATGCGGTACCCATTATAATAACTCCCTTAAGTCCTTCTGCGTATGAAGCGTCCTGCTCTGTAATATACTGACGAGTCAGGAATGAGCCCATGCTGTGTCCGAGCATCAGATAAGGAACACCCGGATACTCCTTCTGCATGATATTTCTGAGTTCATGAATATCCGCAATTACCCATTCGTTACCCTTCTCGCCAAAATAACCGTGGTATTCGTCACTGCGAACCGATCTTCCATGGCCCAGATGATCCTCACCGACTACAATATAGCCCTTTGTTGTGAGGAATGTGGCAAAATCATCATATCTGTCAATATATTCAACCATTCCGTGAACGATCTGAAGAATTGCCTTAGGTTCACCGTCCGGTTCCCACTTTGTTGCAAAAATCTCTGTTACGCCATCCGCTGAACGGTAGCTGAATTCTTTCTTATTCATACTGTCTCCTTTTTAGGCGGCCTTGTACCGTGGAACTGATAATAAGTTGTTTCTATGTTTCCATTATACAGTTTTCTTCTTCTGTCTGCACTAATATTGAGCTGTTTCTCGAGCTCCTTGTCGGACGTTATGAGGAAGAAGGACCATGTAGGATGTGCCCTCATCAGGTATCCTATCCTCTTGTAAATCGCCTCTATCTCAGGATCTGTTCCGACACGCTTTCCGTATGGGAGATTGGATATAACCACACCGTATCTGCAGTCCGGTTCGAACTTCTTCATATCCATGCGAAGTAGCTCCATATCGTCGAGAAGTCCCGCTTCGTCGGCATTGGCTGTTGCAGCCTCAATTGCCTTACGGTTGATATCAAAGCCCTTGATGTTCAGCTCACGACTGAAGTCTGCCGCCGCATAGGCTGCTTTGCGTTCCTCTTTCCACATCTCCTCAGGAATAATGTCCCAGCCTTCGGATGCAAAGCCTCTGTTAAGGCCCGGTGCAATATTGCGCTCAATCATCGCCGCTTCTATGAGAATCGTTCCTGAGCCGCAGGTCAAGTCCACAAGCGGTCTGTCTGCTCTGTAGAACGAAAGCTGCACCAGTGCTGCTGCCAGAGTCTCCTTCATCGGAGCCTCCACGTCCTTCACCCTGTATCCTCTCTTGTGAAGGCCTATGCCGCTGGCATCCAGCATCAGCACGAACTTATTCTTAAGCGCCGCAAACCTGATTCTGTATTCGGCGCCATCCTCCTGAAGGCTTCCCGTGAAATCCTTGCCCTGCATCTTGTCAGACATATAGAATTCGCCGAGTCTGGTTACAACAGCCTTTTTTATTATGCTCTGGCACGAAGGGACACTGTGAAGCTCCGACTTTACACTCGTACCGACAACAGGGAACTTTCCGTCCATAGGAATGATGGATTCCCACTCGATTGCCTTGGTCTGCTGGAACAGTTCTTCGAAACTGTACGCTTCAAATTCGCCCATTTTGACATAAATTCGGTCTGCAGTTCTGAGCCACAGATTGGATCTGACAACGGCTCTCTCGTCTCCGAGATACGTTACCCTCCCATCCTCCGTCTTAAGTATCCTGTAACCGAGTTTTTCGATTTCTCTCTTAACAACGGCCTCCAGACCGAAGGTCGCAGTAGCAATAAGTTCAAGCTTCATAATCACCTCAAAATCTTACGTTATATTGCATTTATGAGGCTATCATATATGGCAAAATCAGTCAACTTAGTGGTATACTATTTCAGTGTGTCTAGGTGCTGTGCCTTATCCCCTTTTTCTGCACAAAATGGCACTTGACACGAGCAAACCCATAAATTAGTGCATTTGCGGGTGTCAAAAATGCAGAAAAGTGCCCTATTGGTTAATCGTAAGAATACTTGTTAACTATAAAAAGCACGAGCAAGCAGGCGCTTTACGTAGTTTACGTATGTAAAGCTTACCGAAAAAGCGGTGTTGCGAGCTCCTCAACATGTCATTTTCGCATGGGAATACATGAGCAAAGGGGTATCTGGAGCAATTTGCTCGTGTCGAACGCGATTTTCTTTTTCTTAAATACACGAATAAATTGCTCTGAATATATAAAATGCACGCGCAAGACATACCAGAATCTGCAGGATATCCATTCTGCCTTATCAGGAGTACAAAATTGGAAAATCTCAAGTCAATGAACATCGAACAGAAACGCAAGCTGGAAAATATCTTCTTCGTTGTTGTGGGCAATATTATGGCTGCAGCATCCGTCAACAGAATCATTACACCTATGCATCTGTACAACGGCGGCTTCACCGGTATCGCACAGCTTCTCAGAGTCTTCTTCCTTGAGGTTCTGCATCTGCCTCAGATTCCGGGCGTGGATTACCTCGGTCTGATTTACTATACGATCAATATTCCTCTTTTCGTACTCGCATATAAGGCACTCGGTAAGAGATATTGCGTTACCTCCATGCTTTCCATCGGAGTACTCGCAGCGTCAATGGCGCTCATTCCTGTTGCCAAAGCACCACTTTTTGATGACTATCTGACAGCCTGTGTTGTAGGCGGACTCGTCTCCGGAATCGGTGCAGGACTTGTAATGCGCGGAGGCACCTCGGGCGGCGGACAGGACATCGTCGGAACGGCTTTGTCCAAAATCAATCCGAATGCCAAGGTCGGCATTATCGGCATCATCATTAATTGCGCAATATACGCAGTCTGCTTCCTGGTTTACGATATCAAAATCGTTATTTATTCATTTATATACTCGACTATCATCAGCCTCTCGATCGATAAGGTATTCATTCAGAACATCAATGTTCAGGCCACGATATTCACCAAGAAGGAAGGTATTTCAGACCTCATTATGAGCACACTCGGCCGTGGCGTTACACGTTGGGAAGGCGAAGGCGCATACACTGAAGATCTTACTTATATTCTCTGCGTCATGATTTCCAAGTACGAGATCGATGTTCTCATGGATCTCGTTCACAGCATAGACGAGCACGCATTTGTTATCATGAATGAGAATACTCGCGTCTATGGAAACTTCACCAAGAAGCTGACATCCGAGGCAAACAAGCTTAATCTTAAGGAGAATAAAAATGTCAAATAAAAACATTGTCAGAATGTGCGGAACCGAACCTGAATCCATAGTTGATGGTCCGGGCTTCAGATATGTAATATTCGTTCAGGGCTGCCCTCACAAATGTCCGGGCTGTCATAATCCTCAGTCACATGATTTTGAAGCAGGCTACGATCTCAGCATTGATGAGCTTTGGGAGGACATCTGCCGAAGCAAGGCTGTTACGGGAATAACCTTCTCCGGCGGAGAGCCATTCTGTCAGGTCGAGCCACTGCTTGAGATTGCGCATCGTGCCAAGGATGCGGGCCTTGATCTCATGAGCTATAGCGGCTACACCTATGAGCAGCTTCTTGATCGTAATGATCCTGCCACTAATGAGTTCCTTGGACTTATGGACATACTTGTTGACGGTCCTTTCATAGAAGCGGAGCGTAATCTCGAGCTCACATACAGAGGCTCAGAGAACCAGCGAGTTATCGATCTGAACAAGACTCGCGAAGCAGACGAGATAGTTCTGTACCGTTCAAGCTTCGATCTGGATTTCTAGTAATATATAGTATAACAAAAACGCTGCACCGTTGAATTCTCAACAGTCGCAGCGTTTTTTCAATTTCCGTTTTTTCTTATATTACTCGCCTGCTGCTTCACAGCTGATGTTACTCGCATTCTGTTGCTCACTTGCCGTTTTCGCCCTCTGTTACTTATCAAAGAATGCTTTGACATGAGATATTAAGTCGGGAGCTTCGTCATAGACTGCATGCGGATATTCCGGTCCGTACATGAGCATCTCTCCACCCGTTATTCGGGCAATCTCTTCTGCAGCCTGCCCTGTCATGACCCTGTCCCCTTTACTTCCAAGAACAAGTATAGGACACCTGATCGCCGCAGCCTCTTCAGAAACATCGAAATTGACTAATACTCCGGCAGTATTAACAAATCTTGAAATTGATTCATCACTCTGACACGCAACCGAAGCAATCAGTACCTCCATGTTCGCTTCATAAAATGCCTCGGAATAAATATACTCTCCCATATTCTTGCCCAGCTCATGTTTGTCATTAGCTTTCGCAAGCTCTATCCACCTGTTAAATACTCTATTCGAGTTGTCATTTGATCTGCCGGCTGAGGATGCAATAACCACTTTGCTTACAAGTTCAGGGTGCTTGCCGGAAATGTACATGCTCTCAATTCCTCCCATAGAGCAGCCGTACATGTAAACATCTCTGAGTCCCATCTCAGTCATTGTTTCTGCAAGATCCTCACTCATCCGGACAATATCGTAGCCGTCAGGAACATCGTCACGTATATCAAAGATATATACTGTGTAATCTTCTGCAAATGAAGAAAATGCATCCTGCAAAGCGGATGCATTATCTGTGACGTATCCGACTGTAAGGCCGGGAACAACAACCATAGTCTTGTCCCCGTTGCCAAACGTTACATATCTCATCGTCATACCCTTCTGTTTTAGTTATTCTTAGTCAGACCGTGTTTAACTCTGTCATTTACTTCGGCTCTCTTGCCGTTGTTGAAACGATCGAGTGTACCTACGAGGTATCCTGTGATTCTTCTGATTCTCTCGAATCCTATGCCTTCTCCTACGAGTCCGTTTTCATTCTTTACTACTGTATTATTCATCCGTCTTCTCCTTATCTTCTAGTGTGTGCAGTCGCATGGTACCGGTACACTAGGGAATTTCATTCTAAGCTCATTGAGTCTCTCTATTGAGATTGCTTCTCCCTCTCTACGTCCGCAGCGTGGGCATACTTCGTCAATAACACCTGTGTATCCGCAAACAGGATCTCTGTCTACGGGGTGGTTAACTGATCCATATCCGATGCCGGCTTCCTTCATATATCTGATAACCGATTCGAAGGCTTCCGGGTTCTTAGCTGTATCTCCATCCAGCTCAACATAGCTGATATGACCTGCATTAGTCAAATCATGATAAGGTGCCTCGATAGCGATCTTATCAAATGCTCCAATTGGATAATATACAGGAACATGGAATGAGTTAGTGTAGTAATTTCTGTCTGTTACTCCAGGAATCTTACCGTACTTCTCAGCGTCAATCTTGACAAATCTTCCGGAAAGTCCCTCTGCAGGTGTAGCCAGGAGCGTGAAGTTGAGGCCTGTCTCAGCCGACTTCCTGTCGCAGTAGTCTCTCATGTGAGTAATAACCTCGAACGCTTTGGCTCTTACTGCCTCATCCTCACCGTGGTGCTTGCCTGTCATTGCCTTCATTGTTTCAGCAAGACCGATGAATCCGATTGACAGAGTGCCGTGCTTCAGAATCTCAGCAACGCCGTCATCCGGTCCGATATTG
Organism: Candidatus Crickella caballi; assembly: GCA_018064665.1. Lineage (GTDB taxonomy): Bacteria > Bacillota > Clostridia > Peptostreptococcales > Anaerovoracaceae > Crickella > Crickella caballi. Next base: position 25,417 of record JAGHUV010000018.1, on the reverse strand, counting down.
TCAGAGTCGATCCAGATTCCCTGTCCCATGAGGAACGGATAATTGCGTCCTCTCTTAGTGCACTGAATCTTGAATCTGTGCAGGAGCTGCCTTGAAACGAGATCAAGCATAGCATCCAGCTTCTTATAGAATACCTCCCAATCTCTTGCGGACTCGATTCCTATACGTGGCAGATTGATTGATGTGAAGGAAAGGTTTCCTCTTCCGCATACAACCGCTTTGCTTGGATCATAGTTGTTAGCCATAACTCTTGTACGGCATCCCATGTATGCAACCTCGCTGTTGTAATCACCTTCTCTGTAGAACTTCTTGTTGAACGGAGCGTCAAGGAAGCTGAAGTTAGGGAAGAGTCTCTTTGCGCTGCATCTGATAGCCAGCTTGAAGAGGTCGTAGTTTGGATCCTCAGGATTGTAGTTGATTCCTTCCTTAACCTTGAAAATCTGTACAGGGAAAATAGGTGTCTCGCCGTTACCGAGTCCTGCCTCTGTTGCGAGCAGCAGGTTCTTGATAACCATTCTGCCCTCAGGAGTTGTATCTGTACCAAAGTTTACCGAGCTGAACGGTACCTGAGCACCTGCTCTTGAATTCATTGTATTCAGGTTGTGAATCAATGCCTCCATTGCCTGATATGTGAGCTTGTCAGTTCTTGCAAGAGCAGATTCTGCAGCCTGCTTATTGCAGGAAACGAGAGTCTCTCTACTGAACTTTCCGTTGCCCTCCTTATCATACCACTTGCCGAGTTCCTCGCCATATGCTTCACCCATTGTGATTGTCGGTGCAACAGTCTCTCTTCTGATCTTGTCAGCGACCGCCTTGGCAGCATCATAGCTCATGTCTGCTTTGGCAGCAAGAATCTCTGTCAGTGCAGCGTAATACTCCTTAATGTACGATCTTGCAACGCCGGGAGCCATTGAATAGTCAAAGTTAGGTACTGACTGTCCACCGTGCATCTCGTTCTGGTTAGCCTGAATTGCAATGCAGGCGAGTGAAGCGTAGCTCATGATTGACTGTGGCTCTCTCAGATATCCGTGACCTGTGCAGAAGCCATCCTTGAAGAGCTTGATAAGATCGATCTGGCAGCATGTCTCTGTCAGCATATAGAAATCCTTATCGTGAATGTGGATGTCTCCGTTGATGTGTGCTTTAGCTATATCTTTAGGAAGAACATAATTGTCTACAAAGTACTTAGCTCCCTCGGAACCGTACTTGAGCATTGTACCCATCGATGTATCTCCATCGATATTGGCATTTTCTCTCTTGATATCTGCATCCTTGGAATACGAATATGTAAGCTCGTTATAGATATTCATCAGATCGGACTCTGCTTCTCTGATCTTAGCATGCTCTGCACGATAAAGAATGTATGCCTTAGCAGTTTTCTCATAGTCATATCTGATGAGCATCTGCTCAACAATGTCCTGTACCTGCTCAACTGTGCAAGTCTCTCCCTCGAGCTGCTCCAGTACCTTCTTAGTGATATATGTAAAGTCGATGCTGGTCATCTTCTCGCCATCGACTGCCTTGTTAGCAGCATATACCGCATTGAATATCTTATACTCGTCGAAAGGAACCTCTGTACCGTCTCTCTTGATAATAGTCTTCATATTCTTCCCCTTGTTACTGTTTTCTTACTTCTTGTTTCTTACTGCATCCGTTATCGATACTATATATTGTGTTTTATTTGAAATAAAACGTAATTCCGAACACAATATATTGTAGTCAAATCATGCAGCTCCGTCAATATGCCATGTTCTGTTTTTTGCGGTTTTCATGTATTAAAAAAAATCAAAAAAAATCGGACGGAATATCAAGCTGATTTTCAGCTGATTTTCCGTCCGGCCTTCTTATTGTTCCTATCTCGACAGACTGTGCTTTACTCTGTCATCAACTTCAGCTCTCTTGCCGTTGTTGAAGCGATCAAGTGTTCCAACGAGGTATCCGGTAATTCTTCTGATTCTCTCGAATCCTACGCCATTTCCCACAAGTCCATTCTCATTCTTTACTACTGTATTATTCATAGTATCATCTCCCTATGATTCATTCTCCAATGATAGAACGCTTCGAAAGATTTCTTTAGAAATATCTCTTCAGAAGACCCTCGAGAGCCTTTCCGTGTCTAGCCTCGTCTCTAGCCATCTCATGAACTGTGTCGTGAATAGCATCAAGATTCAGCTGCTTTGCCTTGGATGCGAGCTCTGTCTTTCCTGCTGTTGCACCATACTCACAGTCAACTCTCCAAGCCAGATTGTCCTTAGTTGTAGCCTTCATGTTAGGCTCAAGATCCTCACCGAGGAGCTCTGCGAACTTGCTTGCGTGCTCAGCCTCTTCCCAAGCAGCCTTCTCCCAATAGAGACCAACTTCAGGATATCCTTCTCTGTGTGCGATTCTTGCCATGCACAGATACATACCAACCTCGCTGCACTCACCCTGGAAATTAGCTACCAGCTGATCATAGATGTACTTCTTGTCTTCCTCTGAAATATCAGCATTGTTCTTAACTGTCTTTGCATAAATTCCGTATTCGTGCTCTGCTGCCAGGCTCATTTCACCCTTCTGCTCGATAAACTTATCTGCTCCAACGTGGCATACAGGACATTCTTCCGGAGCCTTGTCTCCCTCATAAACATAACCGCATACGCTGCAAACCCATTTTGCCATAATTAATACCTCCTCGTATATTTCTATTAGAATTATTGTTATTGTTCCCGCTGGCCAATGCCTTCGGTGATTAACTGTCTATATCCAAACATTTAGGACATACACCGTAGAAATGCGATGTGCTGAGCTCGATTCTTCCTCCAAACCCTGCCTGTGCAATTCTTCTTATCTCTATATCCTCGTCCGGCATATCGATTACCGCGCCACATTTCCTGCAGAAGAAATGTGAATGCGGATCTGTATTAGGATCGAACCTTGTAGCACCTTCAACAGTTATTCTGTTGACTTCACCCCACTGTTCCAGCTGGTTAAGATTCCTGTAAACAGTAGCTACACTGAGGTTAGGCATTTCCGTTTTAAGCTCTGCATACAGAGTCTCAGCAGTAGGGTGATCCGTTCTGCCTACAAGCTTATTCTTAATTGCTTCTCTCTGTCTACTGTACTTAACCATCTATTTCCTTTTTTGATTTATTGTCATTTGCATATCTTTGTTGAAAATAATAATCATTATCATTTTCATTTATATATTAAACTATACTTCCTTGTCTGTCAAGTAAAAAAGTGCTAAAATTTTTTCAAAAGTTAGATGCTCTAACTTTTCCACTTTCTGTGTTAAGTCAGGAGAACATAATGAAAATTCAGCAATCCGCAGAAGATTATCTGGAAACCATGCTAATCCTCGAGAAAAAGCACGGTTACATCAAATCAATAGATATAGCCAAGCACCTTGGAGTTACCAAGCCCAGTGTCTCCTACGCGGTTAAAAGGCTTAAGGAAAGCGGCTATATCAGAATGGATTCAAATGGTCCGATAACGCTTACCCCGCCGGGTAGAGTAATTGCAGAGCGAACCTACGCAAGACATACGGCTTTGGTCGAATTTCTTTACCTTCTCGGTGTTGAAATGGAACTTGCCGAGGAAGATGCCTGCAAGATCGAGCACGTTATCAGCAATGACACATATCTGGCAATATGCAGATATGTAGATGAACATAAGAATAAGAAAAAATATTAGAGTAGGAGACCATAAGAATAGGGTCGAAAGCCATAAGAATAGATCATAAAACAGGCAATATCAGAACCCATATCGTAATCGCATTGGAACATCCCTCTATTACACGTATGGGCCGAACCGGCATGCCCTCACTTTTGGAACATGGATCCCTGAAAACGTTGAAATTAAATTCCAAAATTCCAATTTTCTCTTACAAATCACTCGACAAAGCGTCCATCATTTGTCGAGTCGGCATAAAATTGGAACAAATTCGTGAAATTTCAAGGTTTTGAGCGTTTCATGTTCCAATTTTATTTTTCTCTCGAAACGTATCGCTCCTCACATTGAGCTTGCTTTGGAATTTTTCTTTTTATTTTCAAGGATTTGAGCGTTTCATGTTCCAAAAGCGAGGGCAAACGAGGCAAAATATAAAATGCAGCAAAAAAATCGGAGGTAACCCCTCCGATTTTTCTCTATTTTTTAAATCTTATTATCAACTGCTATAATCGCAATGAATGTGTTTTTTAAATGCAATTGTCTTCCGATTCTATACAGCAACTATCTTTGGCCAGACAAGTGTTTCTAGCCTACTTCGCCCTGCATTGGAACAAATGACTTATTTGCTACATCCGTGAGAACATCCTGAGTTGCATTATCATCCATGCTCAGGCTGTAAAGGAATCCAGGTGCTACGTCAAGCCATGCTATAAATCCAGGTCCCTTCTTATTGAATGCGCAAACGCCGGCTCTTTCCTGCACAACAACAGTTCCTGCCGATTTCCACTCATAGTTCATGCCCGCAAGCTCTGCTCCGATATTGGTTCCATTCTCAAGAGCACTCATAAGGTCATCTGTGCTGGCATTTTCATCTGAGCTTGCAGTGATCTCTGTAATATCTCCTGAATCCTTTGCTCTGTAGCAGAACTCATTTCCATCCAAGGTAAATGTTACCTGTGCAAACTCAATCGTTCCATCTTCAGGCTGGCAATATGCATAAGCTACATCTGTTGCGCCTTCCGGTGCATCGAGGCTAATGCCTGTTGCTTCTGTGAGCTCACTTGCATCTGCAACTGTTATGATAGGATTAGCCATTCCTGTTTCTTCCTCTGACTCTTTGCTTCCGCACGCACACAGAGCAACGGTCATTGCAATTGCCATTACAAGGACGAGCATTTTCTTCACGTTATCCTTCATTGTTAACCTCCGTTTATACTTCACATTGGGATAGTTATGTTTTCCGCCGAGTCATGTTGTGAAATCAGTCGGAATTGAGCAATGTTATCCGGCGCCGAGATTATTCAGCGTCGTTATTGATTTCTTCAAGCTCGATTACCTTTACTTCTTCATCAGGTTCGTTCTTGATTGTCTCTGCATCAACAGTCTTGATTTCCTCTACCTCGAATACATTCACGTCTTCTACAGGCTCACTCTTTACCGGTTCTGCATCAACAGGTTTAATTTCTTCTACTGTCTCTACTTCAACCGGCTTGACTTCCTCTACATCATCTGCTTCTTCAACGTCAAAGCTTACTGTAGATTCATCAGGAGTATTCTTCTTCACATCGAAGCTGACTGTGCTTGCACTTCTTGCCTCTGTAGTTCTTGAATCGCTTACTCCCATTGGGCCATAGTATCTTGAATCGTCAAATCCGAGCATCGGTATGAATATGAACGGTAAAATCATGAGTCCGATCATGAAGCCCTGGCTCTTACCGAACGCTTTGGCCACGCAGTAGCCCATGAAAACGTTTCCGACAACAGGAATGCAGCAAATAAGGAAGAGCCAGCCATTACCTGCAGTAAGTTCGAAAATCTTATAGTAATTGTAAATCGGAATAATTCCGCGCCAGCCTTCTGTTCCGGCTTTCTCGAAAACCTTCCAAAGTCCCACATACATTGCAACGACAGCAATCATCTGTATCATAGATGTATCACCGCCTGTGTACGCGTTATATGCGCTAAATGCACTTAACATTATTATTCTTCCTCCTTGCCATCATGAAGCATATATTCCGCCTCAATTTCATTGCCTATTGTATAGTCGATGTCGATATCGTTAGCTGTTGCTTCTTCGACTGCTTTTCTGTATCTTGCCTGTTCTTCTTCAGAGAGCTGCTCCCATCTTTCCTGAAGCTTCTCGATTCCCTCACCGGCCTTCTGAGCGCCTGCAATAGTTGCAATTCCGCCAACAAGACCCACAGCAAGAGCCTTAAGCAGATCAGCTGCTAATTCTCCACCAATACTTCTGCCCGCTTTGCTCATATCTATACCTCCAATATTATTAGACTTTCTTGCCATTTCTTACCTCCAAGCTGCAGCCCTGCAGGGCCGCAGTTCTTTACAGTAATTATTATATCATAATGAAACGTCGCTCGTCCAAGCTTTGCTGTAGCAGTAAGACTATCACATTTACCACAGCAATAGACTTATCGCATTTACTGCAGCAATAGAATTATCACAGTTACTATTATCACATTTACTACAGGAGCGAAATTATCGCAGTTGCTACAGCAACGAGATTATCACTGTGCCGCCGATCATAAGCAGCATGCCGATTGCCTTGAATGCAGTAACCGGCTTCTTGTCGATTCCGAGGAAACCGACCGCGTCAATAAAGAGCCCCATTCCCATCTCGCCGACGAGGTTGAGAATGTTTACGATGCCCGTTCCGAGCACAGGAGCTACAACCGCATTGACTCCTACGATAAAAGCTCCGGTTAATCCGCCGAAAAACATCCACCATTCAAATTTGAATTTGACCGGCGTTCCGTTATCATACAGACCGTTCCTGCCGCGAGCCGCAAGAATAACCACTATTATTGACAGATATCCGATCATAGCAACATTCATTGATATGAAGGTTGCGCACATTGGCGATTCTATAACGCCTGCCAAAGCTCCATTTATGGCCACCTGCACAGCGCACGCTATTCCGCAGATTATCGCAAGCAGGATGTACAAATGCTTGCCTTTAAAAGCGCTGCCCTCGCCTTTGCCGAAAACCAGAAGCACACCAACAATAACTATAACAGCGCCTATTACTCTTGCTCCGTTGATTCTGATGAGCGGAGACATAAGAAGGCCCCAGTTATCGATAATAAGTCCGGTCATAATCTGTCCAAAAGCAGTGAGCAGGACAGTCATTGCGCTTCCGATCTTAGGAAGGCATAGGATACTCGTTATGAAAATAACCGTTCCGCATAAGCCTCCGCACCAGATCCATGCAGGATTATGCGCAGCATCGGTAAAAGGAATATGTATTCCGTCTTCTGTAACGAGCAGGACGCAGCCCATAGCAATTATTGCAGCCATCGTGGCAACGCATCCGGTAATATACGGTGAGCCAAGCCTGGAACGGGTTTTTCCGTTAACACTTGTTTGGACAGGCTGCATTATTCCTGCTAAAAATCCCAGAATGTATGCTATCATTGTTTCTCCCGATTTGAAAAACTCCCGAGGCGAGAGGCCTCGGGAGTTCTATCATCTTTGTAAGCTGTTAGATTACTTGTTCATCTGTGCAGCAACTTCCTCAGCGAAGTTCTCTTCCTTCTTCTCGAGACCCTCACCTACTTCGTATCTCTTCATTGATACGATTTCAACAGCCTTGCCAAGAGCCTTTGCAGCCTCTTCAACATACTGCTTTACGGATTTGTCGCTGTCCTTAACGAAAGCCTGCTCTGTGAGGCAAACCTCTTTGAGCTCCTTCTTGATCTGACCCTCAACGATCTTGTCAGCCATAGCTGCCTTGTTAGGGTTCTCGTTCAGAAGAGCTTCCTTCAGGATCTTCTTCTCGCTCTCGAGCCAATCCTGAGCAACCTCAGCAGCACTTACGAACTTAGGTGCCATTGAAGCAACCTGCATAGCTACGTCCTTACCAATCTGCTCGATCTCGTCGAAAGCAGCCTCAGTCTTGAGTCCGATGATAACGCCGATGCGTCCGCCGCCGTGAGTGTATCCAACGTACTTAACGCCTTCCTCGTTCATCTTGTCAAATCTTCTGATGTTCATGTTCTCACCGATCTTAGCAACCTTCTCAGTGAGTTCTTCCTTGATTGTCTTGCCGTCGCCGTCAAGATCAAGTGCAAGGAAATCATCCATAGTAGCAGCAACCTTAGTCAGTGCCTGCTTTGCCATCTTCTCTACGAAAGTAACGAATTCTTCATTCTTAGCTACGAAGTCTGTCTCGGAGTTTACTTCTACGATAGCAGCCTCAGTGTGGTCCTCATTGAACTCAGTTCTTACAAGTCCCTCAGCAGCGATTCTGCTTGACTTCTTCTGAGCCTTAAGAATTCCGTTCTCTCTCAGCCAATCTGCAGCCTTATCGATGTCGCCTTCAACAGCCATAAGAGCCTTCTTGCAGTCCATCATTCCGGAGCCTGTAAGCTCACGAAGTTCCTTAACCAGTTGTGCAGTTACGTTTGCCATATCTATCCTCCTTATGCCTCTTCTGGAGCTTCAGCTTCCTCAGCCTCAGCTTCTTCTGCAGGTGCAAAGCTTTCGCCCTGCTTTGCCTCGATGATAGCGTCTGCCATGCAGCTTGTGATCAGCTTTACGGCTCTGATAGCATCATCATTAGCAGGAATTACATAATCAACATCATCAGGATCGCAGTTAGTGTCTACGATACCTACTACAGGGATTCCAAGAATCTTAGCTTCCTTAACAGCGATCTTTTCCTTCTTAGGGTCTACTACGAAGATTGCTGCAGGCATTCCCTTCATTTCCTTAATTCCGCCCAGGTACTTCTCAAGCTTCTCAGCCTCAGCCATCATCTTAAGAGCTTCCTTCTTGGCGTACTTGTTAATAGTTCCATCAGCAACCATAGCGTTGATCTCTGCGAGTCTCTCGATTCTCTTGCTGATAGTCTTGTGGTTAGTGAGCATTCCGCCCAGCCATCTCTCGTTTACGAAATACATTCCGCATCTCTCAGCCTCGTCCTTGATAGCTGCCTGAGCCTGCTTCTTAGTTCCTACGAAGAGTACTGGCTTCTCTGTCTTTCCAACTTCTCTCATGAAATCATATGCATCCTCGATCAGGTGCAGAGTCTGCTGCAGGTCGATGATATAGATTCCGTTTCTCTCTGTGAAGATGTAAGGAGCCATCTTAGGGTTCCATCTTCTAGTCTGGTGTCCAAAGTGAACACCTGCTTCGAGTAGCTGTTTCATTGATACTACTGACATGTTTTAAACCTCCGGTTCTTTTCTTCCACCAAAGCCATCAGCCTTCAACCGTCGGAAATTCCCCGAGGCACCGCGGCCTACTTTGGTGTGTGATATAGTTTATCTGCGCATAACACACGCCCATATATTATACGAAAAAGCTCCTGCCGAGGCAAGAGCTTTTTGTTTTTTATGATGAGCATTTTGAACTATTTATTTATTAAGATCAGTCCTCCAAGGCAAAGCGCAATACCGGCAATTTTGGTCATAGTGATCTGCTCTTTGAAAACGAATGCTGCGACGAAAATGAGCGCAATAGCTACGAGCGTATTCGCAACTACCGAAGCCGAGCTTACAGGCCAGCCTGCTCTGTATGCGAAAATCAGTCCGATCTCAAGACCGATGATAACGATCCCAAGAAGAAAAGGTGCCCAGTTGGTCTTGGCATATTCCGCCATCAGAGTCGAATTCTTATTAGTGACAAAGAACATCGTCAGGCAGAAAACTGCCGAAACTGTATAGGTTATTGTAAGCGATGCAAAGGCATCCATGTTGCCCGGCACGCTCTTTGATGCTATCTGATAAATCGTATTGGAAATGAGCACCAATGCTATCGGCCATATATAGTTGAACATATTATCTCCTTCATTTTATATTGTATGGCTGTTCATCTTCCTGCTCAGCTATGTTTCTTATTCTCGAACACAGCATGCATGAATTACCTGCTGATTATAGCCTTTTACTGCAAGCGAATGCAACAGAATAAGTGAAAGGAGCCGGAATATCCGACTCCCATCATACCTGTTATCTGATCAGTCTGTTATGAGTGTTTCCTCAATCAGCTTCAGTTGTTCCCCCTTCTTCTGCGAAGAACAAGCACAAGTGCAATCGCCATGATCGCAGCAGTCATGCTTACTACAGGGAGCGCAATATCAGCATCATCCCCGGTCTTAGGACCGAATGTCTCCTCCGTTCCGACATTTGTAACCTCTATGCTTACGGTAACGCTCTTGTCCCTGTTGTCATATTCGAAGCTTTCCATATTGTACTTCGGTTTGAATTTGAAGCTTCTGTCTACAACATTACCCTTGGCATCTGTCTCGGCAACGTAGTATGTGCCATCCTCAAGCTCAACACCTTTCACTGTCTTCTGTGACTGCTTGTGAAGCCTGATTGCTACAGTTTCAGCAGCATCCGTCATGGCAGCATCCTTGAAGAATGTTATGTAGAACGTACCTGTGTACTTTCTGGAATTGCCCTTCTGATCAACGACCTTCTTGGTTACGCACAGCTGCTTCTTATGTGGGTTCTCAACTGTCAGGGTATTATCCTTCAGATCATCGATCAGCAGAGTGTAGTGCTTAACGAACTTCCCGTCCTTCTTCTCAATAGTCGGTTCGCTCTTCTCTACAGTTACTGTCCAGCTTGTTGTTTCACCCTTTACGTATCCCTTAGGTGCTTTAGTTTCCGTAACTGTATATGTCCCCTCTGAATCGAGGTCTACCTCAGCAACACCCCTTCTACCTGTTGTAACTTCATCTACAGTTACACCATCCTTTGTGATCTCAAATACAGCGCCCTCAAGCTTCTTGTCAGCGTCATCACTGTCAACCTTTTCTATCTTCAGCGATGTAGGATCTACAATATCATCTCCCATCTCAGGTGTGTTCGTGATAACATATCCGGCATCTCCCGGTTTGACCTCACTTGCAAAGCCATCGACCTCGACCTCTGCCACCGAATACTCGATGACTTCATCATTCTCGTCATACTCCGGCAAATTTGTGAAGCTGTTGGACCATCCGTTATTCTCGTTAAGCTCAAGTTTCTTTCCGGAAGATTTACCATTTACAAGAAGCTCGACCTCTACCTTGTCTGGTTTCTCGTAGTCTGTTGATCCGTCGATGTCTTCCCAGATCTTGGAAACCGGTACTTCCGTCTTAGTTATTGAGTTGGTAAGTTCTACATCGAAAGTATAAGTATCGGCATTCTCCTTCACGGTGAATGTATCGTTATCGAAGCTTGCTGTGTATCTTGATCTTCTGACCTCATTACCATCAGCATCTGTCTCCTTGAGCATATACTCTCCGAGAGGAATTTCCTTGATCGTAGCCTCAGCTTCACTTGCGTTGTCCAGATCGAGCTCTGCAATTGCAAGTTTACCGTCAATGTAGAGCGGTGCACAGCTTCCATCCACACCCTTGCTGAACACAGTTACGTAGAATGTGTCGCTTACATTCTCTGCTTTTCCATCAAGCTCAACCTTCTTAGTGATGTTGAGTGTTCCATCCTTATAGAAGTGTGGAGGTGGAGCGTCCGTTGAATATACATTGCTCAGTTCTACCTGTGCATCCTTATTGGTTGTAACTTCCCCAAACTGTGGATATTCTTCTTTAATTTCCTTCGGATCCCCGAAGCAAATCAGGAACTCGGATTCCTTTCCCTCTTCCGTTGTCTGCGTCTGCTTTCCGGTAAGCTTGTTTCCTTCCTTATCTGTCTCATAGATGATGAATTTCTTATTGCTTGGAACATCAAATGTTACCGTCTGCGAAGACTGTCCTGTGAATGCGAGTTCCTTGACCGCAATGGCTTTATCACTCTCTGTGTTGTCAAAGATGCCAACATAGTATGATCCGGTCACCTTGAGCTCATCGAATGCAGTATCAACAACATGTTTTGTTACAGCGATCTTCTTGTCGAGCTTCAGTTTGTTAGTAACCGTAAGACTGCTGTCATCATCGTACTTAACCTCAGCTGTCATAGGCTCGCCGGATCTCTCATTGGAAACTTCGACTTTAACACTGTGTTCTTTTTCATCATATTCAACATTATCGAGGCTGTCTTTCGTTTCCTTAATAATGTACTCATATGTTCCCGGCCTGTCATAAGCGATCTGACCGAATGATGCTGAACGGCTATCCTTTGTTACTGTAACTTCTCCAGCCACAGGATTTCCGTTCTCGTCAGACATCGGAGCATTCTTTACCGGCTTCAGTGTGAATTTGAACTCAGCATCCCTATACTCATCTGTGTTCCAGAGATCAGAATCATCCATCGGATTGATAAGTGCTTTGGCAACAGATAAGCTCGTCTTAGCGCCTGTGTATGTGTTCGTGAATGTGAACAACATATCTTCTGCAGGATCCGTTGAAGTCTCAATTGTGCCATCGCCATTATCCTTAATGGTAATTGTGAATGTCTTGTCGTCGGTATCGTTTGCTACGCCTGCAAGCTCGCCGCTCTCTTTTACAACGTAGTGGAATGTCTGTTCTTCTTCACCCTTGAGATCTTCAAGAGTAAATTTGATTGTTCCAAAGTCTACGATTCCGTCTAAGTTTGTTACCTCTGTTGTATCCGGCAGCTTTCCATCCTCACTGCTGAGCGTAAATGTGAAATCTCCGTCCTTCAGTGTCTTGTTATTAAGGATTTTCTGACCCTTGATGCCTGACTCGCCCTTAGCATTGTACGTGTTGACAAATTTTGTGGAACCATCATAGCTTGTCTTTGCCTTGAGCTGTCCGGTCGAATCATCTGTAACCTCTACAGTTACATCTACTTCATGAGTATCATATGTGATACCCTTTGAAGTTCCGTCAGGCGTAACTTCCTTAATAATATATTTGTGCGTTCCTGCCGCCTCGTACTCAAGCTCTTTGAAATTAATCGAGCCATCGGCTGCATTCTGCTTCTCATCTACTACATTTCCGCTCATATCAAGTAGCTGGAACGTAAACTGACCTTCCTTAAGCGTAAGGTTCTTCAGTTCCTTAGTAACGCTTAATTCTACTGAAGTTTTAGCTGCCTTGTAATTATTTGTGAACTTGAGTCCTGCACCTTCTGTGATCGTCGCTACAAGCTTGCCGTCCTTATCTTCTACCTTTACAGTTACATGCTTGGTCGATTCCTTATCATTCGTTACGCCTGCGACCTCGCCGCTTTCTGTTACTGTGTACTCGTACGTTCCGGCCTTTGTGTAGGTTATTGTGCCGAAGCTCATGTCTCCACCGTCTCTTGATGGGTTCAAGAGAACTGTTGTTGCAGGCATTGGAGCATTCTCTGTTTCTGCTGCCAGTGTGAATGTGTACTTGCCTGTGATGTCAGGTGCGTTGTCGCCGCTGAGCTCCTTTGTTACAGGAATGCTTGCCGTTGTTGCTTCAGGTGCATATATATTTGTGAATGTAAGATCTTCGCCTTCTGTTATTTCTGCCTTCAGCTTGCCGTTATCGTCTGAGACTTTTACAGTTACACTCTTACTTGCTGTAGGATCGTTTGTGATGTGATCGACCTCGCCGCTTTCTGTTACTGTGTACTCGTACGTCCCGGCCTTTGTGTAGGTTATATCGCCGAAGCTTACGTTTCCTCCATCTGTATCAGGATTCTTCTTCTCTGTTATCTCCGGCATTGGTGCATTATCTGTTACCGCTGCAAGTTTGAATGTATACTTGCCTGTGATGTCAGGTGCGTTGTCGCCCTGAAGCACCTTTGTTGCAGAAATGCTTGCTGTTGTTGGCTCAGGTGCATACTTGTTTGTGAATGTCGGGTTGTTTCCTTCAACACTTGCTACAAGCTTGCCATCCTGTTTTTCTACAACTACTGTTATCGTCTTGGCACTGCTGTTGTCATATGTCCAGCCGGCAGGTGCATTTGCATTAGTCTCTCTGACGTCAAATGTGTATGTTCCGGTCTTGATGAATTTGATTTTTCCGAAGGCTACAGTTTCCTCTCCGTCCGCCTTAATATCTGCAACTGTTGTTGCAGTCTTATCCTCAGGCATTACTACATTACTTTCCTCACCACTGGCAAGTGCCACGCTGAAAGTAAATGGCTCTGTAGCATCTTTGCCTTCAACCTTCTTGGTTGCTATAAGCTCTACTTCAACAGGCTTTATATATTTGTTGCTATATGCAACCGTGAATGTCTTACTATTGTCATCTATCATACCTGAAGCGGAAGCTGACGACTGGTCTTCTCCGTCATTTACGACCTTTTCCAGCTCATATTCATAAGGAATATTGATTTCTTCAACCTCATAAGTTGACCCCTTAGGGAGGTTAGTGAAGAAAATATTTTCGCCTGCTTTTATTTTGATCGTAACAGGAGTATTGCTATCAGCATAGTAATATCCGGTCTTTGCGCCGTCCTTCTCCTCTGCGGTAGCGTCCGTTACACGTCCCTCAGTCTTGATAACGTCTGTTCCGTCACTGATCGAGAACCATACATCGTCACCATTCTTATCTTTAACCGTAACTCTGTATGTAAATAATGTATTGTCTGGTTCTTCTTTGCCTGTTACAGCCTTGGTTATCTCGAGGTTGCTTCTTCTTATGTTGGTTCCCTTAAGTTCGCAGATGCTGCCATCAAGATTCTTGACATCTGTAGCGCTGTCAATAAGCATAGGATGACAGGTAGTGGATTCGAATTCGTATTTGTATCCCGTGTCCACTTCTTCGAGCTCATAGTCGTGCCCAGCCTCAAGGATTTCGTCATCAACCTCAAGCCCCGGCGCGATATGTATATCCTCAGACCAATTGTTGCCGCTGTTCAGAGTTATGATCTTGCCTGTTTCCTCTCCATCCTGGAGAAGCTTGAGCTGAATGTCTCCTGTACCTTCTCCTCCGATCCATTCCTTGTAAACTCTAAGCATTTTATTGGTTAGAGGAATCGGATCAGGATTAGGAATTCCAACACTGCCTGGTGTAAGCACAGGATCCTTGCCTGTCTCTTCCTTTATTTGAGTATAATCACACTTGGCCGAAGTATTGGTCTTCAGATCCCCGTCATCGGTCAGCTGGTTCCATTCGTCCTCAGTAACTTTACTACCTCCTACAGGTGTATCGGTGTTTCCGTATTCCAAGCTGCCGTTAGCTAATGCAGTTGCAATATCATAAGCTCTCTGGCTTGGCCATACCGTGAAACTAACGGAATATGTAACTCCGTCTTCTAAAGTAAAGTTATGACCCGACTTATCTCTGGAAAGATCCCAAGTAACCTGTTTATTGTTGCCCTCATCAGAAGTAAAGATTACAGCAGGTGCATTGCTCCAGGTTTTACGATCTTCTTCCTTGCCACCCTTTGGAATATATGTGTACTTGAAATCATATACACTTCCGTTAACATTATCCATAGATGTAAGGTCTGTTATTCCATCAGTAAGCTTTACGCCTTCGTAAGCAAAGTTTTTATTGATATCATCAACGATATCGTTAAAAGCTTCTTCCAGTTTCTGCGTATTGTCAACTGAATAATATTTCCCACCAATAACATCTTCAGACAGGGTTTTAAGTAAATCTATTTGTTTCCCATCAACAGTAGTTGAAAAATTACCGAAAGCACCAATGCCATAGAAACTATATCCTGCTTCACTAATTCTATCCGCAGGTCCACCATCTCTTGCCGCTACATCGTAGCAATGTCTAACATTGTCCTGTCCAGCACCACCCGTTTCGCTTCCTGTTCCGTATGCAACAGGTGCAATATATTGGTCATTATTTCTATCCCTGCTCGAGTTACTATATTCCCTGCACGAAGCATCAACCTTCGTGCTATGAATTGTTGGAACACCATCCGTTACGAAGATGATGTATTTTGCAGAATCTTCACGAACCTCTTGCTCATCCGCATTCTGCAGCATATCATACGCAGTCTGTAAAGCTTCTTCCCAGTTTGTTCCCTTGTATACCGTATTTTGTCCAATAGCAGATTTCAATTTTCCCGCGTCTTTTGTAGGCCTTATTGGCCCTTTTGTTTGGTGCGTTGTCTTCCTGGTTTCATCTGTTACAACCCTTCCGCCAAACTCAACAAGTCCGACATGAACCTTGTCAGGTGCAGACTGCGTGTTATTTGCCAGAAGTGTATCAATAAGGATGTTAGTTGCGCCTTGTGCCAATTTCAGTCTTGTGCTGCCATCCGCTGTATTATTCATAGAATTGGATCTGTCAAATATGATAATAACATCAGCCTTGGTAGACTCAGAGCTTGCCTTCGATTTTCCTGTTACACTAAGTGACAGCTTGTAAGTTCCATCTCCATTTGATTTCAAAGTCTTTGAAACATCCGGTGCTCCAAGGTCGCTCATACCGCCGTTATTGCTGCCGTTTCCCGTGTTACTTCCACCTGCAGCAAAAACTGATGTTGGTATAAATGACACCAGCATAATCAGGCCAAGCACGAGCATTATTACTTTTCTAAAAATGTTTTTCATATTGCTATTTCCCTGTATTATCAAAGTGATTTTTGAAATTACTTTTTATCTTTCATATTTGTGCAAAAAACAAAAAGGCTACACTAACATATAGTGCAGCCAGTCGATCATTCTCTTCTCGCTATATAATATAGAACCCTTTCTGCGATTCTGAGGTTAGACACTAAGCTTTGCGTCGCCGCCTTTCGACGGGTTTGCCAAAGTATTAAAAGTGCGTTCCTAATATCTACAAAATTATACTATTTTAAGGTGTTCTTGTATATTAGTTTTACCGTTTTATATTGTACTTTTTATGGTGCTATATGCTATTCCCACATGCCCCCATACAGTGCTTTGATCCTTTTCACCTGAGCATCTGTAATCCTGCTTACGGCATCGTCAATTGCGGCACAAGTTTTAGGTCTTTTGGTCTTCAAAGCGTCCTTGTTCAGCACATATTCTCTGTAGGACTCTGCGAAGTATTCCGACGAAGTGCCGAGCACATATGCCGCATTTCTGCCATCATACAGACTCTTCTCCTCGTTGTATATACTCTTGAAAGCGCTGCCGGTGTCGACATTTCCGGCAACGAATGCAAGGAAGTGTCCCAGCTCGTGATATACATTATCGCCGTCTCTCCTGAGAACTATGCTTCTATCTCTTGCGCTGAAATACCCGGTATATGCATAACTGCTGTCTATTCTTAATGTAAACCCGAGATCTTCGAAGGCTTTCAGAACATTTTCGTCTGCTTTGCTTGCGGACTTACGGATAGCGGATACAGAGCTCTGTTCTGTCGACTGTTCCGCGGCATCCTCTGTTCCCTGTTCCGAAGAGCGGTCTATTCCCTGCTCCGGAGTCTGTTCAGAAGTCTGTCTCGACCCCTGCTCTTGGGCCGATTCGGACTTTTGATCCGTTGTCTGTTCTGAGCCTTGCTCATTATTCTGATCCTGTGCAGGCTGATTTACTGTGTCTTCCTGTTTCACCGTGTTTTCTTCACTCTTCGCTGTATCCTGCGAAGTTCTCTCTGTGTTATCCGTCGGCAATCGGTAAACCTTAGTAACAACTGTTGTGGTCAATGTGGTTGTTACGGTTTTTTTCTTCTTGTTCTTGATGTATTTCTCCTTGACTGCCGCCTTGACAGTAGTCATAATCACCACTCTGTATCTTCCGACAATCCTCTCCTCCGTAGTCGTCTTGGTTTTGACCGGCAAAGTCTTGGTATATGACTTCTTTGCTTTCTTAGTTTTGGCAGTCCCCTTGGTGGTCTTGACCGTAGTCTGTTCGTGCTCGTTAAGCACAGAAGATTGATCCCGCAAGGTTTCTCCCATTGTGCTCTTCGGCGCCAAATCATCTACGGTAGTGGCAATGGTCGTCGTTACAGTGGTCGTAACCGTCTTCTTCTTACTGCCCTTTCTGTACTTCTCCTTAGTCGAAGTCTTGACAGTCTTATTTGCTATCACCCGGAAGCTTCCGACAATCTTATTGTCAGTGCTCTTCGAAACCTTATCAGGCAAAGTCTTTGTATAAGTCTTCTTCGACTTCTTCGCGAGCTTTACAGTCTTCGTAGTTGTTTTCTTTGAAGTAGTTACAGACTGATCGGCAAGCGGCACCTGCTGTTCCTCAATCTGTATTCCGTCAAATATATCAACGTGTTCAGGCAATTCAAGTACAGCCTGCTCATTTGAAGGAGCAGTGCCAAACGCCAGCACCACCACAATTATGAGAGCCAGTGCTCCCATCCAAATCGGCTTTCTTCTTATTGTTCGTATTTCTGAATTCTTCATTTCAACGAACCTCTTCCGCTGGAATAAACCCTCTACTTATAAAGAGGTTTCTTACCTTTCAAAAAGTTCATTTTAATGCGAAAAACATCGATTTACTTGTTAGTTTTCATTTCAATGGGGAAACCTTCGAATTATTTGTTGTTGAATTTGCGAAGCTTCCAGTTGCCCGGCGAGAACAGTATCAGGATAGGATACAGCTCAAGTCTGCCGGCAAGCATTACAAAGGACAGAATCAGCTTGGAAAAATTCGAGAATATTGCAAAATTACCCGAAGGTCCTACTTTGCCGAGTCCCGGTCCTATATTGGAAATGCAGCTGAGTGTTGCAGTAATGTTGGTCTCAAAGTCAAAGCCGTCCAGCGAAACGAGCAGACATCCTCCGAACAGTATCACTATATACAGGAAGAAGTATGCATAGGCCGAGAATACGATTTTGCTGTCTACGACCTTTCCGTCAATTCTTACTCTGCTGACGGATCTGGTTCTTACAAGCTCAGAAACCCTGGAGGCACATCCCTTGAACATTATCAGGATCCTCGACACTTTAAGGCCTCCGCCCGTACTGCCTGCGCAGGCTCCGATGAACATAAGCAGAACCAGTATCATCTGGCAAGCCACCGGCCACAGGGTGAAATCTGCAGTGCTGTAGCCTGCAGTAGTAATTATCGAAGCAACCGCAAAGAATGAATCTCTGAAACCGCATTTGCTGGAAATAAGAATGACCGATGCAGCAACAATTCCGAGATAGACATAGAGCTCCTCGCTCTTGAACGCATTGCGGAACTTCCTGACAACCATGTAATAGTACAGATTGAAGTTGATACCGAATAATATCAGGAAGACAGCGATTACCATCTCAATGCCAAAGCTGTTGAATGCCGCAATGCTTGTATTTTTCGTCGAGAATCCGCCTGTACCCGCCGTTCCGAACGCATGAATAAGCGCATCATACCAGCCCATTCCCATAATTTTGAGCAGGACTGTTTCGAGCAGAGTCATTACAGTGTATATCAGATACAGAATCATGGTTGTGTCCTTGGCTCTCGGAACGATTTTGCCCGAGGTAGGGCCCGGCACTTCTGCCTTGAGAATGTACATGGAATGATCTCCGCTCATAGGAATCAGCGCCATGATAAATACAAGGATACCCATTCCTCCGATCCAGTGAGTGAAGGAACGCCAGAACAGGCAGCCTCGCGACATTGCTTCGATGTCAGTGAGTATAGTCGCACCCGTCGTAGTGAAACCGGAAACCGTTTCGAAAAATGCATTGACAGGACTTGAAATCTCCCCGCTAAGGAAGAACGGCAGCGCGCCGCACACGGACATTCCGATCCATACGAAAGCAACCATGACAAAGCCGTCTCTGGACGTGATTTTCTTGTTATACGGCTCGAGCGATCTCATCACCGCGCCCGCAGCAGCAGTTACAATAACCGACAGCATGAACGGACTTGCATCCTCGCCGTAATGAACACACACCAAAGCCGTCAGAGCCATAAACATTGACTCCAACAGCAGTGAAATTCCGACAACATTTGCAATCATTCTGCGGTTCATACCAGAATATCCTCTATTCTCTTAATCTCATTAGCCTTAGCAATTATTACTACGGCATCGCCCTTCTCTATAATCGATTCTCCGGTCGGCATCATAGTAGTCGAATTTCTAATAATGGCCGCAATCTTAATATCATTTCTGATCTTAAGCTCCATAAGCGGAACTCCGATAACGGCAGAATCGTTCTTAATCTTAAACTCCAGTGCGTCGAGCTGTCCGTCCTCGAGATAGTAAATACTCTCAATTTCCTGACTGAGCGAGTTGTTGATTGCACGTACATATCCGACGATCTGACGAGCCGCAAGGATCTTAGGTGTAATGATTTTGTCGATAATAGAAATCTCCATCAGATCGGCAAAGTGAACATGCTCGGTCTTCGAAACTACCATTCCGACATCACAGTGCTTTGCATAGATGGATGTGATGATATTGTTTCCGTCATCATTTGTGAGTGCGATGTAAGCATCTGTCTCCATGATGCCCTCTTCGATCATTACGTCTCTCTTGGTTCCGTCACCGCACACGATATGTGCATGAGGAACAAGCTCGCAAAGTCTCTCGCATCTTGCCCTGTCTTCTTCAATGATGGTGACCTCGATTCCTGTCTGCATCAGAAGTCTTGCAAGGTAAACCGTTACTCTTCCACCGCCGTATATAATGGCGTTTCTGATCTTCCCGGAGCGCGGAACCACGCTGTTGAAGAATTTCTTGAGGTTGTGGAAGTTTCCGGTTATCGCAAGTACATCATTCTCGCGGTAAACATAGTCAGCCGAAGGAATGAATACACCATCTTCATTAATGATATAGCAAACGAGGATATTAGCTGATGTTATTGACCTTGTGTCTCTGACGCTTGTGCCGCAAAGCTTGTCTTTAACACTTACCTTATATTTCAGGAGCTCGGTGTTGCCGCCCGTAAAGGTTGTTGCATGGCTCGCACCACGGAACTGGATTATACGCAAAATCTCTCTGGCGCAGAGAAGCTCCGGATTGATCAGAAGCGAAATGCCGAGAGCCTGTTTTACATAGCTCTCTTTACCGAGATATTCAGGATTACGAAGACGCGCAATGATGTAGTTAGCGCCCATGTTCTTGGCAAGAACCGAGCTTACGAGATTGGTTTCGTCCGCCTCAGTGATGGCAAGGAACATGTCTGCATTACCTGAATCTGCGTCCTTGAGAATGTCAACATCAGTCGCACTTCCCTCGATGCAAATAGCATCAACATCGTTGGAAATGTGCGATATCAGCTCACTGTCTCTATCAATAATTGTTAAGTCATGACCCTCTTCGGTCAAAGCCTCTGCAACCGTTCCGCCAACGCGGCCGGCACCGGCAATTACTATCCTCATAATAAGTTCCCCCTATTGTGTACGCGAAGTATTTTAACACAAGAAAAAATATAAGCAATGAGCATTTTAAAAATGTTTATGCAACACGACTTCTCAGGCTCCTTTCATCGCACTTTCCGAGTGCAATCCTCCGGGGATTGATTGCATAATTATATATAAAAAAAGGAGTCCCGCAAAGAGACTCCATATCCTTTAAGGCAGCCTTAGCCGACCGATCCGTTTGAAATTATCAGGAGAACAAAGAGAACCACGATTATCAGAGTAATTACGGAACTCATGATAAGGATCACTTTGTTGTTCTTATTCATCATCCCCTTATTTTTTATTGATATAAGGTTTCTGATACCCGCCACCAGCACCGTTATAAATCCCGCCAGTACAAACAGCGCCGCAACTAGCAAGAGAAAGAAATTCTCGTGAAGGATTCCCGACGCGTCAATATAGTCCACCGAAAGGCCCTTCAGTACCACCAGAACTGCGCCGATCAGAATCATGCCCGCACCTATGCAGGTGGTTATGAGATCGTATTTCGCCCTCTTGTTATCACTACCGTCTTGTATAAGTTTTTCTGCCATATTATTCATATTACTACCTCCCAAAATCAAATTATCCAGGGAAATATGAAAAGTGCTTGCAATGATAAAGAGCATCTCAATATCCGGAAGATTGCGATCATTCTCCCAGTTTGAAACGGCCTGTCTTGTGACGTTGAGCTTCTCAGCGAACTGCTCCTGAGTCAAGCCGCGCTCTGTTCTTATCTTCTTAACTTGCATTCCAAAATTCATATTTGTGTACCCCCTCGGATGCTCCCGATTATAGGAAACGGAGTCTGTGTGCGCAAGACAGCAACGCTTGCGCCGGGGAAAATGTGTTATTTAAGCTTCTCAACTACTTCAATATCTGCCGGCAACCAGTCAACTTCATCCAGTTGATCGTAAGTCAGCCATCTGGCCGCCTCGTGTTCAACCAGTGTAATTTCTTCCGAAACAAGCTCGCACATAAAACAATGCATAGTCAGATGAAAATTAGGATAGTCATACTCAACAGTAGTAATAAGCTCGCCCACTTTAATTTCAGCTTCAAGCTCTTCTTTAATCTCTCTGACTAAAGCCTGCTCAGGTGTTTCGCCCGGTTCGATCTTTCCGCCGGGGAATTCCCAGCCATCCTTAAAGTCACCGTATCCGCGCTGAGTCGCGAAGATTTTATCGTCCTTCTTTATTATTGCCGCAACAACTTCGATTGTTTTCATTTAACGCTCCATTTACCCGGCGATATATTCGAATATATCGTCTCTAACCTCATGCTCAAGTTTATAGTTAATAGCAAATGCATTTACATTATCTTTTCTAACAACAGGAGTTGGTTCTCCTTCTGCATACATTTCGCCAAGGAAATAGAACTCCTTCGCCTCTTTATCATCTTTATTTTTTCTGACGAAAAGGTATATTCTATTATCCTCATCCTCCGATGTTTGTTTATAAATATGTTTAACGTCTTTCGAATCTATCCTTCTGTTGTTCTTTGAAATAGCTTTAAGTCGAGCATTTGATATAAAGATGTCTTCATAGTCCGTTGACGTTCCTTCTACTTTCTCATAGTTTATGAAAACAGGAAGCGTCTTTGTACCACAGTCATACTTATATCCGCCGATGTTCTGAGCATTTACGTTCTTCTCCCAATTCAGTATTCTGCATACATCAGCATAGGTGTATTTACTATATAATTTGAAATCTGTGTCCTTGTATTTCTCAGCATAGTATTTATTGTGTCTCTCAATACCCAGCTGGATCGTATCCTGAAGCAAATTTTTAAAATTCTCATCTCCTATCAGCGATTTGAATCTTTCCGACACCTTATATTCGTCACCGGACTTTTCTATAACTGAACAAGGCCAGTTTTTCTTGTCTTTATCTTCATAAAACTCATTACTCAAATTACGCAGTACTGATTCTTTAGTAATCTCTGCTCTAAGTGCATTGCCTCTTTTTTCTATGCAGGCATCCAGAGCAAATACAAAATCGTCATATCCATTGAGAATTGCGTCAATGCAAACCAATTCGTAAATTCGCTTTCCTCTCGCAAACTCTTTGGATATAAGCTTCAGCATTTTAGCTGCATCTTCTGAAATTCTTATGTCATATTCCGGTTCATAATCGCATAGGAAATTGTAATATGATCCGGAATAATCAATCATCTTTATAACATCTATCGAATCATATCTATCATAGTCAAGTATAGATGGAATGCATCCCAATCTGAACTTCAGATTCTTGTACGCTTCCTTTAGCATACTAAGACTCTTTGTATTCGCACTATCAATTGACGCATAAATTCTCTGCCTGGTTATTTCATCAAAATGAATGCTGGAAGCTCCAGGAATAATCCTTGTTCCTGATGAAATATACTTTCTCATATTGTCTTTGTTGTAGCTGCGATCTCCCGAAAGAGCAACCGGGATAAGGAAGTTGTTGTTATAATTCCCAATAAAGTCGAGAATGATAACATATTCCTTATCTTCATATTTTCTGAGTCCTCTACCAAGCTGCTGTACGAAGACTATCGGAGACTGTGTTGGTCTAAGCATTATAACCTGATTGATTTCAGGAATATCAACACCCTCATTGAAGATATCGACTGTAAAAATGTAATCCAACGCATCATCCTTACCCTTAGAGGCAAGTCTCTTTATTGCGTCTTCTCTGTATTTCTGACTATCATCACCCGATAGAAATACCGTCCTGTATCCTCTGTCGTTAAATTTCTGTGATAAGGTTCTCGCCTCTTCTTTTCTATTGCAAAATACAAGGCCTCTTACTCGGTCTCCGCTATATCCGTAATATTCAATCTTGTCGATGATGTGGTCAACTCGGGAATCAAGAACCAGTCTGTTAAAGTCAGTTTTATCATTGATAGCCTCGCCATTTACTTCCAGATCAGATATTCCAAAATAGTGGAATGGACACAAATAGTTCCCCTCCATCGCTTCCTTCAATCTGATTTCACACGCAATATTATGATTGAAGAGTTCAAATATGTCATATCCGTCTGTTCTCTCCGGACTTGCAGTCATTCCAAGGAACAGCTTCGGCGTAAAGTAATTCATTATCTTCTGATGAGATTCCGCTCCGGCTCTATGAACCTCATCCACTACAATTGCATCAAAATGATCCTTCTCAAAATGTTCGAGAACATAGTCTTTAGATATTGTCTGTACAGTTGCAAAGATAATGTCTTTGTCATAGTCCTTGTCGTTACCGGAAACAAACCCAACGCTTAGGCTATTTCCAAACACTCGTATATAGCTCTTACATGCCTGTCTTGCAATCTGCTCCCTGTGCACAACAAAGAGAATTCGCCTGAATGGTTTGCCTTCCGCGTCCCTTAGTCCAAACGCTGATGCATATGTTTTTCCTGTTCCTGTTGCAGAAATAAGCAGAGCTCTATCCTCGCCACGCTTAATAAGCTTGTTGAGCTCATTCGTGAATTCAACCTGCATTTCATTAGGCCTGAGCGCAATCTGTGCAAAATCAATTGCAGATGACTGACGAGCCGTTTCTTTGGCAATGCGTTGCTGCTCATTGAATATTCTTGTATATGTCTCAAGAAGCTCCTCGATCGGATCGGCTTGCTGCCAATAATAGTCGAACTCAATAAGTGTCTCTCTTGCAAACTCGCCCTCAACCGTTGATACAATTCTGGTATTCCATTCAGCATTAGTTGTAAGTGCACTCGCTGTGAGATTAGAGCTTCCTACTATTATGTTATACAGTTCATCCTTTTTGAATATATATCCTTTGGTATGAAAGCCCGGACCGTCCTGAACCCTGAACATCCTTAGTTCTATGTTCTTCAGCTCACTTAATTTCTTTAAAGCCTTAGGTGAGCTAAAGGTCAGATAATCCGTGGTAAGTATCTTGCCCGAAACACCTTTGTTCTCAAGCTCCTTCAGCGTCTGAAGCAGTGGCGCAATACCGCCTTCAGTAATAAAAGCAACACTTATACAGAAGTACTCGCAATCGTTAAGCCCTTCCTCTATTGAAGATAATACTTTCTTGCCTTTTCTAAAGTCATTAGAAACAAACTTCGGACGAAATGATTCACCCGAAGGCTCACTGCTATCAATAAAAGCAGTCCTAAAGCCTGATTCTAATTTTGCATTAATGTTTTCCATATTGTCTTCTTTGCTTTTGAAGTATTTCTCGCTGCAATTATACCATATTCAATTTGATACATTCACTCACCTTTTTATACAGAAATAGGACCCGCTAGAGTCCTATTTCCGCATATGTATTAATAGCAAAACGAATGGAGGTAGGGGGTTATTCACTCCATGTTTCATCAGGTTTATTGCTGCCGGCTATCATACCACCGGGCTCATACCGCAGGCAGTAAAGATTACGATAACAATTGCAGTAATAATAATCGTCAGTGCTCTTCTTGCCGGTTGCATATCTTTACCTCCTCGCCAATTCATTCCGTCAACATGCCATTGTGCTTCTGTTGTGCTTAAAATATATTCAACGAAGCGTCTGTTGTCATAATAGTAGCAATTTTCAGCAGATGTGATGTCCAATTTATTGGACAAAAGGCTTCAAATGTTAAAAAAGACTAAAAATGCTTCGAAGTCCCGTTGAATATATTTTTAAATTCCACTTGTGTAAAAGTAATTTCCATATAATAGAATTTTCTCTTACACAGGTTATAATGTTCATGGTCCTATCTGCGGTGT
>JAGHUV010000017.1 GCA_018064665.1 Candidatus Crickella caballi | reverse complement strand
ACGCCACTCCAGAAGCGCGAAGAATTACTGCATTTTAATGATACCATTTAGTCACTTTTACTTTTGACTTTTTGGTCTCACATCATTGACGAAACAACAGTCAATAGTGCCACTACTGATCACTGTTGTGTCTGTACTCCGTGTTCTGCCATTTTCCGCCGCAGTATCTGTGCATTTCCTCGACCAGATGGTCCCATCTGAGAACGTCATTGTCGTCAGGATAGAATTCAACAAAGTCTCCTGCTGCGAAAGTGTAGAATCTTGAGATATCCGTGCACATTCC
Organism: Candidatus Crickella caballi; assembly: GCA_018064665.1. Taxonomy (GTDB): domain Bacteria; phylum Bacillota; class Clostridia; order Peptostreptococcales; family Anaerovoracaceae; genus Crickella; species Crickella caballi. Next base: position 7,250 of record JAGHUV010000017.1, on the reverse strand, counting down.
GAATGTTGGTACAGCGGACGGACTTAAATCGAATTCGTATGGTTTGTCGTATGCGGTTCCTCTGAAATGCAGACCTTCCTTATCAAGCGACAGTGTGCCGTCTCCGCAGATTATAGAGGTTGCTTTGCCCACAAGCTGCCTGTACTCAGGAAGCATTCCTATACGAACATGCTCACTGAAAGTGAAACCCTCTTTCCTTACGGTCTCAGCCGCCTTATTTCTCTCAAGTATTGTCCAGTCGGATACGAGCTTTGGAAGCTTATCTGCTTCCCTGAAATATTCTTTACTGCTGTCAACTGCAGTAAGATCGTATGTGATGTTATAACGGTCATCAATATCAACTCTCATGCCGCAGGCTTTGCAGGTCATATGGTTATCACCGCATTCCATCTCATACATTGCTCCGCATTCAGGACACATATACAGAAGTGTGTCGAGATTCCTGGCCATCTTGCCTTTGCCGTTGAACTTGACCTGATTCTCTTTGTTCCATATATAGTCATCATGAGCAATAAGTCTGTTCATTCTGTCTTCGATCTCTTCAACTGTAAGCTGCTTTAGCTCTTCCGGTGTAAACATCTGATCAACCAGCACCTCAGTTCTTCCGTTACGCTGGTCGAGACAGTGCTTGGTGAAAGTAAGATATCCGCCTGAAATTCTTGTATAGTAAACAGGTACGCCAAGCTTCTTGAGGAGCTTACCGCCGCCGGGCATAACCGGCTGGCACATACCTGTTATTGAGCTCATTCCCTCAGGCATAAAGCACACATTGCCTCCCGCTCTGATTATTTTCATAATCTGCTTGATCGTGTACATATCCGAAACGAAATTCTTCTTAGGTACAGCATTGGCAAGCTTAAGAACAATTGACAGCGGGAATCTCAGGAATTCGTTATATCCGACAACGTAGTTAAGTCTCTTTGGTCTGCATGCCGGTGCAGTGAACAGATAATCATTTCTGGAAGCGTGATTGCTGATCAGAATAAACGGTCCATCACATTTTCCCGGATAAGCCTTATATTCAAACTTAGGCTTAACAGCAAGATTAAGTACGTCAGTAATTCTCTGTAATATCCAATAAAGCACAGGATTAACAGGCTTAAGCTGTCTCTTGTGCAGTCTTGTTTGCAGGGTTTCCTTCATAAAATAAGCTCTCCTATTGTTCTCTTCATAAAACAGCAGTGCATCCGCGTCAATGCAAATGCACTGTTAACACCTGATATAAAAATAACATATATTTAACAAATCGTAAAGAAAGTGCCAAAAAGACAAAAAGCGAGCAGGCCGGGAATAACCCCGACCCACTCATATATATAATCAGAACAGAACTATGTAGAAGGTATTGTTAAAGCACTAAGCTTGGTTTCTCGTACTGTCTCTCTCCCAGCTCATTGTTCAGCAGATACAGGCCATGAGGCTCAGTGCCATATAGCTCGAATTTAGTCAGCAGCTCCAGTGCATTTACCTCCTCTTCCGCCTGTTCGTTGACGAACCAGTCAAGAAATTTCTTGGTTCTGAAATCTCTTATGTCAGCAACAGCATTGTAAATTGTATTAATCAAGTCCGTAACGTGTTCTTCATGCTTGAGTCCTTTGATGAGTATGGCACTAACATCAAGATCCGTTACGTCCTCTGTTTCAATAGGCATAAGCTCTACCGTTTCGTTACAGTTGATCAGATAATCCCTGAAGAGCATCGCATGGTCGATTTCTTCATAAATCTGAATCTTGTACCAATGTGCAAATCCATCAAGTCCTTTGGTTTTGAGATTATTAACGAAACCCAGATAAAGATACGCCGAGTATAATTCCTCATTAACCTGCCTGATCAGCAGTTCTCTTATGTTATTAGCCAGCATTTAAATCTCCCCCTTCCATAAACCGTGCAGATTGCAATATGCATATGCCGAAATTGCTGTCTCGTCCGGAATACAGAACTTAGCTACAGGCATGTCCATAGGTTCAAGTCTCTTAAGGTGAACACCCTTATCAGTAAGGAGCACGATCCATTCAATGTGATGTTCTCCGGTCATCGGATGTTCCTGTTTCCCGATTGTTACAGTTACACTGTCATCACTTACATCAATAACCGGTACATGCTTCTCTGTAGCTCCATCTGTTGTATTTGCGGTCAGAAGTTCCATTTCCTCACCGCAGCATACAGGTCTGACGCCTCCGTCAGTAAGAACCGGCAATAAGTTGCCGCAATACGGGCATCTGTAAATTTTCATGTCCATAATTTGTCCAACCTCCTTCCTTAGAATAATTACACTTTAAATGATTATCTGATAAGTTCAATACGCACAAACGAAGTGTACCGCTTCACTTATGAGGGTGCGGGAAAGGAGGCCGCTATGCCATTTAATCAGGAATCACTATACGGAGAAGTGCTGCCGCAGGTTATGACGCTCAATCCATCCGAGCTTATTTCCTGGTGCAAATTAAGAAAAGAAGCCATGCATCTGTCAAATGCAATGCTGGCAGACATAACCAATGTACCTGTTGGAACAATAGATCGCATCCTGTCCGGCAATTACACGGAATTCCGCTACAGCTCAATTCAGCCACTGCTTTCGGTTCTTATTGGCTATGATCAGGAGACGCCTCCACCGGAGAATACCGAAAGCGCTCAGGCTCAGGACTACTATGAACAGATTGAGGGTTATAAGCTTGTTGTTGAGAATAAAAACCATGTTATCGATCAGCTCAAGAAATCCTACGAGCAGCTCGTCAAGGAAATATCCTTCCTCAAGGTTGATAACGACCACAAGCAGAATACGATAAACAGCCAGCTGGAACATATTAAATGGCTCGAAAAGCTCGTAGATGAAGTAAAGCGGCTGTGATTGTTGTGCTAATACAAAGAGACCGTTCAAACGAACGGTCTCTTTAACGTTATATATATCTGTTTCTATTCCGAAACTATTTCAATCTTCTTACGGTATTTCTCGGCATTGACTGTATCGCCAAGTGCTTCATAGATAGCTACAAGCTCCTGCATTACCTCGATATTGCTCGGAGAATATATAAGTGCCTGCTTAAAGTCTTTGATTGCAGACTCTGTATCATTCATTGCTGCCTCAGATATTCCGAGGTAGAACCAGAGCGGCCACCATCCGGAGTATCTTCCCTCTCTATAGTTATCGAGTGTGGCTTTGCCTCCCTGATAATCTCCCGCAAGTATCCTGTTGACTGCCTGTTCGATCATAACCGGTTCTTCAAGAGAATTAAGGCGCTCCTCTATCTCCTGCTTAAGCTCGTCCTTGTTCTCACCCGTATCCTCGTCCTCAATCAGCTCCATGAATTCTTTCCATGTCAGAACCGCTTTGGTATAAAGTCCGAGGTTAAGATAAGAATAGCCGAGGAAATAATAGCCCATTGCAAATTTCGGATGAAGCACGGTAAGTAGCTCAAAGGCCTCGATGGACTCTGCCTTGAAGCTTCCGACGTAGCTCTCATCTGATGAAGCCATATTGCCGACTGCTTCCGCATCTCCTTCATTCACTGCACTTGCAGCTTCATAAGCACCTTTGCAGGCTCTGCCGTACAGATATAGAGCATCTCGGGACTTTGGATCTGAGTCGAGAGCAGCTCGAAGATACATGCAAGCCTCCTCGTAGTTTCCGGCATCTGCGGAATGTGCTCCCTCTGCGACAAGGAAAGGTACTGTGTTATCCCCTGTAATCCTGTCGATATATCTGAGATACTGCTCCGAATACGGATAATTAGGATCACCGCCAATTACTCTTGCCATAGCCAGTGCAATTGAGAGTGTAGTCATATTGCCGTTCTCATCCATTGCTACAGGAACAGGAACAGCTTTAAGTATGTCAAGCACATCGGCCGACTTAAGATAATCGTCCGATAACTCATCGAAAAGCATGCCCATATTGAGCATGCTTAAATATTTAGTGATACGATCCTGTTTATTATTCAAGTAATCGTTCCTTTCCTATTTCTACCAGGTTTCGAGTTCCCAGCCTCTTCTTTCAAACTTTCTTACTGCATCGCTTGAAAGATTATTCTCAAGATCCTGATGAAGGGTCTCTGCAAAAATCTGAAGCTTGAGCGAATCGTTGATCTCTTCGTAGAGACTTACTGCAAATGCGTAGATAATTCTGTACTTGCTTTCAACGCTCAGCAGCTTGGAAGTAAGGTTGTTATCAAAGATATATTCTGACAGCTTCCTGAAGAACTCATATGGCTTCATTGAAGTATCTGTCATGAGTCTAGGAATCGAAAGTTTGAATTCGTTTCCGGAGAAGGCTCTTACAACCTTGGAAAGCGACTTGATCTCAATCAGTTCAATTGCAGGCATCATAGCTGTTGCGATAACCTCATACGGTGTCTCGCTACAGTAGATATATCCGTATTTACCGGCTTCTTCTCTGAGAAGTGCTCCCCTCTTGACTCTGAGCGACTTGATGCTCACAGCATTACCTTCAGCCAGTCCGTATACCTTGTTGAAGGAACGTGCGAAAAGCTGCTCTGTCTCAAGCGGAAGTCCTGCAGTAACAGACAGCTTGATATCCACTTTGGCAGACTGCATCAGTCTGTTGATGTTATACATAAGCTGATAGATATTCTCTCTGAGTCCCGATGCTGCGAGTGTCTCAGCATTGGTGCTTGCCACATCTATGTTGAATGTGAACAGGCCTTCTCTTGCTTCGGAGAGAAGTCTGATCGTCTCATCGTCGATCTTGTCACCGTCTATGTTCATCTCGAACGAAGTGATGCCATTGTCATTATTGATGATATACTCGAAAATTCTGTAGGCTCTCTCGATGTTGTAGTTGAAATATGTATCGAGGAAAACGATTTTGCCTACTCTTTTAACGAGGAAATATCTGAGCTCTGTGCATACCCTGTTAAGTGAAAGCGATCTTACTCTTGCATCAGGATAATGCTGTGCATATATGCTTCTGTCTGCGGTTCCTCTGATAGTCTCATAATAAACCTCGCCGGTATCATATATCTCAGTCTTGTCATATGGGAATGGCAGGTCCTCAAGAGCAGGGAATGTATCGTATGGATTAACGATAATTGCATCCTCATCTCTGTATACAAGACCCGCTATATTCGCAAAGTCGAACTCATATGTGATAAGTGTGCGCAGGAAGTTGAAGAGAACGGTCTCGCCCTCGCCTCTTATCAGATAATCTATGCACGGATTGTGTGCCATGAAGTTCTTGGAATCGAACGATACCTGAATTCCGCCTGCAATAATCACAGAGCTTGGCATAGCCTTCTTGACCATCTCGGCAATGGTTCTGATCCTTCTCTCATTATTCTCATCGATATGAAAATAAACGATATTATACTGTCCGCGGACTATTGCGTCGAAAATCTCAAGATCGAGCGTAAGCTCGTCATACATCTTCATCGCAGTTGTAAAAGGTGCATCCGCTACAATGCTGTACAGATATCTGAGTTCGAGTTCAGAAGCGTGATTTTCGCTCTTGATTGTTGTCAGTAACATTTTCATAAAGCTCACCTACATTCTTTCAGGTGCCTTGATGCCAAGAAGTCCAAGGCAATTGGTAATTACAACCTTAGAAGCGAGTACAAGTGACAGCTTGGCTCTCTTCTCTTCCACATTATCCACAAGGATATGCTCATCATGATAGAACTTGTTGAAGGACTGTGCGATATCAACAAGATGTCTTGTAAGTATTGATGGCTCATATTTAGCTGCAGCATCTCTGATTACCTCAGGTACTCTGTAAAGCAGCTTGATCAGGCTGTAAGCGCTGTCGCTTTCGAGGTAGCTGTAATCGCACTTGCCTGCTTTGATAGCCTCGATGTCCTCTTCCGACGCATTGCGCAGTACACTGGACGCTCTCGCATTAGTATACTGAACATACGGACCTGTCTCTCCGTCAAAGTTGAGTACCTTGTCCCATGAGAATACATAGTCCTTAATTCTGTTATTGGAAAGCTCCTGGAAGATAACAGCTCCGATACCTACCTCCTTGGCGATTTCGTCAAGCTCAGGTGTATCAGGGTTCTTCTCGAGCATAATTTCTCTGGTCTTCTCTACAGCATTGTTCAGAACGTCCTCAAGGAAAACGACTCTGCCGTGTCTTGTGGACATTGTTCCTTCTTCAAGGCTTACAAGTCCGAACGGTACATGAACGCAGTCCTCCTGCCATTCATATCCCATGAGCTCAAGGACTTTCTTCCACTGCTTGAAGTGGAGATTCTGCTGTGATGCAACAACATAGATGTTCTTATAGAAATCATAATGCTGCTTTCTGTAGATTGCTGCTGCGATATCTCTTGTCGCATAAAGGCTGGAACCGTCAGACTTAAGAATAACAGCAGGTGTCATTCCGTAAGGCTCAAGGTCAACGATCTGTGCTCCCTGCGACTCTACAAGCAGCTTCTTCTCTCTGAGCTCGTCTACTACAGCCGGCATTTTGTCCGAATAGAAGCTCTCGCCTGCATATGAGTCGAAGTCGATTCCCAGCATTCCGTATACTCTGTTGAACTCTGCAAGGCTGTACTCTCTGAACTTCTCCCAAAGCGCAAGCTCCTCAGGCTCTCCTGCCTCGAGACGTGCAAAGGTCTCTCTTGCCTCGTCGTCCAGCTCCGGATGCTCTTCAACCTCTACATGGAATTTGGTGTAATACGAAAGCAGGCTCTTGATCGGATTAGCCTTAAGCTCATCCTCATTGCCCCATTTTCTGTATGCAACAATCATCTTACCGAACTGTGTTCCGTAATCTCCCAGATGATTGATTCTTACTACATCATATCCGATAGCATCATACAGCTTGTATATGGAATTACCGATAACTGTACTTCTAATGTGTCCGATATGGAATGGCTTGGCAATATTAGGCGATGAGTACTCAACGATAACAGTCTTACCGTCGCCCACATTGCTTCTGCCGTAATTTTCACCTTCTTCATTTATTTCACTTATAAGCTCTCCTGCAAAATAAGATCTCTTGATGAAGAAGTTAACGTATGCGTTGACCTGCTCAACCTTCTCAAGGAATTCCTTGCCGCTGACTCTCTCAGCGATCTCAGCTGCGATCATCTGAGGAGCCTTTCTCATTGTCTTCGCAAGTCTGAAGCATGGAAATGCAAAATCACCCTTGGTTTCATCCGCAGGTATCTCAAGCATATTTATAATTTCGTCTTGTGTAAGTCCCAGTGCCTCGTCATAAATCGCACCGGCAATCAGTGTTTTAAAATCAATCATTTCTACACGTACCCCATGGAAAATAATCTGATAAATTATAC
>JAGHUV010000022.1 GCA_018064665.1 Candidatus Crickella caballi | reverse complement strand
TGCTTATCCGGTTCATAAGAAGCGAAAGTAACACTGGTTCTGTCTTCTTTCATATATTTATATCCTCCTGATCACTGAGGTTAGTTTACAAGAATATATTGTAAAATTCAAATATGATAGTATTGTGTCGATTGTGTTAAAAGTGTAAAATAATCGGGTATGAAAAAAACGGTTTCACTTAAAATTACAAGTTCGCAATACGAAGAAAAACTCCAGCCAAGCGGAGAGGCATTTGTGCGCAAACTTGAACTTGAGGATTCCATAGAAATACTCACTGAAGGTACAATGTACGACAAGAATGATGCACTGTACATCCTTTATGAGGAGTCGAAGGAGCTTATGTCGGAGAACATCAGGACCCTGCTTAAACTCAAAGAGGATACGCTGCGCATTCGCCGATATACCGCAGATGATGACGACGATATGGACATGGAGCTCAGGCAGGGAGTTCGAAACATTACAAGATACAAATTACCCATGCTTGCAAGTATGGATATTGAAGTATATACCAATAAGCTGGAGAAAAATCTCAATGAAGAAGGCTATGGCACAATTTCAGTAGATTACAGGATAAAATTCGACAAGATTTTTACAAGACGCAACATTCTTGAAATTGAAGTAAAGCCGGCATAGAAATTACAAAACAAAGAATGAGGAAAGAAGATGAGAGAAAAGGGGTTTAGTGCAGAGAAGTATATTGAAGAACAGTCCAAATACATTCTTGAGAGAATCGAGAGTGGCGAGGGAAGATTGTATCTGGAATTCGGCGGTAAGCTGGTTCAGGACAAGCACGCAATGAGAGTGCTGCCGGGCTTTGACGAGAATGCCAAGATCAAGCTTCTGCAGAAGATGAAGGATCAGGCAGAGATCATTATTTGTATCTATGCGGGCGACATCATTAAGAGCAAGACTCGCCAGGACTTCGGAATCACTTATGATCTCGAGGTTATGAGACTGATCGACGTATTCCGCAGCTATGATCTCGAGGTAAATTCCGTAGTTGTAACACGCTACGAGGATGCACCATCGGTAAATCAGTTTATCGCTAAGCTCGAGAGAAGAGGAATCAGAACCTACAAGCACTTCTTCACTAAAGGATACCCTACAGACGTTGATACAATCGTATCCGAGGCAGGATACGGCGCAAACCCATATATAGAGGTAAGCAAGCCGCTCATCGTTATTACAGGACCGGGAGGCGGTTCCGGAAAGCTGGCGACATCTCTGTGCCAGATTTATCATGAATACAAGGTCGGCAAGAAGGCTCGTTATGCAAAGTTCGAGACATTCCCGATCTGGAGCATTCCGCTTAAGCACCCTGTAAATATTGCTTATGAGGCAGCAACAGCAGACCTTAAGGACGTTAACATGATCGACCCGTTCCATCTCGATGCATACGGTGAGACTGCGGTTAACTACAACAGGGATATCGACGCATTCCCTGTTCTCAAGAGAATTCTGCATGCCATTACAGGCTCGGACGAAGGCTATAAATCACCAACAGACATGGGTGTGAACAGAGCCGGCTTTGGCATCATCGATGACGAGGTTTGTCGCAATGCGGCAAAGCAGGAGATAATCCGCAGATACCTGATTGCAGAGTGTGCATACAGAAAGGGCGCTATCGACGAGAGCGTACTTGAGAGAATCAAGCTCCTGATGGAAGAGGTTGGCGCAACAAAGTACGACAGACCTTGCGTTGCAGCTGCAGAGGAGTATGCAGAAGCTACCAAGGCGCAGAATCCGGATCGTTATGAGAATGTTGTTGTTGCAGCAATGCAGCTTGAAGACGGAACAATCATTACAGGACGCAGCTCAAAGAGAATGGTTGCGACTGCTGCAATGGTACTTAACGCAATTAAGCACCTGGCAGGAATTCAGGACGACATGCCGGTTATCTCCTCGACAATTCTTGAGAATATTGCCAATACCAAGGTTAATGTATTCCACGACAAGTCGAGTCTGAACCTTGAAGAGGTTATCATGGCACTGACTCTCACAAAGCTCACCAATCCGTTTGCGGATCTCGCATTGAAGGAGCTTCCTAACCTGAACGGATGCATTGCACATTGCACAGCAATCCTTTCGGACAAGGACGAGCAGGCCCTCAAGGCACTCGGAATTGACATTACCAGCAATGCTGAATTCTCGAACAATAATCTGTATTCGAAATAAGTAATTGAAAAAAGTTATCGCATTTATTATTACAACTGCATTCCTGTTTGCGACAATGGAGGTCGCACTGAAGATCGGAGGGGCCACCTTCGATTCTTTTCAGTTGACCTTTTTGCGCTTTCTTATCGGCGGACTGCTGCTTCTTCCGTTCGGCATTAAGGAATACCGTGAGCGCAAAGCAGCAAATGACGGATGCGCATACATGTCCGGACGAGACTGGCTGTGGCTGCTGCTTTGCGGTATCATGTGCATTCCGGTGAGCATGGTGCTCTTCCAGCTGGGAGTGCTTCGATGCAATGCGGCGACAGCAGCGTCGATTATGTGTCTTAACCCGATTTTCACGATGGTTCTGGCACATATCTTTACCAATGAAAAGATGAGTCGCCCTAAATACTATGCAGTGGGCATTGCGCTTGCTGCGTGTGTATTTCTGATGAGACCGTGGGATGTCCAGGAGGGAAACACGCCTCTTGGCCTTGTTCTTATGCTCGCTGCGGCAATCAGTTTTGCGGCATATACGGTAATGGGTAAGAGAACCCTTGCCAAGGTCGGAACCTACACTCAGACAAGCATAAGCTTCATTCTGGGATCGCTTGCGCTGCTGGTGATCATCCTCATGACAGGCAGGCCCGTTCTGGCCGGTGTTGCGGAACATCCGCTGACGGTCGCCTATGTCGGAATAATGATAACGGGAGTCGGTTACCTTTGTTACTTTCTTGCGATCAAATACTCTGATGCCACGACCGGATCGATTGCATTCTTCATAAAACCGGGAATAGCACCTTTCCTTGCTGTATTTATTCTTCATGAAACAATAGCGTGGAATACAGTAGTCGGAATACTGCTGCTCTTCCTGGCATCGTACATCACAATCAGAGACACGCGCAGGTCACAAGCAAAGGCTTCCTGATGCACGTTTTGTCTTTCAACACTTGCAATAGGGGTTCCAAACCCTTACAATAACTATGTTCGATGCCACTGTAGCTCAATGGCAGAGCACTTCATTCGTAACGAAGCGGTTGCGGGTTGGCTTGCCCTCACTAGCTCCAAAAAAAAACACCACGAAAGCGGGGTGGTTTTTATGGGGAAATTATAAAATAGAAACCCCCACCCCTTCGCATAA
>JAGHUV010000001.1 GCA_018064665.1 Candidatus Crickella caballi | reverse complement strand
ATAGCTGCTGTAAGAGTTGTCTTGCCGTGGTCAACGTGGCCGATTGTACCGATGTTGATATGTGGCTTGGTTCTTTCGTATTTCTGCTTAGCCATTTCTTTCCTCCTATTAAATAACGTTATTTTGAGAAGCGGGACAGGGGCGTCCCCTTGCCCCTTGCGTTTCCGCTGGAGCTGACGAGCAGACTTGAACTGCCGACCTCATCCTTACCAAGGATGCGCTCTACCGTCTGAGCTACGTCAGCCTATTAGCTTATATGTTGCTTAAACTTTTAGAGTAAACAACATACGAATTATATAGTAAATATAACGTTATTTCAAGACCTTTGTGCTCCAAGCTTGTGCCCGTATTGTCTCTGTTGTCCCCTGCTTCTGCCAGTGTGTCTGACCTTATATTTATGCGCTCTAAAACATGCCGAACTCAGGTAATGATCTGAGCCGGCTTTTCATTCTTCTCGTCGGAGTATCCCTCCGCGCGTACCGGACGTATCACTCGATAATTCGTCGGAGTATCCCTCCGGACGTACCGCACGTATCGCTCCCGAGTTAACGAACTCCTGAATTAACAAGCCCTCGAATTTACGAATTATCGAGTCAGCGGATCAACGACTTTCCGAATTACCGTTCATTCATTTCTTCAGAGAATTTTTTCCATGCAATATACACGTTCTCGTATCTGGAGCGAGGCGGATGAACCACTTCCCCGTTGCTCAGTAAGATCCCGTTTGTATCGATAAGCCTTATATGTTTCAGATTGAGCAGCAGGCTTTTGCCTGCGAGATACAGCTCCTTGTAGCAGAGATACTCCTCAACACTTTCCTCGAATGCGCCCCGGACGGTCGGCCCTTCATATACTTTTCCGTCGGAGAAATGATACCAGCACGTGCGCCTGCTCTTGTCTATGTATGTAAGCTTGCCCAGATCATCCCGCATTATGCCGTTCTTGAGTCTGAACTCTATCGTATGCATTGAGCTTAAGTCCGTGCACATGTTGACCGCGCGGTCCATCGCTTCTCTGAAAAGCTCTTTGTGCACAGGACTCAGCAGGTAGTCGTCCGCTCTGATGCGAAAGGCTCGCCACGCCCTGCTCGGTTCTCCGTTTATATACAGAACAATTCCATTGTCGCCTCTTGCACGTAAGCGCTCACCCAGCAGAATCCCGTCCACATCGGGGATCAGCACATCCAGTATATACATGTCATATCCGCCTCGAAGCTTAACCTCCTTAAGAAGATTCTCCGAGGCAAGAAAATACGTCGTTCTGAATTCAATACTCAGCTTCGATGCATACTCTTCCAGCATGGCTATCGTACGGCTTTGCTGGATCTCATTTGCACTTACAATTGCAATGTTCATAATGGACCTCCCAAGCTTTTACCGACTTTTTTCTCCAAAAACAACAAAAAGGGCTCCCGATATACGGGACCCCCTCTATAACAAAATTTATTCTATTGTTTCATCAATCCTGTTTCAGAATATTCTTTATACTTCCGTATGCAGGATGCGTTTTGCTTCCGATAAGCTCCATAGCCGCAGCTTCAATCGTTATTATATGACAGCCCATAGCGCGCATATTCTCTATCGCCGCTTTGTGTTCGTCCTTGCTTGATGAAGTGCAGCATTCCTCGATGATGCTCACGTCAAAGCCAAGCTTACGGAATGCCGCGGCTGTCTGTTGCACTGAAATATGAGTCTCAGCGCCCGCAAGGAACACCTTCCTGCTTGCTATAGACTCTGCCAAATTGCTGAATTCCGAGTTCTGAAGAGCATCGAATTCGGCCAGGATAAATCTCTCCGCATTGTCACAGAAGCTCGTAACTTCAGGCAGCAGCTCACCCTCGCCATATAGCTCCGTGAGAACAGTAGGCGTACCGAGCCTGCTCACACAGTCCGCCAGCATACAGATATTCTCCTCTACACTCAGCCCCTTGTGCAGACCTTCAAGCAGCTTGTGCTGAGCACCCATGATCACAAGAAGGTCCCCTTCCACCAGATTCCCTTTGAGCTTCTTTAATGCTTCAGGCGCAGACAGCCTCTGATCAAGCGGCGTTATTGAAACATAGCCCGCTCTAAGGCATCCAAAATCTTCGGTAATGGAAGGCTCTACGCACGGCATCTCGACCGCCATCTGATACTCGCCATTCTCCGCAGAAACATAATGGAAGCGTGGGCTTCTGTCCTTGCGAGCGATGTCCGCGATCCTTACGCCCCTGACCTTGTCAGCAGTGAGGTCCGGCGCATTTACATTGAGCACTGTTTCCGAATCAAGCTTAAGGCTGAACTCTATCAGCTGCGGAATAATGCTGCATATATATTCAAAATTCTCTGTTTCATGACCTTCGACCGAAAGTGCGATCGAACGTATTCCCTGCATGCTCCCCTCCAGCGCAGCAGCTACCGTTGCAGAATAATATGTGGCCGTCGAAGTGTTCTCGCCCATATTTATGCCGCTGAATACAAAGTCAAAGTCAACAACCCTGTCAAACTTGCAAAGCGCCCACATCACGCAGTCTGCCGGATGGCCATGTACCGCATAAGCCACCTCCGCTCCATCAAGCTCAACCTCTTCAACCGCTACTGTACGGATAAAGGTTATGTGTCTTGAAGTTGCACTTTGCTGCTTAGCCGGCGCAGCAACGTAAACCGTCGCAATTCCCTCCAGCGCTTTGACGAGAGCCGCCAGACCGGGAGAGTTTATTCCGTCATCATTGGTTACCAGAATGTTATACATTTATTATCTCCCTCCGTTCAGCTTTGCGGCAAACTGCCTGATGAGAAGCTTGAGCAAAGCCTCAGGTATTCTGTAAAAATAGAAGTAGACCACCTTAGTCGAATCTGTGCACAGATCCGAAACAGGCCTCATATCCATACCGAGAGAATCCGCCATTCTGCAGATTTCCCCGACAGTCTTCTCTGATTTGATTTTCAGCAGGAGTGCCATTCCCGACTTTGAATCCACAGGCTCAAGCACATCACCATCTGTCTGTGCGAAAACGTCCATTGCTACCGCAAGCTTGGACGCATAGAGTCTGCGCAGCTTCTTGATATGCCTGTAGTAATAGCCCTCGCTCATATAGAATGCAAGACATAGCTGCTCAGCCTTGGAACAGGTCTGACTGTATTTGGTTTTGTTTCTGTCGAAAATTTCAGCAAGCTCAGGTGGAAGCACCATATAGCTGATCTTTACGGATGCATAAAGCGTCGACGAAAATGATCCGAGATATATAACCCTTCCGTTATTATCCAGGCCCTGCATTGCAGGAATAGGCTTTCCTCTGTATCTGAGCTCCGAATCATAATCGTCCTCAAGTATGTAACCATCGTTTGTCTCGGCCCAGTTTATAAGCTCATATCTCCTTCCGACCGGCATTACAGCTCCGCTAGGGAACTGATTGGATGGATTCACATATACCAAAGTCCTTTCGCCTTGCGGAAGCTTCTCGATATCGATACCGTTTTCCTGCACAGGTACTCCCGTCACAGGGAACCCCTCTGCCTCAAGTATATTCCTGATCGGGCCATATCCCGGAATCTCAGTTGCCGCATTATTGACGCCAAGCTCCTTAAGAATTTTGGCAAGCTGCATCGTAAGCTGCTGTGAGCCCGCCCCGATCACGATTTGCTCGGCATTGCACTTTGCCCCTCTGCTCTGGTAGAGATATCTTGCAAGCTCCTGTCTGAGCGATGGCTCGCCCTTAGGATCTGCTTCAGTCTGCAGCAGGTGTTCGCACTCATTGAAAACTCTGTTCATGCACTTCTTCCACTTCGCAAAATCAAAGCTCTCCGTATCGTAAATGCACGGTCTTTCCTGTGATGCGATTCTTCTCTTATCATCAGGTATCTCCGGCGCAGCCTGTTCCTCTGCTGCTGATGTGGTATAAGGTCGTGCACTTGCGGCATCCGCAACGTAATAGCCTGACTTTGGTCTGCTCTCGATATATCCTTCAACAAGCAGTTGCTCGTATGCAGTCTCTACAGTCGTGACGCTGACACCGTTGCCCTCGGCAAGCTTACGAAGTGACGGCAGCTTGGTACCCTGTTCGAGTGTGCCGCTCAGTATGTCGTTCTTGAGTGATGAGTAAATCTGATAATACAGCTTTTCTTTTGATTCATTATCAAGTTCGAGTACGATGTTTTTCATAGATCTGTCCTATCTGTACTTATAATATTTTTTGATTTTGCACATTTCATTAAGTGCAGTGCAGTGCTATTATATATCTGCAAATCGTTTGAGGCAAGTCCATCAGGAGGAACACAGGCTTTGACTAACAGAAACGGGAACACAACTACATTAGTAATGACTGCGCTCATCACAGCGCTCGTCTTGATATGTACCCTTATTCTTCGCATTCCTTGCGGTCCCGACTGTTATATCCACCTTGGCGATGCAGTGATCTTCCTTGGAGCTATGATGCTTCCTCGCAGGAACGCCTGCTTTGCTGCAGCCGTCGGAGCAAGTCTTGCCGATCTAATCGGAGGCTTTGCATTTTGGGCCCCTTGGACATTCTTTGTTAAGCTCATCATGACTCTGGCATTCGGTGCGTTCATCGATCATATCATCAAGAGCGATAGGAACGGGAAAGAAATCAAAAAGACCGGTGGAATTCCTAATGCGGAATACTACGGCCTTATTGTTTCGTGCATCATTGCAGTATTCGGATATTTTATATCTGAAGTGATTCTGTTTGGTCAGTGGATAGGCGCACTCGCCTGCGTAGGCTTCAACACCATACAGGTCGTCGTGTGTGCTATCGTTGCTATTCTCGTATCACGCTCTCTTTATAGAAGCAGCCTCTGCGAAACAGCATATTATCATCGTCCGAGATAATCCCCTTCAATATTATATCATTGCTCGAGAGGATCTCTTTCAATTCCCGAGAAAAGGACAGCTCCATCTGCCCCGGTTATTACGAACATAAACGGCCTGTCAACGACAAAGTCCACCTCCTCATATTCAGGCATCAGACTTGTCACCTTCATACCAAGTTCTGTATAAGCAGCTCCTGTCACGCCATCCTCATCTACGTCGATCATTGCTGCATGTTCCGCCTTATCAAGACAGATACCCACAAGCTCATCTGTAAGCGGGCTGTAGTCTGACACTGCAGGATCCAGCGCATCAGTTATGCCAAGAGCCCTTATCGCATCAGTCAGGTCCAGCTTGCTCGACACCTTGAATTTAGGTATCGACATATTGACCAGCCTCAGATCATCCTCACTGCCTTCTTTAAGAATCGTTGCCATGACACTTCTGTCTGCAGCAAGCTCATTTACATCGACCCCTTCTTCAGGTAGCAGCACATACATCGAACCACTATCCGTCAGATCAAGCTCAAGCGCAGCAAAATTATCAGTTCTGTACACATGCGCAGTCCTGGTTGCGTGCATCATATCCACAGCAGTATCGCCGGACGCTCCATGGAATACCTCCTTCGATGTGGCTTCCGGAGCAAACGCATCCTGCCATATCGCCTTTAGATAAACTGTGGATACGAGTTCCACCACCATATCCTCATTTAGCGACATTCCCTTTGTGTATTCACTCAGCAGGCCTCCGGTTTTCTCATCCGTCCAGTCTCTCAGAGCCCGGTCCATCCTTTTGCTTCCCGGAGTCCCTTCGAAAGAAGATGCATGGTAGCTCTCTGCAATTCTGTTCAATGTCGATCTGTTGTAGTCCACGGCATTGTTGAGCCACACAGAATTGGCGAGCAGACTCTTGATCGCCGGTGTATCAACGCAATTGCTCTTCCACAAGGCATCAATATTGCTTCTGAGCGCATCAATACTCTTGACATTGAGAACATCCAGGATCTGCTGCCTTGTTTCCCCACCTGTCACTTCCGCAAGCAACGCGAGAGCAAAATAGGTGTTGATCGGTGAACACACCGTATTTTCTGTATCCGAGACCAGAAGCTCTTCCATTAAAGCCGACTCATATTCACTTATTTCAGTCTGAATCCCTTTTGATTTCGCGACCTTGGCACAATATGAATCTGACCAGTTCACCCGCTCCTCGCTTACCATATACTCTTCCAGGCTAAGCGAAGGTGATATCTTCTCCGTATCAGTTGCTTCGACAGCACTTACTCCGGAAGAGGACGAAAGCATATATGCTATGCCGGCTGCCAGCACAAACCCCGAAACGATCATAACCCTGTACTTTTTCATTTTGCTGTTACTTCCTTTTCACGCAAATACAGTAATTGTATTTATTTTGTCTTGACCGCCTTCACCGTACTCCAGCCTGAATAATAGCTTCCCATATAAGTTCTTACTCTTACATAGTATGTGGTTTTTCTTTTAAGCTTTTTTATTTTCTTGGATGTCTTTTTATAGCCTTTAACCTTGTATGATTTAACGCCCGAAGTGAAGGATTTATTCTTGGCGATCTGAACCTGATATCCGGTTATTCTCTTCGTTGACATCTTAGATGACTGTCTTGCCCATTTTACAGTGACATATGTCTTGGATCTTGACGGCTTCTTAATTGTAGCCTTCTTCGGGTTGATCTTAAACGTCAGAGTTTTGGTTCCTGCATAATTCCCCTTAAAAGCAATTTTTACAGAATAAGCTCCTACATTCTTCCTTCCGCTTGAATATGAAACTGTGTAGTCTGTGTTCTTAACAAGAACTGTGCCTTGTGCATCCTTTACGGTAACCGATGGAGTCTTCACCTTTCCATTGTATGTGTATTGTGCAGAGCTTAATGTTACTGCATATATCTTAGGGATCGTCACCGATTCGGATTTCAGCTCATATCCACAGCCCTTGCAGGTCTGAACATTATAGTAGCTTCCATCTGACGTTATTGTTGCCGGATTGACAACTTTACGTTCATCCCATGCATGGTCCGCATACTCAGCTGTATCACAACGTTCGCAGACATGCTTATGCTGCTTTTCGTCCGCCTGCTCCCATGTCTCAGGGAATTCATGCACGAGCGCATCTCCGCTTGAGAAGGTGTCTGTCTCACTTGCAAGGCCACACTTGCAGCTCTTGCAGTATACTGCTGCTTCAGTGCAAGTCGCCGGGGTTTTCAGATATTCGTCCGAAACAACTTCCTGATCAAAGGCATGTGTATGTGGAGATGTAAAGTATTTATTTCCAAGTGCATCCGACGCATTATTCTTATCACCTGTTACAGTGATGGTGTCTCTATCGCTTCCTGCGTCGAAAGTAACACCATCTCCAAGGATGAAGCTTCCATCTGTACCGGCATCGACGCTCCAGCTGTTCTCGCCGCCAGTTGCAATGACTGTTCCGCCGTTAATGATGATCGAACCGCCGCTCTTCGCATCTTTTCCTATACCGAGTCCTGCACCGTATTTAAAACCTTTTGCAGTGACTGTCCCGCCGTTTATGACGATATCAGCTCCCGCAGCTTCCACACCGCTTCCGATTCCGGCGCCATTCCAGCCGCCGGTCGCAGTTACATCGCCGCCGTTGATCGTGATACTTCCGCCTGTACCGGATTTACTTACTCCGATACCTACATCGCCTTCTGCAGTGACGCTGCCGCCGTTGATCGTAATTGTGCCTGCGCTGCCATTCTCACCGCCGCCGATTGCTGCAGTACTAGAGGATGTTATGGCAGTAACCTTTCCGCCATATACTGTAAAGTTGCCGCCATCGCCGCTATAGCCGCCGCCGATCGCTGCTGCATAACTGTTGCCCTTAGCAGTTACATCACCGTCAAAAATTGTTATGCTGCCGCCATTGCCATTTCCACCGCCACCGATCGCAGCACCACGGTCTCTGTTCGCTGCAGAAATAACACCGCCGTGAATATTTATTGATCCGCAATTCTGATCTGCGTCTCCGCCGATCCCGGCAACGGCATATGTTTTTGACGTTGATTCAAAAGTGCCTGTGCCTTGCTTCTGTGCGAAAATATTAAGAGTACTTCCTTCTGAGACATTTGTGCCCCGTGCGCATGTCAGTTTCGCACCGTCACACAGGATGATATTGGCGGTGCCGTTAACGCCAACAAGCTCATCAATAGTTACATTTTTAGATACAACATACCACTTGCCATCTTCGAATGATGTAAGTGCATTTCTTACTTTGATATAGTCCTCACAGTTTCCGTCCTCGTGCTTAACAGCCTTGTCTCCATCAACTGTGTAATAGACATATGAAACCGGACTCAATACATCTGTTGTTCTGACATATTTTGGTCCAACCGCATCCGATGCATTGTCAATATCGCCGGTAATAGTGATATCGTTCTTGCTAGCTCCCGCTTCAAAATTCTCAGCTTCTCCGAGAGTAAAATCGCAGTAATTGATCGCACCAAAGACACCTTCTGCTGTAACTGTGCCGCCGTTAATGGTAACACTGCCGTTCCGGTCGTGGGTCCCGCCAATGCCGACATCTCCGCCGGCTGCATTTACTGTACCGCCGTTGATAGTGATATTACCTGAGTATCCGGTATAACCTCCACCGATCCCACATGCGTGGCCATCAGTAGTTGCGTTGACAGTACCGCCATAGATCGATATATTTCCGCCGGCACCACTTCGACCGCCGCCGATCGCAGCAGAATACTCACCGCCGACAGCATTTACTTCTCCATCAAATATAGTGAGGCTGCCTCCGCCGCTTTGTCCTCCGCCACCGATCCCGGCACCCTGATCGGTTCCTTTTGCAGTAATCGTTCCACCATGAATGCTAGTGGTTCCGCCGTCATTATAGTAATTGCCTCCAATAGCAGCAACACCGCTCTCACCGCCGGTCTGTGCAACAAGGGATCCTGTGCCTTCTGACTGGCCGTAGATGTTCAGAGTATTGCCATCTGAAACAGCAATTCCCTTTGAAGCCGTCAGTGTTGCACCATCCATAAGAATAAGGTTAGCTGTGCCGGCAACAGTCAGTCGGTCACCAAGTTCAACATCACCTTTAACAATGTACCACTTGCCGTCTTCAAAAGCTGTTGTTGTGCTTTTTACTTTTTTGTAGTCCGGACAGCTTCCGTCTTCGTGTTTTACAGCAGTGTTTCCGTCTGCTGTGTAGTAAACATATTCTACAGGCACTAACACGTCTGTTGATTCAAAATACTTCTTGCCAAAAGCCTCTGAAACGTTATCATTGTCTCCGCTCACCCAGATGTTATTTTTGTCTGCACCTGCTTTGAAGGTCACATTTTCTCCAAGTGTGAGCGTGCCGTCAGTACCGTTCTGGCCTGCACCAACACCGTGATATCCGCTGGCAGTAACGCTGCCGCCATTGATGGTAATATTGCCGCCATTACCATATCTGCCGCCACCGATTCCGGCGCTAGAATTTTGTCCAGTTGCATTTACTGTTCCGCCGTTGATGGTAATATTGCCGCCATTACCATTTTCACCACCACCGATTCCGGCGCCACAGCTATACGCTGTAACTGTTCCACCATTGATAGTGATATCGCCGCTATCTCTGCCGTTTCCGCCTCCGATTGCAGCAGCTGCCGTGCTTAACTGCTTTGCGTTAACATTTCCTCCGTAGATAGTAATACTGTCAACTCTGCCGCCGGTACCGCCGCCGATTCCGGCACGGTAACCGCCATCACTTTCAGCTGTAATATTGCCGTCAAAAATATTAATGCTGCCGCCGATGCCGCCATCGCCGGTGCCTATTCCTGATCCAGAGCGATCTGAAACAGCCTCTATTACTCCTCCATGAATATTTATGCTGCCGCAGCTTTCGCCGCGATTGCCGCCAATACACGCACCATTGAAAATGCCCTTCCCCGAAGAAAAGCGTCCTGCTTTCTCTGTTCCTTCAGACTGTGCATATATATTCAGAGTATTGCCTGCGTTTACAGTTATTCCGTATTCAGTATCCAGTTTTACGCCATCACAAAGGATGAGATTCGCTTCGCCGTTCACTGTTATACGACTGCCAATATAGACACTCTCTGAAACCACATACCATTGGCCGTCGCTAAATGACATAGTTGAACCTGTCACTGTTGTGTAGTTCTCGCAGCTGCCGTCAGTATGCTTGATGGCAGTGTTTCCATCCACTGTATAATAAATATAGGAAACTGCAGCTGCATTGTCCTGAAGCAGCATAGCGTTGTCGTCTGCCAATGTTGCATCAGAAACAGCTTCTGCATTTTTCTGCACCTGTTCCGTGTCGCTGTCTCCCATTGCTTCATCGGAATCTGAAGCGTCATTATCACAAGGCTGTCCCGCATCATTTTCCACCAAAGTTTCATTGGACGCCGAAGCTGTATTATCCTGCAGCAGATCCTCGTCACTGATTGCAAAGGACTCAATCACTGCCATAGGCATCATGCTTATGCACATAGTCAGACTGAGCATTATGCTAAGTAGACTCTTTTTCTTCATGTGTTTTCTCTCCATATTTATTAAACATCTGCATTATTATGCTTTTTTGTTTCATCACCAGTTGCAAAAATATTGATGATTATTATATTACACATTCGACATTATGTTAAGTCGTTTCTGCGTTGGTCGTTACCGGAAGATACTTTCTTACTTCCATCACCAAAGGGTGATTATACTATATGGAAAAGCTCCGGCAAATATTTACCGGAGCAAAAGATTATCTAAGCTAACGGCATAGGCAGTATATGATATAATATCAGCAGTACATCAATGCTATATGAGAGGTATTCAAATGAGCACTGTAAAGAAGCTTAATTATTTCGGGGTCTGCGACTTTAATTATATGGAGAGCTGGCTGGAGGATATGGCCGGCAAAGGACTTCTTCTGAAACGACAGAACTTATTTACAAGCGAATTTGAAGAAGGAGCCCCTTCATACGGAAAATACAGAATAATACCCGTTAAATATAAGAAGCTCCCGACCGAGGAATGCAAATCATATAAAGAAGCCGGCTGGATACATATTCCCGCTTCGATAGAAATATCTATTTTCTACAATGACGATCCGAACGCAAGTGAGTTGTGTGAGTTGTGCGAAAATGATTACCTGTACAACAGGCGCACACAAAGGGCCTTGCGTACAAATGCTATTCTCTCGATAGCGCTTCTTGTACTGTTATCAGTGAGTTTTTATATAGATAGCGCCTCTCTTAATGCATATGGCTTCGGCAGCATGCATGCACTTGATATAAGCATTGTCGGCTTTGTGACTATTCTGTCTCTTGCCGCAGCCGCAGTAACAACAATCGTTCTCGGATCAGTGTCCGGTATCAGAAGCTATGCAAAGATCAGAAAGAAGGGCGTCATAGAACACGGCCTCCCTTATGACAAAGTCATTATGCGTTGCAGGATCGCTTACATATTACTGGCAATATCGCTGATCTTCGGTGCAGTTTATGCAGTCAATGCATTTAACGGCGGTTTGCTGAACCTGAATGAATCGTTAGCATATGATAACCCCGATCTGGTTCGATTCAGCGAGTTCGATGAGAAAACCTGGGATGATTATTATGATCTGGTAACGGGTAAGCGGGAAGACGAAACCGGAGAATATGTTACAGACTATTTCATTAATTCAGAAACTACGCTGATCAGAGAATGGGCACATGAAAGCTACACAATTGACAGGGAAATTCAGGATCCCGAGGATGAGAGCTCAACTGCGACGGATACAATCGCATACTATAGTTGTGGATACTCCAGATTTATAAATGATAAAGCTGCAGAGATGTTCCTCGAAGAAGATATAGCATACGATTCGACCTGGGATGATGATTCTGCCACAGAATTGAAACCGGATGACATTTCGGTGGACTGTGCTGATATTGATTATGTCGGATATTATTCAGAGCCGAAGAAGCTCAATTATGGCGGAAACCAGATCCTGTATTTAAGGAACGGAAAAAAAGTAATGGAAATATATTACACGGGAGATAAAAATCTAAAAGACGAACTGGCCGTTTTCGTACAGAAACTGAAATAGATCTATAGAATAAAACCTCCGACACAAGTCGGAGGTTTTGATTTGCTTTCGCAAATTGGGATAGGTCTCCCTAACGCTTTGAGAGTTGAAAGTCCTTGAAATTACTGGTTTTCTGTTTTCAATGTTGCAAGTGTGTTGCAAGTGCGCCGGTCTTTGATACTACTTGTTTCATCTCAAATCTCTTCTTTTTTGAACATGTTCAACGTCAATGATTAGCCTGTTTGATTTCAGTTCTTAAGCCTCGATTGTAAATTGCAATGAATTTCTTTACCAGTGACAACGAATTTGTTTACCACCATTGACAATCAAAAAGTTTACCATTACGTAAACTTTGACAATGAATTAGTTTACCACTAGTCCTCTGAACTCTCATACTTGGCAGCATATTCTGCTCGGTATGGATTATCTGAGTTCATATTGAGGACATAGCTTCTATAGGTCAAGCGGTCGATCATGGCCGCAACCATAGTTGGATTTTCGAACATAGTCATCCATTCTGAGAATGGGAGGTTCGTGGATGTGATGATGCTCTTGCGTTCACTTCGATCAGCGATTACCTTGAACAATAATTCAGATTGATGTCTGTTGAATGTTAGGTAGCTCATCTCATCTATGATCAGCAGGTCACAGCTTGCTATCTGCTTTTCTAGCTTTAGAAGTCGGTGTGTGTCCAAGGCTTCTATTAACTCATTAGATAGATTAGCTGCTGTGTAGAACCGTACATTCATTCCTTGATTGCAAGCATTCATTCCCAGTGCAACAGAAAGGTGTGTTTTGCCGGTTCCCGGATTGCCAATCATTACTATGTTTTGTTTGTTGGCAACGAAGTCGCAAGATGCCAGTTCTTTGATTTGAGCTCCAGATACATGCTCAAGTCTATTACAGTCAAATTCCTCGATTGTTTTGACATATGGAAATTTAGCCTGTTTGATCTTGCGTTGCCTGTTACGTTCCTGGCGGTTTTCCAGTTCAGCTCTCATTAGAGCTATTAGGAAATCCTCATAACCTTGATTACTTGACAGCTGTCTGGCTACATCTTCAAATTGATTGAAGGTAGGTGTTCTCAGCTGCTTAGCATACATAGAGATAAGTTGCTTATTTGCTTCGTTCATACTGCTACCACCCCGCATTTCTTGTCGTAGTAAGTTAGATCAATGGCATTAACCGGTATCTCATCAACGAATCGTTCTTGTAATGAACGTTCTTGACTGTTTACCAGATAACTTCGAACAAGGTCTACAGATGGGGTGACTCCTCCAGGGAGAGAGTTCAGTATGTCAAGGATCGTAGTCTCGCCATAGTCTACACATAGACGTAACAAGCGAACCATTTCCTTGTTACCACCAGGGAGCTTCTGTCCCCAGTTCAGTAGTTCTTGGCGAACGTTATGTCTGACAGGTTTAGCCTGGAAAACACTTCTAGGTTTTCTTTCAAGAAGATCGAGATAGTGTTCTAGCTTGTAGGAGGTATTTCCTTGGCCCTGCAGGCGTTCATGAGTGACAACAGTGTGGTCATCACAGATTATGTTGATTGAATTTGCATAACCTTTTACAGTGACGGTCTTTCTCAGATATTTGATTGGTACGGAGTAACTGTTTCTGTCGAATTTAACTGTTGAGAAATCGCCGACTGTAGGTGTAGTTATTTTTGCAGTGTCGTACTTGTATGGTGCGATCTTATGCAGGTATGCCTTTTCCTGTTCATAGAGAACGCTAACAGTTGCAGATCTGCTTTCAACTTTATGTTTCGCTCTGTAATTTAGGCATTTATTTATGAGTTGCTCATTAAGTTCATCCATAGATGAAACTTTCGGCAGAGGCACGAAGAAATTTCTTCTGGCATAACCAACCAGGTTTTCTACCAGGCCTTTCTCGTTACCGCTGGCCGGATTACAGAAATCTGTATTGAATACATAATGAGCAGCAAAGTTCTTGTAATCTGTTTGTGGCTGCGCATGTGACCCAAAGCCTTCCTTGACTGCAACCTTGGCATTGTCAAAGATGAGCCTTCTAGGGACACCACCGAAATACTCATGCGCTGCTGTGCTTCAAGAAAGCTCTCAGCGTTCTGACTGAAGCAGGCCATGACGAATATGTCGCAACTGTAGCAAAGTCTGCCACAAAAGATATTTGCTGTAATGCGCTTGTTGTTGAGATAAATTTGAACTTCGCCCCAGTCGATCTGAATTGCATCACCAGGGTCAAATTCAAGAGGCACATCAGCTTGAGCCGGAACATATTGATTCTTTAGCTCTCGTACTGCAAGACGAATAATGCTATACGAACCTTCGAATCCGAGCTCATCAACCAGACGATCATAGATTCTCTTAGCTGTGTGCTGCTGCTTTTTCAAATGTGATTGCTGGTCGTATTCCAGGCAATCTTTAATAAATGATTTAACTTCGTCAGTAACGACAGTCGGTTCTCGTAAATATTCTTTGCGTTCACCGGGAACAGTTTCCCCCTCGCAATATTTCTTGACCGTCTGTCTAGATACGCCAAGTCTATTGGCGATAGACCGCTGTGATTCACCTGAAAGATAGGCTCTGCGGATTTCTGAGTAAATCTCCATACCTATTACCATACCATTCCTCCTTGTTCGACAGATGTGAATCCATCTTACAAGGAACTACGCTAGTGGTAAACTTTTTCGTTGTCACTGTGGTCAACTATTACATTAACATTTACAGCCTCGATACGTCAAACATGTGTCAGGAACAATACAGCATATCAATACCATCCGCAATTTATTAATCACCCTTTCTATGATTCATTCTGTACCACCTTTGTAAATCAGCAAATATAATAAATTGTATTATTTCTTTGGTAGATATTTCATGCTAAATTCTTTACATCTTGATATAAATCATATAGATGTTTTAGTGACATATCCAAAATTGGTTCAAACATAAAAGAATTTATGTGAATGTTTTCTGGTGTCATCATAGCAACAAGTTCTAAAGTATTCATTGAACTATCATTTATATGGGCTTTATACGTTGCTAGCATTCTTCCGCTTTGACTTTTCTTGGAGTATATTTCGCGAATAATATTATTCCCGTCTGGCAAATTAGATACTATCTTGTTCTTCATATACAGTTCCGCCTTTAGTCTTATTGCCATCGAGAGGATTAACTTGCTTTCTATTTCTATTTTTTCAACATTATCTATACGTTCACTTTCCGACATAATAACATCGTAAACTCTTTCATTTTCTCTTCCCAACGCAAATTTCAACTTTTCATTTCTAAACCAATGATCATTAAAAATCTTTTGAATCTGTTCCAAGGTAATTGTTCTCGTGTCCGGTTTATAATGCAAAACATTTGTTAGTAATAAATAATCCGGATGTTCACTTCCTTCTGTGTACTCAATCAAATTTCTAACGAATGGTATAGATGCAAGCATAATTTTATCGGTGTAGTCTTTAAGCAATCTGTCTTTATAATTGCTAAAAAGGTTTTTAGTATAATGCCCTCTTTCAAGTTTTATTGTTCCGCAATCAGAAAAAGCAATATACGAATTCCCCCTCTTTGTTATTCGTGATGCAACAGTTCTATAAAAATCAAAATTGTGTGTTAACAATAAAATCTTAAAAATCTTTTCGTCATTGGCATCTGTGTATTCTGATATATCTTTAATATATTCAATTATCGCATATTTGTTTTTATAATCAAACGATTCAGATATATCGTCTAAAACGAGTAGACTTTCTTGACCGTTCTTTTTCGCGACTAATATCTGAAAAATCATATTCAAAATATAATATGCACGTCTCTCGCCTGTACTTAACACATTCAGTAGGCTTTCTTTTGTAACTTCTTTATCACCTCTATCATCAGAAAAAGTATACTTAAAACTTGGTAAATCCATATTTAGAATAACATCATCTTGATTTGACGTTTCTATCATAAACGGAACATAAAATCGTTCCTTAAACAATTCTAATGCTTTCATCCAATCAGTAACTTCATTTTTAGCAGCATCTCTAATCATCTTCAAATCAAACTGTGCTTTGTCGTATTCTTTCAGAAGATCTATTAGTAATTGCTCACGTTCCTTAAAAACTTTAATCCATACTTTTTTCTTAAATTGCTCTAGGTTCTTATATTCTGGAACAATTTCCTGATGGTCTTGTAAAAACGCATTAAATGCTTGGGTATCTTTATTCTTTGCAAACGCTTTGTTAATTTTTTCAAATAAGTCTTTTATTTCTTTTGTATTTAATACCTTTTCTTTCTCTTTCTTAATTAAATCATCTAACTGACTCTGTCCTTTCACAATTATTCTATCACTGCCATCTTTTGCCTTTAATATCACTTCATTATCAGCAGCAAAAAATCCATTATTACTTAATGAATCACTTATGTTTCCATAATTGTTATGGTCTATAACTCCTTGCCGCATATAAAGTGATTTATTAACCAATTCACTATATTTTTCTTCATACTCTGCAATTAAATCAGAAGTGTTGCCAGCCTTTAACAAAGCAACTACTTTATCGTTAAACAACACATTATAATCTATCTCACACTCTTTTAGGGAACATGTCATGTGTGAAGATTTCAATAAGCTCTTTATTTCTACCAAACAAGAATATTCTTCGTTAGTGTTTTTATTCCAATCTCTCAGCATGGTTTTCTTAACTTCAAAATTACTACGAGAAGAATATCCTAATGCCTCTTTTATCTGAGCATACAGCGCTTCCTTCTTTTCTTCTATCGTTTTATGAATATTCAAATACTTCCTACGCAAAATGTCATTTGCCATAAGCAAACCTTGCTCTTCAAATCCGTTCTCATCAAATGGATTAATTACAATAATTTCTTTTTCAGAAATATCCAATCCCTGCTCGTCCGTGATGCTACATTCACTTTTAAAACCAAAGACCTTCTCCTCAACAGGAACATGGTCTCTTAATGAAGCAAACGTCTTAGCCAAAGAGGATTTCATTGTGCCATTTGGGGCATATATAATAGCAACGTTATTATTAGAGAAATCAAGCTGTGTTTCCATCTCTTGTATTCCATAACAGTTCTTTAGTTGTAATTTTAATTCATCCATTTTCTTCATCCCTTTTTGAGGCTTCTTATCTTGTTCCATCTTTTTGATTTACTTTTACATCGTTGTGAAACCCATTGACTTCATTCAATCTAACAGTTTGTCATTGAACACTTTGAACCATTTGATTATTTTTCTCATCCTTTAAGCACACATATTTTCGTATCTCGTGAAATTATCTTGATTTCACGAGATATTCACGAGATAAAACAGATCGGCTATCCCTTGAAAACTATAGCTATTGATGCCTTTAGCGCACATCATCTTAAGAATTTCACGAGATAATTACTGAATATGTTTTTTCAAAACCTCCATAGCCATTTGTAATTTAGTTAAAAACTCGGTACTTTCAAGAACAATAGAATATTTTGTTCCAGCACCATTGCCTATTTTAACAATCATTTTCTTTTCTTCTAATACTTGCACCGCTTTCCTAACTTTATATTCGGTCATTCTTAAAGTGTTTTTTATTGAATTAACAGACAGAGGTTTGCCATCCTTAACCAGCAATCTAAACACATTTCTTTCGTCGCCATTAAGTTCAGGATACGATTCTGCTAAGTCAATATTCCAGACTTTTATCTCAGTATGTTCAAGATCGGTTATTATCTCCGGCCTTCTCAAATCGTTATTAATAGCCGTTTTGATAATTAACGGGCCACCACCCCCCTGCCTTTCAGAAGCGCCCAACAATCTAAACAATTTCATTATTATTTCATTTCTTGGTCTAGAATCGCCACCAAGTAAGAATTGTTGTTTAGATACTAGCATTTTGCCTGGATTTACAAAATCGAACCATCCGTCATAGGCATCTATTTTTGTCGATGGATATCCCTGCGTATAATCAGCATAGGCAAGACAATTCACCAGACACTCTCTTAGTGTTTCATCAAATCTGATAAAGGTAATCTTATCTGAGCTTCGTCAAGCGCAAAGGACTCTTTTAGCAGAGTTTTCATCTTCTCAATAACAATTGTATAGAAGTTGAAGAGATTCATTTCGTAATCACTTGGCTCATCATCAGTTACTCTATCTATCCAACGCACATTTGTGCCTCGTCTATTGAAAAAGTCTACATGGTAATGAGGATATATTTCTTTGATAGAATTACATTTTCCGAAGAACAACAATGCTCCTCTTTTTTATCTTAATCTCGTTTGTATTTCTATCTTTAACGCATGCTCCTATCTCTACAAGGAAGGCTTCATTTGACATCTCAAGATACTTCTTTTTAGGAAAGCGTTTATTTACACGCTCCTTATATGAAAGAACGGAGTCATCATCTAAATCCTCAAAAGAGTAATTATCCAAAGGCAAGCTGTCTTGATTAGGTTGTGCGTTTCGCATTAGTGCTGCTAATTCTTCGGTAGTCGCCTTCCTGTCTCCGTCACCAGTTCTAATCCATGAATTTTCAATCTTTCCCCCGATATATATCGGTTTCATGTTTTCCGCCGCTTCTTTTACATGTACTGTAATTATAGTTTTATCATCAATAACAAAAGAGGTAACATCCTGATTCTCAAGATTACGAAGAGTTTCAGGAGGAAGCTGTCATTTTCTTCACATCTCTTAGCTGCGTTTCCTGGAAAGTCTTTATTAAACATTAATTTATAGCGTTCCTCCAAATGATGATGTAACGTCTTCGCTATCTCTTCCAGAGATAGGTTTCCCCATGACATTTTCAATTAAGTCCAAGAGTGCTTTTGCACGATTTAAAAAGTATTCATTAAACTGATTCTTCCTTGCCATATCATGATCAATGAAATGCGAATCCAAATACGCATTCAAATCATCTGTGTTCACTTGCTTTTTGTTCTCAATCTTAGATAGGTATGCGCTTGGTGCAACCCCACCGATTTCTCGATTTGTTGAATATGTAATCGGCGTTTTGTTCACAACAGAATTCCACTTTTTCTTCGGGTAATTCTGCTTTTCACAATAGTCTTTAGGGAAAACATGATGAATATCAACATACTCGCTTTTATATACTGCAAAATCCATTTCTTTACCAGAAATGAAATCCTTTGGATGGTTCTGTAATATGAGCGCCATGATACCTTTATATGCAGCACTTTGCCTTGATTGAAGGCCAAGCAATCTCATTGGGCTAAAATATGCATCAAGTATTGTTTTAGGCAAATCATTTGAGTTCTTCACCCAGTCCATTACGCCTTTGACATCGTTTGCATATCTGCTGTTATTTGCACCTCCGTATAATTCACCCATTACACCACACCAGTACCACTGCTTTATTGCCTTCTTGACATTGGTAGACTTTATCTTATTGTTGTCCAAAAGCAGCGCGCACAATGTAGCCATTGGTATGAGTTGAGTGCTATAAGGCAAATCTCTGCTTGAAAAGATTCTTTCCTCCTGAAGAATTGATTCCGCCTCAACAAAACCTTTTACAATCACATCTGCATACTTCTTATAATCCGTAAGTTTAAGATCCAGTATATCCCTCTTCTTGCAACTTAATGTTACTCCAGATATATATTGTGAATACAGAGTACAAGCAGTTAAGAAATCTGTAGCCTCAACAATATCAAGAATATCTCCACTGAAATAGTTTTCTTTCTTTTCCTCCCAATCCTTTCTTAACTCGAAGTCGTCCATGGCAAATATTGCTGTTACAAGTTCAAAAACAGTGAGGGAAACTCCTCCCGTATTCACATTCTCAAACACCTGACACACGGCTTCCTTTGGTGTATCTTTATCCAATAGGATAACTGGCATCTTGTATTGATATGTGACCATCACGATTTCATTATTAAACTTTGTAAACTCTTGGATAACGGTAGAATCATATTCGTGGAATGCATAGTATTCATTTTGCCACTTTTGGCATTCCACAAAATCGAGAATTATATTTAACGGGAACATTTTATTCTTGAATTCCGCTTCTCGAGTAGATAAGTCCATCTCAACTACTCTACCAAAATCTGATGTAATTACTCGGTCAGAAGAAATGGAAATAATAGCATCAGTTCTATCAACATCCGGGTCAATCGCCTTTGCTATATCAATATAATAATATCTATAGATATCCTTGTTCTTATTCTTTTCTGTATGTGTTCGTACAGGCAACTTGCTGTATAGAGATGAATAAATCGAAGTTAGTCGTTGCTGGCCATCAAGAATAAGTTCATCAGGAACAACATTCGTTGCCTGAACATTTTCTATTGTTCTATACTTAAAACGAATATCTTCATTTCCATAAGCCAGGAACATAGCTGCTCCGACAGGATAATTACTTGTTATACTTGCTATTAATGCCTTTATTCTATCATCATCCCAAACCCAACCTCTTTGAAAATCCGGAAGTTGTGCTTTTGCTGAATGCACAGATGCCATTAAGTCCGTCAAGTTTCTATCGTTGGTTTGCATATATTCTCTCCCCTCTACGCTACTGCATTAGCGTTTATCTGATCTATTACCTTACGTATTCCCATCCAGACATTCAAATCCTGGAATAATTCTACTACGCTGCCCTTATCTGTGAATGGTGATTCCTGAAGCACTGACAGGTCTTTCATCATTCCGTTGTGAACGATGTATTCTACTATTTGATTAACGAAATAAATCTGTCTACTATCAAGATTTGACTCATTAAGGAATTCTGCAAAGGCTTCCTTAGCTGCATTCATATCAAGTCCAACAATCTCACGAACGAATTCGCCAAGCGGCTTCTCTCCGTATTCCTTTTCATAGTCTTCCTTTGAACCAACTTCACTCCACAAAATACTTTCAAGCGTCTTGACATCTACTGCTGTAAGCGGCTTATTTGTCTTTAACTTAGCTATTACCAGATGATCCTGGTGCTGTCTAACATAGAACTCAGCCTTTGCCTTGTAGTTCTTAAGTTCATCATTTTCTAGTTCAGATTCTTTCCAATCAATAGAAAGGATGTCATCATCAAAGTGGGTGTCATAAATGATCTTTGGGCCCTTTGGAATGTACTTCATCAGATGGCGAAGCTCTGTTCTAATATGCTCAAAATCATTTATATCAGCATTATCAACGTAATCTGTTTCTGCAACCTTCTTTATAAGGTCTGTCTTTGCCTGAATTTCCGGTATGTTTGCCACGCCTGCAACAGCATTAACTCGCTTTAACAGGTCTTTTCTCGCACGATTATTCTTCTGTCCAGCCAGATACGCAAGTTCTATTGCATATACAAGTGCGTCGAATCTTACAGCTGAAATCTCATCTTCTTCCGGAAGAATCAATGGTGCAAGTTCCTCTCTCACCATCAATGTATCTTCATAAGTCAATGCATCATAATTAGCATTATGCGAATACTGATCCACATATTTAAGATGCTGCCTTACTGCGAAGTTTTCTCTATTAAGTCTGCTTACATTTTCAACAAGAATGTCTACCAAGTCTTTTCTATATGAAATCAGATAATCAGTCTGATAGTTTATATCCTGCAACTTATATGCCATCTGGAACCTCAGGTTGAATATCGCCCCCTGAAGGGCAATCATATTGGCAGTTGCTTTGCCTTTGTTCATTCTGAAGAACTCGAAGTTTCCGCAGAAATCAAAGATATAGAACTTGTCCTTATCAACTTCGTCAATCAGTCCTTCGCAAAGTCTTGTTCCACGCCCAATCATCTGCCAGAATTTAGCTTTACTCATAACCTTCTTGAAGAATACAAGGTTGACTACTTCCGGAACATCAATTCCTGTATCCAGCATATCAACTGAGATGGCTATCTGAGGCAGTTTATTTGGATCTGAGAACTCATCAATTGCACTCTGAGCATAGGTCATGTAGTTATCTATAACCTTTGCAAAACCAGGAAGATGTGGATACTCTTTGTTGAATACTTCAAGAATCTTCTCCGCGTGATCATGGTTCTTTGCAAAAATAATTGTCTTACCTACTCGCTCACCATAATTGATACGAATACCTTCTGTCATCAGAATGTGGAGAACATGTTTAATTGTATCCACATTGAAAATCCAGGTGTTAAGTGCAGATGACTCAATTCTTTCCGGAAGCTTTCCATCCTCATCTTCAAAAGTGTTCTCGTATTCTTCTTTCTCTTCCTCCGTCAGATCTTCATAGGCAATACCCTGCTCTATGAATTTCAACTTAGTTTCCACTGACAGATAGTCAACGAGGTATCCATCCTTAACCGCTTGTGCCAGTTCGTAACCATAGGTAGGCACGCCATTTTCAAGCTCAAACACCTCATAGGTATTCTTGTCAATCTCATCCTTCGGTGTCGCTGTTAATCCAACAAGCGGAGCATCAAAGTAATTGAAGATATCTTTGTATTTGTTGTATATGGATCTGTGGGCTTCGTCACAGATAATCAAGTCAAAATGTCCACAGGTAAACAACTTGCCCTGTTCATCCTGAACTGAATCAATGCAGTTCATCATTGTCTGGTACGTTGAGAAAACACAATGAGCATTGTAGTTGTCTTTTTCCTCGCAAAGATTAGTTACCGACAAATCTGGTAGCAGATTTGCAAAGCTTCTCTTTGCCTGTGTTACCAGTGAATTTCTATCCGCAAGGAAGAGAACATTTTTAATCCAGCCAGCATTAAGCAGAACATCAGTTAATGCGATTACCGTTCTGGTCTTTCCAGATCCAGTTGCCATTACAAGCAGAGCTTTCCTGCGGTTCTTCTTATCAAAGTTCTCGCATACAGCTCTGATTGCAGCTTCCTGATAATATCTGCCTGCGATATCCTTTTTAACCTCAATAAAAGCCAGACTGCTTTTTGTTGACTGAAGGTTGAATAGTTTCTCTAAATCCCTCTTCGAATAGATTGCTGAAACTCTTCTCTCTGGATACTGGTTGTCTATAATTCGTGTTTCAAAACCATTAGTTAAAAATACTACCGGCCTTCTTCCACACTGCTTTTCAATTATATCTGCATACAGCTTTGCCTGTTGTCTTCCCTTTGCAACATCCACGCAAGTTCTCTTAGCTTCGATTACCGCAAGTGGTTTATGCGAATCATCATATAGGACATAGTCTGCAAAACCTACTTCAGACTTATTAGGCATTCCAGGAAGTTCAACTTCATTAAGCCATGTGTTTCCTTCCTGCCACCCTGCATCCTGAAGCATAGTGTCGATATATATCTTTCTGGTCTTGTACTCGGATAAGTCAAGTGGCTTAGGATTATATGTTTCCTGCTGCTTTTCTCTCTTGCTAGTCAGTTCATCCTTAAGTGACTTATTCTCAGCAATCAGCTTCTTTAAATCAAGTTCAAGCTGTGCAGTTGCATCAGACTTTGCATGTTCTGATGCCCCAAGAAGGTTCTCATTGAATTCTGTTTCAATGTAGTTATCTGCATAGCAGTACGCAACAAAATCAAGGAAGATATGCAGATTCTTAAGGCACAGCTCTGCCTGATCATAAGTTATCTTCTTGTTCGTATGCGCAGCATTATTGCCAATTCGTCTTATGAGATCGAGTCTCCTCCAAATATCTATACCGACTATTTCTCTAAAGTCCTCGCTATTCATAAGACTTACAAGATTGTCCTGATATGGCATCTCAAGAGAAGCATCTACCGAATACATCCACTTAATTGCAAACTCCATTGCCCTTCTGCAATTAATTGCACTAGCCTCGGTATCAATGCTGATAATCTTCTCTGCAGATATTGCCACACCTGCAAATGCTTCGAACTGTTTTTCATTTGTTAAGAAGTCAAAATTACTCATTTCTGATTCCTCGTGTTTGCCTAAATAGGCCATTTAATAAATGTTTTATATTGTAACTGCTTACGCAATGTAATTGATAAATTTAGATTTGTCGACTTGTTTGCAGAAGTTATCAAACTCAATTTGCATCTCCATTGATGGCATCAGTATTTCAAATTCTTTTAACCATCCTGTATTTAAATTAACCTGTGATGCCCCTTTGACATTTTGATAAACTTGCTCCATAAAGCAATCATTTTCCATCCACGCCTTCAGGTACGTGTTAAGCACGTTATCTTTCTTGCGTAGAAAACCAACACTTACAAAAGTGCCAAATTCAGGAGTTCCTTCGGGGATTATCACTGGTTTTCCGATAGTTCCAACCCTACAAAACAGTAAATCATGTTCCCTTGGACGGGCTCCTTTGGGCAGAGAATAAAACTCATCTTCTGTAATATAATGACAATTTGAAAAATCTATTACGCCTGAACTGATATCACGAACAGAAAGAAAAGGTTTTCCCGAATCAACATATTCTGGCGTATGTGTTAATCCCAGATATATATCTGCAACATCCTTTAAGGTACCCTTTGTTATCTCAAAAGGATTTGTTCTCTGGTCACCAAACATCTCGACAAATCGGGCTTTGATGAGTTCATCTAATGCTATAAGTTCAGCTTTGCGGCTATCAATAATATTCTTTGTTTTTTCTAGAATCTTGCAGATTTCCACCATCTTCTCTTCTGAAGTATCTGGAACTATATACTCTGCAATTTGCTTTGGACTGATATTAGGTTGTGCACATCCTGCAGCATCTTGAAGTATTCTATTAGTCTGTCTTAATAGAAAATATTTAATATACTCTTGTGGAACATTATCAGATTTTTTCCTAACAATTCCAACTCGCTGATTTATTACATACCTTTCGGCAGTGTCCATTTTTCCTATTTTTCCAGTTGTTGCACCTGAAAGAGCAATATAAATATCGTCTTTTTGAGAATAATACTTTTCACTTACAACATCACTTGTATATTGGCACTCTTCAAGATTAAGTGTTCCGTCTGTATGTATATTTCCGATCTTTACAACCGGTAGCCCATCTTTAACATCATTAAATGATTTAAGAGCATAACCAGAATACACTTCACATATCTCATTTAATTTCATACATCATCATCCCTACAAATCCGAATTTGCAGATTTAGGAGATAAACTTTTGATGCGCTAGTTTCACATTGTTCTGATTTACAATGGCATACTGCAATGTAGTATCTATTTGTGAATGCCCTAGTATTTTCTGAACTTGTTCTATGGGCATTCCTTTGTCTATTGCTCTTGTTGCCATGGTTCTTCTGAATTTATGCGGATGTATTCTGCTTAATTTCGCAGCTTTGCCAAGTGATCTAATTCTGATTTCTACACCGCTTATCTTCAACCGGTTATATGGAGCATTCAGAGAAACAAACAACGCAGAATTGCAGTCTTTTCTTTCATCCAAGTAAGTTTGTAAATGAAGTTTGGTTTTGGCATCGAAGTAAACTTTTCGTTCCTTATCTCCCTTGCCTGCAACCACACATTCTCTTGCATCGAAGTCCACATCGCTTATATCTAGATTTACCAGTTCTCCAACTCTCATACCTGTGGAGTACAGCAGATCTATCATTGCTAAATCTCGGCTAGAGTCACAACAATCTCTGATTTTCTCAATCTCCTCGTCAGATATAACATCTTTAACCTGCTTCTTAGTTTTGATTTTATGAATCCGCCGCATAGGACTCTTCAATATATGATCCTCTTCTTCAAGCCAGGAGAAAAAGCTCGAAAGATTTCGTCTGACATTGTCTACCGTTACCTTGCTGCAATTATTTATCCCTTGGTACAAGGAAAGATATGATCTGATTTCCTCTGTGGTAACAGTGCGAATCGTATCATCTTGCCTTGATAAGAAATGGCGGATTGTATCTTCATAGTATTTTATTGTTCTCTCAGAGCAACCTTCAATTCGCTTGGCATCAAGAAACATTTGGAGATATTCGTAATTATCTATTGATTGCTTTTTCGCATCATCGTAGCACAAATATTTAATCAAAGTTTCTTGCAATACTTTCATCTGAGGAATCGAAAGATACTCAGCCATTTCATTCAGTATGTTAACCAGTTTATTATCCATATCGGTACACTCCTTTCAAAATATACCGACATCCTACACCGGCTACGCCTTACTATCCGAAATACTCTTGCATTAAGCTATCAAACAACAACTGTGTTTCGTCTAATGCCTTTTGCACTACAACTTTAGATTTGTCGACTTGTTTGACAAATGAAGCGAACTCATCCTGAAGAGCCCTTGGCGGCACAGGAATTGTTAGTTGTTCCAGCAATCTCACTCTAATTCCTGTAACTGTACTTCCAGATGACTTACTCATATACTTTCTTACGAACTCATCATCGGACAATGCATATTCCAAATAGATCGGATTGAGTGCTTCCGTTTGCATAGTTACAATACGTTGACCAATATAGAATTCCGTATCAAAGTGAGGAATTCTGCATACATTTCCAAGCGGTGCCTCTGTTGTGAAAACAACATCTCCCTCTTTTGGAAAGCCTCTTACCATTACCTTATCGTATGTCTCCTTGGATATGTACTCTCGTGGTTCCAATGTCATATAATGCATTTTGACATTCTTAGCCGTTATAAACGGAAGTCCACTTTCAACCTTTTCAGGTGTCTTACCTCGATAATCAATAATATTACATAGATGCAGTAATGTATCCTCGGGATATTTTCCATCAAACATCTCGACAAATCGGGCTTTGATGAGCTCGTCGAGTTTTTGAAGCTCTTGCTGACGCATTTTGATAATGCCATACATTCTATCAAGCCGGTCACAGATTTGTATCTGTGTAGCCATATCAGTTTCTGACACCTCATATCTAGAAACATAATCATCTGTTTTCAAATTATGAAGGCCTGTGGTTTTGTTCTCATATGGTCTTGTTCCACCTCTTCGATAGTTTGAAAAGAGAGAATAAAACACATACCGCGGATACCATATCTCTTGATTTTTAACCCTCAGTAATCCTGTGAAGTTATTGAATAAATAGGTATTATCTGGTCCATCAAAATAAATCACTCGGCCTACTGGCTGTTTATCACTACCGCCAGATTTTTCAATGATAATGTCCCCTTTACGAAGGTACTTTTCTTCAATTTTCTTTTTTGTGATGGTTCTTGTAACCACATTGTTATAATCTACAACGCCCGTATTAGTAAAATTGGTTGTTCTTAGTACTGGTACTCCGTTACCAGTCTCATCATCAGAACCCCATTCTCCCGCAAGAGCCTTGCCTGTAATATCTATCAGTTTTGCCATCTCATCATCCCTACAAATCCGAATTTATAACTGCAATAACTTTTCTAATTCGTCCATCTCCTGACCGATTTTCATCTCGAGTTCACGAATGTCAGTCATAATTTCAAGTGTTGATGGGTACTCTACCGGCACATACTCAACTTCCTTGTACTTGTTGATTGAAAGGTCATAGTCATTGTCCTTGATTTCATCTTTCTTTACAAAGAATGATTTCTCAGTACGTGCTCTTTCTAATTCTTTATCTCTATTCCGGAATCTTTCGATGATATCTGGAATGTCATTTTCATTAACTGGTGATCTCTTATCATCCAGGCTGAGACCATCTGCCTGCATATCATAGAACCATACGTTGTCAGTTCCGCCGTGTCCTGTCTTTGTGAAGATAAGAATCGCAGTTGATACTCCGGCATATGGTTTAAACACACCCGATGGCATTGAGATTACAGCTTCAAGTCTGTTTTCTTCTACGATCTGCTTTCTGATTGCCTTATGTGCTGTTGACGAACCGAACAGAACTCCATCAGGAACAATGCACGCACATCTTCCGCCAACCTTAAGCATCTTAATGAACAATGCCAGGAAGAGCAGTTCTGTCTTCTTAGTCTTACACATCTTAAGAAGATCCGGTGTTACTGAATCATAATCAAGGCTACCCTTGAATGGTGGATTTGCAAGAATAAGCGAATACTTCTCTCTGTCGGTATTCTGATCTGACAAGCTATCTCTGTATTCAATGAACGGATTATCAATTCCATGAGTCATCATATTCATTGCACCAATGCGAAGCATTGTTCTGTCCATATCATAACCATGGAACATTCCATTCATGTAGTGTTCTTTCTTGGCCTTGTTGTAGAATATTTCATCTTTCTTTGTTTCCTTGAGATACTCTGCTGCAGATACCAGGAATCCTGATGTTCCGCAGGCAGGATCACATATAACATCATCAGCTTCAGGATCCATAAGTTCTACCATCATTCTGATTATGTGACGAGGCGTTCTGAACTGACCGTTTCTACCTGCAGATGCAATCTTTGAAAGAAGGTATTCATAGACATCACCTCTGATATCCATCTCCTTCGCATCTCTCATTGATTTGTAGATTTCATCAAGGCTATCCACAACCTTAGAAAGCACAAGTGGAGTTGGAAGCTTGAAGATAGCATCGCCCATATACTTTGAGTAAGCACTTTCTTTATTTCCATGCAGTTCTTTGATAAACGGGAATACCCACTCCTGCATGATAGAATACATTTTAGCTGCTGGCATATCGTGAAATACTGACCACTTCAGCTGATTGCCGTCTATAGTTCTTTCTCCGATTTCAACTTCACCTGAGAAAATGCTTTTATACGGCAGACCTAGCATTGCACTTTCTTTAGCTCTTGTGTTATCAGCATCATCCAGGTCGTGGATAAACATCAAGTATGTAATCTGTTCAATTACTTCCAGCGGATTTGTCAGTCCGCCCGCTGCAAATGTATCCCAAAGTCCATCAATTCTGTTTTTAAGCTCTCCAGTAATCATTTATTCGTCCTCTCTATTCCAAATGTATGAAGTATAACGTCCGCCGCCCAGTTTAATTATTTCATTTGATTTCTGTAATCTGACAAGCGTTCTTTCAATTGTCGTCTTACTTACATCCGGACACACTTCGAGAATCTCTTGTTTAGTTATCTTTCCGAGCCTACTCTTGATCACCTCTCTTATGCGATCAGGCTTGGAAAGATTTTTTGTAATCAGCACATTAACTCTTTCGGAGAATTCTCTATATGCATTAAGGATAATTCCTAAAGTATATTCAACAAACGGCTTATAATCATTTGTTCCTTCATGCCAGTTCAGCGAACTTTCCCGAAGAGCATCATAGTAAGTATCTTTCGTCTTCTCTATTATCTTCTCCAAGCTGATATATTTACCTACAATGTAGCCTGCCTTATATAGCAGCAACAGAGTCAGCAATCTGCTCATTCTTCCGTTGCCATCATTGAATGGATGTATGCATAAGAAGTCAAGAACGAACACTGGAATAATCAGAAGAGGGTCTACCTTCTGTTCATTGATTGTCCTCTCATATGCATCACAAAGTTCATTTAATGATTCTGAAGTTTCCCAGGCTGGCACTGGTCTGAATCTAACCACCTTATTTCCTTCAGCATCAGTTTCTTCAATGATGTTATCCGCTGTCTTAAATCTTCCACCTGTCTCTCCGCCGTTAAACTTATACAAATCACGATGAAGCTGTAGAATAATAGATGACATGATCGGAATATGCTCAAAGTTTTCATGCACAGTATTAAGCACATCCCTGTAGCCTGCAATTTCTTCCTCGCTTCTAGTCTTAGGCATGGTCTTGTCCATAACAATCTTACGCAGTCTATCGTCTGTTGTGTAGATACCTTCGATTCTATTTGATGCCTTGG
Organism: Candidatus Crickella caballi; assembly: GCA_018064665.1. Lineage (GTDB taxonomy): Bacteria > Bacillota > Clostridia > Peptostreptococcales > Anaerovoracaceae > Crickella > Crickella caballi. Next base: position 8,470 of record JAGHUV010000001.1, on the reverse strand, counting down.
TACTTTGAATTTTTGCAATCTCAACCAGCTCAATGAGCGCATCAGGGTTTGCCTCTATGAACAAATTCTGTTCACCCTTGTACTCATGAATCTGCGTGAGCATCGATATTATATTTTTCGTAAATAGGTCTTCCCATTTTTCAAAATTATAATTACGCATACTTTCTCCATTCTTCTTGTTTCTAATAGCATTATACAAAACAATTCAGTCATTATCAATGTCAATTCAGTCATTTACGAACAAATGACTGAATTGAATTTCTTTTGACGGAATTAAAATATATTCATTATTCTATTTTCAGAACTTCATTATCAATTCATCAACTGCGTTTGTGCATCTGCCTTGAGTGATACATCTAAGAGGACGAAAAAAGAGGTGCTTCCCTTGTTCGGGATGCACCTCTAAAAAATTATCTTTTTTAATTGGTTGTTGCAAGTACGTTGCAAGTGGATATAAAATCCTGACTTTGCTGCAACTTCCATAACCTCCAAAACACTGTAACAACAAGGTTTCCAGCGTTTTGAAATGCCCTTGAGACTATCTCTTTGAGAACTGTGATGCTCTTCTAGCCTTCTTCAGACCAGGCTTCTTTCTTTCCTTCATTCTAGGGTCTCTAGTGAGGAATCCAGCTGCCTTCAGTGTTGCTCTGTAAGCTTCTGCATCAACTTCGCAAAGAGCTCTTGAGATACCGTGTCTCAGTGCTCCGGCCTGTCCTGTGAATCCGCCGCCGTTAACTGTTGCGATAACGTCAAACTTTCCAGCAGTCTCTGTAAGCTCGAGAGGTCTCTTAACCTCGTTCTTAACGATATCCTTCTCGCCGAAGTATGTGTCAAGATCTCTCTTGTTGATGATAATGTTGCCTGAGCCAGGTACTAATCTAACTCTTGCTACAGAGGATTTTCTTCTGCCTGTTGCCTGATACATTGTCTTAGCCATTTTCTAATCCTCCTTCCTTACCATGTCCATACTTCAGGCTTCAGAGCTGCATGTGGATGCTCAGGTCCTGCGTAAACCTTTAACTTCTTAAACATCTGACGTCCGAGCTTGCCCTTAGGCATCATGCCTTTAACTGCGTGGAGGATAATATCCTCAGGCTTCTTAGCTCTCATCTCGCCGAGAGTTGTTTCCTTGAGACCACCTGGATAACCGCTGTGTCTCTTGTAGATCTTTTCGTTTTCCTTCTTGCCTGTTACAGCAACCTTCTCAGCGTTGATAACTACTACGTAGTCACCTGTGTCGATGTGTGGTGTGTAAGTTGGCTTCTTCTTTCCTCTCAGGATCATAGCTGCCTCTACTGCGAGCTTTCCGAGAGTCTTTCCCTCTGCATCGATAACGTACCACTTACGCTCGATATCAGATGGCTTAGCGATGTAAGACTTCATCTTTGTTTCCTTTCTACCTACTCAGTTCGAAAACTTTTTCGGTCTGCCTACTTGATTGTCCGAAAAATCGGGTCCGGGCAATTGCTTTCGGCATAACTAGTAATAAATTATTAGTGTCGGAGCTACCGGCTCTTCAGTCAGTCGCCTCAATGGTCAACTGCATGACCTGCTCCTGCGTGCTGAAATCACACGCTGAATAAGTATATTCTCGTAAAGCCATCAAGTCAAGCGTTTTCTGCCTCTTCAGACACTGCGTTGATCTCGGATTCTTCCACTGAAACATGTACGACTTTCTCGTATCCGGCACGGTGCTCTTCTTCCTTCCTGCGAAGAATTTCGTCCAGCCCGCCTACCGATTTAAACGGAGCGAACTGCTTGGCTCTCTGTTCTCTTGACATCCTGGTTCTTGGCTTCATTTCTCTTCCTGTCTACTCCTTATGTCCGCCCCTCTGGTGATTGCGCTCACGGGTCGTCGCTCCCTCTTCAAGGTCCATGCCTCTGAACATTGCGTCCTTGCCATACTTTTTCTTTATTGCATTGACCGCATCCTGCAAAGCAGTATCTCTCTCCATCTCGGCCTGCGAAGACGTGTAAGGGTTGCTGAGAGATTCTTCGCGCTGTATTCCGCGAGCAACGCCCACCTCGTTCATTTCATTCCTGTTGATATCAAAGATCGTAAGCTGTCTGTCCGAGTCATCATCCTTAATATCATTGAAATTAACAAACATCCTTCTGACCGGATAGCTCGAATCGGTGATGCGCCTGTATACATCAACCATAGCAGGCATTATTACCCCAAGTGCATTGGTCAGCACATTAAATGAAGCACTTCCCGTAACAAGAGGCAGCTTCAGTGCATTGGAATAGCCTACAGCTATCGAAACGTTCTTTGTCATCTTATGTGCTTCTGTCATCTCAAGGCACAGCTGCTCTACCATCTCCTTGAGGATCAGCTCGCCCTCCTGGTTGCTGTAGTCCCTCATCAGCACCTGTCCATGCGACAGCGAATTCGACTTGGTCCTGTAGCCCTTGATGTCCTTCATCTCGGTCGGTTCGATGCCCCACGCATGGTCTATAAGCAGCTCGGCATTGACGCCAAACATCCTGTAAAGCAGATCCTCGTCCGCTTTGGCAATTCCTCGCATAGTATCTATGCCAATTCGCTCAAGCTTGCGGCTGATGCCCGGGCCAATCATCCAGAAATCCCGCAAAGGCTTGTGTTCCCAAAGTGTATTGATATATGTCTGTTGGTCGAGATACCCTATGAAATCCGGTGAGTGCTTGGCCGTTATATCCAAAGCGATCTTCGCAAGATACATATTAGTTCCGATGCCGGCAGTTGCACGCACTCCAACGCGCTCATATACTTCGTTCATCAGGAAAACCGCCATCTCACGAGGAGTAAGGCCGTACATTCCCAGGTAACGTGTTACGTCTATGAAAACTTCATCTATAGAATAAACGTGCATATCGTCAGGGGATATGTAATCAAGATACACGCCGTAGATGTCAGCCGCATATTTGACATAAAGACCCATTCTCGGAGTGGCCATTATATACTTGAGATGTTTGGGAATCTCGAAAACTCTGGGTCTGCCGGGCACGCCCTGAGCCTTGAGCGACGGCGACACAGCAAGGCAGATGGTCTTGTCCGTTCTTGTCGGATCCGCCACAACCAGATCTGTTGTCATCGGATCAAGCCCTCTTTCGACACATTCAACGGAAGCATAGAAAGACTTCAGGTCTATGCAAAGATAGACCCGTTCCGGCTCGCCCGCGGCTCTCCTATTCGCCTCTTCAATTGCTTCCTTGTATGTCATAGTGTTCATAGTTTATCATTCCCTCATTCAAAAATCAAACATCCGTTCGGTATTTTTGAGGGGACAATCCCTCTTTATCCCGGAAGCATTTGGAGAAATAGCTCGGTGAACAGAACTGCAATTTCTCTGCAATTTCAGAGATCGTATAGTCGTCAGCTCTAAGGAGCCTTTTCGCCTCTCCAATGCGTTCATTCAATATAAATTCGTTCATCGAAACTCCCAGCTTCTCACTGAACAGTGTCGAAGCGTAGGTGCGACTCAACCCGGCTGCATCAGCAACATCCTGCAGGCTGATCGGTTTTGTCAGATTGTCCTCAATGAATGACATCATCTTCCTCACCTTGGGTGAGATGCTTACATCAACCCTTGTAAAACGAACTCTTCTCGCAAGGTCATACGCCATGCCATGAAGCAGGTAGAAAATGTCGGGAAGCGCAACGGCTTTACCTATATCAGAGATGTATCTGTCGCGTATGTCATAAGCAACCATATCCGGAACACCGTTCTGTATCGACAGCAGGCAGAATTCCGAGGCGGCACAAATCGCTTCGTAACGGTAAGCCTCAACGGCACCGCTGTAGGACCCGCTTCTTTCAAAGACCCTGGTCGGATATTCATAATTAGCTGTACAAAGCTCATTTATTGCATCCGCATTGCCCGAAGCTATCGCATCATAATACGCCCTCTTATCTTCATAAGAGGTATAGCTGCTCTGCTCGCGGCTTCTGTCAAGGACGTCATTCACTTTGCTTAATATTTTTATATTATTCATAATATTATTATAGCATTACAAATCACCGGATACTACAATTTAATCAGTTAATAAGTGTTGCAAACAGCAGGCTGTCAGTTCAACGCTATTGCGTAGGTTTGCAAATTACAACACCCGGGAGTGGTTGATTCTACTTCTTCCACCCTGAACATATCCAACCAATCTTAAGTGTATTTTAAAACGACTGAGTGATCGAAAACCTTGCTTGATCACTCAGTCGTTTTATTTTCTATAATTATGTCAATGTTTGGAATGATAAGTGTTCCTGCGTTTCTTGCCGGCCGCAAGCGCAATTACCGCTATCAGCACGATCAATACCGCTCCGCCTACAACATAGCACTTCGGATTTGCATGCAGGAGCCGTTCTGTCAGAGCCGGTTTCACATTTTTCTCTGTGTTGTTATTTGCCGCCTCTTCGTCTACCTGATTTCCATCCTCTTGATCCTCCGTCAGAGGCTCTTCGCTGTCATCCGCAGGCTCGGCATCTATCACTTCTTCGCCACCGGCCTCTTGGGTGACATTCGCGTCCGGAATAGGAGCTTCGCCCGATTCTGCAGACATTGATTCCGACTGTGCATCAGCACCATGATTGTCCGCCGCCCAGCATACCGCCGACGATAAACACATCACTACCGAAATTATTAAAATAAGTGCAATCAGCTTCTTCATGAACCCACCTACTTTACTTTTATCGTTTTCTTGGCACTCCAAGCCGAATAATACTTTTTGCCGTTAATTGTCTTGTAAGTTCTCACTCTGACATAGTATTTATGTCCTCTGTGCCTCTTTGTGATCTTTACAGAACCCGTCTTGTATGACTTTATGGTTTTCTTGAGGTCAAGGCTCATATCGCTATGCCGACTGTATTGCAGCTGATATCCGGTAACATAAGTGCTGTCTTTCTTCTTCCAGCCGGCTTTGAAATTGCCCTTGCCGGCTCTTTCCAGTTTCTTAAGCGAGGTCCCTGCAACCACGATGTTGTAGCTCTTGGTAAAGGTTCCTGCAAAGCAACCCTTACCCTTGACGGTGATTTTATATGTGCCCGGCACCTTGCAGCCGCTTGGATATGATACGCTGATATAGCTGTTGCCGGTCGTCGCACCTTGCGCTGCCGTCAGCTTTCCGAACTTAACCGTTACACTCGGCTTCTTTACCTTGCCATTGTATGTATAAGATGCACTCGAAAGCGTTATCGCAGCAGTTCCATTCACCACTATTCTAAGCGAAGCCACTCTCTGTCCTTCACTGTCCTGAATGTCCACAAGGCTCCCGGTCTTGAGGATCAGATTATCATCAAGCTCCTCTCCGATTCTTGAAATGACATGTACACTGTATTCGCTGCAGCTTTCATCAAGTTTAACAGCCTGCTTAACAGCTGCCGCCGTCGTTCCCTTAATCACTCCACTGAGTTCTTGATCACTCATCAGATATCCTGCCGCATCCGCATCCGTCGTCAGACTGATGAGCGGTATGAATTCTTCTGCTGTTTCGTCTTCCGGCTTTTCTATTGATCCTTCCGCTGTTTCGTCTGTCAATTCCTCGGACGTTTCCTCTGACCCGTCTTCTGCATCATTATCAGTTCCTTCTATTGCTTCTGCAGGTTTTACGAAATTTGCAATGCCCAGATTTTCAACAGGCTCTCCTTCGGCATCCTGAGGGTCAGGCAGCTTGTCCAGAATTTTGAATTTAACGAGCTTGTACCCCGAATATGCTCCGAGTCCCTTGACATATGCATATGCCGTACCCTTCTTTATATTACGCGCATATCCGACGCGGTAGTCCTTGCCCTCTGTGAGCGTATTCTCTCCCATCTGTACGGTGAGCTTAGGCTTCACCGGATTTCCTGTGTAGAGAACATCAGCCGCTCCTGAAACTGTGCTGTTGGCAAGATCATTTGAAGCAGTAGCTTTTCTGTTAGGATTCAGGTACCAGAAGTTAACGTCTGTCGAAATCTTTTTCCCTTCCGCATTTACTATTCCGTCAATCTTGGCTGCACTTGAGTACTGCCACGCATCATACGCTCCGGTGAATTCTGCCTTGTTATAGTACTGCGCTGTCCATATCCTGTAGCTCTTGCCGAGAGTTGCTCCGTCGATGGTACCGGTCAGGAAGCTCTTGTTGGCATAGATGCCCGGCTCATAGCCGTAGTACTTAACCCTTTCGCAAAACGCCTTTGCACAGCTTGTTGCCTTGGCTTTACTGAACTCACCCTTGCTTTGGGCAATGTGCATTCTTCCCGAGCTGCTGCTTCCTGCAAATTCATAGTCCATATATAGTGGAAGGTCCAGATCCTCAGGTTCTATGCCGAGAGCTTTGAGTCTCTTGACTGCATAGTCCACCTCCGCCTTTGCTTCAGCTTCTGTGATAGCCTGCGAGAACACATAGACTCCGACCATCAGGCCTGCCGCTTTGGCATTCTTGTAGTGCTTTTCGAACTCCGAGTCGGTAAATTTGTTTCCTTCTTTGCCATATCCCGTTGCTGTAACACGAAGTATTGCAAAATCGACTCCGTTATCTCTGGCCTTGGTCCAGCTCGACTTCGATCCGTTCTGGTACACCGACACGTCAACACCATTCAGAATAACATCGCCGTCGAATTTGTCCCTGTTGTGATAATACGCACTGTACCCTACTCCGCTGTATGGAGATTTGCCCGTAAATGTCGCAAACGCATATGCACGCTCTGTCACTGCGCACGTTACCATTATTACCGTAAGCACAAGCACCATTATTGTTGATTTCATGTTTATTCCTTTATTCATATATCTCCTTCCGGGAATGCCTTTCTCAGGATCTGTATTGCTTGCCTGCCACATCAGAAGGTCGCAACCTCAGGGTCGCAAGGCTCGCAGCTTTCGAGGCTCTTTATGTAAAGCACGGGGCCCTTTTCCTGATAAGCCTCAGCATATTCAACGCGCACTTTGGCTGTAATCCTGACCCAGTCGCCTGTACCGAGTTTCTGCTGACCCGAGTAATACGAAAGAAGTCCCGCAAACTGGATGTCCGCTTCGCAGCATGTCATTACGTGGCGGCCAAAAGCAAACTGTCCATCCGGAAGCTCCTCCGAAAGCGCAACTCTTCCTTTGATGATGAAGGTCTTGCCGTCGTATTTGTCTTCGTTCTCGTTAAGATCGCGATACCATTCAGCATACCAGTCATCGTCGATTTCGATTCTGTTTGCCTTAAGATCGTATGGCAGCGGATCTTCAATGTCATCAGGCTCGATATCATTAGGGCCGTACTCGTATACGATCATATTCTTACGGTTGGCAATACGAACCTCCTTGTGAAGAGGCATCTTGTCCAGACCCTTTTCGCAACGATTGAATACAACAAGGTCTGCCGTCTGCATCTTGTTAAAGCAAAGCTGGCGCATGTTGCGATTGTACATTTCGAAGGTCGTTGTATCGAAAAGCGCCATTTCCTGTGCGATGACCCAGCCTCTTGGCATGCATTCGAACAGACGCTGGTTTTCCCACATGCCATTGTACTCAACAACCACGCGGTCAAAATCATCAGGAGCTGCCAGTCTCATAAGATTAGGCTCGTTAAGCTCCTCTTCAGAATTCAGCACCTCAACACGAACCGGCTGCCCGACGAACTTGTCCGGTTCATATTCGGTATCACCCTCTTCGCAGATGAGCAGCAAAGTGCGGCCATCATCTCCGAATTCGTGATTTTCTAAAGTTTCTTTAATAAATGTAGTTTTGCCTGATCCCAGAAAGCCTGTGAACAGATATACCGGTTTTTCTCTCATTTTTTTTAGGGGGACGGTCCTTTTGGTATTTTTGTGTACAAGGGGACAGTCCTTTACCTCCACATTATAATTTGAACATTTCCTTAATCTTTTCTCTGTTGATCCTTGTTCCGATAACAACGATCATGCCTGTTGCTTCAGCGTCCGTCATACGAATCTCGCCTTCACCCGGCACGTAGTCAAATTCGAGCCAGCTTCCGTCGCTGCACTCTACGATGCCCTTAGCTCTAAGCACCTCGCCGCACTCATCGATGCTGTCCACGATTTCCTGAATCTCGGCAAGCTCATACTTGTTGCTTGTCTTGGTTCCAAATTCCTCGAACACTTCATCTGCATCGTGTCCGTGGTGGTGATGGTGGTGACCGCATCCGCAGGAGCATTCTTCGTCGTCATCGTCATGATCGTGATGATGGTGGTGATGTTCGTGCTCGTGCTCATCATCGTCGTGGTCATGATCGTGATGGTGGCAGCTTTCATGATCGTGCTCATCATCGTCATGATCGTGGTGATGGCAGCTTTCGTGCTCGTGCTCATCATCGTCATGATTGTGGTGGCAGCATTCGTGCTCGTGCTCATCATCGTCGTGATCGTGGTGGTGATGGTGATGGCCGCATCCGCAGGAGCATTCATCGTCATCGTCGTCATCGTGATGATTGTGGTGATGATGCTCGTGTTGGTGTGCGTCGAGTTCGTCATGCGCCTGCTCGCGCAGCTTGTCGAGCTCGCTGTTCAGCGTCG
>JAGHUV010000031.1 GCA_018064665.1 Candidatus Crickella caballi | reverse complement strand
ATAGCTGCTGTAAGAGTTGTCTTGCCGTGGTCAACGTGGCCGATTGTACCGATGTTGATATGTGGCTTGGTTCTTTCGTATTTCTGCTTAGCCATTTCTTTTCTCCTTTATTTAATCTCCCTTGTTTAATCAGGGGTTATTAATTTTTAGATCTTAAGATATTAATCGTTAGATCCCAGTTTGTTAACCATTGGATCCTATGCTGTTAACCGTTAGATCCCAGTTTGTAATCATTAGATCCTGAGTTGTTAATTGTTATTTGATGATCTTATCTGCGAGGCTGTCCGGCAGCTTCTCGAAGTGGTCGAACTGCATTACATAAACGCCTCTTCCCTGAGTCTTTGAACGTAAATCTGTTGCGTATCCGAACATTTCGGACAGAGGAACAAAACCTCTTACGATGGCTGCACCGTTATTGATCTCAGATCCTTCAATTCTACCTCTACGCGAACTGATATCACCGATAACGTCTCCCATGTAATTGTCCGGAACTGTAACTTCTACCTTGAAGATAGGCTCCAGCAGTACAGGGTCAGCCTTCATAACCGCTTCCTTGAACGCCTTGGATCCTGCAACCTTGAATGCCATATCTGAAGAGTCAACTTCATGATATGAACCGTCGTAGAGCTCTACGCCGATATCAACAACCTGATATCCTGCGAGAGGTCCCGCCTGCATCGCTTCCTCAATACCTTCCTGAACCTTAGGAATGTATTCCTTAGGAATTGATCCTCCAACGATGGAATTAACAAATTCAAATCCTTCACCCGGCTGTCTTGGATACAGTCTGATCTTAACGTGACCGTACTGACCGCTACCACCACTCTGTTTAGCGTGCTTGCAGTCAACATCAGCCTTGCCCTGAACTGTCTCCTTATAGGATACCTGTGGCTTACCTACGTTAGCCTCAACCTTAAACTCCCTAAGCAGTCTGTCAACTATAATCTCCAGATGGAGTTCGCCCATTCCTGCGATAATAGTCTGTCCTGTCTCATTGTTAGTGTAGGTCTTGAATGTAGGATCTTCCTCAGCCAGCTTAGCGAGAGCGATGCCCATTTTCTCCTGACCGATCTTAGTCTTAGGTTCGATGGCGATCTCGATAACCGGATCCGGGAATTCCATTGATTCCAGTATAACCGGATGTTTGTCATCACAAAGAGTATCTCCTGTGGTAGTGAACTTAAGTCCTACTGCCGCAGCGATATCTCCTGAGTAAACTCTTTCGATCTCATCACGGTGGTTAGCGTGCATCTGAAGAATTCTTCCGATTCTCTCCTTCTTGTCCTTAGTTGCATTGTAAACATGCGAACCGGACTCAAGAGTTCCGGAATATACTCTGAAGAATGCCAGCTTTCCAACGTATGGGTCAGCCATAATCTTGAATGCGAGTGCTGCAAATGGGCCCTTGTCATCTGCCGATCTCTCTTCTTCCTTATCAGTATATGGGTTAACGCCCTTGATAGCAGGAATGTCGAGTGGTGACGGCATGTAGTCAACAACACCATCGAGCATCAGCTGAACGCCCTTGTTCTTGTATGCTGAACCGCAGAATACAGGGTGCATTTTGCCCTCAATAGTCTGCTTTCTGATCACTGCCTTAACTCTGTCGAGAGGAAGCTCCTCTCCCTCAAGGTAAAGCATCATCAGCTCTTCATCACACTCAGCAACTGACTCCATCAGCTTTTCTCTCCAAGCATTGGCTTCGTCCATCATGTTAGCAGGGATATCCTGCTCTTCGTACTCTTTGCCAAGGTCATCCTTGTATATCTCTGCCTTCATCTTAAGAAGATCGATAATTCCCACGAACTCGCTCTCCGAGCCGATCGGCAGCTGTACAGGAACTGCATTAGCCTTGAGTCTGTCGTGAATCATATCAACAACCCTGAAGTAATTTGCTCCGAGGATATCCATCTTGTTGACGAAGATCATTCTCGGCACGTGATACTTCTCAGCCTGTCTCCATACTGTTTCACTCTGAGGCTCAACACCTCCCTTAGCGCAAAGTACCATAACCGCACCGTCGAGTACACGCAGAGATCTCTCTACCTCAACAGTAAAGTCTACGTGTCCCGGGGTGTCTATAATATTGATTCTAGTGTCTTTCCACTGAGCTGTAGTAGCGGCGGATGTAATGGTGATTCCACGCTCCTGTTCCTGCTCCATCCAGTCCATTGTAGCGGCACCTTCATGAGTTTCGCCGAGCTTGTGAGTTCTGCCGGTATAGAACAGAATTCTCTCGGTAGTTGTAGTCTTACCGGCATCGATGTGTGCCATGATTCCGATATTTCTTGTCTTTTCCAATGAAAAAGCTCTTCCCATTATTTCCTCCTTTCTACATTCTCATTGTTTTCTCTGTCTGCATTATTCACCTGCGCAGACTAGAATCTGAAGTGTGCGAATGCCTTATTAGCCTCTGCCATCTTATGAGTATCTTCCTTCTTCTTAACGGATGATCCTGTATTGTTAGCAGCGTCCATAAGCTCTCCAGCAAGTCTCTCAGCCATAGTTCTTTCGCCTCTGAGTCTTGTGTACTTAGTCAGCCATCTGATTCCGAGAGTCTGACGTCTTTCCGGTCTTACCTCGATTGGAACCTGATAGTTCGCACCACCGATTCTTCTTGCCTTAACTTCCAGAACAGGCATGATGTTATTCATTGCCTTTTCAAATACTTCCATTGGGTCCTCGCCTGTCTTTGCTTTGACAGTTTCGAACGCATCGTAAACGATAGTCTGGGCAACGCCCTTCTTGCCGTCAAGCATAATGCTGTTGATCAGCTTTGCAACTACGATGCTTCCGTAGACTGGATCAGGAAGTACGTCCCTCTTAGGGGTGTTACCTTTTCTTGGCACTTCTTTTCCCTCCTTAATTCAGGTCGGTACTCGTTAGCAAATCTCTGTTATGCTTCAGCTTGCTGATACCGCAAACTTACTCGGAGAAATGCTCCCGCGGCGCTCTCTAATATATATTCAGAGAATGCCTTTAACCGATTTTCAATAACTTATTTCTTCTTAGGTCTCTTTGCACCGTACTTTGAACGGCTCTGTCCTCTGTCAGATACGCCTGATGCGTCGAGTGTACCTCTGATGATGTGATATCTTACACCAGGAAGGTCCTTAACTCTGCCGCCTCTTACAAGAACAACGCTGTGCTCCTGCAGATTGTGTCCGATACCAGGGATGTAAGCAGTAACTTCCATTCCGTTTGTCAGACGTACTCTGGCAACCTTTCTCAGAGCTGAGTTAGGCTTCTTAGGAGTTACAGTCTTAACTGCTACGCAAACGCCTCTCTTCTGAGGGGAGTTAACGTCGGTAAGAGTCTTCTTAAGAGTGTTCATGTTCTTACCAAGTGCAGGAGCTGTTGACTTCTTTACGGAGCTCTGTCTGCCCTGACGTACTAATTGGTTAATTGTAGGCATTATTTTCTCCTTTCTTCATAAATTTTTATTCCAAACTCGTTCGCACGCACAAAAACGCCCGAGCGAAGTCTCGAACCCGTTCATTTTACCCGCCAAAGCTTGAAAAGTCAAGCCTTGGCGGGATTTTGACTATTGAATCTACAGTATTACTCTTCAACCAATACTGCATCACCATACATCGGTGTTTCTTCTTCTACTGTCTCAGCATTTGAGATTTCAGCGCTTTCTTCTGCGGAATAAGCTTCCTCGGAGACTGCTTCCTCCCTGTTCTGCTCCATCATCCACGCATTTTCGCCATAATCCACTTCGATGTTTCTGTAGGTTTTCATACCTGTACCTGCAGGAATCAGCTTACCGATCATGACGTTCTCCTTGAGACCCTCAAGTCTGTCAGTCTTGCCCTTGATGGACGCATCTGTAAGAACTCTTGTTGTCTCCTGGAATGATGCTGCCGAGAGGAATGAGTTTGTAGCAAGAGCTGCCTTGGTAATACCAAGAAGCTGTCTTTCTACCGTTGCAGGCTCTCCGCCCTCTGCCTCTGCTGCTTCATTAGCATCCTGAATCTCAAATCTTGAATACTGTCCGCCCGGCAGGAGAGTTGTATCTCCAGGCTTAACAACCTTGTACTTGGACAGCATCTGGCTTACGATGATTTCAACGTGCTTGTCGTTGATATCTACACCCTGAGTCTTGTATACCTTCTGTACTTCTCTGAGGAGGTACTCATATACGCCCTGTACGCCTGTAAGCCTCATGATGTCGTGCGGATCGAGAGGTCCCTTAGTGATTCCATCTCCGGCCTTGATCTTGTCACCAACCTTATGTGTGATTCTTGCACCGAATGGAATCTCGTATACTCTGTCCTCACCGTCAACGCCATGAACAACTACATTTGTCTTGTTGTCTTCTCTTGGCTCGATTTCAACAACTTCACCGTCTGCTTCACAGATCTCAGCAAGTCCCTTAGGCTTACGAGCTTCGAAAAGCTCCTCTACTCTAGGAAGACCCTGTGTGATATCTGATCCGGCAACGCCTCCTGTATGGAATGTTCTCATTGTCAGCTGAGTACCCGGTTCACCGATGGACTGTGCTGCGATGATTCCGACTGCTTCGCCAGGAAGAACCTTTCTTCCTGTTGCCATGTTCTTTCCGTAGCATTTTGCGCAAATGCCCTTCTTAGCATGGCATGTCATTGCAGATCTGATCATGACAGTCTCAATTCCTCTTGCCTCGATTTCCTTGGCATCATCTTCATCGATATATTCACCGCCGGCTACGAGAACTTCACCGGTTGCAGGATCAACGATATCCTCAAATGCATATCTGCCGCTGATTCTCTGCCAGAGCTTCTCGATTTCTTCCTTACCTTCTCTGAAAGCGCGAACCTCAACGCCCTCGTCAGTTCCGCAGTCATCCTCGTTAACGATAATGCTGTGTGAAATATCTACAAGTCTTCTTGTAAGGTATCCTGAGTCGGCTGTACGCAGAGCTGTGTCGGCCAGACCCTTACGGGCACCGTTTGATGAAATGAAGTACTCCAGTATGGACAGACCTTCACGGAAGTTTGCCTTGATAGGAATCTCTACCGTGTGTCCTGTTGCGTTTGCCATCAGTCCTCTCATACCGCCGACCTGGCTGATCTGAGATTTATTACCTCTGGCTCCGGAATGTGCCATGATATACAGGTTGTTCATCGAACCGAGGCTCTCCATCAGAGCGTCTGCAACGTGATCTGTTGCACTCTTCCATGTCTTGATAACCTGCTCGTATCTTTCCTTGTTGCTCATCAGACCACGTCTGTACAGCTGTTCATAAGTATCTACAATCTTCTCAGCAGCGCCTACGATTTCAGCCTTAGCTTCAGGAATCTCCATGTCGGAGATACTGATTGTAACAGCGCTGATTGTTGAGTAGTGATATCCGATGCTCTTAATGTAGTCGAGCATGAGAACTGTGTCTGTATTGCCGTGAGCCTTGAAGCAGGCAGCGATGATTCTTCCGAGCGCCTTCTTCTCGCAGAGGAAGTCTACCTCGAGTGAATACGGATCCTTCTCTCTGTCTACAAAGCCGAGATCCTGAGGAAGTCCCTCGTTGAAGATAAATCTTCCGACTGTGGACTCTACCAGCTGTCCCGGATCGCCTTCGTATGCAAAGCGACGAACCTTTACCTTGGCATGAATACCTACGATACCTGCCTGGTATGCCATCATCATCTCGTCCATGTCTGCGAAGCACTTTCCGTCTCCCTTTTCAGCAGGACGGTTTCTCTCTTCGCTGCCCGGATGAGTCAGATAGTATGAACCCAGAATCATATCCTGAGTAGGAATTGTGATAGGGGATCCGTCCTTAGGTGCCAGAATGTTGTTTACTGACAGCATCAGGAATCTCGCCTCTGCCTGTGCCTCTACAGAAAGAGGTACGTGAACGGCCATCTGGTCTCCGTCGAAGGCGGCGGTGAACGCTGTACATACGAGTGGGTGAAGTCTGATTGCTTTACCTTCTACGAGTACAGGCTCAAATGCCTGGATACCAAGTCTGTGCAGAGTCGGGGCACGGTTCAGGAGAACAGGGTGATCCTTGATTACATAGTCGAGGATATCCCATACCTCAGGGCTGCCCTTTTCAACCATGGTTCTTGCGTTCTTTGCATTGTGTGCAAGTCCTCTCTCAGCAAGCTCCTTCATAATGAAAGGCTTGAAGAGCTCAAGTGCCATAGTCTTAGGAAGTCCGCACTGGTAGAACTTAAGGTCAGGTCCTACTACGATTACGGAACGGCCTGAGAAGTCAACTCTCTTACCGAGCAGATTCTGACGGAAACGTCCCTGCTTACCCTTGAGCATGTCAGACAGTGACTTAAGCTTACGTCCTGCTGCTCCGGTAACAGCTCTCCCTCTTCTGCCGTTATCGATAAGTGCGTCAACTGACTCCTGAAGCATTCTCTTCTCGTTTCTGACGATAATGTCAGGTGCTCCGAGCTCGAACAGCTTCTTAAGTCTGTTATTTCTGTTTATTACTCTTCTGTACAAATCGTTAAGGTCAGATGTAGCAAATCTGCCTCCGTCGAGCTGTACCATAGGTCTCAGATCTGGTGGGATAACAGGAATTACATCCAGAATCATCCACTCAGGTCTGTTACCGGACTGCTTGAATGCCTCGATTGCCTCGAGTATCTTAACCAGTCTGTTTCTCTTCTGGCCGCTTGCTGTCTTGAGTTCCTCTCTGATTTCTGTAGCTGTCTTATCAACATCTACAGCCTCAAGAAGAGTCTTGATTGCCTCAGCGCCCATAGCTCCTGTAAAGTACTTACCCTTGCCGTAGCACTCTTCCATCTTGCGATAAACTTCCTCATCGCCTTCGAAGATTTTCTTGTGCTCCAGACTCATAAGTCCTTCGAGAGCCTTCTTGCGAATTTCTTTCTCGTGATCACGTCTCTTATTGCAGTCCTCGATCAGCCACTCACGAGGCTCTTCCTTAGCGTTCTCTTCTTCGATTCTTGCATCATAGTATGCATCGATCTTCTCAATGTCGCTGATTTTCTGTGCCTCTAAAGTTCCGTTGCTGTAATCCTCCAGACGTGCTTCTGTGTCGAGATCAGTGATTACATAGTTTGCAAAATAAAGAACCTTCTCAAGATCCTTAGGTGACATATCAAGAACCAAACCGATTCTTGAAGGAATGCCCTTGAAGTACCAGATATGTGATACAGGAGATACGAGCTGGATGTGTCCCATTCTCTCTCTTCTTACCTTAGCCTTGGTTACTTCTACCTTGCATGTAGGACAAATAAGTCCCTTATAACGAATTTTGTTGTACTTTCCGCATCCGCAGACCCAATCCTTGGTAGGTCCGAAGATTCTTTCGCAGAAGAGTCCGTCGTACTCAGGCTTGAGGGATCTGTAGTTGATAGTCTCAGGCTTTGTTACCTCGCCGTATGACCACTTCAGCATCTCCTCAGTGGATGCCAGTCTAATCTGCAGGGACTCAATGTTTCTAAGATCTTGATTGTTATCGTTAGTCATTATCATTTCCTCCCTTCAATTACTCTACATCCATGCCGATTCCCTCGATAGTTCCGAGGTCCTCGAGCTCGCTTATGTCGATTTCGTCAGCTGCTCCAAGTGCTCCGCCAAAGTCCTCGGCTTCCACTTCCGGATCGCCAAATACTTCTTCACCGAATTCTTCGTCAGCCTTCTTCTCTGCTGCTTTTCTGTCTGTTTCGTTGATCATTCTGTCGAACGTAAGAGGTCCTTCGTATTCCGAAGTATCTCTCAGTCTGATTTCCTGATCGTCGTCGCTCATTGTTCTGATATCCAGTGCAAGTGCCTGCAGTTCCTTAATGAGCACCTTGAAGGACTCAGGAATTCCAGGTTCAGGAATGTTGATTCCGTTGATGATGGATTCATAAGTCTTGGTTCTTCCGATAATATCGTCAGACTTAACTGTCAGGATTTCCTGAAGTGTGTATGCTGCGCCGTATGCTTCGAGAGCCCATACTTCCATCTCTCCGAATCTCTGTCCACCGAACTGAGCCTTACCTCCGAGAGGCTGCTGAGTTACGAGTGAGTACGGACCGGTTGATCTTGCGTGGATCTTATCGTCTACCAGATGGTGGAGCTTGAGCATGTACATGTATCCGACTGTTACAGGGTTGTCGAAGTACTCACCTGTACGTCCGTCTCTCAGTCTCAGCTTACCTGTTTCAGGATAGCCTTCCTCTCTGAGTAAGTTGATTACATCCTGCTCTCTTGCGCCATCGAATACAGGTGTTGAAATGTACCAGCCCTTGGACTTTGCAGCAAGTCCGAGGTGAACCTCGAGTACCTGTCCAACGTTCATACGTGAAGGTACGCCCAGAGGGTTAAGCATTACCTGCAGGGACTCACCGTCTTCCTTGAACGGCATGTCTTCCTGAGGTAGAATTCTGGAAATAACACCCTTGTTACCGTGACGTCCTGCCATCTTGTCGCCGACGTTGATCTTTCTCTTGGTAGCGACATATACTCTTACGATTTTGTTTACTCCCGGTGGAAGCTCTGTGCTGTTTGTCTTGTCGAATACTCTTACATCGATTACGATGCCCTCTTCGCCGTGAGGCATCTTGAGGGAAGTATCTCTGACCTCCTTCGACTTCTCGCCGAAGATAGCACGAAGCATTCTTGCTTCAGGAGTAAGATCTGTTTCACTCTTAGGTGTAAGCTTACCAACCAGATAATCTGTTGATTTAACCTCTGCACCGAGTCTGATAATTCCGTCCTCGTCGAGCTGGTTGAGTGCATTGTCACCTACGTTAGGAATATCTCTTGTAATCTCCTCAGGTCCGAGCTTAGTATCTCTTGCCTCGCACTCGTGCTTCTCGATATGGAGAGAAGTGAGCACGTCATCCATAAGAAGTCTTTCGTTGAGGATGATAGCGTCCTCGTAGTTATATCCTTCCCATGTCATGAATCCGATGAGGAGGTTCTTACCCAGTGAAATCTCACCAAGGCTTGTTGATGGACCGTCAGCTACTACTTCGCCGGCCTCGATATGCTCACCGTAAGAAACGATAGGTCTCTGGTTGATGCATGTTCCCTGGTTTGATCTCTTGAACTTGAGCATCTTGTATGTGTCAAGCTCGCCGTCAGAATCTCTTCTGATCTTAACTGTTGTAGCATCTACGAACTCTACAACACCTGTGTTCTTTGCGAGAACTACAGCACCTGAATCGCATGCTGCTTTGTACTCGATACCTGTTCCTACATACGGAGCTTCTGTAACGAGCAGTGGAACTGCCTGTCTCTGCATGTTGGAGCCCATCAGTGCTCTGTTCGCGTCGTCGTTCTCCAGGAAAGGAATCATTGCTGTCGCTACGGATACTACCTGCTTAGGTGATACGTCCATGTAGTCGACTTCATTCTTGAGTACCATTGTGATCTCGCCCTTAACGCCTCTTACAGCAACCTTGTTGTTGATGAAGTGTCCCTCTTCGTCGAGTGGCTCGTTAGCCTGAGCAACGATCTTGAGATCCTCATCTGCAGCGGAAAGGTACTCAACTTCTTCTGTAACAATACCGTTCTCCTTATCTACCTTGCGGTAAGGAGTCTCGATGAAGCCGTACTCGTTGATAACGCCGTAAGTTGTAAGGGATCCGATAAGTCCGATGTTAGGACCTTCAGGTGTCTCGATAGGGCACATTCTTCCGTAGTGGGAGTAATGTACGTCTCTTACCTCGAATCCGGCTCTCTCTCTTGAAAGTCCGCCAGGTCCGAGTGCTGATAGTCTTCTCTTATGAGTAAGCTCTGCCAGAGGGTTGTTCTGGTCCATGAACTGTGACAGCTGGGATGATCCGAAGAACTCCTTGATAGCTGCAGTTACAGGACGAATGTTAATGAGCTGCTGAGGAGTTGAATTCTCGGTTGTCATTCTCTCTCTGATAGCTCTTTCCATTCTTGAGAAACCGATGCGGCACTGATTCTGGAGCAGCTCTCCGACTGTCTTCAGTCTTCTGTTGCCCAGGTGGTCAATGTCGTCAGTCTCGCCGACACCGTGAGTCAGGTTCAGCTGATAGCTGACTGAAGCTACGATATCTTCAAGAATGATGTGCTTTGGCGAGAGCTCTTTCTTTCTGATAACAAGTGCGTTCTTGATCTTCTCTTCGTCTCCGTCAGCCTCTTCGATGATTGCCTTGAGGGCAGGGAAGAAAACCTTCTCGGAAAGTCTGTAAGGTGTAAGATCAAAGTCAAGATACTTAGCAGGATCTACGAAGTTGTTACCGATAACCTTAGTTACAGTTCCTTCCTCGTCTGCTTCGCTCTTGCTGTAAACAAGAACAGAAACTACGCCGGCATCTTCGATTTCCATAGCAAGTTCTCTGGAAATCTCGCCATCCTTCTCAACGAGAAGCTCGCCTGTCATTGGTGCAAATACGTCCTCTGCTGCAACTGTTTCAACCAGTCTGTCGTGCAGACCGAGCTTGCGGTTGTATTTGAATCTTCCAACTTTGGCAAGATCGTAACGTCTCTCGTCGAAGAGAAGTGAAGTCAGCATGGATCTTGCGTTCTCAACTGTTGGAGGATCTCCCGGACGGAGTCTCTTGTACAGCTCTGTAAGTCCTGCTGCGCTGTCCTTGGTTGTGTCCTTTTCAAGAGTCTTGATCAGTCTCTCATCCTCGCCGAAAAGTGCGAGAATCTCTTCGTTTGTGCTAAGAGGAAGGCTTTCAGGATCGATGATTCCGATTGCTCTTAAGAACGAAGTCAGCGGCTGCTTTCTTGTTCTGTCTACTCTTACATACAGAATTTCCTGAGAGTCTGTTTCATACTCAAGCCAAGCTCCTCTGTTCGGAATAATCTGGGAACTGAAAAGCTTCTGGTTGGACTTGTCTGTTTCAACGCTGAAATATGGGCCAGGTGAACGAACCATCTGTGTAACGATAGCTCTTTCAGCACCGTTGTAGATGAATGTACCCTTCTCTGTCATGAGAGGGAAATCACCCATAAATACATCCTGCTCCTTGATCTCGCCGGTCTCGTTATTGATCAGTCTGACCTTAACGGTGAGGGATGTAGCATAGGTTGTTTCTCTTTCCTTGCACTCCTCCTGATCGTACTTAGGAGTATCAGAGAATGAATAGTCCGCAAATTCCAGGCTCAAAGTATTAGTAGCGTCACGAATAGGTGATACGTCTTCGAGAACCTCACCGAGACCCTCTTCAACGAACCACTTGAACGACTTAGTCTGAATATCAATGAGGTTAGGCATTTCGCATACTTCATTGATCTTAGCAAAAGTCATACGCTCTTTTCTTCCAACTTGAATTGGTTGTGGCATGTTTTCACTCCTTCATTTGTTCTGAAAAAAATGCAAAATTTGTGCAAAAAAGGTCGGTTTTTCGCCCTTTTCTGCTGTCTCTTTAACGCACGAAATGAGCCTCATAAAGGGGCTCATTTGTATTGCGTGGTTCGACTCCATATTCCAGGAGCCAATTTGTAATGTGCAATGCCGTAGCATTGCCCGGTTATTTATAGGCTATTTACAGCTTATTTATAGCTTGTTAACAGCTTATCTGTAGCTTACTGAAGTTCAACAACAGCGCCAACTGCCTCGAGGGCTTCCTTAAGAGCGTTAGCTTCGCCTGGCTCAACGTTCTCTTTAACTGTTGCAGGAGCTCCGTCTACGAGTTCCTTAGCTTCCTTAAGTCCAAGACCTGTAGCTTCTCTTACAGCCTTGATAACCTTAATCTTCTCAGCACCGATCTCCTTCAGAACTACGTTGAATTCTGACTTCTCTTCTGCTGCCTCTGCTGCTGCGCCAGCTGCTGGAGCTGCTACTGCAACTGCGGATACACCGAACTCTTCCTCAAGAGCCTTAACCAGCTCGTTGATCTCAAGAATGCTCATGCTCTTCAGAGCCTCAATAATCTGATCCTTATTCATTATATTTCTCCTTTGTATAATTCTTTGTTATGCGACCATTAGGTCTAGTTTGTGATTAACTGTATAAATCTTTATGACTATGCCTCTGCACCTTCGCCCTGCTCTGCGATTGCCTTCAGAGTGAGTGCCAGCTTTGTCATTGGGCTCTGGATTGATCCCATGAAACGAGCGATGAGCTCTTCCTTTGATGGGATTGTTGAGAACTCTTCGATCATTGCTTTGTCATAAACCTGACCTTCTACAACTCCGCCCTTGAATGCCATCTTCTTGTACTGCTTGATTGCCTTAGCGATGATTCTTGCGGAAGCTGTTGCGTCCTCTGTGCAGAATGCCAGAGCTGTTGAACCCTTGAGTGTATCTCCGTCAGCGAACGCTGCTACATCAGTACCGTCAATGGCTCTCTTAATTAATGTATTCTTATATACAGTGAACTGAACGCCTTCCTTTCTGAGATTAGTTCTCAGCTCGTCAGCCTCAGCAACTGTAAGTCCGAGATAATCAACTGCAACTACGGATACAGCGCCTTCAAAACGCTCCTTAATCTCGTCGATTACTACCTGCTTAGCTTGTTTTGCTTCTACAGACATTGTTTCTCCTTTCTTGAGTGATATCCCTTCACTCATAGTGTGGTCTTGTAGGTACAAAATACCCCGCCATGCCTAGACATAATGCGGGGTCCAATTTATGTATTGTACCTCGGCAGGAAATTAAGCCGTAAGGCACCTGCTGTCTTAGGTTGGATATTCGTATTTGGTTTAATTCGTTTTACTACTGAATTACTGTAGTCGGATTGATCTTTACTCCAGGGCTCATTGTAGCTGCTACGGAAATGCTCTTGAAGTACTGGCCCTTAGCTGCTGCAGGCTTAGCCTTAGCGATAGCTGCGATCAGTGCGTTAGCATTCTCGATGAGCTGCTCTTCTGTGAAAGACTTCTTTCCGATAATGCAGTGGATGATGTTAGCCTTGTCGAGTCTGTACTCAACCTTACCTGCTTTGATATCTTCCAGTGCCTTAGTGAGGTCCATAGTTACTGTACCTGACTTAGGGTTTGGCATCATTCCCTTAGGTCCGAGAATTTTACCAAGACGTCCTACAACGCCCATCATGTCCGGTGTAGCTACTACTGCGTCGAAGTCGAACCAGTTCTCTTTCTGGATCTTCTCTGCCATGTCCTCTGCTCCAACAAAGTCTGCGCCTGCTGCTGTAGCTTCTTCTGCCTTAGGTCCCTTAGCGAAAACCAGAACTTTCTTAGTCTTGCCTGTTCCGTGTGGCAGTACCATAGCGCCTCTAACCTGCTGGTCTGCGTGTCTTCCGTCTACTCCGAGGCGGAAATGCATTTCAACTGTCTCGTCAAACTTAGCATTCTCAAAGCTCTTGATCTGCTTAATTGCTGTAGCAACATCTACGAGCTCATGCTTGTCGTATGTTCCTGCGAGACTTGCATATCTCTTTGATCTTTTCATTTTTCCTCCTTGTGGTACTAACGATCCTGGGATCTCCCATCTCTTACTCTGTTACCGTAACTCCCATGCTGCGAGCTGTTCCCTTGATCATTTCTGTTGCTGCCTCGAGGGATGCTGCGTTGAGATCCGGCATCTTAGTCTTTGCGATCTCTTCTGCCTGTGCCAGTGTAATTGAAGCAACCTTGTTCTTGTTAGGTTCACCTGATGCGTGCTCAATTCCTGCTGCCTTCTTAATAAGAACTGCTGCTGGTGGAGTCTTGCAGATGAATGTGAATGATCTGTCTGCGTATACAGTGATAACTACAGGGATGATCATTCCCGGCTGGTCCTGAGTCTTAGCATTGAACTGCTTGCAGAAATCCATAATGTTAACAGACATCTGTCCAAGAGCAGGTCCAACTGGTGGTGCTGGTGTTGCTGCGCCGGCAGGGATCTGAAGCTTAATGTAGCCTTCGATCTTTTTTGCCATTAGATTCTCCTTTCTTTAATTGTAGATTGCGGTTATCAGCCGCGCTCGCGAGCTGTGTCAGGCGGTATATGCCTAGCCCAGCTTGCTCACCTGTGAGAACTCGAGTTCTGCAGGCGTATCTCTACCGAACATCGAGATGCGTGCCTTCAGTATCTGCTTCTCAGGATTGATAGCTTCGACGATGCCGAGCTGGCCCTCGAAAACTCCTCCGATAATGCGAACTGTGTCACCCTCTGCGATATCCAGATCGATTCTGAGTTTCTCGATACCCATTCTTACGATTTCTTCCTTGGTCAGAGGAATTGGATTCGAGCCATGACCAACAAAGCCTGTTACTCCCTCTGTATTACGTACGAGGTACCAGGTCTCATTGTTGACTATCATCTTGATAACGACATAGCCCGGGAACAGCTTGCGTGTCTTAGCCTTCTTCACGCCGTCCTTAATCTCGATTCTTTCCTCTGTAGGAATTACAACCTCGAGAATAAGGTCCTGCATTCCACGGTACTCTACCATTCTTTCGATGCTGGTCTTTACTTTATTCTCATATCCGGAATAAGTGTGTACTACATACCACTTGGCAGTTCCGTCACCTCTGACGCCCTCGCCTTCAAGCGGATTAATCTTAGTCTTCGCTGATTCCTTGATATCTTCAAAATCTGCCATCTATCTGCTCCTCGGTTTAGGAAAGTGTGATTCCCAGGATTCCCTTGAGTGCTGCAAGGAAGCCTGTGTCTATCAGCCAGAATGCAAGTGCGAAGAAGACAACACAAGCGATAACTACAACTGTGTCTGTAGTCAGTTCTTCTCTTGTGAGCCATACAACCTTCTTAAACTCCTGTCTTACACCTCTGAGGTAGTTAAGAAGTCCGCCTTTTTTCTTCTGTTGCTTCTGTCCGGATGCCGGCTGCTTAGCAGGCTGCTTCTTCTGCTTTGTAGCAGCATTGTAGTTGCTTGCTTTCTTAACGTCAGCACTGCCCTTGTAAGCCTTTGCTCCGCTTTTCTTCTTATTATTGTTTGCCATAATTATTCTCCATCAGTAAATCGGAAACGCTATTATGCTTGCGCAATAATAACTACCTTATTACTTAGTCTCCTTGTGAAGAGTCTCCTTGTTGCAGAACTTGCAGTACTTCATAAGTTCAATTCTGTCCGGATTGTTTCTCTTGTTCTTCATTGTGTTGTAATTTCTCTGCTTGCACTCTGTGCATGCGAGGATGACCTTCTGTCTTACTCCTGCTGCCATTTCTTTCCTCCGTAAATGATCTTTAATCTATATTCTTTCAACCATTGATGTTGTTTATACTGCAATTCGCAGCCGCGAATTGCTTCCTTATTTTGATATGTAATGCGACTTCCATATATTCAGTTGTAGTTCAATGGTTGTTCGCGTCTTTTTTCATTCGAAAATCAGAGCTTGGCCTCTGCCTCACTCTGATTTCGTATTCATAAAGTCGCTCAATAAATATACTCTGCTATATAGGGATATGTCAAGCGGTATTTTTTATATCCTGCGACACATATTTAAATGTCGGCGCGGCACATTTATCAGCTAACGCCGCGGGGCTTATCCTCTGCCGCGCGCATCTAGATGTCCCTGCAGCGTCTCACTCCGTACATGAGAATTGCTGCCGCGTTGGATGCGTTCAGCGAATTAATAGTTCCCTTCATAGGAATTGAAAGCACAAAATCGCACTTTTCTTTGACGAGGCGGCCGACTCCTTTTCCTTCGTTTCCTATTACTATTGCAATAGGGCCGCCAAGGTTTGCTGTCTGATAGTTCTCTCCATCCATATCAGCTGCAGCAATCCAGATCCCCTCTTTCTTAAGGTCTTCTATAGTGCGGGCAAGGTTGGTCACCTGAACTACAGGCATCGACTCAACCGCACCAGCCGCGGACAACGCTACCGTCTGGGTCAGCGTGCACGCGCGTCTCTTAGGAATGATGACGCCGTGCGCCCCGGCGCATTCCGCAGTCCTGATAATTGCGCCGAGGTTGTGAGGATCCGTGATCTCGTCCAGTATGATGAGGAACGGATCCTCACCGCTGACCTTTACTTTCTCCATAACATCTTCCATCGACGCATACTTATATTCCGTAACCTTGGCAACTACGCCCTGATGCTTCTCGCCCGGGGCCATTGCTTCTATTCTGTCCTTCTTAACGAAGTCAACAATAACTCCCTGTTCCCTTGCAACAGCAACAAGCGGCTCTATTCTCTCAGAGCCTTCTGCAATGAATACGCGTTCAACGCCGCGCTCACCCTTAAGAGCTTCCATGACAGGATTTCTTCCCGCAACGACCTCAAGGCCGTCGCGCCCAATATTTGAATATTGCTTTTCAGCAGACAAGCTTTCATATGCGTTTGTTCTCGCAGGTCTGCCGGACGCGCCTCTTCCTGCAGCGCTGCGCGAACCTGCCCCGCGAGCACCTGCTCCGCGTGAGCCGCTCGCTTTACGAGGCTCGTAATTATCTCCATAGTCCCTTCTGTTCTTGCCGCCTCTTTTAGGTGCAGTACTTCTTGAACTGTCACTGAATCTCTTGTTTTCCTTTTTGCTCATCTACTCTCTCCCTATTTTGTTTCAATATGCAACTCCGTTACGAGTTGCCATGTACAGCTCAGTCCATATGCATCTATTTACTTAGCCCTTTCATATACAAGCCATCTGTAAGTAATCCCATTCTCCGTCTGTGGCTCGCTTTGTGAACTTACGACATAATTCGAATCCTCATCGAGATTGAAAATGAATGTGTCGGCATCCAGGTCGGCGTCTATTTTGGTCACAAAGAGCTTGTCGCACATGCCAAAATATCTGTTGTACATCGATGCGCCTCCGATCAGCCACACATCATCTGTATCGTACTGCTCAAGCACAGTGAACAGTTCTTCCTCGCTGTTCACAACAACGCAGCCGGGCGCCTCATAGTCTCTGTTTCCTGTAAGAACTATATTGGTTCTCTTAGGAAGCGCTTTGCCGCCAGGCATAGATTCCAGAGTCTTGCGTCCCATTACAACTACTTTATCTAAGGTGTGCCTTTTGAAATATTTCAGATCTTCCGGAAGGTGAACAAGCAGACCGTTGTCTCTACCTATTCCCCAGTTCCTGTCAACCGCTACTATCAGATTCATTATTGTCCCCCGCTACTTGTTCTATCAGCCGACGTCGTAATCGCATCTGCAATCACCGGAGCGCCCATCCTATCATTCGTCGCCAACGAAATCGACCTGCTGTCACCAGGCCGAGTTTGTTCTATCAGCCGTCATCGACGAAATCGTTATCTGCTATCGACGAACTTTGCCGTCTCTACTTAAATCTGTTAACCAGCATTGCCTGCTGTTCATTCTCAAGTCTGCGTGCGCGGTATGAATAGAATACATCACTGTTACAGCAGGTGCACACATTAGATAACGCAATATGATCCTCCGGGATACCGGCTCTCACAAGCGTCAGCCTGTTAGCCTCTATCAGATTAAGATGATACTTTTCGACCGCCTCTCCGTCTGCACCCGTTGCCGGATACCTCTTCATAAGCTGCCTGGCATCCTCTTCGATCCATTGCTCTGCGAAAAGTTCGAATATTTCATCTCCCATTTCATAGCAATCTTCGCATATCCCTATTCCGACCGCCGCATACATATCCTCCGGCCTGCATCCGAATTCGTACTCCATCTTCTTTATTGCCACCGCAGGGATCCTGCCCAGGGTTCCCCTCCAGCCTGCATGCACAAGCCCGATTGCTTTGCGCACAGGGTCGACAATGTAGACCGGCGGACAGTCTCCTCCATATGCCACCAGGGCAACATCCGGCAGATTCGTAACAAGTCCGTCGATCGGAATCTCGCGGCTCGACAGGTTGTCAAAGCCGAGGTCATTTTCTGTCACTGTATATACATTAGTCGTATGCTTCTGGAAAGTTATGCACTCTCTGTCCAGACTTGCTCCGAGCTGTCCTGCAAGTACACTCATATTATCGTATATCACAGGTCTTGCTTCCGCAGGGTCCTCTCCCGTCATAATCGCAAGACGAAGCCCTTTCACGCCTTCGCCTGTCATACTGTCATACGAAATATATCTCGTCGAATACAGGTTAGGTATGCCGAGTCGATCTAGCATATCAAAAGAAAGGAAAGGAATCCCTTCCTCATGAATATTAAAAACGTGTTTTTCATCTTTCAGTCTGATTTTCATATGGTTATTATAACTTATAAAAGTGGTATTTTGATAACAAAAAGTGTATAATGCTACCAATTATTCGGGCACCGAAACAATCGCAAGAAGACCCGAAGGAGGTATATTTATATGTGGAACAGAAAAGATCTAAAAGCAAAGGGCAAAATCGCCTTTAAAGCAAATTATTGGAGAAGTGTTCTGGTTGCATTTCTGGCAACTATACTGACTTCAGCAGGCACCACTGTTGGCAACAAGCAAAGCCTGGATTCAGCTACAAATCAGATGAACATGTCAGACGGGCAGGCCCTGTTATTAGCCGGCGTTGTCATCGTCATAGTTGTTATTGCACTCGCAATCGGAACTCTGCTTGATGTGTTTGTAGCCAACCCTCTTTCTGTAGGTTGCACAAACTTCTTCCTTATTAACCGTCGTAATCCTTCAGTGGACTGTGACCCTCTCGGATTCGGATTCAAGAGCAGCTACAAGAACATCGTACTCGTAATGTTCATGACCAAGCTGTTCATCTTCCTGTGGTCGCTGCTGTTCATTGTTCCGGGAATCATTAAGGCATATGAGTACAGAATGGTGCGTTTTCTGCTGACAGAAGATCCTGATATGGATTATCACGAAGCACTTCAGCGTTCCAAGGAGCTTATGATGGACCAGAAGTGGAACACCTTCGTTCTTGACCTGTCCTTCCTCGGATGGGAGATCCTCGGAGCACTCACTTTCGGAATCCTTACCTACCTCTATGTTCTTCCTTACATTCAGGCAACCAACACAGAGCTTTACGTAGCACTGGCACATCCTGAAGAATCAGACCTCGTGCTCAACAACACAGATGTCAGAGAAGAACCTCAGACCGTAGAGTTTGAAGTAAGCGAGTAATCCAAAGCGAAGCAACAACTTCATTGCATAATAATACCCGTCGGAAAGGAATTGACCTTGCGACGGGTATTTTATTTTCAAGCTTTCACGGCAACTCCGGCAGGGCCTATGCTGCCTCACTTCAGAGCTCTAACTGCCTCGCAACTGTATTGTCAGTTATATAACTCTATATTGCCGCCTGTCCCCCTATATTGCTACCGGGATGTTTCTTATCTGCTCATTGTGCTGATAATTCTCGACCTTGATATCGTCTGTTGTAAAATCATAGAAGTTCTTAACATCAGGATTAAGTGTTACCTTAGGTGCCGGGAACTGCGGTCTTGTGATCAGCTCCTTGACTATGTCGATGTGTCTGTCATATATATGAGCATCCGAAATAACATGCACGAGCTCGCCCGCTTTGAGATCGGAAACCTGAGCCATCATCATAAGCAGCATCGAATACTGAACGACATTCCAGTTGTTTGCCGCCAGAATATCCTGTGAACGCTGATTAAGAATTCCGTTCAGCGTGTCGCCCTTGACATTGAAAGTCATCGAATAAGCGCACGGTTCGAGTCTCATCTCGTGAAGGTCCTCGAAGTTGTATATGTTGGTCATGATTCTGCGGCTGTATCTGTCATTCTTAAGACACCACAGCACATTGTCGACCTGGTCCATCTCACCCTGTTTGAACTGATACTTCTTGGCCATCTGATAACCGTATGCCTTGCCGATGGTGCCATTCTCGTCAGCCCATTCGTCCCACACATGACTCTTCAGATCACACAGCCTGTTGGACTTTCTCTGCCAGATCCACAGCATTTCGTCAGTCGCAAGCTTGATTGCGGTTGGTCTTAATGTCAGTGCAGGGAATTCCTCCTGCAGATTGTATCTGTTAACAATGCCAAAATTCTTAATGGTATGCGCAGGTGTTCCGTCCTCCCATCTCGGCCTGACCGGCATGCCATCGGTGCTGAAGCCGTTGTCGATTATATCCTGACACATAGTCACAAATAACTGGTCTGCTTTGCTCATTGCGATAATCTCCTTTTTTCGATTACCTGTATTTTACCATAGCTTGCGGCTCACCGCACTTCAATTCTGTGGACAGCCCCCGGTAATTCCTGTAAAATAATCGCATCCAAGTTTTTAACATACAAAATTACTTCTAAGGAGGTTATTATGAAATACGAAATCAAGAATCAGCCATTTACTGTCCTGACTCTTCACATGAAGCAGGGCGAAGCAATCAAGTGTCAGAGCGGAGCAATGGCATGGATGTCACCATGCATTCAGATGGAGACTAAGACAGGCGGCCTCGGCGGAATGTTCAAGAAGGCCCTCGTAGGCGAATCCCTCGCTTTGAATCACTATACCGCAGCAGCAGACGGCGAGCTCACCCTCGCAAAACACTGTCCGGGAGACATTCTCACCTTCAACATCGGAGAAACTCCTATCATCGCACAGAAGACTTCCTTCCTCGCAGCAACTGAAGGTGTTAACATGGACATCTATATTCAGAACAAAGCGGGCGCAGGCTTCTTTGGCGGAGAGGGTTTCCTCATGCAGAAGTACTCAGGCTCCGGATATGCATGGCTTGAGATCGACGGTTCCGTACAGGAGCGTGTACTTGAGGCCGGCGAGCAGCTCGTTATCGACAGCGGATATGTAGCAGCTATGGAAGCTACCTGCAGAATGGATATCCAGACTGTTAAGGGCTTTGCAAATGTAATTCTCGGAGGAGAAGGTCTGTTCAATACAGTAGTAACAGGTCCGGGAAAAATCTGGCTCCAGACTATGCCTGTCAACGCACTGGCAATGAGCCTGTACCAGTACATGCCACATCCAAGCAACTAATCGCAACGGCGCGAAGCTCTGAGCTGTGCTCGAGCGGGTACAGCTCATATTCGTGCTCGAGCGGGTACAACGCTCAGCGGTGCTAACACAGATACAGCTCTTCGCTGAGATGAATTAAAAACAGCACAAAAAACGGGTCCGGGGAATATCCTCGGACCCGTTTATAATTCGTAATTTACTGCTCAATGATTGCGACCGCCTGCATTATCACTTCATCCAATCTTTCCTGCTGATCGCTCAGGTAAAGATATCCTATCAATGCTTCAAATCCGGTTGCGGTCTTGTATGTCCTGACCTCCGCATTCTTGGGCATCGAAGTCGTTCTGTGATTGCGAGCTCTCTTGAGCAGCCTCTCCTCCGATTCTTCAAGGAATCCGTCAGCCATCATTTTCCTGGCCGCAGTCGCCTGTCCCTCGGACGAAACGTATTTGATTGCCCTCTTATGGCTCTTATGCACATTGCTTGCATCTCTTTCTATGAGAAGTCTTCTGATTGCAAGCTCGTATACCGCATCACCGATATACGCCAAAGTCGATGTATTGAGCTGTGCGGCTTTGCCGGCCTCCATCTTGCCTGTCTCCATCCTGTTCTAACTCTCGATTGTTCCTCGGACTAGTTTCTGATTACCTGTACGCCCTGTGGTGTATCCTTGAGAGTGATTCCCATAGCAGCAAGCTGGTCTCTGATTTCGTCTGCTCTCGCCCAGTTCTTCTCCTTACGTGCAGCCTGTCTCTCATCGATGAGTGCCTGCAGCTCGTCTCCGATCATATCCTCCTCCTCGATCTGGAAAATGCCAAGAACATCAGTAAGCTCTGCAATCATCTTAAGCGCAGCCTCTGCATATGTCTTTGATGCGCCGTCCTTAACTGCAACATTGATAGCAGATACGAGGTCGAAAATAGTTGAAATAGCATCAGCTGTATTCATATCGTCGTCCATTACTTCGATGAACTTCTGTCTGAATCCGTCAAAGTCAGCGATAAGCTTGTCCTCATCAGCCATCTTCTCGTCACTTCCGTTCTTTGCGAGGAAGCTGAGCGTGTCCTTGCATGTAGCGATTCTGTCATAACCAACCTTGGCAGACTCCATCAGCTCATCACTGAAGTTGATAGGGCTTCTGTAGTGTCCTGACAGCAGGAAAAATCTGATAACATCTCCTGTGTAGTGGTCGCGAATATCACGAACGGTGAAGAAATTGCCCTTGGATTTGGACATCTTCTCGCCGTCGATTGTTATATATCCGTTGTGCATCCAGTAATGGGAGAAAGGAACTCCATTGCATGCTTCGGATTGAGCGATCTCGTTTTCGTGATGAGGGAACTGAAGATCCTGTCCGCCTCCGTGAATATCGATAGTCTCGCCAAGGTGCTTCTTAGCCATTGTTGAGCACTCGATATGCCAGCCCGGACGACCCATTCCCCATGGGGACTCCCATGCGATTTCGCTTTCCTCTTTGCGAGCTTTCCAGAGCGCAAAGTCCAGCGGATCCTTCTTTACTTCACCAATTGCAATACGAGCGCCACTCCCGAGATCGTCAACGTTCTGACCGGAGAGCTTGCCATACTCCTTGAACTTACGTGTTGAGTAGTAAACGTCTCCGTCTGCCTCATATGCATATCCCTTGTCGATAAGAGTCTGCACGAAAGCAATGATTTCAGGAATATGCTCCGAAACCTTAGGATGTACGTCTGCCTTGATTACGTTCAGAGCTCCTGCATCCTTGAAATACTCCTCGATGTACTTCTCGGAAACCTCAGGTGCTGTAATTCCTTCTTCCTTGGCTCTGTTGATAATCTTGTCGTCAACGTCAGTGAAGTTCTGTACGAACTTTACCTCATAGCCTCTGTACTTGAAATATCTGCGCAGTGTATCGAACACTACAAAAGGTCTTGCATTACCGATATGAAAGAAATTGTAGACCGTAGGTCCACAGACATACATCTTGACCTTTCCCTCTTCGATTGGCACGAACTCCTCCTTGCGGTTGGTCAAAGTGTTGTAAACTTTCATAATAATTCCTCCTCTTTTATTTAAATGTCTTTCGACAAAGCTTTCAAATACGCAAGATGCATCGCATCACGTTCGTCCTGCAGTTGCGCCTCTGCGTACCCGCAACTGTTATTATATCATTCAAATGCACATTGTCCATATATGCAATTTCTATATATTCTCTATATACGCTGGCAGCACATGGATTGTGATTGCGACGTCCGGCCATCTATGCCTGAAGCACCGCTCCTGCAGCCCCCATTATGAGCAGCACAATGATTGGGTTCATTTTCTTCTTCATTATCAGATAAACAGTAATCGCAGTTATACCTATTGCCACCCAGTCAAGTGAAGTATTTCCCAGTGCAGCAATATATGACGCGCCTAAACGAGAGTCGCCTACCACCGCCGGCTTCACCAGAGTAACCAGCGCAGTCCCGACAAGTCCGATCGTTGCCGGTCTCACTCCTGTCAATGCGCCCTGAACACCCCAGCTGTTCATATATTTGAACAGTACTTTGCACACAACGCTCACAATAACAAATGCCGGAATCGCAACTCCCAAGGTCGCAACTACGGAGCCGATTATTCCGGCTGTTCCGTATCCCGTAAAGGTCGCAATGTTCAACCCGACAGGTCCGGGTGTTACCTGCGTAATCGCTACCCAGTTGGCAAACTGTTCCTCACTGATCGTTCCGAACTGCTGAATGCTGTCATATACAAGCGCAATAATTGCCAGACCGCCGCCGTATCCAAGCACGCCAATCTTCATGAAGGTCAGAAAGAGCTGAAGCAAAGTCACTACCTGTCACCTCCCTCTTCATCTGCAGCTTTGGCAAGATTCTTCCTGTTGACAGCTGCACTAAGAACGCCCAGAGCCAGGAATATGAGAATCACTATTGCTGTGTCTACATGAAGAAACACTATCAGAACAAATGCTGAAATCGCCGCAGCAACGGACCACGCATTGGTGATGATCATCTTGCCAAGCGAAATCACAGCTGCAATGATAAGCCCTACAGCTGCCGCTCTGAAGCCCGCAAGCGCTCCGTTCAGATACGTATTGTCGCTAAGCACCGCCATTCCTTTGCATATCAATATGATAATCAACCAGGAAGGCAGGACTATAGCGAGCGTCGAAACCACAGATCCCAGAAAACCTTTGCGCTTGTAGCCGACATAGGTTGCCATATTTATAGCAACAACACCCGGCAGACTCTGGCAGATAGCTATCATGTCTACGAATTCCTGCTCGGTGTACCACTTTTTCTCGCGAATCAGCACGTCCTGAAGAATAGGCACCATAGCAATGCCGCCGCCGATAGTAAATATTCCCAATTTAAGAAAAACAACAATAAGTTCCCACATACTTAATCCAATTCTTTACTTAAAAAGGGACAGCCGCAAAGACTGTCCCCTTAATTATCGTTCAGGACGAATAGGACCGTCCTCTTTAGTGAGCGTTAATTGTCTCTTCGCTCAGTCTTGAGAAGAAGTAACGTCCGTCTCCCTCAAGATCAACAAGAGCCTTAGCCTTAGCCTTAGCCTCCTCAGCAGTCAGGACTTCCATGTCTCCGCCACGACGAAGCTTGTACTCAACCTTGCCCTCTCCTGCAAGCTTTCCTACAGTAATTCTGATAGGAATTCCGATGAGGTCAGCATCCTTGAACTTAACTCCAGGTCTTTCGTCACGGTCGTCAACCATAACCTCAACGCCCTTCATCTCGAGATCCTTCTCGATCTCGTAAGCGAGATTCAGCTGAGTTTCATCCTTAGAATTGATTACTGTTACGATTACGTGATATGGAGCAGTAGCGATAGGCCAGATGATTCCGTTCTCATCGTGGTGCTGCTCTACAATAGCCTGCATTGTTCTTGTAACACCGATGCCGTAGCAACCCATCCAGTATGGATGCTCTTCACCGTTCTCGTCCTTGAAGGTTGTATTCATTCCCTCTGAGTACTTCAGTCCAAGCTTGAATACCTGTCCAACCTCAATACCTCTTCTGAATTTAACCGGCTTTCCGCAGTGTGGGCATGGGTCTCCCTCGTGGAGCTCCTTGATGTCTACAACTGTATCGCCTACGTAGTCTCTTCCGTAGCAAACGCCTGTCATGTGGTGGTCTTCCTTGTTAGCACCTGCGCACATGTTAACTGTATCTACGAGCTCTGTATCTACTACGATACGGCAATTCTTTAATCCGATAGGACCTGTAAATCCAGGAACGCATCCGCACTGGTCTGCCATGATGGACTCGTCAGCAAACTCTATGTAGTGCTCTGCAACGTTCAGCGCGTTAACCAGCTTGATCATGTTAACGGATCTATCACCTCTGATAAAGCAAGCTACGTACTCCTTGAGGCTCAGGTCTTCATTGTAGGTTGCGAACATCAGGTTCTTGATGGACTTCTTAACATCCAGCTTGAGGTAATCGCAAACGTCGTCGATTGTCTTTGTTCCAGGTGTGTAAACAACCTCAACAGCCTGTGGCTCTTCAGGTGCCTGCTTCTCATCTGTGAACTCTGCTCTCTCTACAGTTGCAGCCATGCCGCAGTCATCGCAGTAGAGAATGTCTGACTCACCCCAGTCGGAAAGAGCCGAGAACTCATGTGACTTGCTTCCGCCGATAGGGCCGTTGTCTGCCTCTACGATTCTGTAGTCAAGATCCATACGAGTGAAAATCTTCTCGTATGCGTGATACTGTCTCATGTATGCAATATCAAGATTCTCAGGAGAATCATCGAAAGTATATGCATCCTTCATGATGAACTCTCTTGTTCTCAGAAGTCCGTATCTTGGACGGGACTCATCTCTCCACTTTGTCTGAATGTGATAAAGTGAGAACGGAAGCTCTTTATATGAAGACCACTCTTTTCTTACGAAGTCTGTAAAAATCTCTTCGCATGTAGGGTTAAGGATGAAATCGTTTCCGTTTCTGTCTTTAATTCTCCACAGCTCAGGACCGTAAGCATACCATCTGCCTGTCTCCTGCCATAACTCAGCCGGATTAACGTGAGGCATCTTGATTTCCTGACAGTCAACGTAATCCATTTCCTGTCTGATAATTTCCTCAATCTTGCGTACTACTCTGTAACCCAGCTTTGGGAACATGTAAACGCCTGCAGCTTCCTGCTTGATCATGTTTGCTCTTACGAGCAGCTTGTGGCTCTCCAGCACCGCATCAGATGGTGCCTCACGAAGTGTCTTAAGATGATTCTTGGATAATCTCATTACTCTTTCCTTCCTATATTTAAAATATATTACTTACAATTTCTCTATCGCACAGCATGCGATTGCCGCTATACCATCTTTGTTACCGGTAAAGCCCAGACCCTCAGTTGTCGTCGCTTTGACATTGACCGACGAGATGTCGATCCCGAGCGCACCGGCTATATTTTCAGTCATCTGCCTGTTGTACGGAGCCAGCTTGGGTTCCTGCGCAATTATCGTAATGTCAACGTTGTTAATTCTGCAGTCGCTCAGCAGCTCTCTTACTTCTTCAAGCAGAGACAGGGAATTCGCTCCCTTATATTTATCATCTGTGTCCGGAAAATGACGTCCTATGTCACCCAGTCCGGCTGCCCCGAGCAGCGCATCCATCAAAGCGTGCGTTGCAACATCAGCATCGGAATGCCCCAGCAAACCCTTCTCATAGGGGACTGGAGTCCCGCACAGTATAAGATCTCTATCCGGGACAAGTTTGTGAACGTCATATCCCATACCTGTTCTGACTGTCATGGATATGTCCTCTTGAGTTGTTATTTTAAAATTAGCTCTCGATCCTTCAACGATTGCCACATCAATTCCTGAATACTCTGCAACTGACGCATCATCCGTTCCGTAATATCCGTCGCGTTCCGCCTTGGCATACGCAGAAAGAATATCCGACAGCCTGAAGGTCTGCGGCGTTTGAACGCAGAATACATTTCTTCTCTCAACAACCGTACTTTTTATTATAGGATATTCCGGTACCTCTTTCAATGCGATATCGGCAATTCTAACGGAATCGACAGAAGGAATCGCTGTGACCACTGCTCTGTATTTTTCCGCAGCGTCTATGTTTCTGTTTATTATTTCGGCATCAACGCCGGGTCTGGCTGCATCATGTATAAGTACAATTGTATCTTCAGCCGATACACCACGATATTCGGCATCTCCGCAAATCAGGTCAAGACCGTTCAGAACTGACTCGTACCTCTCGTCTCCGCCATTGCACATCAATATGCATTTTCCTGATTCTGCTGTTATCGGCGTAAGAATTTCATCGTATATATTATCAAGGCTGCCGTCCTGAGGAGATACAACGACAACAGCATCTATTTTTTCATGCTCATAAAATTGTCTTGTTACAGTTTCCAAAACAGTTTTACCGTCATAGTGCATCAGCTGTTTGGGAATATCTGCGTTCATGCGCGAGCCTTTACCCGCTGCAACAATTAATGCGTATATCATATTTACCATCCTGCATAATAAATGGTCGAATCTCTTTCATCTTATATCAGATGCTTGATTCGACCATCTCCTCAACCTCTTCAGGTGTATATCCGCCCGAGTAAACGAGCTCACTTACGAGAATCTGTTTGGCAGTGTTGAGCAGCTTCTTCTCTCCTGTGGAGAGCGGTTTCTTGCGATCTGTTCTGGTCAGATTTCTTACCACAGCTGCGACCTCCAGAACGTCTCCTGTCTGCATTCTTTCAGTATTCTCGCGATATCGCTTGTTCCAGTTTGGATTCATTGCCTCAGTCTCGCCACCCAGGACCTCAATGACTTCAGAAATCTTTGATTGGTCGATTATATCTCTTACTCCGAGTTTATCGCAGTTGTCTACGGGGACTGAAGCATCCATGCGGCAATATGGAAGAGAGACACAGTAATACCTGCGCATCTCACCGAGAAAGTCTCTTTCAACTATATCGGTAACAACGCCTGCGCCGTACATTGGATATACAATTTTATCTCCAATATTGAACATATGCGTCCTCCCAGTTTCCCGAACATATTATACCTTTTTTGAGCAGAGAATTGCAAACTGCATTTTTTAAACTTCCGGCAATCAGTTTTTATGATGCTTAAGCGAGACCAGACCGACTGCCGAGCAAAGCAATTTTCTCTTGTCCCTCGTCTCCCGGCTTCACAAGACCTACACC
>JAGHUV010000025.1 GCA_018064665.1 Candidatus Crickella caballi | reverse complement strand
AGGCTACACCTGTTCCCATCCCGAACACAGAAGTTAAGCTCCTTAGCGCTGAAGATACTTGGGGGGTGACCCCCTGGGAAATTAGGACGTCGCCGGTTTTTCTTCTATATGGCCCCATGGTCAAGTGGTTAAGACATCGCCCTTTCACGGCGGTAACCCGGGTTCGAGTCCCGGTGGGGTCACCACTGGAGAGAGACCTTTTGAGGTCTCTTTTTCATTGCTGCGTATTCTGTGCTATAATTCTTTGGGTGATAAATAGATAATAAAGCCTTAAGAAGAGCCTAAGTCAGGTAAGAAGGGAGTACTATCCGTGTTCGATAACCTATATGCAGGAGCCAATATAATATGCTGGGGACTGTTTGCAGTTTCGTTTTTGATCGACAGAAGCAGATATCGTAACAGCGTTTTTCTTTTCGTTGCCTGCTTTTTTGCTGTATGTGCGATGATTTTTGCACTTGGAGAACATGGAACATCATATATTGTTTATATACTTGATGCATTGATACTAATCCTACTTGCTGTGCCTGTTTTCCTTGTAATCAACGGTGTGGTTATGATAAAGAGAGAGGGTCACAGTCTTGCCAATCTTCTCTCACTTGGATTCGGTATTGTAATCGGACTTGGCGAGGTAGCAACATACTTAGCTGTCATAATGCCTGAAACTGCTGCTAACAGCTGGGATGGAAATAATATGCTTCATCTCATCAGCAAATACGGTATGTTCGTAAGTGTTTCCGTTATATATATTTCAATAGCTTTCCTGGCATTTATGCTGTACTGCATTTTTCTGCAGATAATCCCTCACAAGAGAGATTTTGACTATGTTATCATTCATGGAGCGGGACTCCTCAGCGGAAATCGTGTATCCAAGCTTCTCGCAGACAGGCTCGACAAAGCAATCGAGATTTATCGCAAGGATCCGACTCCTCCGATACTGATACCATCAGGAGGAAAGGGTAGTGACGAAGATGTTTCCGAGGCTGAGGCGATGGCTGCTTATCTTATTGATAAAGGCATCCCTGCTGATATGATAATCAGAGAAGATCGTTCGACTACAACCTTTGAGAATCTTGAAAATTCTAAAGCGATTATTGAAAGCAGATCGGGTAAAAAGGATACAGTACTTGTTACCAGCAATTACCATGTATACAGGGCATTACGTTATTGCCGTAAGATAGGCCTTAAATGTACCGGAGTTGGAAGTCACGTTGCTTTCTATTACTGGCCGAGTGCACTTATCCGGGAATATATTGCGATACATGCTGAGAAAAAGCACTTTATTCTACTGGTATTAGGTTGGGCGATGTGCATGATACCACTGATATTGGCATACAACGGAAGATAGCAGCCCTATAAGAATTCCGACGTAGAAATAAGGAATCTCTGATATACACACAGATACACACAGATTCCTTATTTTTTATTTTACATTTCACTTACAATGGAGTATTCTTATCGGGTAGGTAAATATTTGCGCGACTGGCGGAATTGGTAGACGCACCAGGTTTAGGTCCTGGCGGGAGACCGTAGGGGTTCGAGTCCCTTGCCGCGCACCACTATAGAGCTGATACAAATCGTATCAGCTCTTTTTTTTATAAAAATCGACATAAACGCTATACAAATCGACATTTTAGTCACGCAAAAATCTGTGCTGATTTGGAGATCTGGAGGGAGTATATTAGCGAGCAAGGAGGAGAAGCATGAGAATAAGATTGCTTTTACATGACAGGGAATATTGCAGAGCATTTGCTGCGATGATAGCAGCTGCGGACAAGGACATCTTTGTTGAGCTTGCTGAAAACTATTCTCTTGCAGGAATTGAAGAAACAACTCTGATAGTAACCGATCTGTCTCCGGAGAAGATTAAAAGGGAATATATTGAAAGATCAAGCGGAAGAATCGTTTTTCTAACAGAGGATCCAAGGGATAAATACAGAAAGGATGAGAGTCTGCACAAGCTGTTCAAATATAGCAGTATAAGCAGCATGTTGTCAGATTTATCGCATATCAATTATCTATGGACAGGTGAGAATTCGAGTGCTCCCGGTATAGCCAGAATATTTGCAGTGTGCAGTGACCGCGGGGACCTGAGTCCGTCTTTATGCAGGACTTTGGCAAGACAAATTCTGTTCAGACATGGGGGACGAATTCTGGTAATCCCAGTCGGCTATATAAATGAATATGCAATTCCGGATGAAACTGATAAGAGTAAATTCACAAGACTTATGTATTACATAGATACAGAGAAGGAATATACGCCGGATGCTTTTACATATTGCGACAATTATGGAATCAGCTACCTGAGATTGCCACCCGGACTTAATCCTATTGCATATATCGACTCAGATGAACTTGCAAAGCTGGTCTGCAATCTGGCCGGAGAGAAATTCAACACCATAATAATTGATATTTCATCGGCATACAGCAGGCGTAATCTGGATGTTATATCCAAAGCTGACAATATCCTGTTTACAAGCTTCGATGAGAAGAAACTTGATATAGGGGAGATCACAGATGATCCGGAAATCCTCAGCAGATTTGATGTTATAAGGCTGTCGGGAAACGGGAAGGTTGAGCTGAGCATTGATGAATATGTAAAGAAAATATACGGCATTGTCGATGAAGCGGAGAATGAGGATGAGCAGAAAGAAAACGGTAATAAAGTACAGAAGGGAAATAGAAGAATTGTGTTCGATAGCAAGAAAGTGGCTGACTGAGCACGAAGATAGACCCGGAAATGAGGAGTTAATGAGGTATCTCGAAGATGCTTTCTTTGACAATACCTGCTTTAGGAAGGTTGAAATTTCAAGCATTAGAACGATTATCGACAGTGTTTACAGCAGATTGAGTAACAAATACGGAATATTATATGGTCTTCTTAATGATGGTGACGTTAATGAAATTATGGTCAACGGGCCGTACACGATATATGCAGAGAAGAACAGGCGTGTTATTCCAATCGATGATGCTTTTACTTCGGAAGAAGAGCTGGAGGAAACCATAAGGATGTTCGCATCAGATGTTCACAGGGAAATAAACGAGGCCAACCCTATAGTAGATGCAAGACTGCCGAACGGATATCGTGTAAATGGCGTGCTCAAGAACGTTGCTTTGAATGGACCGATTCTGACGATCAGAAAATTTTCCGAGCACGACATAGATATGAATGACCTTATAAGTTACGGAAGCATCAGCAGGGAGTGTGCTGAAGATCTGTGCTCGCTTGTAAAGTCGGGCTACAACATATTTATAAGCGGCGGTACATCGTCGGGCAAAACCACCTTCCTGAATGCGCTTGCAGCATCGATTGATCCCAATGAAAGAGCAATTATCATAGAGGATTCTGCAGAGCTAAGGATCAACAGCTTAAGGAATAAGGTGCATATGGAATGCAGGATGGCAAATTCCATGGGCAAAGGTGCGATAAGCATGGAACATCTTATAAGAACAAGCCTGAGAATGAGGCCTGACAGAATAATAGTAGGCGAAGTAAGAGGCCGAGAGGTAGTAGACATGATTCAGGCTATGAATACAGGACACGAAGGAAGTATGTCTACAGGTCACGGAAATTCTATAAAAGGAATGCTCAACAGACTGGAAACCATGTATATGATGGATGCCCAGATTCCTGTTTATTCCATAAAGAGTCAGATAGCTAACGCTATAGATATTTTCATTCATCTGAGAAGAGACTCTGACGGTCTGCGTAAGCTTGTCGAGGTTGCCGAGCTGGCAGGCTTTGACGGGAACGATTATGTTCTTAACTATCTATATACGACGGATGGAACAGGCAGGCTTAAGAGAACAAATAATGCTTTGAAGGACAGAAGCAGACTGATCAGGGCCGGTTATGAAGGAAGATTATAAATTATGCTGAATATGCAGATATATACATTAAATAAGCGGGAAAGCATACTTCTGTATTCAGGTATAGCTATTGCAGCACTGCTGCTTTCAATACTTTTCTACAGGAATATATTTTTTGCTGCTGTAATTATTCCTTTTATTCCCAGGATAAGGAGCTTAACAACAGACAAGTTAAGGGAGAAAAGAATAAGAGCGTATCAGGTTCAGTTTAAGGATTTTCTCTTCATGCTATCAACTTCAATTGCTGCAGGAAGATCAATGAAGGACTCGATTGGAGAAGCCATTCCCGCTTTAAAGGAAATATACGGCGAGGCGGCAGTTCTTCCGACAGAGCTGGGAAAAGCATACGAGAGAATTGCTGTAGGCGGCGAAAATGACATAGCGGTTCTAACTGACCTCGCATGCGCAAGCGGGCTTGAAGACGTTTCTGATTTTGTAAGCATATATTCGATATGTAAGACGACCGGCGCAAATATGATACTGGCGCTTAACAAAGCGGCGAGTGTAATAATCGACAAAATGACAATAGAGAAGGAAATCGATGAGCTTGTCAGACGCAAGGAAAGTGAGGGCCTTATTATTTTCGTCATGCCGGTTCTGGTCATACTGTTTCTCAATCTCTTTGCACCCGACTACATTTCGATTATGTATGAGAGCTTTGCAGGGAGAATAATCATGACCGTAGCAATAGCTTCTGAGCTGGCAGTATATGAGCTGATACAGAAGATCGTAGATGTAGAAATATAGGTACAGGCTTTGCAATGGATAAGATAAAAAAATATATTTCGATAATCAGAAACGACCCGGAAACGGAGAAAAGAGTTTATCTGATAACTCTTATTACAGCTATGTTTATACTTGCTCTCGCTTTCAGCAGAACAGAGACGAGCGGTAAATACATTCTGGATGATTCGGGCAATGTAGTCGGCATACACAGAGGATCGATGACATCCTCGGAGCAATATAATCTGGATTTAACAATTAGAACAGAGGACTCGGAAAGCAGCCGGTCTGTTTCAATCAATAAACGGGCCGCAGGTAATGAACAAACTGCGCAGCTGACGACAGGGGAAAATCGGGAACTGGAACGTGAGGCAGAGTTATCGGGAATAATAACGGATATAGAGCTTTCTGACAGAAGAAACATTAATCTACCCGATAAATTATCGGATGGGACCAGGTTGATTTGGTCAGTAAAGAGACATAAAGACAGCAGCTTCCTATTGATTCCAATAACGTATCTGTTCCTGATTTTCCTAATCGTCAGAAACAGCATGGATAAGACCGAGGCAGAGAATAAAGATATGAGAAAAGCGATAATAAGGGGACTGCCAAGGTTTACAAATCAGCTGCTTTTGATGCTTAATGCGGGAATGATACTCAATGATTCTTTTGAAAGAATCAGCACTGGTTACAGAATGATGGGCGAAGATAAGATAGGGCTTTTCGAGAACGAAATAATAATGCTGGCTCAGAGAAATGCTGACCACAGAATTAGTACCGCAACTGTAATAAGTGAATTTGCATGCACCTACAATGTAAAGGAGCTTATAAGAATAGCAACTATTCTGACAGAAAACGAAAAGAGAGGAAGCAATGTTATAGATAATCTCAGCAGAGAGAGCAGCTATCTGTGGGATGAGAGAAAAATACGAGCGAGAGAAAATGGCAAGCTCATAGATACGAGGATGTCATATCCGCTTGGAATACTGCTTGTACTGCTGATTGTTATAACAATGGCACCGGCACTGCTTAATATGTAGAAGGAGGAAAACTATGAACAAACTTATAACTAAAATTAAAGGAATGGCTATGGTAAGAGCATTTGGCAATAAGAAGGGTATGGAAATGGTACAGGTAGCTATTCTTGTTGCGATTGCAGTCGCACTTGGCATTATCTTCAAGACGTCGATCACCGAATTCGTTAACAGAATATTTGGCAATCTGAACGCTGCAAACTTTTAATCGGAGCATGATCGATTCCGGGTACACAGCAATGAAATTAGTATTTAATAAGCGAGCCAGCCAATTTGTTGAGGCTGGAATAGCATTGCCGATAATAATCCTGGGGATAATGCTTATGCTGAGATTGTTCACATTCTATCTTCAGATACTGTGCACGGGAATCCAGGAGCATGAAAAGGCTCTTGAGGCTATGCAGAACTTTAATGGCATGGGAATCTCGGTATATGAAAATGCTGAAGAAGTGGAGATGCTTAAAGGCGGGCTTCTCGGGTTTGATCTTAAGAAATGTATAGAAACAAAGGCGTATTTATGTAATGAGGAAAAGCTGGTTAGAGCAAATGAAATACTGCATTAAAGCTAAACATGGTTCGTCTATAGTAATGCTGGCAATGGTTTTTGTTGCTTTTGCTGCCAGCATCTGCAGCGCAATTATCATATGCAGGGCTTTGGTTGTCAAAAGTGAATGCAGAGCCTTCGGAACTGTATGGACAAGTGCAATTCTGTCGGAATATGACAGCTACCTTCTCGATGAGTACGGGATAATGGCTTATTGGGGAAATGAAAGCGAAGTCCAAAAGCGTCTGGACAGCTACATAGCATATTCGGCAGCAGGAAAACTTGATGCTGGATTTGGATTCTCATCAGCTGAGCTTACAGGCTATGAGCTGGGTATAACTGATAATTTCAGAAAGGCTTTGGAGAACAACTTACTGTACTCAAGTGCAGATGATGCGATCAACCGTAAGAAAAGAGCTGATAAAGACGATGCTAAAACAG
The DNA here is from genome assembly GCA_018064665.1 of Candidatus Crickella caballi. Lineage (GTDB taxonomy): Bacteria > Bacillota > Clostridia > Peptostreptococcales > Anaerovoracaceae > Crickella > Crickella caballi. The sequence goes on along the minus strand of JAGHUV010000025.1, from coordinate 17,667 downwards.
AACGGAAAATTGCTAATCGTCTGGTTATAAATACCTTGCCGTCATCCGGAGTTGACACTTCGGTTAACGCTGACTCGATTACAGAGAGAATAAAGAAAGCGGGCAATATCGAAAAGATGACGCAATCAATAAGCAGTGCAGGTGTCGACGTTCAGTTTATACGCAAGGTATTCGGTAACAGGCTTACAGCGGGATGCAATGATAATGCTTACTTTAACAATGAATGGGAATATATCATCTCAGGCAAACTTGACGATGAAGAAAACTTTAAATCATGCCGAAACAAGCTGTTTCTCATAAGAAATGCTTTAAATCTGGCCTTTCTGTATAAGGATAACGGTAAAAGAGAAGCATTGATTGCTGCTTCGGAGCTTATCACGCCCGGACCCGGAGCTGTACTTACTCAGGCAGTTATTGCGGAGGTCTGGGCGGCTGCCGAAACTGAATCGGATATTAAGACTCTGCTCGACAATGGGAGAGTTCCTTTTATAAAGACGGATTCAAGCTGGAAGACGGATCTCGGAAGCATTATTGATTCAAAGGACATAACCGGAAAGCTGGACGATGAATCCATAGAGCTTTTGAAAGAGAATGAGGAAACAATAAAGAGTGATACCAAAGGCAGGGGTGTACGAAGCGAGATTAAGGATGGGCAGACATATGACGATTATCTGATGCTCATGATTGTCTCTCTAAATGAAAATGTTCGCATTCTGAGAATTATGGACCTTGTTCAGATCAATATGAAGTTCGCACATTACAGGGACTTCAATCTTATGGAGTATTACGTCGGAGTCAGATATAACATAAAGGCTAATGGCAAGACTTACGAATTTGAAGATAAATACAAATAAGAAAGGGAGCTATATACTGGAGGCGACAATAAGCCTTCCGATATTTATGATTGCATGTATTGTTCTAAGCTCGATAGTCCTTATGTTTTCGTGCGTTGAGGACGGTAACTTCATTATAGCCAATGAGCTTAGAAAATCTGCTGCGGAGGCTATGTATGCAAATACATCAGCTCTTATACCTGCAAGAGTAAGCACGCAGCTCAGAAAGCATTCTCAGGTTCAGAGTACCGGAATGAAAGACTTTGCTTACAGGTCTTCAAACAGCATTAATGATGAGCTTATTTATCTCAGCATACGTATGAATATGACGGCCGAGAACCCGCTAAATCTCGCTTCTGAGGCATCTTATGATGTCTCTTTGGTAACAAGAGCATATGTAGGTAAAAAGCGAAATACAGGCAATATGAGCGAAGCGGAGATGATGAGTGCAGAATCGGATTCGGTATATATTTTTCCCAAGAGAGGAGAAAAATATCATTCCTCTGGATGTACGTTCCTGAGAGCCGCATCCAGGTCGAGTGCTTTAACATCAGGAATCAAGGATAAGTATTCACCATGTCCGATTTGTCACAGTTCCAAAGCAGGGGAAGGTGCACTCATATACTATTTTCCATCGGATGGTGAATCATATCATCTTCCGGGGTGCTCAACACTTCAGAGAAATTATATAGAGATAGAGAAAAATGTTGCATTGGAGAGAGGCTATACGGCCTGTTCCAAGTGCGGCGGATAGGAGGAGAGCTTGAAAGAAATACAACAGGCTGTAAGAGGATATAGGATTCCTTTGTACATGGAGGAAATACTTACACATAATTATTGTCCGCACTTTCTGAGAATGTCTATGGTCAGAGAGAAGGACCAATATCAGTTCTGCTACAGTGCGGACAGATATAATCGACTTAACACTGAGATTCTTAATACATATCAGAAGCTTGTGCTTCTGAGAACAATTATGAATCTGAACGAAAGAAATATGGACTGGTTAATTGGTCCGGAGAATTATCTGATAGAGCCGGAGCTGATATACAGTCTTAACAATTGCGTGGACGACGGATGCGTCAGACTGCTTTTTTATCCTGATCTTAACAGAATAAGCTTTGACAATAAGCTTGTACATCTTTCAGAGAAAATCAGAAACAATAAGGATAGCATGGAATCGGATATTTTCGACAGATTTCGGGCAATAGCAGAGACGGGTGACAGGAACAGGACAAGACTGTTTCTCGATAAGCACATACTGAGAATGGAGGCGGAACGCAGAATGCCTATGTAGACTGATACTTTTCCTTGTTAGCACATTGGTCATATTGTATAATACCGATGTTATAAAGGAGATTGATATGGAGATAATCAGAGCGGAACATTCCGGCTTCTGTTTCGGAGTGGACAGGGCTATAGACATGGCTTTTAAAGAAGCTGCAACTCATGGAAGGGAGGGGCAGCTTTATTCCTGTGGTCATCTTATACACAATTCGGCTGTTGTTAGAGAGCTTGAAAAACGCGGTGTAGGACTTATAGACAGCCTGTCCGAAGCGAAGGAGGGTGACACCGTAATTGTTCGCTCTCACGGGGAACCGCTGGAGTTTTACGAGGAAGCTGAACAGAGAGGGATACGCCTTGTAGATACTACCTGTGTTTTCGTTGAGAAGATTCACAAGCTTGTGCATGAGGCTCATAATAACGGTCGTTCCGTTGTTGTTGTGGGCAGCCGTGAGCATCAGGAGGTAAAAGCGACAAACGGCTGGTGCGGCTATGAGGCACTCATTCTGGAAAATGCTGAGGAGGCTAAGGAACAGCTCAGAAATGCTGAGCTAAATGATCCTCTCGTAGTATGTCAGACCACTATTAAGGTCGAACTTCTTAACGAAATTCTTGAGGTTTTTGACAGCTACGGAATAGAGTACGAGATCAAAAACACCATCTGCAATGCCACAAGAGACAGACAGAAAAGCTGTGCTGATCTGTCAAAAAAAGTGGATCTCATGATAGTGATTGGCGACAGACATAGTTCCAATTCAAAAAAATTGCATGAAATCACAAAAGAAAACTGTAAAAACTGTATTTTTATAGAAAATTCCAGCAATTTACAGTTGAAAGATATCACTCCATATAATACAATAGGCATAATAGCGGGCGCATCTACGCCCGAATGGATTATCAAGGAGGTTATTTCTAGTATGAAAGATGTCACAAAGAACATTGAACAGAATCCTATGATGGATTTCATGGATGACATTGAAAAGTCTTTACGTCTACCTAAGCCGGGCGATATCATCGATGGTAAGGTCGATCAGGTTATGGACGATGCAGTTATCGTTAACATGGGATGCAAGAAGGATGGAATCCTTAGAGCAGATGAGGTCGTTCTCGAAGAAGGTCAGAAGCTTTCTGACATTTTCAAAGCAGGCGATGATATTCAGGCTAAGGTAATTAAGTCTGATGAGGGTGAAGGCGGAATTCTTCTCTCCAAGAAGAGACTTGTTGCAGTTGAGAATTATGCTGAACTGGAGCAGGCTATGGAGAACAAGGAAGCTATTTCCGTAAAGATCATCAGAGCCGTAAACGGCGGTGTTATCGCTGCTTACAAGGAGATCACAGGCTTTATGCCTATGTCTCAGCTTGATGACAAGTATGTTGAAAGTGCAGATCAGTTCATCGGACAGACAGTTGACGTAAGGGTTATCAGAGTGGATACTAAGCGCAATAGAGCTGTATTCTCAAGAAAGACTATCCTTCGCGAGGAAAAAGACAAAGCTGTCAGCGAGATCTGGAACAATCTGAACGTTGGCGATGTTGTTGAAGGTAAGGTAATGAGATTCACTCCTTACGGTGCTTTTGTAGATATCGGTGGTGTTGACGGATTACTGCATATTTCCGAGATTTCATGGGGCAAGATCAAGCACCCAGAGGAAGTTCTTAATATCGGTGATATTATCAATGTTAAGATTCTTACTCTTAACCAGGAAATCAGCAAGATCAGCCTTGGTCTCAAGCAGACTCAGCCTGAGCCATGGAGCCTCGTAGGCGATAAGTACAACGTAGGCGATGTTGTTGAAGGTAAGATCGTACAGATTAAGGAGTACGGTGCATTCGTTGAGCTCGAAGCAGGACTTGACGGACTTGTACACATTTCTGAGATTGCTAACAAGAGAGTTGAAAACGTATTCGACGAGCTTAAGGTTGGCGAGCCTGTACAGGTTAAGATTATGGAGATCGATCCTGAGAAGAAGAGAATTTCTCTTTCAATCAAGGCAACTCTTCCGGAGGAAGTTACTGAAGACGTAGTTGAAGCTGAAGAAGCAGAGGCAGTTGAAGAGTAATTCACTAGAATTAATTAAATCGCAGTCGTAAGACTGCGATTTTTTTTATGCTTATTTTTTCTTCCTCGTCCAAAGGTTAACGCTGAATAACATGAGTACCGGATAAATTTCGAGTCTTCCGCAAATCATAAGGAAGGACATAACTACTTTGGCAAAACCGTTTGTGCTGCTTACAACAGCTCCGGATTGCGCAAGTATAGGAGTGCCGAGATTGGTAAGCATTGCCTGTGAATAATTCAATGCGCTGTACACATCATATCCATCCAGTGCGAGAAGCATACTTCCGCATATATAGATGAGGAGGAAGAGGGAAATATACAGCTTTGTCTCGGTAATGTCTTCTGATCTTGCTGGTTCATCATTATAGTAAATAGTCTTAATGCTGTGAGGATGAACAAGCGAATATACATTGTGCGACAGTGTTTTGATCGCATAGACAGCTCGTGACATTTTGATTCCGCCACCGGTTGATATTGCGCAAGCTCCTATGAATACAACTATAGTAACGAGTGAAATGCTGAAGGAATTCCACTCGTTACATGGAGCAACAATGTAGCCGGCAGTTGATATAAATGAAATGACCTGCATTAGCGTATTACCCAATGTCGAGAGAACTTTGCCGCCACCGTTTGTTATGGTAGTCGATACTGTGATTAGCAATGTCACAAGAACAAGTTCAACGGTATACAGATTCAGCTCAGAGTTCTTAATAAGACGCCTGCCTTTGCCTGCAAGTGCTGCGATAAAGAATCCGACATTGAGTGAGCTCAGGAATGCGAATACTGTAATTATAATTTTGATTTTGGCTGAAAGTGCAACTATGATGCCGCCGTTCAGATGCTGCAAACCGGATGTGCTGGTATTCGACAAGGCTGTAAGCAGAGACATGAAACGAGTCATTCCGGCAAATCTGAGTAATACATATTGAAGCAGTGTAGAAGCAGAGTAAAGCATAAGAATTCGTCTGTATGCTTTGCGGAAAGTAATCGTGGACATAAGGAAGTTAGGTCCTCGAATCTCTGTTGAAGCGAGTCTCTGTCCTATGAACTGCATTCTGGGAAGGAAGGCGAGAGTCAGGAGTATTATTCCTATTCCACCCATCCAATTGCAGCTTGCCCTCCATAGCTTTAAGCCAAGCGGAAGATCGCTGTTAGCTATTGCGCATGCTCCTGTTGTTGTCCAGCTTGCTGTCGACTCAAATAGGCAATCAATGAAGCTGTAGCCTCTGCCGCAGGTAAGGTATGGTATTGTACTCAATAATATAAGAAGCACCCATGTAATTATTGTTGTGATGTAATAAATCCTTGTCTGCACATCGGTAAGCCTGCTGCTGAGATATTTATATCCAAGTACGCCTGCCGTTATGCAGGATATTACAATAATAAACATTGATGAGGAAAGCTCGTTCTCATTATATCTGTAAGCCATCACAAGTGACGGCACCATTGAAATGCCGTATATCATGATAGCAATCGAAATAATATTAAAGATGAAGTTCCTGTTTACTTTCATAATTGATAATGAATTATGCCTTGTTAGGATTCCAGAAGTGGGAGGAGAAGAGCACGAGGAAGGTAGCTATCTCCAATCTTCCTGCAATCATTACAAATGTATAGGTGATTATGCATATACGGGAATCGGTAAAGTAATTACATGTAAGTCCGAAGTTGTCGAATGATGGACCCTGATTGCCGATGCATGAAAGCACGGAGAGGAGGTTGTTCAATACATCTCCGCCTCCAAATGCTGAGATTATTATTGTTGCAATACCGACTACGACTGTAAACAGAATTGTAAACGAGAGAATGTAGTCAACATTGTTCTTATCAATTTTCTTATTGTTATACTTCGTATTGTCCGTTACGGTTCCGTATATTCTCTGTCTGATCTCTTTCTTAACTGCTTTGAACAGCATGAGGAGTCTGGAAACCTTAATGCCGCCGGAAGTAGATGACGAGCAGCCTCCAATCATCATAAGGAATATAAGAATAAAGAGACAGAAAGGAGGCATCGTAAAATTGCCTACCTCAAAGCCAAGTGTGGACAGCGTATTGAGTGTAACAAAGAGGGCAGAGCTAAGACTGCTGAAGAAGCTGTCCATTGCTCCTGTTGCCTTTAAGTATGATGAAATCAAAAGCGTTGAGCAAAGGATAATCAGAAGATAGAATCTGAATTCCTCATCTTTAATAATGCTCTTGAACTTGCCGGCAAGTAAATCAAAGAAAAGCGCAAAATTAGTTCCTGCAATGAACGCAAATATTCCGATCACACAATAGATATAGCTGCTGTCAAAGTACGAAAGGCCGCCGGTATGTGTTGAAAAACCGCCTGTTGCAAGTGTGGTGAGAGCATGTGCTATTGCATCAAAGAAGCTCATTCCACCTATCTTAAGCAGAACAGCAAGAACAATAGTGAGTATGATATATGCATAGTAGAAATACTGTGCCGTATTGGCATAATGTGAGGTCAGCTTCCTCTGTATCGGTCCCGGTGTTTCGGCATTCGAAATTCTGCTCGCTTTGACACCGAACTTAGGAAGCAGTGCAAAGAAGAGCACGATCATACCCATGCCGCCGAGCCACTGAGTCAATGCACGCCATATCAGTATGCAGTGAGGAAGAGCTTCGACCTGAGGGAATATAGTAGCGCCTGTAGTTGAGAAGCCGGAAGCAGTCTCAAAGAAAGCAAGGAAATAATCATCAGTTACACCGGTAAGCATAAATGGCAATGCCCCGAATATCGAGGCGAGAATCCATGAAACTGCAACGATGCAGTAGCTGTCGCGAAGTCCCAGCTTTTCATCGCTTACGGCTGTTCTGAAGCAGGTTCTGACTGCAATTCCCGGCACGAGACAGATAGCTATAGATATGAGAAAAGCTCCGGCCTCACGGTATTCGCCGAATGCCAGAGCGAAAATTAGCGGAATACATTGACAGCCGCCAATGAATACCAGAAATATTCCAAAGAAATGCAGTACTCTTTTGTTCATCTGATAAAAATCCGTTATTTGTCTTCGCTGATAATTCTCAGAATTTCAGTTGCGCTTAAGGTCATAGGATTGAATAATGCATCAATACCAAGCTTTTCTGCAAGCTCGTTATAGCTGCTGTATTTGACCTTGGATATTACATTTTTAACACCGTGGTCTCTTGCTGTGAGAGCCATAAGAAGGTCTTCTTCATCAGAGCCTGTTGCTGTAACGAAGGCGTCCATTGTTGTGAAGTCTTCCTCTTCAAGCAAAGCGATGTCCGTTCCGCGTCCGTGGAGCACCATTACATTGTGCAGGTGATCGCACAGATAACGGCAACGATCTTCGTTTACCTCTATTAATTTTACATAATCGCCACGTGATGACAGCTTATCAGCGAGATAGAAGCCGCTTCTTCCTCCGCCAATGATCATTACTTTGTGCTTTCCCGGCTTTTCGAAGCATTTTTCGATCAGCGTGTTATATATTGCTTCTGCAAGAATAATGTTAGGATTCACTATAGCATCGATACCGTAATGGCGACAGATAAAATCATACTGATGCGTGTAATCGGGCTCGGACATTCTTGCAGCGACCTTCTGACAACCGAGCGCTTTGGCATTGCTTGCCGCAATTATATTCACATCATCAGATGAAGTGCAGCTGAGCAGGAAATCAAAGCTGCTAATTTCAATCTGTTCGAGTACATCGACAGTACGAATATCACCGACATAGGTGAGAACATCATACTGCTTGGAAATAAGGTCAAGCCTGGACGTGTTAAGATCAACAAGCGTGATATCATGACCTCCGTCGAGCAGAGCTTCTATTACATTAACGCCGAATTTGCCGGCTCCGAGTATAGCAATTTTCATTGTATAAGTCTTTTCTACAGGTATATAATTCAATATAATCTTTGTATTATTCTATACAACTTAATGACAATAAATCAAGGCTGATTAAAAATGAAGGAAAACTACAATATTAAAATGATTGCACTCGATCTTGACGGTACTACACTCAACAGCTCGGGCGAACTGACTGAACGCACTGAGGCGACTTTAAGCAAAGCTGCCGGGCAGGGCGTGTATGTTGCTATATCTACAGGAAGATCATTTAATTCGCTTCCTGAATCTATCAAAAATGTCAAAGGTATATCATATGCAATAACATCCAATGGTGCTCATATCAATGAGCTTGCAAGCGGCCAAAGCATATATGATTCGTTTCTCTCGGAGGCTGCGGTATATGCAGTAGATGAATTCAGTCAGAAGCATAATGTCGGGATCGAGGTGTTTGTTGAAGGACAGGCATATATAGATGAAGAAACCTACAATGACATCAGAGATAACGGAAGCCCATACAGGAATGCTGAATATGTTCTGTGGAGCAGAAAGCCTATAAGGGACATACACGGGCTGTTACTTGAGAATAAAGACAGGATCGAGAATGTTAACCTGTGCTTCAATTCTACCGAGGAGCTTGAAGCATGCAGACCGCAGGTCGAGGGATTTCCTGATGCGACGATCACTTCGTCCATCAAAAACAATCTTGAGGTAGGGGGGGCTGACACGAGCAAGAAGACAGCACTTATAGAACTCATGGGAAGACTTTCGGTAAGCCCTGACGAGCTTATGTGCTGCGGTGATGCTCCCAATGATATTCAGATGCTTGAATATGCAGGACTCGGTGTTGCGGTAGCAAATGCATGGGGAGGTACCGGAGACCACGCTGACTATATTACCGGAACCAACGATGAAGATGGAGTTGCGCAGGCCATCGAACGCTTTGTACTGAAATAAGTAAAAAGGCTATACGGCACGAGCAAATTCAGCAATTCTATGTTCAGGAATGCAGATAAAACGATTGCTTCGGCGGTCGTTTTTTATTGCGCGAAAAAACAAAAATACATTTCAGAACCTCATTTCTACATTTCAGAACCTCATTTCTGAAATTGCAGATTTGCAAGGAAGAATTATGTTACAAATCTATGAAAAGGAGGTCGAATATGAGATACAAGAAGAAACTCGGGAACATAGGAGAGGAATTTACCGTAAAGCTTCTCGAGGATTGCGGATATACGATTATGGAAAGAAATTTCTGGACCAGGGTCGGCGAGATCGACATCATAGCACGTAAGGATGAAACTCTGCATTTCATTGAGGTGAAGACCAGAACCCGAGTGGATTACGGATATCCGGCGGAAGCTGTAACAGAAGACAAACAAAGAAGAATGAAGAAGGTAGCCGAGATATATATGCTGCAAAGACACTTAAATTGGCGAAATGTTTCTTTTGACGTTATGGAGCTTACGGCGAACATGATAAAGAACTGTATATAAGTCATATATAAAGGAGGAGAAAATGTTCAGCAAAGTAAATACAGCCGTATGCCATGGAGTGACAGGAATTACAGTAACGGTTGAAACGGACATTAAGTCGGGACTTCCCAATATGAGTATTGTAGGTCTTGCATCAACTACCGTTATGGAATCAAGAGAGAGAATCAAGTCGGCAATTATAAATTCCGGTTTTGATTATCCTAGAGGAAGAATTACAGTCAATCTCACTCCCTCGGACCTCAGGAAGAACGGAAGCGCCATGGACCTTCCAATCGCAGTGGGGCTGCTTGCGTCAACACTGTATGCGGATGCGGTTCGAGTCAGAGAATACGGCATAATAGGAGCACTGTCTTTGGATGGTGAGGTTCTTGGCGTGGATGGTGTTCTTCCTATGGCGATAGGAATGATGGACAGCGGAATTAAGAAGATAATCGTGCCATGGGCCAACTACAATGAAACAGCTCTTGTTAACGGTGCCAAAGTTATTCCCGTAAACAGCTTAAAGGAGTGCATAGAGAGAATCAATTCACAGGATGCTTCTTACGCAGACATTGAACGAAGCCTGGCTGATGCAGATATCAGGAAGGTGTCCAATCCAAAGGGACTTGATTTTGCAGATATAAAAGGCCAGGAGAATGCAAAGCGTGCGATAAGCATTGCGGTTGCAGGAAGACACGGACTGCTTATGATAGGAAGTCCGGGCTGCGGTAAAACGATGCTGGCTCAGAGAATTCCCGGAATCATGCCGCAGATGAGCGAAAGAGAGCTTATAGAAACGGCAATAGTCTATTCGGCATCGGGAAGAACCAACCAAAGCGACAGCATACTTATCGACAGACCCTTCAGGAGTCCGCACAACACCATAGGAAGAGCGGGACTTCTTGGAGGAGGAATGTATCCTGTGCCCGGAGAGATAACACTTGCACATAACGGAGTCCTGTTTCTGGATGAAGTATGTGAATTTGACCGAGAGAATATTGAATCACTTAGGACCCCTGTTGAAGAGAAATACATAACGCATTTCAGAGGTGGCGAGCAATACATCTTCCCGTGCAATTTCCAGCTTATTATGGCGGCAAATCCATGTAAGTGCGGTTATTACGGAGATCCTGACAGGATATGCAAGTGCAGCATTTCGCAGCTTGAACAATACAGAAGGAAGCTGTCAGGACCTATGATGGACCGAATAGATATAAGAGTTTCTATGGAAAAGGTGGCCTACAAAGAGATAAGCGGAAAAGGAGATAGCTGCAGAAGTACGGAAGAACTTAAAAATGATGTTGCAAGAGGAATCGGCTTTGCACGATCTATGGGCAGGATGGTCTTTAATGCCGATATTTCCGATTCTGACATCAGAAAATACTGTCACATGGACAATGAAGCCTGCAAGCTTATGGACGGCGCATATGCAGCGCTGAGCCTGTCTCCGAGGTCGTACAACAAGATACTTAAAGTAGCAAGGACAATAGCAGATATGGATGAAAGCGAAATAATAAAAAAGGACCATCTTGCTGAGGCACTTAGCTACAGATTGCTCAATGAGATAAATAACAGTTGATGAGGAATGTGGATGAGAAATTTAGATATAGAGAAAATAGAAATCGGATCAGGTAGATATCCTGAGAATCTGATGCAGATAGACAACCCGCCAAAGCAGCTATATTGCTGCGGTGATATTTCCCTGCTAAAGGAGAAGTCAATAGCAATAGTAGGCTCACGCAAGTTCACAGTCTATGGTAAGACCGTAGCCAAAATGATAGGAAGAAGACTTGCGGAGAACGACATACCTGTAGTGTCGGGGCTTGCGTATGGCATCGACGGCTTTGCACATGAAGCGGTTGCGGATACGAACGGTCGGGGCATAGCTGTGCTGGGGAGCGGAATCGGAAAAATGAGTCCGAGAAGCAATTATGAGCTGATGCTGAGACTTATAGAACTAGGAGGTCTTGTAATAAGTGAGTATTCACCGGATATGTCAGCAGAGAAATTCACATTTCCTCAGAGAAACAGGATAATAAGCGGCCTCAGCGAAGCGGTTGTGGTTGTTGAGGCAAACTTTAACAGCGGGGCGCTTATTACTGCTCAGTTCGCAAATGAACAGGGCAAACAGATTTATGCTGTACCCGGTAATATCAACAGCCAGTTCAGCATGGGAAGCAATCTTCTTATTAGGGATGGGGCAATGCCGCTTGTTGTAATCGACGATGTTGTACGTGCTATCAAGGGCGATATCAGCTCAGGCTCGTATGAGGATATAAGTCTTGGAGATGACGAAAAAGCCATAATGAATGTGGTTAAAAGACATAACGGAGTCAGCATTGATACTATTGCGACAAGTGTCGGCATGACTGTCGGAAAGGTGAATTCCATCGTGACGATTCTGGAAATCAAAGGAGCGGTTATATCACAAAGCGGAAAAATTCATCTTGCAAAATAAGAGTTTTTGGTTTAGAGTAAGTGCCCGAAAGAAGAATCTATTAAAGGAATGGTAATATGGCACAAGCGAAAAAGAAAACAACAGACAACAGTAACAAGACTCTTCTTATCGTAGAGTCACCTTCAAAGGCTAAGGTAATAGGTGGCTATCTGGGAAGAAACTACAAGGTAATTGCGTCTGTCGGACATGTCAAGGATTTGCCAAAGAGCAGACTTGGAGTCGACGTGGAGGACGATTTCAGACCTGACTATATTAAGATCAGAGGCAAGGCAGAGACTATCAAGTCCATTATCAAAGAAGCAGCGACTGCAAAGAAAGTCCTGCTCGCAACTGACCCTGACCGCGAGGGAGAAGCTATTTCGTGGCATCTTGCAGACCTGCTCGGTATCAATCCTGAGACAGAATGCAGAATTACTTTCAACGAGATAAACAAGAACGCTGTTCTTGAAGCAATTAAACAGCCAAGAGCTATTGATGAATCTCTTTTTGATGCACAACAGGCAAGACGTGTGCTTGACAGACTTGTTGGATATCAGATCAGCCCGCTTCTGTGGAAGAAGGTTGCGAAGAACCTTTCTGCAGGAAGAGTTCAGTCTGCTGCATTGAAGATGATCTGTGACAGAGAAAAAGAGATAATGAACTTCGTTCCGGAAGAGTACTGGACAATTACGGCAGACTTTGGAAACGAGTTCCTTGCAGAGCTTAGTAAAATCAGTGGAAAGAAGGCCGCTATCGGAAATGCTGATGAAGCTTACAGAATCGAAGTTGAGCTCGGAGAAGGCAGCTATACTGTTAAAGAGGTTAAGGAAGGACACAAGAAAATCAAGCCTTTCGCACCTTTTACAACCAGCAGCATGCAGCAGGACGCTTCTGTAAAGCTTGGATTTGCAACATCCAAGACAATGAGTGTCGCTCAGAATCTGTACGAAGGAATTAATATCAAGGGCATTGGAACAAGAGGTCTCATTACTTACCTCAGAACCGATTCCGTAAGAGTCAGTGACCAGGCAAAGGCTTCAGCAAGAGCGTTTATCGGAGAGAAATTCGGAAAGAACTATGTAGGAAATTCCGTATTTAGCAATAAGAACAAGGCTATGCAGGATGCTCACGAAGCTATCAGACCCGCGGATGTTACACTTGATCCTGATACAATCAAGGATTCTCTTACAGCAGATCAGTACAAGCTGTACAAGCTCATATGGGACAGATTTGTTGCTTCACAGATGGCTCCTGCAGAATATGATACAGTAGCTGTACTTATTGAGAACGGCAAATACGAGTTTAAGTCCACAGGTTCAAGAATGACCTTCGACGGATGGAGAAAGGTATATCCTGTTAAGGAAGAGAAGGAAAATAAGATTCCACTTATCAAGGAAGGCGATGAGCTTGAGCTCGAAAAGCTTATTAAGGAACAGAAATTCACTCAGCCACCTTCAAGATTTACTGAAGCAAGTCTTGTTAAGGAGATGGAAGAGAAGAATATTGGCCGGCCAAGTACGTATGCATCAATTATCAGTGTTCTGATAACGAGAAAGTATGTTAAGAGAGAGAAGAAGGTGCTTGTTCCGACCAAGCTCGGTTTTGACGTAACCGGAATTTTGCAGGATTACTTCGAAGAAATCGTAGATGTTGAATTTACAGGTAAAATGGAAGATAATCTTGATAACATCGAACTCGGTAAGATTTACTGGAAGGAAGTTATCAGAGACTTCTACAAGAATTTCAAACCTGAGCTTGAGAGAGCGGATGCTGAGGTTCAGCGCATTGAGAAGGAAGTTATACTCAGTGACGAAGTATGCGAACTGTGCGGCAGACCTATGGCTGTGAAGGAAGGCCATTTTGGAACATTCCTGGCCTGCACGGGCTATCCTGAATGCAAGAACACCAAGGCAATTGTCAAATCGACCGGTGTAAAATGTCCATCCTGCGGCAAGGATATTATCGAGAGAAGAAGCCGTAAGGGAAAAATTTTCTATGGATGCAGCGGTTATCCTGACTGTACTGTATCATATTGGGACAAGCCGACGGGAGAATTCTGTCCGAAGTGCGGCGCAATGATGGTACAGAGCAAGGGTAAAACTAAGTTGAAGAAGTGTTCCGACAAGGAATGCGGATACAAGGAGAAGTAATAATGATTGAATTTCATGCAACAACTATTTGTGCTGTAAAAAGACCTAACGGTGATATCTGCATCGGAGGTGACGGCCAGGTAACTATGGGCGAGACAACCATCATGAAGAATGGTGCCAAGAAGGTTAAGAAAATATACAAGGATAAAGTACTTACAGGTTTTGCCGGTTCAGTAGCAGATGCTTTTTCTCTTACCGACAAGTTCGAGAATAAGCTTGAGGAGCATGCAGGAAACCTCAAGAGAGCAGCAGTTGATCTCGCGCAGTTCTGGAGAAGCGACAAAGCAATGAGAAGTCTTGAGGCTCTTATGATAGTTGCAGATGATCAGGATCTTCTGGTTATTTCCGGAAACGGAGAGGTAATAGTACCGGACAAGGACGTTGTAGCAATCGGATCGGGCGGAAACTATGCATATTCCGCTGCTGTTGCTTTGTTTGAGAATACAGATCTTGATGCGGAATCCATTGTAAGAAAATCACTTGAGATAGCATCTAACATTTGTGTATACACTAACAACAATATTTCAGTTGAAAAGCTGTAGGAGGATATGATGTCAGAAAGTATTAAAAACATGACTCCTAAACAGATTGTTGCGGAGCTCGATAAATATATTATCGGCCAGGATGAGGCCAAGAAATACGTAGCGATAGCTTTGAGAAACCGCTACAGAAGAAGCAAGCTGTCAGAGGAAATGAGAGAGGAAATCACTCCTAAGAATATTCTCATGATGGGACCGACGGGTGTCGGAAAGACTGAAATTGCAAGAAGACTTGCAAAGCTTATGGATGCACCTTTTGTTAAGGTTGAGGCTACAAAGTTCACAGAGGTAGGCTATGTAGGACGCGATGTCGACAGCATGATCAGAGATCTCGTTGAGGCATCGATGAGACTCAGCAAGCAGAAAAGAATGGATGAGAATGCTGATATGGCAGACCGTATGGCTGAGGACATTATTGTCAAGGCTATTATTCCTGGCGGACCTGAAGAAGAGAAGACAGGGGTTCCTCTCGGTAATATCTTTACCAATCTGGGATACAAGTCTCAGAAGCAGCAGTATGAAGAGAATAAACAGAAGGAATACGAGGCAAGTGAGGAGTATTCGGATGTTAAGATGGCAAGAGACCAGGTAAGAGAACAGCTCAAATCCGGTCTGCTTGATGACGAAATCATTGAAATCGAAGTTGATGACGTTCCTAAGAACAATCAGCTTGATCAGAATGAAGGCATGATTGCCATCGGTAACATTTTTGACAATATGATGCCTAAGAAAACCAAGCGCAAGAAGTGTAAGGTTAAGGACGCAAGAAGAATTCTGAGAGAGCAGGAAGCCCAGAAGCTGATTGATATGGATCAGGTTACTGATGAGGCGCTTAAGAATGCAGAGCAGAACGGAATCGTATTTATCGATGAGATTGATAAAATCGCTTCAGGCAATTCAATGAGATCGGGAGCTGATGTATCCAGAGAAGGTGTTCAGAGAGACATTCTTCCTATCGTTGAAGGAAGCGTTGTAAATACCAAATACGGACCTGTAAAGACAGACCACATGCTCTTTATCGGTGCCGGAGCTTTCCATGTATCAAAGCCATCGGATCTTATTCCTGAGCTTCAGGGCAGATTCCCGATCAATGTTGAGCTTAAAAATCTTGATAAGGAAGATTTCAAGAAAATCCTTACAGTGCCTGAAAATGCAGTAACAAAGCAGCAGAAGGCTCTTCTGGAGACAGAAGGTGTCAAGGTCGAGTTTACTGATGATGCAATCGATGAAATAGCAAATCTTGCATATCTTATGAACGAGGAGACAGAGAACATCGGTGCAAGAAGATTGCACACTATACTTGAGATTCTCCTTGAGGACGTTTCATACAATCTTCCGGATCCTTCTATCACTGAAGTGGTTTTCGATAGAGAATCCGTACAGGAGAAGCTCGGAGAGAAGATTAAAGAAGTTGATGTAGATAAGTATATTCTCTAAACTATGTTTTTATATCGAACGGTATATGAATCAGGGGAAGCTGAATATGTTGTCGAGAAATCAAGATTTATCACACATATTCAGCCGATCTTATCTTATGATGAGGGCCTTGAATTCGTCAGCAGAATCAAACAGGAATACAAGGATGCGACGCATAATGTTCCGGCGATAATATTAGGACCGGGACAGGAGATGCAATGGGCGAGCGATGATGGTGAACCCAGCGGCACATCCGGGCTTCCTATGCTTAAAATGATTGCTGATGAAGGCATTACCAATGTTGCGGTAGTCGTAACAAGATACTTCGGTGGGATAAAGCTAGGCACAGGCGGTCTGGCAAGAGCTTATACTGCTGCAGCTAAAGCAGGTCTTCAAAATGCAGGCATATGCGAGATATATCAGAGCTGTGATCTGACATACAGCTTTGACTATTCAGTGCTTGCAAAGCTTCAGAACCTTGAGAAGGATGGGCGGTTTGCAATAGGAGATATTCAGTATACCGATGTTATAGTCGCAACACTGAATTGCCTGATCGAAGACGCCGATTCTATCAAAAAAATGATGAATGATTTGACCTCCGGAAAGGCTATTTTGAAAGAAGACAAAAAAGGTTTAAGAAGAATTTCAATTTAGAGTTGACAGAGTTAAAATCGTGTGCTATATTAAACGAGCGTCAAAAACGACGGGCGCTTAGCTCAGCTGGGAGAGCACCTGCCTTACAAGCAGGGGGTCATAGGTTCGAGCCCTATAGCGCCCACCACCATCGCAATAACCTGTTGCGAAATGGGGCCGGGTAGTTCAGTTGGTTAGAATGCCAGCCTGTCACGCTGGAGGTCGACGGTTCGAGCCCGTTCCCGGTCGCCAAAATTATGCTGATGTGGCTCAACGGTAGAGCAGCTGATTTGTAATCAGCAGGTTGGGGGTTCGATTCCCTCCATCAGCTCCAAGTTTTCGAGGGATTCCCGAGTGGCCAAAGGGGGCGGACTGTAAATCCGTTAGCACTGCTTTCGATGGTTCGAATCCATCTCCCTCGACCAAGTTTTGCGGAAGTGGCTCAGGGGTAGAGCATCGCCTTGCCAAGGCGAGGGTCGCGAGTTCGAATCTCGTCTTCCGCTCCATAATGTGCAGATGTCGTATAATGGTAATACCTCAGCCTTCCAAGCTGAAGCCGCGGGTTCGATTCCCGCCATCTGCTCCATTTTTATTCATAAGGTTTGTTGGGCAAATGTGGGTCCATAGCTCAGTTGGATAGAGCAACGGCCTTCTAAGCCGTGTGTCCGGGGTTCGAATCCCTGTGGGCTCACCACTTTTTTCACTAATACTACGAACGATACCTTGGGGTATAGCCAAGTGGTAAGGCAACGGACTTTGACTCCGTCATTCGTAGGTTCGAGTCCTGCTACCCCAGCCATTGTGACCCATTAGCTCAGGCGGTAGAGCACTTGACTTTTAATCAAGGTGTCCGGAGTTCGAATCTCCGATGGGTCACCACACCTTATACTATCGTGAATACCTGGAGAGGTGTCCGAGGGGTTTAAGGAGCTGGTCTTGAAAACCAGTGATCCCGAAAGGGACCGTGGGTTCGAATCCCACCCTCTCCGCCAAGACATCAGTATGGAGAAGTACTCAAGAGGCTGAAGAG
>JAGHUV010000011.1 GCA_018064665.1 Candidatus Crickella caballi | reverse complement strand
TGAAAGAAGACAGAACCATTGTTACTTTCGATTCTTACGAACCGGAAAAGAAGGCCTCTCTTGAACCTAAGCAGGCCCCTAAGCAGACCGCTGTAAACGCCTTCACAGTCGATGCAGATATTCCTGCAGAAGTTGTCCGGACAGCTGAGCATGCGGTATCTGAAGTTAAACCGCAAGCTGCGGAAGACACGGCTGTTGCTTCCAACAACACTCCTGCAGAAGCCAGCACTCCTCCGAAGTTCGATGGCTCTGCAAAGAACAAGACTACACGCAACAGCTATGAGAAAAAGGCTCCTGCCAAAGAAGCTTCATATGTAACCAGGAAGTTTATGATTGCATGCCTGGCCATTGCAATTATTATCAGTAGTGCTCTTGGCGCAGGAATTGCTTTGGCTTTCGGCTCCGGCTCTGCTGTTTCAATCGGCAAGCACGACAAGAATCTTTCGGATTCAGATTTGAGCAAAGCTACAGGAAGCGAGCTTACTATCGCTGAGATCAACGATATGAACGAGGATGCGGTAGTCGAGATAGTTACCTCAGGAACTGCGCAGGGTATCTTTGGCCAGATGGAGATGGTAGAAGGTGCAGGCTCGGGCGTTATCGTTAATGCCAACGGCTACATCGTTACCAACTACCACGTTATCCAAGGTGCTAACAAGGTAACTGTAACTTTGCACAATGGCGACTCCTACAGTGCCAGCATCGTAGGCGGAGATAACGAGAACGATATCGCAGTCCTTAAGATCAACGCAAAGGACCTCAAGGTAGCCGTAATCGGCGACAGCAGCACCGTAGATGTAGGTGATCTGGCTGTTGCGATCGGAAACCCTCTCGGACAGCTCGGCGGAACCTGCACGCAGGGAATTATCAGCGCTTTGAACAGAAGACTGACTGTAGATAACAGAACTCTCGATCTGCTCCAGACAGACTCTGCTATCAACCCGGGTAATTCCGGCGGCGGACTCTTCAACAGCAAGGGTGAGCTTATCGGCATCGTAGAGTCCAAGAGCTCCGGAACAGGAATTGAAGGTCTCGGATTTGCGATTCCTATCAATACAGTTAAGGACGAGATCAATGATCTTATTGAGAACGGAAAAATCAGCGGAAAGCCTTCAATCGGAATTTCCATCTCAGAAGTTTCCGCAGAGAATGCACAGTATTACAACCTCGATGGTGAGGGCGTATACATTGCAGAGGTAACCGGCGACAACGCCAAGAAGGCCGGATTCCAGCAGGGAGACAAGCTCCTCAAAATTGACGGAGAAAACTTCAAGAACAGCAGCGAGTTCATTAAGAAGGTTCGCAGTCACAAGGTTGGTGATACCATTACTGTAACGATCAGCAGAACCGGACAGGAAATGGAAATCAAGACTGTACTTGAGGAAATGGTCACTCAATAATAAGTTACGAAATACTCAGAAATATACCACCTATATAAAAACAGCGGCTGAACATAATCCGGCCGCTGTTTTGCTTATCTGTTATTAATTTATTCTGTATCGTCTATTGACTCCATCTTCTTGCCAAGGCTGTAGACGAATTCCTTCAGGCCCTTTACATGCGCATCTGCCTCATATCTTGCAGCCTGTGCATCACCTCTGCTGATTGCATCAGTGATCCTGTTGTGCTGCTCTGCCGCAGCCTCATACAGTGAAAGGTCATCGTAATACAGATATCTGAATCTGAGAGATAATTCCTGAACATATTTGATAAGCTCAGTCAGTGTCTCGTTATTACAGCAGGAAACAATGTAGTTATGGAACTTCTCGTCGAGTTCGATGATAGCCTCTTTGTCAGGTTTCTTGGTAGCTTCTTCATACTCAAGCGCTATTACACGGAGCTCCTTCTTCTGATCTTCGGTAATTCTTTTGGATGCCAGCTGTGCAACAAAGCCCTCCATGTCTTCTCTTACTTCGAATACATCAAGCATGTCCTTAATAGAAATGTTAGCAACGTAGGCACCTTTTCTTGGCTCAACCTTGACCAGACCATCGTCAGACAATCTTTTAATTGCCTCTCTGATAGGCGTTCTGCTGACATTCATCTTTTCAGACAGATCAATTTCCATGAGTCTTGTCTGTGAAGAAATCTCGCCTGTGAGAATTTTATGCTTAAGTTCAAGATAAACCAGTTCCTTTAATGGCTTCTGAACCTTAAGTTGAAAATCCATCATTGTCCCTTTTCTCCTCTCTATTGCATACCTGTCTCCGTCAGCCACATGCGTATGCAGCCATCGCCCAGGTTGCTTTTTACTCTTTCATAGTCTCTCTTTGCGCTTTCCTCGGCCTCATAGTATGCAACCATCGTCGGTCCGCTTCCGCTCATCAGCACTATGTCTGCATCCAGCTCCTTCTGCATGAATGCTTTCAGCTCAGCTGCCTTATCGCAGTTTGCCAAAGTATATTTCTCAAGCTGATTCGTAAACAGTCCGCTCTCGTCGGCATAATCTCTGAGTGAATCTATAGCCTCATAGGCTTCCCTTGTTGATACGCTTACCCCGGGATTGGCCAGAATCACATATTTGTGAATCGGTGACACCGGTTCTACTATGTCGCCAATGCCTTCGATCATTGCCGCAACGCCGGCTTCTTCAATTCCCGGCAGATCAGCCAGTAAAGCTTCGTTCTTCTTCGCGTTCATCATCAGCGAATACGGAACATCTGCGCCCACCTTTGCACCGATGGTCATGAGTTCTCTCAGCGAGTAAGGATATCCCGCCAAAGCGTTCATTCCGAGCATCGTAACTGCTCCGTTACCGCTTCCGCCTGCGATACCCGCTGCAACAGGCAATCTCTTGTCAATATAAATCGAGAGCTCTCTCAGTTCCTCAGCCTCCGGTCTTCCGTCCGCAAGCATAGTTTCAAGCAACGCCCTCGCCCCTTTTACCGCAAGATTGCTGTCGTCCGTCGGTATTGTATCAACGTTCGAACATAAATATACATCAGCGTTGCAAATACTGCAATGAGCTACCTTGTATTTTGTTCCACTTTTCGAACATTTTTCAATTTTTATTACATCATATAAGCCAACATCCTGCATTAAAGACGATATGTTGTGGTATCCGTCATCTCGACGCCCAATAACGTCAAGCGAGAGATTTATCTTGGCATATGCTCGAAGTTCCATAATTTTACTTTCCTTTATTATAAGTTTTGTATTGATTGTTCCTATTAGCTTTGATAGGCGGACCGGATCAATTCATCATCGCTACACCGTCCTGATATAATTATGCCATTTTTATTCGTATAAAAAAAGGGCGGGAATTCCTTCCCGCCTCTTGATTCTCAGCTTATTTCTTCTTTGCTTTCTTCTTGGTATCTTTAGCCTTGGCTGCATCCTTCTCAGCCTTGCGCATCTTCTTCAGTGCGCTGATTGAACGGTCTTCCTTACTGATTGGAGCAGGTGCATGAACATGATATACATTGTTCAGTAGATCTGCGCAGTAGTCAAATCCGAGAACCTGCTTTTCCTCCTTGTGCTTGCGAGCTCTCTTCTTTGCTTCCTTTTCTTCCTGCTTAGCGATCTCTGCCTTAACAGTCTCGACTGACTTTCCTGTACGTCTTGCCTCCTTGTAAGGATTAACAGCCTGCTTTGCAGAAGCCTCTTCTTCCTCGTTTTCCTTATCCTTCTGTTTGATGGAGAAGAAGAAGATTCCTCCGAACATTACTACCATCATAAGCATGTTAACCATGTTGTTGAGCTTCTGGTTGTAAGTCTTGAATGAAATAACGGTCTCCTCGCCGAGGGTGTTTCCGTCATTGTCAACAAAGTCAGCATCGATGATGCATTTGTACTCTGAGTTATTCAGTACGACATATCCGTTATCGACATCCACAACTGCGAGAACGAGGCCCTTCTCCTCATCTGAGAACAGAATCTGTGTAGGAACAGTCTTGCCGTCAGGATCAACAATCTTGATTGCCTTAGCGTTTGCCTTCTTGGCTGCATCGGAATTTACCGCATTGTTGAACTGCAGCTTAACGCCTGCATTCTCCATGGATGTGTTGGTCTGTCCATCCTCAGGATAGGATGAAACCAGTTCAAGTCCGCTTGCTGCCCAGCACATTGCTGTACTTGCCATAACCATAATTGCTGCAAATACTGCGATCAGGGTTCTTCTCTTCATTAATGTCTCCTCCATAATCTATATCATTCGCAGGGTCCTTTACTTCTGACCTCTTTTTCTGCGAAAAAAATCCTTCAGAATTGCGCTGCACTCCTCTTCAAGAATGCCCGCGCACATTTCTATGCGATGATTAAGGCTCTCATTGCCCGGTACATTGATGGTCGAACCGCACGCACCCGTCTTAGGGTCCGATGCTCCGTAAACAAGCCTGTCTATCCGTGCCAGTACCATCGCTCCCGCACACATGCTGCATGGCTCCAAGGTCACATACAATGTCGCCCCGTTCAGCCATTTGCCGCACTGCTTCTCAGCTTCTGCCAAAGCAAGCATCTCGGCATGAGCATCCGAGCGATTGTCGGTCTCCACAAGATTGTGTGCCCTTGCGATTATCTCACCATTTTTAACGATTACTGCGCCAACAGGCACCTCATCCTCTGCCGCTGCCAAAGCTGCCTCGGAAAGCGCCTCTCGCATGTACATTTCGTCATAAACCATAGCCGAAATATTCTAACATATAATAGTAAGAAAATGCAACAGATATCACCTTTTACAAATAAAAACAAAGCTTGCATATTGTTAAATAGATGCTATTTATTGACGGGTTTTGGGCGCGGTGTTAATATTGTTTATACCAAATTATTTTCTTTTTTGTTGTACCTGAAAACAAAAAATAATCACGTTGATATTACGGAGGTGCTTAACAATGGACAAGAAAACCCCGCTCTATGATACCCATGTCAAGTACGGTGGCAGAATCGTCGAGTTCGGCGGATTCCTGCTTCCTGTACAGTACGAAACAGGTATCGTAAAGGAGCATATGGCTGTTAGAACGCAGGCCGGAATCTTCGATGTTTCCCACATGGGAGAAATTCTCGTTCAGGGTGAGAAGGCAGTAGATTTTCTTAACCTGATTCTGACCAACAATTACACCGATCTTGCTCCCGGATATGCAAGATATTCCCCAATGTGCAATGAGAACGGCGGCACCGTTGACGACCTCATCGTATATATGAAGGCGCCTAATGACTACTTTGTTGTAGTAAATGCTTCCAACACCGATAAGGACTTTGCATGGATGTGCGATCACAAGATCGACGGTGTTGAGCTTACCAACGTAAGCGAGCAGTACGGACAGGTTGCTCTTCAGGGACCTGCAGCTGAGACAATTCTCAGGAAGGTTTGCGACGAAGAGTACATTCCGGGAGGATACTACACCTGCAAGTTCGACGGCGAGATCAAAGGCATCCCTTGCATGATCTCACGTACAGGCTACACAGGCGAAGATGGATTTGAAATTTATATGCCGGCTGACAAAGCCGCAGATATGTGGGAGCTCCTTATCGAAGCAGGTAAGGACGACGGACTTATCCCTTGTGCACTCGGTGCAAGAGATACTCTCAGAATGGAAGCTGCTATGCCTCTTTACGGTCATGAGCTCGAAGAGGACATCAGCCCAAAGACCGCAGGCCTCGGATTTGCCATCAAGATGGACAAGCCTGATTTCATCGGCAAGGCTGCTCTCGAAGCAGATACTCCGCTCAAGCAGAGAAGGGTCGGCCTCAAGGTTACGGGCCGCGGCATCGTAAGAGAGCACCTTGACGTTTACAAGGACGGCAAGATTATCGGACACACTACCTCCGGAACCAAGCTTCCTTATCTTGACGGGGCATACGCAATGGCAATCGTTGACAGCGACGCAAGAGAGATCGGTTCAAGCTGCGAAGTAGACGTAAGAGGCAGAATGGTAGAGTGCGAGATGGTTAAGCTCCCGTTCTACAAGAGAGAGAAGTAGTTAATTGCTCGAAAGAGTTTTTATAACCCCAAGATTATTAATAAAGGAGAATAAGACGATGTTTGATCCTAAAGAACTGAAGTACACTAAAGACGATGAATGGCTCGGATATGAAGGCGATATCGCTGTAGTAGGAATTTCCGACTATGCACAGCATGAGCTGGGCGATCTCGTATTCGTTAACCTCCCTGAGGTTGGTGATGAGGTTGTTGCCGGAGAAGCTTTTGGCGATGTTGAGTCTGTAAAGGCTGTTGCAGATGTTATCTCCCCTGTTTCGGGTATCGTAGAAGAGATCAACGAGGATATTCTTGATGATGCCGCTCTGATCAACGAAGATGCTTATGCAGCTTGGTTCATCAAGGTTAAGGAAGTTGGCGACACAGAAGAGCTGATGGACGCTGACGCATACGATGCATACTGTGCAGCAAGATAAGTAACATTCAGTGGGTCCGGGAAGCTTTTCTCGCGACCCACTTTGCAAATGAGATAAAGAAGGAGGGACAAATTGGGTACTTTTATTCCTAATACTAAAGAGGAACAACTCAAAATGCTCAATGAGATCGGATATAAAGATTTTGACGATCTCTTTAAGCATATCCCTGCAGAAGCCAAGGTAAAGGGTAAGCTCAACCTTCCTGAGGGAAAGTCAGAGATTGAAGTTGACCGCATCGTTTCCGGTCTGGCTGCAAAGAACACTGTATTCCGCTCAATTTTCCGCGGAGCAGGAGCTTACAACCATTACGTACCATCTGCAGTAGATGCAATCGCTAATAAGGAAGAGTTCCTTACGGCATACACGCCTTACCAGGCTGAAATCAGCCAGGGTATCCTTCAGTCAATCTTTGAGTATCAGACAATGATCGCAGAACTGACTGATATGGATATCGCTAACGCTTCTCTGTACGACGGAGCATCCGCAGCTGCTGAGGCATGCGCTATGTTCAAGGACAGAAAGCACAGCACAATTTACGTATCAGAGGCTGTTGATGAAAGAATCAGAACAGTCATCAATACATATTCGTTCGGACGTAACACAGAGGTTAAGATCGTTCCTAAGAAGAACGGCGTGACTGACAAGGCTGAGCTCGAGAAAATGCTCGCAGAAGACCCTGCATCGGCCTGCTTCCTGATGCAGTACCCTAACTACTACGGCATCATCGAGGACGCTGATGAGCTTTGCAAAATTACGCATGACAACGACGCCAAGTTCATTATGTACGTTAACCCAATTTCAATGGGCGTGCTCAAGACTCCGGGCGAAATCGGTGCTGATGCATGTATCGGTGAAGGACAGCCTCTCGGACTCGGACTTGAGTTCGGTGGACCTTACCTCGGATTCCTCGCAGCTAACCAGAAGTTCATGCGTCAGATCCCGGGAAGACTGATCGGTGAGACAGTTGACTCCAAGGGTGACAGAGGCTTCGTTCTTACACTGCAGGCAAGAGAACAGCACATTCGTCGCGAGAAGGCAAGCTCCAACATCTGCTCCAACGAGGCTCTGTGCGCACTGAAGGCCGGCATCTACATGTCGACTATCGGCCCTAAGGGACTCAAGCAGGTTGCTACACTTTGCTCCTCCAAGGCTCACTACATGGCAGACGAACTTGCCAAAGCAGGTCTTGAAAGATCACACGACGGCGAATTCTTCAATGAGTTTGCAACAAAGTGTGCCGATGCTGACAAGCTGCTTGCAGCTCTCGAGGCGAAGGGCATTCTCGGCGGACTTAAGCTTGAATGCGGATGCATCCTCTGGTGCTGCACCGAGCTTAACACCAGGGAAGACATTGATGAAGTAATCGCTACAGTAAAGGAGGTGTTCTAATATGAAGTTAATATTTGAAAAGAGCATTTCCGGCAGAGGACAAGATATATTCCCTGCTTGCGATGTACCTGAGGTACTGCCTAAGGTAGAGCTTCGTAAGACAACAGCTCATCTCCCTGAAATTTCAGAGAACGAGATGGGAAGACACTATACAGCTCTTGCCAAGAGAGCTCACGGAGTAAACGACGGATTCTATCCGCTCGGCTCCTGCACGATGAAGCACAATCCTCGCATCAACGAGAAGATGGCTTCACTCCCCGGATTTGTTAACCTGCACCCTCTTCAGCCTGCACATACTGTTAAGGGCGCTAACGAGCTTATCTCCGGTCTGGAGGCTGCTCTCTGCGAGATCACAGGTATGGATGCTGTTACATTCCAGCCTGCAGCGGGTGCACACGGCGAATTTACAGGACTTCTTCTTATTAAGGCTTATCATCAGGACAGAGGTGACTTCGAGAGAAACGAAATCATCGTTCCTGACTCAGCTCACGGTACCAACCCTGCATCAGCTACAATGGCAGGCTTCAAGACTATCGAGATCAAGTCCAACGAGAACGGTATGGTTGACCTTGAATCCCTCAAGGAGAAGCTTGGACCTCACACAGCAGGTCTTATGCTGACTAACCCTAACACCGTAGGTCTCTTCGATGAGAACATCATGGAAATCACAAGACTCGTACACGAGGCCGGCGGTCTGTGCTACTATGACGGAGCTAACCTCAACGCAGTAATGGGAATCGTTCGCCCTGCAGATATCGGATTTGACGTAATTCATATGAACCTGCACAAGACGTTCTCAACACCTCACGGTGGCGGCGGTCCGGGCAGTGGTCCATGCGGTTGCAAGGAATTCCTCAAACCGTTCATTCCTGGTCTGACTTGCAAAGACGGCAAGGAATACACAAGAGCAGAGAAGTCCATCGGTAACATGACAGGCTTCTACGGAAACTTCTTGGTAATGGTTAAGGCTTACACTTATATCCTTACACTGGGAGCAGAAGGAATCCCTGCAGCATCAAGCAACGCTGTACTGAACGCAAACTACATGCAGGAAAAGCTGAAGGATATCTATCCTGTTGCATTCGACACAACATGCATGCACGAGTTCGTACTTTGTCTGCAGGATATATATAAGGATACACATGTATCTGCACTGGATGTTGCCAAGGCACTTCTTGATTACGGTATTCATCCACCTACAATGTACTTCCCGCTCATCGTTCATGAAGCTCTGATGATCGAGCCAACTGAGACTGAGACTAAGGAAACAATGGATGAGGCAATCACTGCATTCAGGGAGATCTACGATCTCCTCCGCAAGGAACCTGAAGCTGTACAGGCTTGCCCACAGACTACTCCGGTACTGAGACTGGACGAAGTTAAGGCAGCAAGAGAACCGGTACTTAAGTACAAGTTCGACTAACAGGCATAAGATAAGGGCATCTCTACTGGGCTGACCCCCAATCGTTAGACCAACAAATCTAACGATTGGGAGGTCAGTATACTCTACGAGGTGCCCTTTTAATGTGCAGATATTATTACTTCCGGGTATGTTCCGGTAATTGTCCATTTATTTGACCTGCTTTTTCAGCTCAGATTTCAAGTTAGTATCATTTCATAACTCACAAAATCGCACCTGACACGAGCAATCATGTAAATTGCAGTGGTTACGGATGTAATTTTTGCAAAACAAAGCCATCTCGGTTAACCGAGATGGCGCTTCTTAGTGAAAAAATCACCCGCATATAGGCATTTTAGGTGGTTTGCGTATGTATTCATTGCTAAATACACAGCTTCACCGGTCCAACATTTCACCCTTAGCACAAGAACTTACATGCGCACACATCTTGTTTTGGGCGTTTGCTCGTGTCAGGTGCGATTTTGATTTTGCAAACTCGAGCAAGACTAATACAAACTTCGCACAAATCTCGTTGTCATAAGGCAAAACTTAAAACAGTGTTGCTGCTATAGTGTTGCTGCTACAATGTTGCTGCTACAGTCTTGCAGCCTCCATTATTGCCTCTGCAAACGATGGATGCGGATGAATGATATTTGCAACTTCTTCAAGCATCATTCCACGACCGATTGCTACGGAAAGCTCACCGATAAGGTCGGACGCTCTTCCGCAAAGCAGGTGTGCTCCGATGAGCTGGTGATCGTCTGCTCTTGCAACGAGTTTTACGAAGCCTCTGTCAAGACCTGCAATGAGAGTCTTGCCGTTTGCTGACATAGGATACTTCTTAACGATAACTTCAATGCCTGCTTCCTTAGCCTCGTCAGCTGTCATTCCGACAACTGCGATTTCAGGATCTGTGTAGATGCAGCTTGGAACTGTTCCCATCTGAATTGTTGCTCTTCCGCCGGTCATGAGCGCTACGCAGTTTCTACCTTCAGCTGCAGATACGTGTGCGAGCTGAATTCCGCCGATGCAGTCTCCGATAGCATATACACTTGGGCATTCTGTCTGATACTGCTCATTAACCTTGATGAAACCTTTAGCATCAAGCAGCTCATACTTAGCTGCGAACTCATCGCCAAAGAGGCCGTCTGTTGTAGGTCTTCTGCCTACGCAAAGCAGAACCTTGTCCGCTTCAACAGTCACCTCTTTATCCTTCTCGAGGAAGATTACGGCGAGCTTATCGCCGTTCTTCTCTATTCTCTGAACAGGGGCCTTGACATGGCATTCTATTCCCTTCTTCTCGAGGGTCATCTTGATGCTTCTGCCGATTTCCTTGTCGAGCACAGGAAGCAGTCTGTCAGCTCCCTCGATTACAGTAACGTGATCTCCGAGGTCGCCGTAAATTGTTGCGAACTCGATACCGATAACTCCGCCGCCAATGATAACGAATTCAGGTATCTCAGCTCCGCCCATATCAATCAGCTCAGTGCTGTCGATTACGCCCTCAAGCTCCGCACCCGGAATAGGTGGGAAGAAAGGATGTGAACCTGTTGCCAGCATAATCCTGTCTGCTGTAACGATCTGAGTTCCTACTCTGAGCTCATGCTCAGCAACAATCTTGGCTTCGCCCGTAATTAAATCTATTTTCTTCTTATTGATAAGTCCGATAATGCCGTCTCTAAGCTGATCAAGAACTTCATCTTTGCGTTCGCCAATTCTCGCACGATTAGCCTTAAGGCCCGTAACCTCTACGCCGATTTCTGCACCATTAGCCGCATCTCTATATACATCCGATGAATGCATCAGCGCCTTGGTTGGAATACATCCTCTGTTAAGACATGTTCCGCCTACTTTATCGCGCTCAACAAGTGCAACCTTCATGCCGAGCTCCTGCGCATAGAATGCCGCCTCATATCCACCCGGACCTGCGCCAATAATAACAAGATCGTACAGATATTCTGCCATAATTACACCTCTCATACTTTTAACAAAGTGGTATTATTTCTGATTCAATAATAGCACACATTACTCATACTTTGACTTTTTTATTGAATACAGACTACATAGATAGACAAGCCTGTTCATAGATTTTATAATTAGTCTGACAGGAAGCGGAGGTAAAGCACATGAAAGATGCAATCAGACTAAAGGTCATCAGGACCGATAACACCAATCCGTATATAAACCTTGCAACAGAGGAGTATCTGACTATGAATGCCGCTAAAGGAGAAGTAACGCTCTTTCTCTGGCAGAACGCTCACACCGTTGTCATAGGCAAGAATCAGAACCCTTGGAGAGAATGTAACGTCGAGGGAATCAAAGCTGACGGTATTTATCTGGCTCGAAGAATGTCGGGCGGCGGTGCCGTCTACCATGATCTGGGCAATTTGAATTTCACATTTATTGCACGTGATGGACTCTATGATATAGAGAAGCAGACGGACGTCATCCTTCTCGCATGCAGACTCATGGGAATCAAGGCGGCCAAAACAGGTCGAAACGACCTTGTTATCGAAGGCCGGAAGTTCTCCGGTCATGCATACTTTTCATCCGCAGGCTACAATTATCACCACGGAACAATTATGCTGGATGTAAACGGAGAGGACCTTCCTAAATATCTGCAGGTTTCCGATGCAAAGTTAAAGTCCAAGGGCGTTCAGTCTGTTCGTTCAAGAGTTGTAAATATAAGAGAATATGTTAAGGGGTACGAAAGTAAGTTTGGAGAAGACGGTGAGCCTATCGTCAAAATCCTGACACCTGCCAGGAGAAGAAAGCTCATCGACGAAATGCAATCTGCAATGATAAGAGCTGCCGAGAGAACCTACGGAGCAGAGGCTGAGATATGCGAGCTTCCGGCAACTCCACAGGACCTGATTGAGAAGTATTCCTCAGAGGAATGGCGTCTAGGAACAAGAATTCCTTTCGAGAAGAGCATTGAGCACAAGTTCGAGTGGGGAGAGGTTGAAATCCAGCTCGCAATGAAGGGTGAATATATTGAGAACTGCAGAATATATTCCGATGCTCTCGACACCGAGATGTTCGGCAAGATAGAGGAGCTTCTTAAGGGTTGCCGCTATGATGCCGCTACAATAGCCGAGCTCGAAAGGCCGGAAGACTGCTCAGCAAATGCATGCGAGCTTCTAAAGCTCATTGCAGCGAATATCTAGTTGATTTCCTTAGCGTATTGCTGCAATTTTGCCAATGCCCTCACTTTTGGAACATGAATCGCTAGAAGCCTTGATTTTTTAAGGCAATAATTCCAATTGCATTCGG
Organism: Candidatus Crickella caballi; assembly: GCA_018064665.1. GTDB lineage: Bacteria > Bacillota > Clostridia > Peptostreptococcales > Anaerovoracaceae > Crickella > Crickella caballi. The sequence goes on along the minus strand of JAGHUV010000011.1, from coordinate 39,662 downwards.
CCAAAGCCACTTTGCTTCGACTTATCGCCATAAGACGAGATGTTGTTTTGGAATTATTTTATGTAATATCAAGGATTTGCGCGATTTCAATTCCAATTTAGCTTAGCCGTCGCTCATTTATACCGAGCTTCAGCGTTCTTATTTAAGATGCAATTGGAATTTTTCATTTTATTTTCAAGGGTTTCAGGGTTTTATGTTCCAAAAGCGAGGGCATGAAGCGCAACTTGCTATTGTCTTATAAAGGTTGTGCTGTTTCTCGTAAGATTGACCTTGGTGTCTACAGTATAGTCTCCAAGCCAGTCGCATTCTATGGTTCCTGTATATGGATGCCATTTTACAACTACATCGTCATAGGTATTATCGGTATAGCTTTTCGTGTATTCGTTATACTCACCGGAGTCTTCGTCTTTTACATTGAAATATGTGAAGTAAACCTTATCACCTACGATATCTATTTCCTGATAATCTTCGTATTTGAAGCTGCCCTGCATTGCTTCCTTCATTTCTGCCTCGGATCTGAAAATAGTTCTTGTGAAATAGATTTTAACTGCAGTGATTGCAAAATATACGAAGGCTGCGAGCAGTATACCTATTACTATGCATATTATTTTCTTATTCTTCTGGCGTATCGCCCATTCTGTCGCCCAGTTCTGGGCATCAATTCTGTCCTGATCCATTACCAACACTCCTCATATATTTCTAGAATTTCTTCTGCAGTCATCTGCCTGTATGCGCCCTCTGAAATAAAGCAGGTCTTAGCTATCTCCGGAAGCAGCTTTTTCTCTTCTTCCCCAAAGCCAAGCTCTCTGAGGCTTGTAGGAAGTCCGACCTCTTTGATGAAGTCCGCCAAAGCCTCTACGCCGGCCAGAGCCAGCTGCTCGTCCGAGTCAAAATCATCTCGATTAAGGCCCCATACATTTGTGGCAAAGCTCATGAATTTACCAAGTCCGTCTTTGTATATATGTCTGTAGTATACCGGATGTATTACCGCAAGTCCCTCTCCATGATTGCAATTGGTGTACGCAGAGAGCTGGTGCTCTATATTGTGTGCCTGGAAGTCTTTGCTCTTTCCGGTCTTGATTACGTTGTTCTCCGCAAGCGATCCCGTCCACATTATGTTGCTTCTTGCTTCGTAGTTCTGCGGGTCTGCCATTGCCGCGCGGAAATCTCTTACAAGCCCCTTCATCAGAGCTTCCGAGATATCGTCTGCAGGATTGCCCTCGATAGGCCAGCTGAAGTATGTCTCCATTATATGAGAGAGAATGTCGAAGGTTCCCGCTTTGAGCTGTCTGATCGGCATTGTCAAAGTATATTTAGGATCCATCAGCGCGAACAGCGGTGTGAACTCTGAATACCAGCGGTCGCATTTTATCTTGGTCTCTTCGTTGGTAAGCACGGCGCAACCGTTGACCTCGCTGCCTGTTGCAGGCATGGTAACAACAACTCCGCAAGGAAGCGGTGTATGTGGCATCGGCTTTCCATCCATCCAGAAATCCTGCCAGGCATCACCGTCGTAGCTTGCCTGAACCGCAATCGACTCGCAGCAGTCCATAGTCGAGCCGCCGCCGACCGCCAGTACAAGACCTACATCCCATTTGCGGGCAAGCTCAGCGCCTTCAAGCATTTTGGCAACTGTCGGATTGGACATGATGCCGGAAAATTCAATGATGAGCTTGTCATCCGCGCACGGCTTCTCCTCGTCAGCGGCCTCTGCAGGTCTGTAACCGAGTGACTTCAGCGCTGCGATCACATCATCGTATGCGCCGTTCTTCTTAATAGAGCCACCGCCATATCCAATCAGAATGTTCTTGCCTGCCTTAGCAAATTTCTCAACGTACGACGGAAGGAACTCACGAACACAGCCCTCTCCGAAGTTGACCTGTGTCTTACACTCCCAATAGAAATTGTTCATACTTCTCTCCTGAAAAAAACGGGACGGTCCGCGAAGACCGTCCCACCGCTTATTGTCTTCTTAGATGAATACCTTGATGAGCTTAGCAACGTCATCGCCGTCGATATTCTTGAGGATTGATGTTACAACATCACCCATATCTGAGCTTGACTTCTTGCTTGACTTCTTAGCGTCCTTGCCGAGCTGGTTCATGATGATAGGAGCTGCGATAGCCAGAATCTTCAGAATCTTCTTCTTATCAAGACCTGTTGCCTTTGCAGCCTTCTCAGCTGTAGCAGTTTCCTTTGCTCCGAGCAAGTGCTTTACGATCTTAGCACCATCATCTACGTCGATGTTCTTGATGAAGCTGGACATATTGGAGGAGTCCTTGTCGCCGTGCTCCATCAGGGCCTCGATGAAAGATGCTGCTGTCTCAACATTGCTGTTCTGCTCGCCTGCGCCCTTCATCAGTGAAGGAAGTGTATCTGCAAGTACAGTAACAACGTCCTTGGAATCAACGCCTGTTGCCTCGCTGATAGTCTTCAGTGTTTCAGCATTAATTAAATCCTTAATATCCATGTTTCTCCCTTTCCTACGTGCGGTATTCGCACATCCTTCTAGAATATATTACGCTTCGCGAATTACGGACACTCCGCACTCGCGCTCCATAATCTTAGCAAACGATCTGATACATTCATGCACGATACCTGTGCAGAAAAGCTTTCTGTCAGGATCCATGAAGTCGTAATCATGTATCAGTTCAGGGCAGATGCTGCTCTTGTATACTGCTGCAACATCGTCGTTCAGCTCCCTTACAACCGCAATGCATTTGGCATAAGCCGGATCGCCCTTGACCGTTCTTCCGAACACTTTGCCCAAGGCCATCGTTGCTCCTGCAACAGCACCGCATACGTTACCGCCGTCTCCGAATCCGTAAGGGAATCCCGTCGACAAAGCGATTGCCTCTTCTCCTATTCCCAGCTCATAATGCCTGTTAAGAACATCGAGCACGGTCTCGGAGCACATGTAACCGGTGGTGAAATCCTCTGTAGCATCAGCAAGCATCTGCTTGAGATTAACGCTCTTTACCATTTATTTCCTCCTGTTCGGCAGGGATTGAATCGGCGCATATTATTCCGCGCTTCCCGCCTTCTTCCTTCAGCGTTCTGCCTTTATGGGTTTCTGCTTCCTGCCTTTTGCTTCCTGTTTATTATATAGTATTTTGCAGTGTTCTGCGATAATTTTTATTTATCTGTATCACCCTTAATTGAGAAGCAAAGTACCGCAGTATTCTCTCCTGATTTGATTCCGGCCTTAAGCCGTCTTCGCTTAGGATAGCTTAGCTATTATTGCACACCACTCGCCGTCATACAGAACTCGTGCAATTGTGAAGCCCGCCTGCTCAATTGCGGCTGAAACAATTGCTTCCTTTTCTACGAGGATGCCGGACGAAATGTACACGCCGCCTTCTTTCATGTGCGAAGGAACGTCCGGCGTCAGGGCAATGACAAGATCCGCCATAAGGTTGGCGACCACGATGTCCGCCTTATAATCTACGCCCTGGGTAAGGTCGCCGTACTGAACGCGGATCTTCTCCGATTGTCCGTTCAGCTCGACGTTGCTCTTGGCGATCTCGACTGCATCGGTATCTATCTCGATGCCAAGAGCCTCCTCGGCACCGAGGAGGGCTGCGGCGATCGCCAGTATGCCCGAGCCGCAGCCGACGTCGAGCACCTTCGCTCCGCTTCCATCCATTGTGCGGAGCTCCTCTTCTGCTCCGCTTCCTTCCGTCATGCGGAGCTTTACTTCCTCATCTGCTTCTCCAAGCACCTGTTCCAGAGCCTTTATGCACATCGAAGTGGTCTCATGAGTTCCGGTTCCAAAAGCCATTCCCGGATCGATCTCAATCACCAGCTCGTTATCCTTCGTTTCATAGTCCTCCCAGGTCGGCTTCACGACAATTCTCTCGCTTACCTTGGTCGGCTTAAAATATTCCTGCCACTTATACAGCCAGTCCTGATCATCACTTATATTGGTCTCGTAGCTTAAGAGCTTGTGGATGCCATATTCAGATACTATGGATTCCGCACGCGCAAGCTCTTCTGCGCCATCCTCATCATCGGTGAAATACAGTGTGATGAGCGGATCCCTCTGCAGACTCTTGGCATCGGTAAGCTCCGCATCAATATAGTCATATCTGTATTTCTCGCGATTGGACATAATATCCAGAACATCCTCCGGATCGTCTATCATAAGAGAGTTAAATCCGGCCTGCTCAAGCGCGGCCGTTACGATATCCATCGCATCCTTTTTTACGTGTATTTTAAGCTCAATATACTTCAAAACAGTATCCTTTCTCTGATTTGCATTCTCTGCAAACGGGTAACAAAAACAGGCTGAGCGATCTTAATGAACGTCCAGCCTGTCTGTTTCAATTCTTAGAACTCGATCTTCATGAATTTCTTCTTGCCCTTCTGGAGCACGATGCATCCATCCTTGATATCAGCTACAGTTACTGAATATTTCTTGTCAGTAATCTGCTCACCGTTGATACGAGCACCGCCGCCCTGGATCGTTCTGTAAGCTTCTGAGCTTGATGGCTCGAGGCCTACTTCCTTCATAAGTGCAGCAAGACCATAACCTTCGCCTTCGAAGTCCTCTTTGTTCATCTTAACTGTCGGCATGTCCTGAGAAACTCCGCCGCCTGCGAATACTGCACGGCTTGCCTCGAGTGCTTTCTGAGCCTTCTCTTCGCCATGAACAAATTTAGTAAGCTCGAATGCAACAACTTCCTTAGCCTTGTTGATCTCAGCACCCTCAAGAGCAGAGAGTCTGTTTACCTCATCCATAGGAAGGAAGGTCAGCATTCTCAGGCACTTGTTAACGTCAGCATCGTCGATGTTTCTCCAGTACTGGAAGAAATCGAATACGCTTACTCTTGACTCGTCAAGCCAGAGTGCTCCGCTTGCTGTCTTACCCATCTTCTGTCCGTCGGACTTAGTCAGAAGGCCTGTCGTCATACCGAATACTTCGATACCTGCAAGCTTACGCGACATGTCTACGCCTGCGATGATGTTTGACCACTGGTCATTTCCGCCAAGCTGCATCTTCAGTCCGAAGTCTCTTGCCATTACATAGAAGTCATAGCCCTGCATGAGCATATAGTTGAACTCGAAGAAGGACAGTCCGCCCTCTTCCATTCTCTTCTTGAAGCACTCTGCTCTAAGCATCTCTTTAACGTTGAACTTGCTGCCGACTTCACGAACGAACTCAACATAGTTCAGCGGACGCAGCCACTGTGCGTTATTGATGCTTACAACTGTGCCGTCCTTAGGCTCATAGTTGCAGCCGCCCTTACCTGTAACGCCTTCTCCCATTGTGTGCTTCCACTCATAGTCGATTGGGATAAATCTGTCGAAAAGGTTAAGGAACTGCTGGCAGTTGTGGTCGATTTCCTCGACTGTCATCATACGACGCATGTCGCTTCTGCCGGAAGGGTCTCCTACCATTCCGGTACCGCCGCCCACCAGGGCAACCGGATGATGACCGTATTTGAGCATGTAGAGGAAAATAATTACCTGAATCAGATGTCCTACGTGCAGACAGTCCGCTGTAGGGTCAAATCCGATATAGAATTTAATCTTCTCATTATTAAGCAGCTCTCTTACTGCTTTCTCATCTGTGCACTGCTCGATGAGCCCACGCTCCATCAGTACGTCATACACATTTGTGTATTCACTGATATTATCCGGAATTGGATTCTTAAACATAATACTTCTCCTTGATCTGAATTTGTGCGCTAATTATTTAGTGCCGAAGAGACGGTCGCCTGCATCGCCCAGTCCAGGTACGATGTATGCGTTCTCGTTAAGTCTCTCGTCCTTTGATGCGATGAAAATGTCTACATCCGGGTGTGCTGCGGAAAGCTTAGCGATTCCTTCAGGTGCTGCGATGAGGCACATGAAGCAGATGTCTTTTCCGCCCTTGCTCTTGATATTGTCGATTGCATCAACAGCACTTCCGCCTGTTGCAAGCATAGGATCAACAACGATGATTCTTCTCTTGTCGATATCCTCAGGAAGCTTGCAGTAGTATTCTACAGGCTCGTGAGTCTCAGGGTCTCTGTACATTCCGATATGTCCAACCTTAGCACTTGGTACAAGCTCGAGCATTCCGTCTACAAATCCGAGTCCTGCTCTCAGGATAGGAACGATAGCGAGGTCAAGACCGCCCAGCATGTTTACCTTAGTCTTGCAGATAGGTGTCTCGATATCTACTTCCTGCAGCGGCAGGCTTCTTGTTACCTCGAAAGCCATCAGAAGAGCAACTTCCTTAGCCAGCTCTCTGAAATCCTTGCTTGTTGTGTTCTTGTCTCTCATCATTGCAACCTTGTGCTGAATCAGCGGATGATCAAAGACCATAATCTTACCCATTTTAGACATTATTATTTCCTCCTAAATTTTATATTGTAATATCATCTAACATATTTATTCTGCGCTCATGCTTTCCACCCTCGAACTCTGTGGTCATCCAGGTGTCGATCATGTCAAATGCCAGCTCCTTGCTGATCATTCTTGCGCCCATGCAAATCACATTGGCATTGTTGTGTCTTCTGCACATTTCGGCCATCTCTACACTTGTGCAAAGTGCAGCTCTGATGCCCGGCACCTTGTTGCATGCAATACTGATTCCAATGCCGGATCCGCAGATTGCGATACCTCTCTCTGCTTCGCCATCGGCAACAGCTCTGCCAACTGCATGTCCGTAGATTGGATAATCCACAGACTCTGCTGAATCAGTTCCTACATCGAGAATCTCGTGACCCTCATTCAGCAGCTTCTGCTTAACTTCCTCCTTAAGCTCGTATGCCGCATGATCGCAGCCAATAACAATTTTCATACTACTCTCCTATTCTACAACGTCGTAGCCGGCGCTCTTGAGCATTCTGTTCATTACAGAAAAACCCAGTCCGACTTCGTCTATTGCCCTAATCAGTATCAGGTCATAGCCCTGACGGTCAAGCTCTCTCATATCCGCAAAGAGCTTATGTGCGGCAGCTCTTGCATCCTCTTCATAGTTAAGGATCGCCGCCTTCCTGCCTTCCTGAAGAGCCTGCTTGGCAAGCTCCAAGGCTACTGCTTCGAATTTCTTATTATCACCCTCTATCAGCTTTACCGAAGCATTCGGTGAATAATGCTTGTATTTCATTCCCGGTGACTTTGGCTGAAAGTCGCCTTCGCTCACGCCTTCACTCGGTTCAGCGAGCTCATGCTTGTCGAAAAGGGATTCGTCGTAAATCACTTCCGTTCCCAGCGCCTCGCCCAGAGCCTCTGCTGTTATGAAGCCGGGTCTCAGTATTGTCGGAACCTCTCCCGTCATATCCACTACAGTCGATTCTATTCCGACATTGCAGTCCTCTCCCATGATGACAGCATCAATGCGTCCATCCATATCCTCGAGTACATCTGTGTCTCTGGTTGGACTCGGCTTGCCGGACAGGTTGGCACTCGGTGCCGCTATCGGTGTTCCCGCTGCAGCAATCAGTCTTCTCGCCGTTTCGTTCTCCGGCATTCTTATTGCCACTGTGTTCAGGCCACCCGTTGTTACCGAAGGAACTTCATCAGACTTTGGCAGTATGATCGTCAGTGGTCCCGGCCAGAACGCCTTCATCGCATCCAGCGCAAGTTCGGGAACAGCCTCATATCCGCCTTTGACGAGTTCGGACAGGCCGCTTATTTCCGCAATGTGAACAATCATCGGATTGTCGGAAGGTCTGCCTTTGGCCGCATAGATAGACTTTACAGCTTCCGCATTCGTCGCATCCGCACCCAGTCCGTAAACAGTCTCGGTTGGAAACGCTACAAGCCTTCCGCTTCGGATCAGCTCGCCTGCAGATCGGATATCCGCTTCACTTGTAGTTAATCTTCTCGTCTGCATCTGATGTTCTCTCTAACCGAAGTCCTTCATCTTAGCCGCCTGATCTGCGGTGATAAGTCCGTCGATGATCTCATCGATATCTCCGTCGAGGAACTGGTCGAGCTTGTAAATAGTCATATTGATACGGTGGTCGGAAACTCTGCTCTGCGGGAAATTGTAGGTTCTGATCTTCTCTGAACGGTCTCCCGAACCGATCTGGCTCTTGATCTGTGCTGAAAGCGCATCGCTCTGCTCCTGCATCATCTTGTCATAAAGACGTGCCTTCAGTACTCTCATAGCCTTTTCTTTATTCATGATCTGGTCCTTCTCATCCTGGCAGGTTACTACCATGCCTGTAGGAAGGTGTGTGATTCTTACTGCTGAGTCGGTAGTATTTACACACTGTCCGCCGTTACCGCTGGCTCTATATACATCCACCTTGATATCGTTAGGGTCGATCCTGACCTCTACGTCATCAACCTCCGGATAGATCGCAATTGTAGCAGCACTTGTATGAATACGTCCGGATGACTCTGTCTCAGGAACACGCTGTACTCTGTGAACGCCGCCTTCCCATTTCATTCTGGAATATGCGCCCTTACCCTTGATCATTACTGTTGCTTCCTTGACACCACCGATTCCTGTGTCGTTAATATCAATGATCTCGGTCTTCCATCTCTTACGTTCAGCATATCTGAGGTACATTCTCAGGAGGTCTCCTCCAAAGAGTGCAGCCTCGTCTCCGCCTGTTCCGGCTCTTACCTCAAGAATTACATTCTTGTCATCGTTAGGGTCCTTTGGCAGAAGCAGAACCTTCATCTGCTGTTCTATCTCCTCGATGCCTGCCTCGAGACCTTTGGCCTCTTCCTTAGCCATTTCACGCATCTCCTCATCATCTTCCATGTTGACGATTTCCCATGCGTCTTCCAGCTCAGACTTCATTTTCTTATATTTCTCATAAGCTTTAACGATAGGTTCAAGCTCTGCCATTTCCTTCATGTATTTCTGCCAGTTAGCCTGATCTGAAATAACAGCAGGGTCAGCGACCTTCGCACTCAGCTCCTGATATTTTTCAAGAATAAAATCAAGTTTATCGAACATAATTACTCCTTATTTTTGTTCATTTTTCAATGAATTTATCGTCTTTTTTCTAACTAATTATTATAGCAGAAAACTACACTGATTTGTTGAGTCTTTTTGTGTAAAAATAAAAAACCGAAGCCGTAGCCTCGGTTTTGTTTCCTGTTATTAAAGGTTGTACTTGTTCTTGAACTTCTCAACACGGCCGCCACGGTTAGAGAACTTCTGCTGGCCAGTGAAGAATGGGTGGCACTCAGAGCAGATGTCTACTCTCATCTCGTCCTTGTTGGAGAGAGTTGTGAACGTGTTACCACATGCGCAAGTTACTTTACATTCCTTATAATCAGGATGGATTCCTTCCTTCATGTTCGGTACCTCTTTCTTTAACTTCAGATATATCTTATTTGCCTTGTTCCGGACTTGACTGCCCCGCATGGGGTCACCCTGTCTTTCGCGACAGCTCGCATAGTATATCGCAATAACCCGCTTATTGCAAGGGTTTTCTTGTATTTTTGCAAGTGTTTTGACCCCGGTCGGCAGATATTGTATCCACTCGCACAAGACCTACTTTATCTTGATTACCTGCTCTGTGATCAGAGTCCTTGCAAGTGATACTGCAAGTCCGAGTACCACTACCCAGAAAGCAACCTTTAACAGTCTGAACACTATAAACAGTCCGACCAGAATGATTGCAGCCCAGATTGCACCTCTAACTATTGTCATGCCGACCTGCTTAAACTTGATTGCCTTTATTCCTCTGACAATCTCCTGCCAGCTCTTGTTTCCCATCAGCAATGATGCAATAAATGCACATATCAGCATAAAAACCTCCGCTACAGTTGCTTAGCTCTTTCCTCACACACTGCCGCCCAGCTTGGTCCGGAAGCAATGACATCGGTGAGCTTACTCATGACGTCAGGCACGTCTATCTTCTGCGGGCATATCTGAGTGCAGCTTCCGCAGCCTATGCATGCCGTTGCACGCTTGTCTTCAGGCAAAGCCTCCATGTGGATCGCCGTTGTAAAGCTTGTCTGTACCTTGGCGTCATTGTATGTCTTAATCAGCATAGGAATATCCAGTCCCATCGGACAGCCCTCTACGCAATATCTGCAGCCTGTGCAAGGAACCGAATCCTTCATCTCGTCTGCTATTGAAAGCAGCAGCTCGTTCTCCTCTGCGGTCAGCGCTTTGTCGCCACTGAAGGTTGCCACGTTGTCCTTCATGTGCTCAAGATTCGACATTCCGCTCAGTATCACCTTGCAGTTGTCATACTGCTGAAGCCATCTGAGCGCCCAGCTTGTAATGCTCTCGTCAGGCCTTAGGGCTTTCAGGCGGGCATTATTCTCCCCGCCGAGGTCCGCCAGCTTGCCGCCTCTTACCGACTCCATTATGATGGTTGGGATGCCCCTTTGTGTCAGCATCTCATATTTCTCCTTAGCCTCCTGGAGCGTCCAGTCAAGATAGTTCATCTGGATCTGGCAGAATTCTATGCTGTCTCCAAGATAGTCAAGTATCTCCTCGAGATTCTCTGCTCTTGCATGAGTCGAAAAGCCCAGGTGCCTGATGCGTCCCTGCCTGGTCTGTTCAACAAAGTAATCAACGATGCCCCAACGTTCGTCCTTATATACGTCAAAGCAGCCTTCGTTGATGTTGTGAAGCAGATAGAAGTCGAAGTAATCGACTTTGCATTTCGCAAGCTGCTTCTCGAAGATACCTGCAGGATCGTAGCTCGGCGCGGTCTGATGTCCCGGGAATTTATTTGCCAGGAACCAGCTTTCTCTTGGATATTTTGCCAGAGCTTCGCCAATCGAAAGCTCCGACTTTCCGCCATGATAAGGCCATGCCGTGTCGAAGTAATTGACTCCGTTTGCCATGGCATAATCCACCATTGCCTGCACCTGTTCCTGATCGATGCTCTTGTCTTCCTTAAGAGGAAGTCTCATCAGACCAAATCCCAGTCTTGATATATTCTCACCACAGAAATCGTTGTATATCATCCTGTACTCCTCTGTTACTTCTGATTGAATTCCTTCTTCTCTTTGCCGAAGTGCAGCTCCTTCATTCCTTCTACCTCATCACAGATAGGCTTCAGGCTGCAGCTGTGACAATCCGTGGACATTCCCTCAAGAATCTTGGAGAGAGCTTTGGTTATCTCCTGTGTCTTCTTGGCATCCGCTCTCATTGTGTCGTAGTCGGCATCCTCTGCAGTTACGAAGATCACTTTGACAGCAAGAATGTTAGGGTTCTTCTTGTACTGACGAATATATGTGTTGCCGATTTTCTCAAAGGAGATGCCGCTCTTGACAGCGTCCTTGGATACGCGCACCTGCTCGCGGAAGCTGTCCGAGGAAGTGCGGACCATATAGCCCTTAGGGAAAACGTGATACTTTACAAAATCAATGTCCTGAATCGCGCGGAACAAAGGCTCTGTATCAGTGTCGTTCTCGCCCTTAAGCTCTGCAACCTTGAGGACTACGAGTCTTGCAAAAGAAGCGCTCGAATTAAGCTCCTGCAGGTCCTTGCCGTATACCAGAACCTCGTCTTTATCTGCATAATCGCTCGATGAAACGCAGCTGAAATTAACAGCAGGCTTGTTGTCGCCGCCCAGCTCGAAGGCCGATTCCCTGGTCATGATAAGCTGGTGGCTGCCTACATCCTCCCAGCATTTGTTTTCATTATATTCATATCTCTTAGGCTCGCTCTTGCCCAGCAGACCGTCAAGCTTTTCAATAATTTCATTATATAGTTCCATATCTGCCCCCTTAGTTTTTCTTGCTTTGATTATAGCAGAAACACGCTGAAAATGTGATACAATATTGATAAGCTATCGCAGTTTAACTCGGGGTAAATCGTATGGATAAACAAAGCATCAGTAACTTAATTAACCGCGCACTTGATGCGAGACATCGCGCCTATACACCTTATTCTCACTTCAAGGTAGGCGCCGCTCTGCTTACCTCGGACGGAGAGGTTTATCAGGGCTGCAACATCGAAAACGCAGCATTCGGTTCAACCATGTGCGCAGAGAGAACCGCAATGTTTAAGGCCGTTTCCGAGGGACACACCGAATTCAAAGCCATCGCTGTTGTGGGTGGTGAAGGCAATTCAGAGCCGACTGCTATATGTCCGCCTTGCGGCAACTGCAGACAGGTCATGGCTGAATTTGCCGATGAGGACTTTCGGGTAATACTGGCAGTTGACGAGGATAATTATCAGGACTTCTCAATGGATGAAGTTCTTCCACTTATATTTCACAATCTGGATCCGGAGGAATAACATGGACAACAAAGAACTACTTAAAAGAGCCGATCACACACTTCTCAGCCAGACAGCAGGCTGGGAGCAGATCAAGACTCTCCTGGATGACGGCATGAAATACGAGACAGCAAGCTGCTGCATTCCGCCATCATATGTTAAACAGGCCGCAGAGTATGTAGACGGCAGGCTCGCAATCTGCACAGTCATCGGTTTCCCTAACGGTTACAGCACAACCGCCGTCAAGGTTGCAGAGACGTCAGATGCAGTTGCCAATGGCGCAGACGAGATCGATATGGTTATAAATCTCGGTTGGGTCAAGGACTGTAAATGGGATGAGCTTCTTGAAGAAATTAAAGCTGTCAAAGCCGCTTGCAACGGTAAGCTGCTTAAAGTCATTATAGAGACCTGTTATCTCACAGATGAAGAAAAGATTAAAATGTGTGAGATCGTAACCGCATCCGGCGCAGATTATATCAAGACGTCTACCGGCTTCGGTACTGCAGGTGCTACCTTCGAGGATATCAAGCTCTTCGCTGAGCACATCGGCAAAAACCTCAAGATGAAGGCTGCCGGTGGAATCTCTTCTCTGGAAGACGCTGCCAGATTCGTTGAGCTTGGAGCTTCGAGACTCGGAACAAGCAAAGTGGTCAAACTGATAAAGATACAGGAGGAATAAGATGGTAGATTATACCGAAGGTGCGGGAACGCAATATCATATCGGACTTAAACCGGGCGATGTAGGTCGCTACGTTATTCTTCCCGGAGACCCGGGACGCTGTGAGAAAATCGCCGCATATTTCGACGATGCGAAATTCGTATGTCAGAACAGAGAATATGTCACTTACACAGGAACGCTTGAAGGCGTACCTGTAAGCGTAGTCAGCACGGGTATCGGCGGTCCTTCCGCGTCAATTGCTATGGAGGAGCTTGCCAATATCGGAGCAGATACATTTATCAGAGTCGGAACCTGTGGCGGAATGGATATAAACGTTCTAGGCGGCGATGTTGTCATTGCCAGCGGCGCAGTACGTATGGAAGGAACCTCCAGGGAATATGCTCCTATCGAGTATCCTGCAGTTGCGAACTTTGAAATAACTAACGCACTTGTAAACGCTGCAAAAGCCCTTGGTAAGACATATCATGTAGGTGTTGTTCAATGCAAGGATTCTTTCTATGGTCAGCACCAGCCTGCAGTACATCCTGTAAGCCATGAGCTTCTTTCCAAATGGGATGCCTGGCTTCGCATGGGCTGCATGGCCTCCGAAATGGAATCTGCAGCTCTGTTCACTGTAGCACAGTATCGACAGGTTCGTTCCGGTACTGTATTGCTTACTGTTGCAAATCAGGAACGTGCCAACGCCGGACTTCCTAACGAGCAGGTACACGATACAACATCGGCAATCGAGGTTGCTATCGAAGCATTACGTGAATTAATTAAAGCTGAGAAATAAAAATCTAACGAGCTTAACATAAGATGTTAGGCTCGTTTGATGTTTAATTTAGTTAATTGATAGTTGATTTTAGTGAGTTGATAGTTAAATTTAGTGAATTAATATGAAAAGAGTTTTTCTTATAGTTCTGGATAGTGTTGGCATAGGAGCCGCTCCGGACGCTGCCGCCTTCGGTGATATTGGAAGCGATACCTGGGGCAGCTGTTTTAAGAGCGGTAATCTGAGCACTCCTAACATGATTAACCTTGGCATCAATAATATTGAGGGCACATCTTTCTATGCCCCTGTTGCTGCACAGGCATATTACGGACGTATGGCAGAGAAGTCTGCAGGCAAGGATACAACTGTAGGCCACTGGGAGATGGCCGGTGTTATTTCAGGGGCGCCACTGCCTACATATCCGGACGGTTTTCCTGATGAAATCCTTACCGCACTCGAGGAGGCTACAGGACGAAAAATTTTATGTAATAAGCCATATTCAGGTACTGAGGTAATCAAGGATTATGGGCAGGAGGCAGAGGCCACGGGCTCTCTCATCGTCTATACAAGCGCGGACAGCGTTATGCAAATTGCCGCTAATGAGGCAATGATCCCACCCGAAGAGCTTTATGATATCTGTCGCAAAGCACGTCGAATCATGACAGGCAAGCACGCCTGCGGAAGAATCATCGCAAGACCTTACATCGGTGAATATCCGAATTATACAAGAACCAACAATCGCCACGATTTCAGCCTCGAGCCAACAGGAGTAACTGTTCTGGATGCATTGAAGTCGTCCGGCTTTGATACTATCGGAGTTGGTAAAATCAATGATATTTTCGCAGGTCGCGGCCTTACAGAGACCACGCCTAACGAAGGCAATCATATCAATATGCTCAAGACTATGGACATTGCAAGAAGGTATGACTGGAGCGGCTTATGCTTTGTTAACCTCGTTGACTTCGATATGATACACGGTCATCGCCGCGATGTTGCCGCATATACAGAAGCTCTTAATGAATTCGATCTGCAGCTTGGCGAGTTTCTACAGCTTCTGCAGGATGAATCATCGCCGGGAGCTAACGACGGAGACCTTCTTATTATCACAGCTGACCACGGCTGCGATCCGGGCTTTACCGGAACCGACCACACTCGTGAGTTCGTTCCTTGTCTCGCATACAAAGCAGGTGACGGCACTGCTCACAACATCGGCACTCGTTCAACCTTTGCGGACATAGCAGCAACCATTGCCGAATACCTTGGCATTGAATATAAGTGCGAAGGTGTAAGCTTTATGTAATTCATTGCACAATAAAAGCGCTCTTACGGCCGAGAGCGCTTTTTCTGTGTCCGATCTTATCTTCTTACATATCTCAGCTGGCAGGTGTCATCACCTCCGGCAATTGTTCCCGGAAGATCCAGCTCCACGCCGAAGCATTCACCGATGCCCCGATCTCCGCACATTGCATGATCGCACAGCTCGGCAATCTTCTCATCACTTAAGCCCTGTTTCTGCCATGCCTTTACAAGCGGACAGTAATGAAAATCAATATCCAGATGGTCATCGTCACAACGCAGAATATCCATCTCAAACACCTTCTGTGCGAAAAAGCCGAAGAGTGCTTTCTTCAGGCCCTTGAGTGAATTTCCCTTTCCACCCTTCTCGCGAAGCAGAGCGCCCTGATACAGCCCGCATCTTTTTATTGCTGCAGGTGCAAAGTCCTCTGTCTTAATACCCTTTTTCTCTGCCTCGTCACACAGCAGATACATCCATAATGCTCTGTGCTCGAGCTGTTCTCTTATCCCCACAATCAGCGGGTTTTTAATCTTTGCTTCATTCTTTACTTTACTCATAGCTCCGCTCCTTTTTTGTTTTATATTCTGAATCCACTCTTGAACTTTCTCGATTGAAAAGCCTTCTCAAAGTCTGCCAGATCATAGAGATCGATCTCAGGCAGGTTGATTGCTCCACCTGTAAGTCCGTCCAGCGCCTTATCGAACGGACCGCACCGGCTACCTATCACTGTGATCTCTCGTACAGGGATCAGTGACAGATTCACGTCAGCTCCTCCGGCATATGTACTCTTCAGTACTATCGTGCCCATACTTCTTACCAGCTGCAAAGCAAGCTCAAGTCCGGACGCACTTCCAGTTGCTTCAACCACGAGCTCGTACGGCTCTATCTCTGCTCCCGTTCCCGCAGGATCCTCGATCTTCATCGTTGTGCTGTCCAGCTGCTCCGTCTTTGCAAAGGATTCAAAAATACGAAGCTTTTCCGGATGCTTTCCGATTACGGTTACTTCAGCACCATACTGATGTAGCACCTGTGCAACACACAGTGCCAGTCTTCCGTCTCCTATTACGCATGCCGGAGTCCCCGTCTCGAACTCTATCTGCTCCACAATTTCATAGGCGGCTGCGAGTGGCTCAGTATATATTGCCATCTCGTCTGGCAGCTCATCCGGAATAGCATGCAGATTCTCATCTCTTAGCACCATATACTCTGCAAAGCATCCGTCTCTTGATAGACCAGGCGTCCTACGATTGATGCAGTGATGCTCTCTGCCCGTACGGCAATACAGGCATTCGTGGCATACTTCATTGATCTCTCCCACAACTCGCTTACCGACCAGCTCAGAATTGTCGCTTTCTACGACAACGGCTGTAAATTCGTGTCCCATTACTCCGTTGAAGTCCGGTCTGTAGCCTTTAAGAACTTCCTTGTCGGTCGTACATACAGCCGCCAGCCTTACCTTCAGCAAACTTTCCCCACTCTTACGCTCAGGCACAGGATGGTTTTCTCTGTATTCAGGATATGATCCGTTGTAGTATATTGCCTTCATAGTATTCTCCGCTTCCAACTGATAACTGCTTTTTATTTTAGCACAAATCTCTCCGATATATCATAGAGCTCTGCCGAGTTTTGTATTTTGCAGCGGAGAGGGTGCTCTCCATGGTGACATTGAGGCATCGGCGCTTTGCGATTGACTCGGTCAGAGCTTAGCACCGCTACGCCTTATCTGTCCGCTCAAGCTTGTAGGAGAGCTCTGCCGAGTTTTGTATTTTGCAGCGGAGAGGGTGCTCTCCATGGTGACTTTGAGGCGTCGGTGCTTTGCGATTGACTCGGTCAGAGCTTAGCACCGCTACGCCTCAACTGTCAGCGCGAGCGCGCCATGGAGAGCACCCTCTCCGCTGTAACCATAAAAAAGAACGGCAGAGGTTTCCCCCTGCCATTCCTGACATCTTATAGCTTTTATCTCTGGCCCTTATCGTAAGGAATACCCTCCGCCTTAGGCACTCTGGAGTTCTTGGAAGTAAACGCCAGAACGATGAGTGTGATCACATATGGCATCAGTCTGTATGCATAAGGGCTGATTCCAAGATCGTTCAGGAAGTATACTCCATCTCCGTTGATATCCAGTGTTGCATATACTGCAGCGATGCACTTGAACAGACCGAAGAGAATCGAGCAGAATGCGATGTTGAGTGGAGTCCAGTTACCGAAAATCATAACTGCCAGTGCTAAGAAACCGTAGCCGGCTACCTGACCGCTTGATGTACAGTTCTGAATTGTAAGTGCGAACTGGAATCCGCCCATACCTGCGAGAAGACCGGAAAGCATTACACCCAGATATCTCATCTTATATACATTGATACCAAGCGAAGCTGCTGCCTGTGGGTTCTCACCGCAGGAACGAAGTCTCATACCCGTCTTGGTCTTGTACAGGAAAACCGATACGATTACGAATACAAGCACGCAGATGTATGTTGTCAGATATACATTGTTAAGGAATACGTTCAGCACTGCAGAATCGAATCCGCCTGCCTTGCCGCCAAAGTCTTCGGAGGAAAGCATGAACCAGCTTCCTGCTGCTCCGTTGATCTTCAGTGAGTTCTGATGTGCGATCAGTACGATGAAGAACAGTACGATAGCAGGTGCCAGCATGTTCAGTGCTGTACCGCCGATTGTCTGGTCTGCTTTGAGGTTAATAGCCGAAAATGCCAGCAGCAGTGAGAATATCATTCCGCATATTCCGGCACCGATCAGCGCTATCATAACCATCAGCTGACCCTGATCCTGCGTCCATCCTGCGCCCTGCAGAACTCTTACAAATATAACGCCCATGAAGGCTCCGAAGATCATAATACCTTCGAGACCCAGGTTGATGATACCGGAACGCTCAGCACATACACCCGCGAGCGCAACTATCATCAGAGGAACTGCGTACTGCATTGTCTGTTGAATCAAAAATACCATTACTCATTTCCTCCTTCCGTAATTTTCTGCTCTGAAACGCCTGCTTCGTTTTTCTTCTCTGTTACATATTCTTCGAACGCTTCTGCATTTGCATTCTTCATCTCTTTGTCGTTCTTTCCTCTTTTACCGAGGAACTGTCTGAAGAATAACGCGAATGCTGAAAGGTAAACGATAACGGCGATGATTACATCAGAAATGTACTCGTTGTACATTGTTAAGTTCTTAAGCTGGAGTCCGGCAATGTTCAGCATTGACATGAAGATTCCTGCGAAAATAACTCCAATCGGATGGTTGGATGCAAGAAGTGCAACCGGGATACCGTTAAAGCCTACTGCAGGCAGGCTCATGTATGTTGACCAGTAGAACTCTGTATTTCCTGAAAGGTAGTACAGTGCTGCTCCTGCTGCTGCAAGTGCTCCTGCGATAGCCATCGACAGAATCTGATTTCTCTTTCCGTTGATGCCGGCGTACTTAGCTGCAGCTTTGTTGGCTCCGCACGCTTTGAGCTCGTAACCGAAGGTTGTCTTGCTCATTATTACCCACATTCCTATTGCGATAATTACTGCAATCCAGAACCCGCCGTTAGCCTGTGAACCCGGACAAAGTGCACCGAATCCCAGCTTTGGTGTAACAACTCCTACGTTCTTGAGCGGGATAATGTAAGCTACCTTACCGCCCTCTGAGGAGTTCTTGAATTCGTTATGTGAATCGAACCACCAAGTAACAAGTGACGCTGCAATCCAGTTGGTCATAATGCAGGTGATTACTTCGTTGATGTTCAGGTAAGCCTTGAATGCACCCGGAATGCATCCCCAGAGAGCTCCGAGTACAACACCTACTACGAACGCTGCAAGCCAAGCCAGCCATGCAGGTGTTCCCGCCCATCCGAGCCAAAGTCCTACAGACAGAGTTCCCATTGTTCCCATAAGGAACTGCCCCGGCGCGCCGATGTTGAACAGGCCTGTTTTAAAGGCAACCGCTACAGATAAACCTGTCATAATCAGCGGCGTTGCTCTGAAAAGCATGTTACCGATATTAACAGGGTTGAAGCCGAAGGTCAGATTGCCGCCTGTCTTACCTGTTGAAAATACTCCGAGGAGTACCAGCTTGAAGCCATCCCACATATCCTTGCTGCTGATTGTAGGGCTCATCAGACCTACAACGATTACTATAACAGCTCCGACAAAGAGTCCGATTGCTATTGAAATCAGCGCTGAGAAGATCGACTTTGCCGACTCTGACCTGTACCACTTCGTCTTTTCCCAAGGAGCGGTAGCATTCTTATCTTTCTTCATCATTGCTATGCCCTCCTTTCCTGACGCTTCGCACCGGACATGTAGAGTCCCAGCTCTTCTGCGCTTGTTTCCTTAGGGAACAGTTCTCCGACGATTTCGCCCTCGTACATTACAAGGATTCTGTCGGAAAGACCCATAACCTCTTCGAGTTCGAGCGATACGAGAAGGACTGCTTTGCCCTTGTCTCTTTCGCTGATAAGCTGCCTGTGAATGTGCTCGATAGCTCCTACGTCCAGACCTCTTGTAGGCTGTACGGCAACGATAAGATCCTTATCTCTGTCAAGCTCACGGGCAATAATTGCCTTCTGCTGATTTCCTCCGGACATTGACGCACTTGTTGTGATTGCGCCCTGACCGGAACGAACATCGTAATCCTTGATCAGCTTGTCTGCATATTCTCTTACAGCATCAAATTTGATGAAGCCATGGTTCTGGAAATCCTTCTCTCTGTATCTCTGGAGTACCATGTTCTGTTCCAGAGTAAACGGAAGTACCAGTCCGTGTTTGTGTCTGTCCTCCGGAATATGGCTCATTACCTCCATCTTATGTCTTACTGTTGACTTGGTAATGTCCTCTCCGTTTACTGTTACAGTTCCGTTATCTGGTTTTCTGATTCCGGTTACTCCATAGATAAGCTCAGACTGACCGTTTCCGTCGATACCTGCGATGCAGACGATTTCACCCTTTCTTACGTCAAAGCTTACGTTCTTTACGGCGTCACCCTTGTGAATTTTGGAAGGAA
Source organism: Candidatus Crickella caballi (assembly GCA_018064665.1). Classification (GTDB taxonomy): domain Bacteria; phylum Bacillota; class Clostridia; order Peptostreptococcales; family Anaerovoracaceae; genus Crickella; species Crickella caballi. The sequence goes on along the minus strand of JAGHUV010000011.1, from coordinate 19,792 downwards.
CCGACAGGTCTCTAACCTCGAGAACCACGTCGCTTACCTTGGCTTCGTCCTTAGTTATTTCGAGCTGAACAGGTCTTCCTACCATCATGTTGGAAAGCTCCTGCTTGTTGGTATCCTTGGTGTTAACCGTGCCTATGTATTTTCCTTTACGCAGAACGGTTACTCTGTCGGATACTGCCATAATCTCGTTTAATTTATGTGATATGAACAAGATGGATTTGCCTTCCTTGGCGAACCCTCTCATAATTTCCATAAGTTCGTCGATTTCCTGAGGTGTAAGAACCGCTGTAGGCTCGTCAAAAATCAGGATATCATTATCTCTGTAGAGCATCTTAAGAATCTCTACACGCTGCTGCATTCCTACGGTGATGTCCTCTACCTTGGCATCAACGTCTACATTAAGACCGTACTTCTTGGAAAGCTCGATAACCTTCTCTCTGGACTCTTTCTTCTTGAGCCATCCGAGTGCACCTGTTGTCTCTGCACCGAGAATAATATTATCGAGAACCGTAAATACATCTACCAGCTTAAAGTGCTGGTGTACCATTCCGATACCCAATGCTGTAGCGTCGTTAGGGTCGTTGATCTCAACAACCTTTCCGTCCTTCTTGATTTCTCCGTCTTCCGGCTGGTAGAGACCAAAAAGTACAGACATAAGGGTCGACTTGCCGGCTCCGTTCTCTCCCAGCAAAGCATGGATCTCGCCTTTCTTAAGCTGAAGCGTGATATCGTCATTTGCCACAATACCCGGGAATTCTTTCCGGATGTGATTCATTTCAATTACATATTCTTCTGCCATAGTCTTATCCTTTTTTGAAAAAAGGGGGAAATTTGCATTTCCCCCTTTCTCAGGTTAATACATTTAACCTTTTTTAGTTATTATTCGCCAATGAAGTTAACGTTTACGTTAGCCAGCTTGCCTGTTGGGTCAGAAACGTCAGAAGCGTTGTCAATCTTAACCTTTCCAGCCTTAACCTCTTCAAACAGAGCGTTGTAATCATCAACAGTCCAGTTCTGGAGTGACCAAGTATCAGTTGGGATTCCAACTGCATCGTCAGCAGCGCCAAGAACGAGAGATCCACCGTAAGTTCCGTCAGCATAGAACTTAGTCAGAGCTGTCTTTACAGAAGCAGTAAGTCCCTTTGTAGCTGAAGTGATTACGATATCTTCATAGCCTGTGCTCTGGTCTACGTCAACACCGATAATCTTGCCATTAGCTTCTGAAGCTGCAGCAACACCGGAGTCAAACATTGTGCCACCGCACATGAAGCATGCTTCCATTCCATCATTGAACCATCCTGAGAGCATTGTCTTCAGGTCGTCATTTCCAGTGAATGTTGAGCCGTGGAGCCATGAGTAGTTCAGGTCTACCTTAATTCCCTTTTCACCAGCAGCATCATTTACGCCCTGTGCAAATCCATATCCGTATCTGCAGCATGCAGGGTTGGAGCCGCCGCCACCGCCGGAGAATCCGAGCTTAGTGAAGCCTTCCATAACTGTTGCATATCCTGCCAGGTATCCAGCCTGCTCTTCCTGATAGCTTACGCCAACCAGGTTGTCGTATCCCATATCCCATCCATCGATGAATACGAACTGTACATCAGGATTTTCAGGAACTACTGCGTTCAGAGCTGTCTCCTGAAGGAATCCAGGAGTAACGATAACCTTAGCTCCGCCTTCGATAGCTGCATTCATTGCATCGATTCTATCGTCGTCAGTAGCCTCAGCACCGTTTGCTGGCTGATAATACTGATAAGTCAGGCCGTTCTCTTCTGCGTACTGCTTAACGCCTTCGAAAGTGTACTGGTTGAAGGATCCGTCCATCAGCTGTCCAACGTCTGTTACCATTGCGATTTCATAAGTGCCATCACCCTCTGCTGCGTCTTTCTGGCCACAACCAGTAAATGCAAAGCAGAAAACCATAGCCAATGATAACATCAATACCATTAACTTCTTGTTCATTGTAAACCTCCAAAATATCAATTGAAATTTTACATAAGCGATAACTTTTATAGCTGAACTAATTATATCAAACCCCTAGCTTCATTTACACAAAAAGTATTAAAAGTACATAAAAAAACGCAAAGCAAATTGTGTTTTGCCAATAAAAAAACGGAGCTGCATTTCGCAGCTCCGCTTATACAATTTAGAACTTGATGTCCTGTGATTTACGGTTGAAAATCTCGTTAACCTCTACATAAGCCCAGCTCAGGAGCTTCTGATCGAGATTGAGGAAGTAAACCGTAAAAAGCGTTCCTACTGCTACTGCTCCGCCGATCGTAACAGCCTTTGCAGCCTTGCAGAGTGGGCAACCTTTCTTCTTCATAATAGCTTACTCCTTTCAGCTTTTTTATTTAGCCTGTCCCTTCTGGCGTGCGAACTCAGCTGCACCGAGTGCTCCCATCAGCTGTGGGTCGATCTTAAGGTCGATAACCTTGAGCTTCAGAACGTGCTCGATAGCCTGCTTCAGACCTGCGTTCTTAGCGCATCCACCGGTCAGTGTAATGCTGTCAGTTGCGCCGGCCTTCTTAGCCATTACGAAACATCTCTTAGCTACTGCCATCTGAATTCCTGCAGCGATCTCGTCCATAGGCTTGTTCTCTCCAACGAGAGTGATAACCTCGGACTCAGCGAATACTGTGCACTGAGCTGTAATAGGAATTACGTTCTTAGCTGTGAGTGACAGGTTGGAAAAATCGGAGAGGCTCATCTCGAAAGATCTGGCCATAGCTTCGTAGAATCTTCCTGTTCCTGCTGCGCACTTATCGTTCATTGCAAAGTTCTTTACAGTTCCGTCTGTATCAACTGCGATTCCCTTAACGTCCTGTCCGCCGATATCGATGATAGCCTTTACTGCAGGGTCAGTAACGTGTACGCCCATAGCGTGGCATGAAATCTCAGAAATGTTTTCGTCAGCGAAAGGAACCTTGTTTCTTCCGTAACCTGTACCGATGAGGTACTCCAGTTCCTCGGAGCTCTTCAGGCCAACCTTGTCCAGAACTTCCTTCATAGCGATCTTTGCGGATTCGCCGGAATTGATCTTACTTCTGATAGTAGTATCAGCTACCATCTTGCCATTCTCGTCCAGAATAACTGCCTTAGTGTAAGTTGAACCTACGTCGCAGCCACCATAATATTTCATAACTGTATCTCCTTTTTTAATAAATATTCTTCAGCCTTTCGGCAGTTATAACTACATACAAATCTCGTCATCAAAGTCTACGAGAGTCGGGTCAACAGGTGTAGCCTTCATAACTGTAGTCATGTACTCGTTGACTTTCTGTCTCATATTCTTTCTGGATACTGTTCTTGGATCCATCAGATCGTGCTCGATCCAGATCATGTGGTAATTCTTCTCTCTTGCCTGGTCGTCAAGGATACCCTGCAGAGTTGACATGTTCTTGCAAGCTACGTTCTGATACATGATGATGATATCTGCTCTCCAGTCTTCAACCTGCTTCCACAGCTCGTTAACTACGTTATGGTATCCACCGTTAGTGTGTCTTCTCATAACCATACGCTCGTAGAGTCTTGCGAGGTCCATAAGAGCCTCTTCCTTGTCCTCTGTCTCGAGCATCTTGGTGAAGTTCAGTGACTCCATCTCTACCAGGATATCTACGCCCCAGCAGTTAGCAAGCCAGTTACTGAAGTTTGCATAATAGTGAGCAGGGCAAGACCATACGATTCCTCTGTACTTCATCTTGCCTCTCCAAGCTTCTTCTCTACGCTCATAAGCCTTCATCATAAGTTCAGTAGTCTTCTTGAATGTAGGAATAACTCTTGGATCAGCTCCGCCGTCCATCTCATAGTTCCACTTACGGAACAGCTCGTAGCAAGGTCCCAGAATCTGAGGATAATCAGTCTTGTTAACTTCCCACTTCTGCAGTTCATAAGTAGTTTCTTCGTTGAATCTCTTCATCTGAGTGAAGTATGCATCCCAATTCCACTTTGCACCTGTGATTTCCTCAACGAACTTGATGCAGCCCTTGATATCTTCAACAGCATCAGCAGTTGTTTCCTCATACTCATATCTAACAGGGAATGTCAGATGGTATACAGGCAGGTTAGGGAATCTACGTGACATATACTCTGATGCCATTACAGAACCATCGCAAGGCATTGAGCTGGAAATGAAGCAGCTGCCCATGTGTGGCAGAGCGTCGATGACCAGTGCGCCGCACTCTGATGATGGTACAGGACAAGTATCAGCAGGAAGTCCAAAGCTCTCGACTGCATCGATATATGGGATGCATGTGAGCTGGTCGATTTCTGATACCAGGAATACAGGCATCAGCTGATAAGGGATACCGAGCAGGTCAGGGAATCCGGCCATGATCTGTCCCATTGTCATCTCGTCGAAGAGTACGACCTTCTTGTTCAGCTCCTTGGAATTACCGTTCTTCTCGTCACACTTAGCAAGGAATACGAGGTTCTCTGCTACATAGCGGAATACGTCGTAAATCATAAGGTGTGACATCTTCAGTGCTGTTCCCTTCTGTCCGAAGGTATTCTTGTCCATGAAGCCTACGCAGCACATGTACGAAATCATCCATCTGTAGTGGAATGTAGTGTTAAGAGCAGGAACGAGGTCCTTGCCGAATGTTCCGATGAGCATTCCCCACATTCTGCACCACTCCCAGAAGTCGTATGCAGTGTCAGCTGCGCCCTTCCACTCTCTTCTTACTGTAGCCATGTCGCCCTTGCGATACAGCTTACCGAGAGTCTTCTCACCGTTGAGGAAAACGTCTTTTCTCTCTTCCGGTGTCATTTCGATGCCCTGCTGAATTTCCAGCTTAACTCTCTTAAGATCGTCGATAGTTCTGTCAAGCTGCTTCTTCCAGAAAGCCTTCTGATCGGATTCTTTGAAAATATCAACGCAGATCTTTCCAACCTCTAAGAGGTTCTCTCCCTGCTTTTTCCAATCCATATTGTCCTTAGCTCTGAAGAACTTCGGGTTAGGATATTTAACCTTTCCGGATTTTTTTGCCTTATTCTCCATGTTCTCGGCAATGGAGTTTCTGATTCCGAGTAATTCTGTACTGATAACCATTACTTCTTGCCTCCTTTCTGAATCTTCTTGATCTCAAGCGATTCTACGAAAGCCTGGAATCTTGTTCTGAGCTGTCCGGAGCCCTTTGCGTTATATAATCTGTCGATTGAAAGAACCGGATAACCGTATTCCTCAGCCATGATGTGGCTGACAAGAGCTCTCTCGAATCCCCAGAAGTCGCAGTACTTCATCTGTTCGTAGATGATTCCGTCTGCATTGAACTCCTTCATGAGTCTGTCTGCAGTGTCTCTTCTCTGCTGAACCTTGTTGTCTGCGATGTAACGAGCGCACTCAGATGTATCCATGTAATGTCTTACGATCTGTGGAAGTGCGTCTTCCTCGTCGTTCAGTTCGATAATCTCTCTTCCCGGAATTGATCCGAAGCAGTGTCTGTCGAATACTACTCTTGCGCCTGCATCCTCGATCATCTTAGTGAATTCAGGGTCGTCGATTTCAGAACCTACGATACCAACTCTTGCTCTGAAAGCAGGCTTTGGATCTGGTTTTCTCTTCTTGAGCTCTGCCAGAGTTTCCTTGAACAGAGGCAGTATCAGATACTTAGGGCAAGTATAGGAAACGATGTTCATTACGTGGAACTCATAACCTGTGATAACCGGGTTATCAGCCTTACGCATCTCGCTGATTTCCTGCATAATTGCACAAAGTTCGTTGTGCTCTGCAACAGCCTTACGGATGGCCTTGTCAGAAATGTCAACGCCGTATGCCTTGTTCATCTCTTCCAGTAATCTCTTCTGGAGCTGCTTCTCGAGGTGCTTATAAGAGAAGTCTTCTGTCTTATAAGGAACGTCGAGGTGTGTAACGAAGAATTTCTCCTTATCATTCATCTTGAGGATTTCGAAGTGCTCATAGAATCTGTTCATCATGGAACATGCATCAACACCTGCAAGACCGTCCAGGAACTGGAATCCGCCCTCAATACCTCTCTCAACCAGAGCACGAGCATACTCACAGGTGTAGTTTGACATGTAATAAGTTGCGATGTCGATCGAACCTGTTCTTGGTGCACGCAGTCTGACTGAAACACAATTGTCAACGTTCAGCAGAACTTCAGGAATGTGGTAGCAAGTATAACCCATGATATGCTTGCCATCTTTCTTCGCCTGTTCTACCAGCTCGTTGTCAGGATTGTCCAAGAGGCTCTCGAAGTAGATCAAATGCTTCAAGTCTTTCAATTTACAATACCTCCTTCCAACTATATATACCTATCTATATTAGTTGCATTTTAGTGAGAGCTTCGCGAGTTCCGACCATTACCGGTGAATCCTCCGGAAGATCGAATACGCTTACGCCCATTATATCGTTGTCAGCATGAGCCTTGTCGTCAGGAATATATGCAAGTATCTCTGCTGATTCAACCTTAACATACGGTATAGATTCCTCCTTGACGCGGTTGACGATCACTCCGCACTTGTCGTACATTACGAGCTCGTCAGCCACCTCCTTGATGGTATCTACTACCTTGCAGCCCTTGCGGCTTGGATCTGTGATAAGGAAGAGGTGAGTGACCTTCTCCATAACGCGTCGGTTGATCTGCTCGATGCCGGCCTCTCCATCAATGATAACATAGTCGAAATCCTCAGCAAGAAGGCTTATGACCTCCTTGAGATATGCATTTACCTTGCAGTAGCAGCCGGCAGCCTCCGGACGACCGATTGCCAGGAACGAGAACTTTGCCTCCTCCAGCATAGTATCGAAAATTCTGAATCTCGCTTCGTTGAGCATTTCGATGGCTTCCTTAGGTCTGCCCTCTTCAACGCTGTTTACGATTTTCTTGCGGATTCCGTCCAAAGTGTCAGTCGGCTCTACACCGAGTGCTGTGGTAAGTCCGATTGCTGGGTCTGCGTCGATTGCAAGAATTCTTGCATCAGGGTATGTCTCTGCGAGAATCCTTACCATAGCCGAGGATATTGATGTTTTTCCGACGCCGCCTTTTCCGGCGACAGTTAATATTTTAGTATCTCCCATATCTTTACCTTAAAATAAGCTGCAAATTGTATCAGTGTAACCCGATGGGTCTTCTATTGGCAGACCTGCAATCAGAAGCGCCTGGTTCAGGAGAACCTCGCACATCCTGGCAGCTCTGTCAGCATCCTCTGTTCTCGCTTTTTCGAGAGCGAGAAATGCTTCGTGATCAACATTAAGCTCAAGAATTCTCTTTGCCTTCATTCTCATTTCAGGGCTTACTGCGGTGAAATATTTCTCCATCTCGAAGGTGATTCCCTCTCCGCTCGAAAGACATACAGGATGTGATTTGAGCTTGGTCGATGGCTTTACGACATCAACCTTGTCACCCAGTGTCTCTTTGACAAATTCGAAGGTGTCCTTAAATGTCTCTGCAACCTTCTCTTCCTTCTCCTTGTCTCCGATATCCAGATCTCCGTCTATAACAGACAAGAACTGTTTCTCCTTGTAATTTCTGAAGGTGTCTGAGATAAACTCGTCAGTCTTGTCAACAAAGTACAAAATCTCTATGCCTTTGTCCTTGAGGATCTCTGTCTGTGGCATCTTGTCGATAGCGTCCAGGCTGTCTCCGGAAGCATAGTAGATATTCTTCTGGTCATCCTGCATTCTCTCAACATACTCTGCCAGAGTCACAAGCTTCTTCTCTGTCGAACTGTAGAACATCAGCAGATCCTGAAGCTGATCCTTGTACTTGCCGTAATCGTCAAGTGCGCAAACTTTGAGCTGACGGCCGAACGCTTTGTAGAAGGTTTCGTACTTCTCTCTGTCGTTCTTGAGCATATCCTCAAGCTTGCCTCTTATCTTCTTCTCGAGGTTGGAAGCTATCAGCTTGAGCTGTCTGTCATGCTGAAGCATCTCTCTGGAAATGTTGAGCGACAGGTCCGGTGAATCAACAACTCCGCGAACAAAGTTGAAATACTCCGGAAGCAGGTCTCTGCAGCTTTCCATGATGAGTACGCCCGAGCTGTACAGCTGAAGTCCGCCCTGGAAATCATCGGAGTAATACTTGTTAGGAATTGCCTGCGGAATGTACATGAGTGCATTGTAGCTTACCATTCCCTCTACCGAAACAGTCATCGCCTCAAGCGGTTCCATGTCATCGCCGAACTGCTCTTTGTAGAACTCGGCGTACTCCTCTTCAGTAACGTCTCCCTTCTTTCTCTGCCAGATCGGGATCATCGAATTGAACACTTCATATTCGAAAACCTCTTCGTATTCAGGATTCTCCGGATCGGAGCCTTCCTTGACTACAGGATGCGGCATCAGCATCTTGATCGGGAAGCGGATGTAGTCGGAGTATTTCTTGACCAGCCTGTAAATCGGATATTCTCTGAGATACTTGCTGAACTCGTCCTTCTGATCCTCTTCTTCTCCGTCAGGTCTGATGTGCATAATTACGTCAGTTCCCTGCGTCTCTCTCTCGGCCTCTTCAATGCTGTAGCCGCCGGTACCCTCAGAAGTCCATCTGTACGCTTTGTCTTCGCCGTATTTTCTGGTCACAACTTCAATCTTGTCTGCAACCATAAATGCCGAGTAGAAGCCTACTCCGAACTGTCCGATGATATCGATCTCCTCAGCCTTGTTCTCGTCAATCTGTTCAGCAAACTTCTTGCTGCCCGAGAAAGCGATCGTTCCGAGGTTGGTCTCGAGGTCTTCCTGATTCATGCCGATACCATTGTCGCTTACAGTCAGTATCCTGTTCTCTTTATCGAGAGTGATGATGATCTCAAAATCGCTACGGCTCAATCCGACGTTCTTGTCGGTCAAGGCGAGATAGCACATCTTGTCGATGGCATCCGACGCGTTGGAGATAATCTCTCTGAGGAAGATCTCTCTGTGCGTATAGATCGAGTTGATCATCATATCCAGCAGACGCTGGGATTCGGCCTTAAATTCTTTCTTCATTAGTGGTAACTTCCTTTTGTCTGTTTTTGAAGAATTTTGTAGTTTGTTATGCTGCGGGAGTGCCCTCCTAAAGGGTCTTTCCGGTAGCCGGTGCTTTGCGAAAACGAGCCCGGTGCAAGCTCCGGTATAGGGCGAGGTTCGAGCTTAGCACCGCTGCGTTAAGCCGGAACGAGGCGGGAGCCGTACCCTTTGGGACGGCACTCCCGCAGCGTTTAACCTAAACTACATATATTCTTTATCGATCTGATCGTATGGTACGCTCAGCGGATCTCTTCTCTTCATGTTGTCGAATCTCTTAATCATGAATGGTTCAACAACGTAGTACAGAAGCTTTCCGTCAAGGTCAAAGTAATATACTGCGAACAGACCTGCGTATACAGCGGCAAGAGCGCCGACTGTCTTCTTAAGAATTTTGCATGCTTTCATGATCGGCCTCCTTTCTACCAGCTGTTAGCATCGTCAAACTCGAGCAGTGATGGATCGAGTGGCTCCTCGCCCATTACTGTGAACATGTAATCGTTAACGATATCTCTGATCTCTGCTCTTGATACGTCTCTCTTATCAGGCAGTGCGTGTGGCATCCAGATCGCATTGATGTTTCTTGCACGGAACTCGTCCTCGAACAGTCCGTGTACACCCTGCATTCCTTTGCACTTCAGCTGGTCATACATCATAACCATGTCGCAGTTGAACTTCTCCATGTTATCCCAAAGTTCGAAGATGTGCTGAAGTCCGCCAACTGCCATTCTTCTCATTGGTGCCCATTCATGGTATCTTGCCATATCCATCAGGCAGTTCTCATATGAATCTGTTCTGATCTCCATGTCGAACATGAGTGAGTCCATGTTGATAATAGTGTTGAGTCCCCAGCAGTTGTATGCCCATGTGCACCATGCTGAGTAATACAGAGGAGCACATGACCATGCGATAACTCTGTGTCTTGTCATTGGGAATGTGTTGATCTTTTCCTCTACACACTTGTCCATGATCTTTCTAACCTTGGCATCGACCTCGTGCCAGATAGGCAGATCTCCGTACTGACCCTGGAAAATTCTGTAAAGTGCCTGTGCAACGCCGTTGATAGGATAGCTGTTGGTATTAGCTGCAACGTCCCACTTCTCCCACTCGAACCTCTGGAGTTCATTCTGGCTCTCAAGGTTCTTAACCAGTTCATCCCAGTTAAACTTAACTCCGAGCTTCTCTTCTGTGAACTTCCAAGCGCCTTCGATTTCCTTAGCGCAGTTCTCGAGAACCTCCTCGTTATCAAACTGCATTGGCTGTGGCATTGCAAAAAGTGGCTTGTTGATCATCCAGTCCTGAATGACCGATGTTGCAACTGATCCGTCACATGCCTCATTAGTTGTAACAAATGCCTTAAAGAAATCAGGAACGTCATCCTGCAGGAAAATTCCTGCCTCAGCCTGACACATTGGACATGGGTCTCCAGGAAGTCCCAATGCCTGTGCGGCATCTATGTAGTTCAATACTGTATGGTTGTTGCAGTGACATGTTACGAAGTAAGGGATCATCTGCAGCGGAATGTTTGTCATCTGATCTCTGAACGGATAGAATACTCCACCCCAGAGTGTCTCATCGTGACCCATTGTCTTCTCCCAGAGCTTAGGGTCTCCGCCCAGACTAATGTCTCTGTTGAACATCTGTGTGATCTGTACCAGGCAGGCATTGATGATGCCTCTGAAGTGCCATGCGGAACCTCTCAGAGCCTCTCCTCTCATGCCTTCGAGGTTACGGTCTACCCAGTGCATAACTGTCAGATAAGTCTGACCCATCCATCTGTATCTCATTGTTCCCTTGAGGAACTGAACGAGTCCCTTAGGACCTCCGCCCAGAACTACCAGGTCCTTAACGAGCATGCCATAGTTGTACAGCCAAATGTTATTGAAAGCGTACATGGTATCCTTGATACCTCTCCACTCTCTATGCTTATACAGTCCTGTTCCCGGAATGTACAGCTCTCCAAGTCTTCTTTCTCCATGTGGCTTGCCGTAAACGAAGTCATGAGCAAGCTTCTTGAAGTTGGTATTTTTAATTTTTTCAAAATCCGGTTTCTTCATATTACTTGCCCTCCTGAATCTTCTTGAGTTCTACGCTCTCAACGAAAGCCTGGAATCTTGTTCTCAGCTGGCCCGACGCAGAGTTGATGTACTCCTTCTCGATCGAGCATACAGGATATCCATAGTCTCTTGGGATTACGATAGTATCGATCATTCTCTCATAGCTCCAGTATTCACAGAACTTGTTGGAGATTACGATGATTCCGTCAGCCTTGTATTCCTTCGCATAGTCGGCGATGACCTGTTTTCTGTTTCTCATCTCCTTCTGCTCCATGTATCTAGCACACTGGCTTGTGTAGAGATAATGTCTTGTGATTGCAGCAAGTGGAGTCTCGCCTTCTTTGATTTCGATAGGTACTCTTGCTTCAAGCGCACCGTAGCAGTGTCTGTCAGCAACCACCAGAGCTCCGCAGCTCTCGATAAGCTTGATGAAATCAGGATCGTCATTCTCGCCGCCTGCAAGCTCAACCTTGATCTTCCAGTTTGGCTTGTCGTCAGGCTTTCTTGTCTTGAGTTCCTTAGCTGTCTCTTTCAGCTTATCCTTGATCAGGTACCATGGGCATGCCATGGAAACGAGTGTGATTACTGAGAACTCGTAACCTGTGATAGTCGGGTTGTCGAGCTTTCTGTATTCGCCGATTTCCTGAATGATCTCGCAGATCTCGTTGTAATCCTTGATTGCCTGCTTAAGAGCCTTGTCGGATGTATCGATTCCGTACTCGTTCTTAAGGAAGTCAAGAACGTGGACCTGCAGTTCCTTCTCATAGTGATCCAGGCTGTTCTCGGTCTTCTTGAACGGAACGTCTGTAAATTCAACTTTGAAATCGTTGTTAGGGATGATTGTCGAGTCAAATGTCTCTGACTTATATCCCAGGTGCTCCTGGAATCTGCATGTTACTGTGCATGTCTCAGTTGCGAGCTGTGCATCGAGGAAATTGTATCCGCCCTCGAGCGCTCTTTCCATGAGGGATCTGCCATAGTGGCAGGTTCTTCCGGACATGTAGTAAGTAGCCATATCAGGAGACGTGCACCTTGGCGCTCTCAGTCTTACTGAGATGCATCCCGGCAGGTTGAGAAGTACTTCAGGCATGAAATAGCAAGTGTATCCCAGGACTTTCTTGCCGTCTTCTTTTGCCTTGCGCACGAGGTCATTGTTAGCCTCCTGCAGAAGCTCCTCAAAGTAGATAAGATGTTTTAAATCACGCATGTGTTCACCTTGCCTCTCTTAGGTATAAGTTATAACGTTCAAATGTGTTTCCGGTCGGGATTTTTTCTCAACTCGAGCCCTCTGCAGATAGCCTTTTTTGTAGGCTGAGCTCGTGTCAGAGGTCAGTACCCCACACCATACATTATTGGTTGTATTTTAACTCGATTGACATTAAATTGTCAACGCGTTATACTTCAAAACAAGGCTTGATAGCACTGCATTTCCGGCACTTTCAGGTCGTATTTCAGGAGCCTTCAATTTGTAGTGGCGGGCCGCACGCAAAACACTACATCAAGGGCAGAAAATCGGAGGAATATTATGGCAGATAATCACGCTCATGAGCACACACATGCACATGCCGACGGCACTGTTCATACACATACACACGCAGACGGAACGACACACTCACACGGGGTGGCTTCGTCGCCCGAGGAAGCCCTTGCAATGCTCAACTACATGCTGTCGCACAACAGACATCATGCCGAAGAATTGCACGAGCTCGCACACTGTTTTGAAGACGAAATCGCAGACCTTGTTCACGATGCTGTTGACCGTCTGGAAGAGAGCAATCTTCTCATGGAGCAGGCACTGGCTTTGCTGTCAAACGAGTGACTCGGAACTGACGCCCCGTCCTCAGACGACAGTGAGTTTTATAGATTTTCATTAAAAAACGGACGTTGACGATGTTTCCATCGCTACCGCCCGTTATTTTATTCTTTCAGCACTATTATTCTGATTTCGCAATCACCTCGGAGAACTTCTTCATAGTTCCCGGTATATCGATTTTCTGAGGACATACCCTGGCACATTCTCCGCAGCCAAGACATGCAGCAGGCCTCTTGTCTTCCTCGACAGCCCCGATTGCCATAGGTGCAATAAAACCATCTCCCGTATACACATGCTCATTAAACAGCTTCAGGAGCCACGGAATATCCAGACCAAGCGGGCATTTGCTTGTGCAATATCTGCAGGCTGTACAGTGCACGGTATCCTTGTTGGCCTCAATATCAAGGTGTGCTGCTGTAAGGAGGATGCCCATCTCCTCTTCAGAGAGCTGCTGCTCTCTGCCAAAGAATTCGATGTTCTGTTTGAGCTGCTCGAACGAAGACATTCCCGAGAGTATCATTCCGATATCCGGAAGACTCTCAAGGAAAGCGAAAGCCCAGTTTGCAGGCGTGAAGCTCTTCCTCTTTTCAGAGAGCAGCTTCTCTGCGCCAAGGCAGCTTTGGGCAAGTTTTCCGCCGCGCAGACCCTCCATGACCCATATTGGCATTCCCATCGCCGTCAACGCTTCGAGCTTGTATCTCGCTTCCTGCAGTTCCATATCCACATAGTTCAGCTGAATCTGGCAGAACTCCATATCCTTGCCGTATTTACGCAGGAATCTCATCATGGTATCGAGACTGCCGTGAGTCGAGAATCCAAGATGCCTGATCTTGCCCTCCGCCTTCTTCTGCATCAGATAGTCGAAGAGCCCTGTCTCGTCGTCCAGATATGCATCTATGTTGGATTCACATACATTGTGGAATAAGTAGAAATCAAAGTAATCCACCTGACACTTTTCCAGCTGCTCATTGAATATCTCGTCGATTTTCGTAAAGCTCTCAGCCATATATCCCGGGAACTTGTTTGCAAGATAAAACGTTTCTCTCGGATACTTCTTAAGTGCGTTTCCGATCACGATCTGACTCTTGCCCTCGTGATATCCGTAAGCAGTATCGTAATAGTTGATGCCGTTTGCCATAGCATAATCAACCATTTCATTGACCTTCTCCTGATCCGGCTCTCCATCTTTGCCGTCTACGCAAGGGAATCTCATACATCCCATTCCGAGAAGAGACAGCTCTTTGTCTTTAAATTTCCTGTAAATCATATATCCCTCACAATAATATAGTTTTCCATCAGGTCAACCTTCTCGATTGATCCTTCGATCTCACTCCTTATACCCATAAGGTCTGTAAGTATTATTTTCGTTCCGTCGATCCTAACATCAGCAATGTTTCTGTATAACAGATTATCCGCCGATGCGTCATTCTTATATACATTAGATAAACACATTCTCGAGTCCCCTTTCCTTCGAAGTGCATTATCAGCCCCGAAGCTTATTGCTTGTGTATTCGTTTCTTCGATTCTTTTATCGCTTTTCACAGCTATTCTATCATAAATGTGTTAAAATTAGTCAGTACAAATGCTCTATAAGGAGGCAAACTATGAAATATTTTGACGCTCACAGTGACATCTGGGCAGACGTCACCATTAAAAGATTAAAGGGCGAAACCGATGTATTTCACAATCATCATTGGCCGGCTCTCAAGGAAGGAAATGTAGAAGGCTCTATGCTGGTTATCTGGTGCGATCCTCCGCATCTCGATTATGAGAAGAGAACTGCAGAACAGTTCAAGTGCATCACTGAAGAAATTGCCGAAGCCAAGGATTTCAGGATCGTAAAGTCCATCGCTGAGATGGAACAGGCTAAGAAAGACGGCGTCTTCTATGTATGGATCGGTGTCGAGGGTATGGCTTACGCATCAATGGACCCAACACTTGCCCGCATAGATGAGTACTATGATTTCGGTGCAAGACACGGAATGCTGACATGGAACGAAGAGAACGCTTTCGGACACAGTGCTGCAAGCGGCTCAACAGAAGGTCTCTCCGACCTCGGTAAGGAGGCTATGAAGAAAATGCAGGAGAAGGGAATGCTGGTAGACACATCCCACCTCAACGAAGCGGGCTTCTGGGATATCGCAAAGCGGACCGATAAGCCATTCGTTGCTTCACACTCCAACTGCAAAGCTCTCTGCGACGTTCCTCGCAACCTCAGCGACGAGCAGCTCCGTGCGATCAGAGACGTTAACGGCGTTGTCGGACTGAACTCCTTCAGCCAGTTCGTTGATCCTGTTCCTGAGAAGCAGAATGTTCAGGGACTTGCCGATCACGCAGAGCACATGATCGATGTTATGGGAATCGACCACGTTGGTTGCGGCTTCGACTTCAACGGCTATCTGGGTGACCCTAACGACCCTAGCGTTTACTCCGGACTCGATGACATCCTCATCGGAATGGCTACCTCCGCAGAGATCCCTGCACTCTTCGCAGAATTCAAAAAGAGAGGCATGAGCGAAGAGGAGATGGAGAAGATCGCATTCGGAAACTTCCACAGAGTACTCAAGGATACCGTCGGCTAGAAAACATCGATTTGCATCGAATTTAGATTTTAAGCAAGAAGGACGGAAGCATGCGCTTCCGTCCTTCTTTTATCTGTCAGGCTTCCTCGAAGACCCGAATTTCCTTGATAAAGAAATCTGTTCCCGAGAGCACTGTTTTGCGCCGGCTTTCACAGTTCGGGCAGACTCCCTCTTCAGCGACTATGTCGAATTCAGTTCCGCAATCGTTGCATCTGCCGATCGCAGGAACATCCTCAATGATAAGCTTTGAACCGGCCAGCGCAGGTATTGTTTCAGCAAACATCGGGTAATACTTGTCGAGAAACTCGGTTATTACTCCCGAGAGTTCGCCTATCTGAACGACAACCGAATCGATGTGGTCTATGCCATTCTCTTTTTCAGTTTTCTCAACAACATCTGCGATGCCGTAGATCAATGTCACTTCATGCATCCGCATTACCCCTTTCGCTTAATATGAGCTGTGATTACTTGCCTTCTCTGGCCTTTCTCTCAGCGATCTTCTTCTGACGCTCTTCCTTGTACTTCTCAACAGCCTTCTCACGTACATTAGTTGTGATTCCAAGAGGGATCATAACAGGTGTATCGTAAGCCTTCTTGAGGTGAATAGCATCGAACTTACATCTTGTTGTGCAGACGCCGCATCCGAGACACTTGTTAGGGTCAACGACAGAAGCTCCGCACCCGAGACATCTTGCAGTCTCCTTCTTCAGCTGCTCCTCTGTGAAAGTAGTTCTCTCATCTCTCATTGTATGGAGCTTAGCCTCAGTTATTGCTGACCTCTGACGTGAAGTGTTGTCATAGCTCTTCCTGATCTCATCATAATCAAGGCCGTCCTTGTCGAGTGCAATGTAGTTGTTTCTGATTCTTCCAAGAGTCAGGCTGTGTCCCTTCCATACAGATCTGTGGATCGAGATCGCACCCTGCTTACCTGCTGCGATCGCATCGATAGCGAACTTCTGTCCTGTGTAAATATCTCCACCTGCGAAGATGTCAGGCTCACTTGTCTGATACGTCAGAGGATCTGCTACTACGAGGCCTCTTGCATCAAGTTCAACATTAACGCCCTCGAGGATAGTTCCCCATGCCGGCTTCTGTCCGATGCAGTAAAGAACTGTAGTGCACTCTGCTGTCTCAACAGTCTTGTCGTCGAACTTAGGGTCAAAGCGACCTTCGTCATTCTTAACCGACAGGCACTTGCGGAATGAGATGGATGAGCACTTGCCCGCTTTGTCCTTCTTGATCTCTGTCTGGCCCCAGCCTGCATGGATATTAACGCCGTCAAACTTGCAGTATTCCTGATCCTCTTCGCCCATTGGCATCTCATCATAGGACTCGAGACAGTACAGATCAACGCTCTCAGCACCGCATCTTACAGCTGTTCTTGCGATATCTGCGCCAATGTTTCCGCCACCGATAACTACGACCTTGCCACTAAGCTTCACGTCCTCACCGCGGTTGACCTTCTTAATGAAGTCGATACCTGACATAACACCTGCTGCATCGTCTCCCGGAATGTTCATCTTGCCGCCGTCCTGGAGTCCGATACCAAGATAGAATGCCTCAAAGCCTTCTTCTCTGAGCTGCGGGATCGTTACGTCTTTGCCGACCTCGATGCCGCACTTAAACTTAACGTTCATTGCTCTCAGTACATCGATCTCTGCATCGACAACGTCCTTCTCAAGTCTGAAGGATGGAATTCCGTTAGTGAGCATTCCGCCCGGTTTCATTTCCTTCTCGAAAACAGTTACATTGTAGCCGTCTGCTGCGAGGAAGTAAGCGCATGAAAGTCCTGCAGGGCCGGATCCGATAACTGCGATCTTCTTGCCAAAGTCATTGATCTTCTTAGGAATGAATCTCTGGTTGGCATCGAGCTCTCTGTCTGCGATGAACTTCTTGATGTCATCGATAGCGATAGGATCGTCGATGTTGCCTCTTGTACACTCGTTCTCGCAAGTGTGTGGGCAGATTCTTCCGCATACTGCAGGGAATGGGTTTTCCTTCTTGATCAGCTCAAGAGCTTCGGTGTATTTGCCCATTGAAGCGAGCTTGATGTATCCCTGAATAGCAATGTGTGCAGGACACTGGGTCTTGCAAGGTGAAGTTCCTGTCTCATAAACAAGCTTCTTGTTGTTACGGAAATCAGGATTGTATCTTTCAGGACCCCACTCGTGGTCTGATGGGGAATCTGCTACAGGATACTCGATCGGCTTCTTGCTGCAGATCTTCTGACCGAGCTTAACAGCATTGTTAGCGCAAACCTCAACGCACTGTCCGCAGGCAACGCACTTGTCGGCCTCGACCTCAGCAACGTAGTTGCTCTTTGAAAGTTCAGGAGTGTTGTAATACTGAGTGTTGTTGAGCGCAAGGCAGCTCTCAGGTCTGCAGTTACAGATAGCAAAGGATACTCCATTCATCAGTGTTGTGATCTGATGAACGCATCCGAGGTCCTCTGCGTGCTTTACGAGTTCGTAAGCTTCTTCCTTAGTAAGACTCTTGCCTCTTCCCTGTCTGATGAAAGGCTCTGCTGCAAGACCGATGAACAGGCACATTCCGTCCTCAAGGTCTCCTGTTCCTTCGCCTGTGAGTCTTCTTACACGACGGCACTGACATGGAAGCGCACAGTAGTAACCCATTGCAGTCTCGAGATAATAGCTTACTCTCTCAAGGCTGATCTTCTTGGTCTTAGCCGGGAGTGAGCTCTCAACAGGGATCACTCTCATAACTCCGGCACCCATAGGTGTTGTTGCTGCTGACTGCTCATGTGTATCTGAGTGATCTCTGAACTGCTCTGCTACCTGTGGATGAGTCTCGAGGTACTCGTCATCAGTAAGCAGGAACTCGAAGAATCCCGGTGCAAACGGGAACAGCAGATACATGCTTCCTGCAGCGTGCAGATTGATATCAGGAACTACCAGTCTGTCTGCGAGAGATCTGAGCATTGTCTTGACCTTCTTAAGCGGCATGTGCGAAAGTGCTGCAGCAACCGATGCAGTAACAGGCTTCATTACCGGCAGTGCATTAAGAAGCTGAATCTCTTCATCTGTAAGAAGATCATCGAGCATCTTGTATTCAGGGAATTCAGGTGTGAACTTGAATTCGCCGCAGCCAACTTTATGGCACAGCTTAAGCAATTCTTGCTCTCTATTAAACATTCTATATTCCTCCTTCTTACTTAATTTGCGAAATATATTACACATTAATTAAACGCCTATCAGAATCAGGTATCAATTCGAATAAGTCATCGCTTCAATTACAAATTGGAATACATGGGCGAATTTATGTTATACTTTTGCCGATAAAATTTTGTAACTCTATATGACAGGTCTCAAGGGGGTATGTATGGAAATAACTCACCTTAAAGAATTTATCGTACTGACCGAAACTTTAAGCTATGTTGAAGCGGCAGAGAAGCTATATATCTCCCAGCCCGTTCTGTCCAAGCACATCAAAGCTCTAGAGAAGGAGCTTGGTGCAGACCTCTTCATCAGAGGCGCTCGTTCCATCGAGCTTACGGAGTTCGGACGGCTTTATTTACCTTTCGCAAGCAAAATAATCGAAACCTACGAGCAGTCTGAGGCCAAGCGCAAATCGTATCTCAGCCAGAAGGAGCACCTTGTTCATTTTGGCGTCGGCGAGGATTTCCACCTCTATGAATATCAGCTGTATATGACCAGCTACATAAGGAAGTATCCTAACTACAGGTTTGCACTTACTGAAACTTTAAGCGGAATGGGTCCCGAGCTGTTTGGAAAATCTCAGTTCAACATGTTTGCCACAGCGCTGACCCCGACACAGACTTTCGATTTTAACTTTATCCCCGTTGCTACAGGTCGCATGCAAGCACTAATCAGAAAAGACCATACTCTCGCAAAGGGAAGCTGCATTAACCTTGCAGACTTACAGCACGAAACCGTAATTCTGCCGAGTATCAACACTGTTTTTCTTTCGATCGCTGAGGAGACTTTGCGCAAGGTCCTGCCGGACAAGCACGACTATATAAGAAGCAGCTATAACGCCGCACGAACAATAGTAGATACCGATTCGGATATAGCTATCCTTCACGAAGAGGCCTTGAAGGAACCGCTTCCGGATTCTCTTCTTGTAATGGATATAGAACCGGCAATCACCTACACCAGAGGAATTGCCTACAGATACGAGAGTCTGAACGAAGCCGAGAAGGCTTTTCTGGAATTTGCAACAGAGCTGAGCACGCCCAAATAAAGCTGTGTTAAGCATAGTATAGGATTATTTACATAAAAAAACGGGAGGCAATATGCCTCCCGTCAGACCGTAGACAAAGCTCTTTTTCAGGCTATCGCCTGAAGGAGGGCTTTTCTTATGCGAATATCATGTTGTAATCGGTGCGAAGTAACGCCTGAAAGCT
>JAGHUV010000033.1 GCA_018064665.1 Candidatus Crickella caballi | reverse complement strand
TTAAGGTATTCACGCATAGTCTTGTTGTCAGTGCGGCGAAATTTCTTGCGTAATCTACGATGAATCTCAGCCAACTCCTTCTCTCTCTTATCATCCGCCATCGCCTTGCGGAAACCATTTGCGACAAGACCGGCAGGAACGGCAAAGATGAGGATCTTGATAACAGATATGACAATAGCGATTAAACGACCAGCAATGGTTATAGGCTCGCCTGGCGAGAACTTTCCCGGGTTGCCGAGATAACTCATCAATCCCCATACGAACGAATCCCAGATGTTGGAATACACATCTGGCTGCGCAATATGTTCTACGAAATAGAGTATCACACTCATCACTACCGTTGCCACCAGCAACACCTGAACAGATACCCACATTTCCTTCTTTGCAGCCTTGATGCCTGCCCAGAAAAAAACAAAACCCTTAAAATACTCTTTCCAATCCATGATAAATCTACAATGTATATCCAACTCCCTTCTCCTGCAACTCTCTTGCTATTGGAATCTCTGTGATGCCTAAGAGTTGCTTGTTGATGATAGATGCCAACGAATAAATCTTGTCCATCCTCTTATCATCCCAGCACGTGATGTCATACGAAACGCGCAGTGAGAATGAATTAACCTCTTTGTTTAGTTTGCAGGCAATGTTCCTGTTTGTCAATGTATAGTCCTCATGCTGTCCTATAGACATAGAGAATTCTTTCTCCATTACCTCCTGTACATCCTCATAGAGAGCAGAGAAAGCATCCATATCGTTGATAGTTTCTTTGTCCGGGGTATTCTCCTTCGTATTATGAACGAAATGCAGTTTTCGCTCTTTTGTCGAAGAGCAAGACAGCGGCATTATTGCCCACGCATCGTTGCCAGAGGTTAAAGTCCTGAGGTCGTCTATAAACATCTTCAGATTTTCATCCTCAATAGGTTCATCAATATTGTAGAATCCTACAGGATCGTCATTGTCTCGTTCTATCTCTTTACTGATATAGTTGAATCCGCCAACCAAAGCAAGATAATAACAGAATGACCCCATGCCGGCTTCAGATCTACAGGTCGTGGCAACAATTGTAATCCTTGAACCACGATCTATCAAGCAACCGTATGGTTTGTTTACAGGATAGTGTTCCACCACAATTCTGTCGTTGGGATGCTTTGAATCAGGGGTGGCACTTGCCATATTACGCAGACGGAACTCGGAAGAACTGTCAACAATCTCGGAGATTTGTTCTATTGTAAGTCCCTGCTTCACCAGAAGTGTTGCAGTAGAGACATGATTCGGGACGAGCATATAACGAGGATGATACTCATTGGCTCTGCAAACCACCCTACGAAACGACTTTCTCAGCCTCTCTGTCAGTTTCTCACTCTTCAGTGCCTTCAGCTCATCAATGTAACTGGCGGTGATGATGCCCGATGGCAGGGCAATGATGGCGATGCCGAACATTGCCGATAGCATGCTTATAAGTCTTCCAATATCAGTAGCCGGACACATATCGCCATAGCCTACCGTTGTCAGTGTTACCGCCGACCAATACAGGGCATCGAAGAATGTAGTGAATGTGGCGTCGCCTGTCTCAGGATTGAATTGCGGTTCGACGTTGAACATCACCAATGCCGTGACAAAGATG
Organism: Candidatus Crickella caballi; assembly: GCA_018064665.1. Classification (GTDB taxonomy): domain Bacteria; phylum Bacillota; class Clostridia; order Peptostreptococcales; family Anaerovoracaceae; genus Crickella; species Crickella caballi. Next base: position 2,338 of record JAGHUV010000033.1, on the reverse strand, counting down.
TAGCATACGGCAAACAGCAATACGGAGCCCAATACCTTGCGTTCCTTCTTCAGTACATTGAAGAAAACTAGTATCTGCGAAGAATAGCGCAATGCTTTCAGCAGACGGAACATCTTCAGCAGACGCGCTGTCCTGGCCACCTTGAATGTCTCGCCCAGGATATTGAAACTCGGCAGTATGCTCAGCAGGTCGATGATAGCCCAGAATGTAAAGGGGTACTTAAGGAATGCTGCCGTATCCTTTCCCTGCCTTACATCCGCCGTAGCCCAGCGCAGCAGGTAGTCAATGATGAACACTGCCGTGGTGATGGCCTCTATATATTTGAAGATTGGATATTCCTCCCAGAACATCAGCGGCACCACGCTCAGTATAATCATACAGAGCATGAATATATCATAGATGTGGCTCCAAAAGCTGGAGCCATCATCCTTTTCTATTATCTGGTAAATCTGTTTGCGGGTCATGGGTTTTCATTTAATCAGCATATCCACTGTCTGCTTTGCCGAGGAAGCGGAGATAGCGGTTTGTCTGTACGGTGATGCTGTTGCACTCACTGATGAGTTCATGCCAGCGAGGATCATCGTCAGCCATTGTCTTTGTCAGGGCATCAATCTCTGCCATGCGCTTGTCCAGCGTCTCTATCTTTGCGCGTATCTGCGCTTCACGTTCTGGGGACATTGATTTCTTTACTTAAACGCTCTTGCCCTTATAGCTTCATCCAACACCTTCTGTGCTGCATTCTTGTCAGCATAAGTGTATTTAATGTATGAATGATCGCCGTCAACAACTTGCCCATCAACTTTTACCTGAGAGTAACTTCTTCCTGTCGTAACTTCAATAGTCTCCTTATAGCTTGCAATAATTTCTTTGCACAAAGATAAGTCTTTCGCTTTAATTGCATCTGAAAGCAGCTCGTCAAGTTCTGTGTTCGCCTTTTGAGAGGATATAAAGTAGGTGATGTGTTGTGGGTTGCTGACAATAAAGCCGTCTATTTCTCCTTTCAACATCTCGGAGCCCAGCCAATATCTTTGCAATCCTTTTGGCGGCTTTGTTCCTTCAATTTTTGCGGAAACTTTCTTGAGCTTTTCTCTAATGCTTGCAACTGACTTTGACCTCTCGGCCTTTTCCTTATTGGCCTTTTCCTCCTGTCTCTTCTTCTCTATCGCAGAACGAGTATTTTCGTATATTCCTTTCTCTTCGAGATAATCTTTGACGCTTAGCTTGTCGATGAAATCCATGTTTCTGTTTAAGAAAGCAATAATAAGGTCTTTCATGTCAGCAGTCACAGCATAATCTACCGCCTGCTCGTCACACTGATTACCCATTTTGTAGATCTTCATTGCAAGCGATTCATTGCCCATTGAAATAGCCATTTTCAGCATATCCAAATACAACCATGATGCGTCATGCTCATTTACTATCATCTGCAAGCGCACAAGTCCGGCTTCACCTTGCTCTTCTAATACATAAGCGGCTTCCTTGCTTACAACAGAGCTTGTCATACCACATTTTGATGCAAAACGATAGGCCTTGACAAAGTCTCTATTTTCCAAAGCTACGTTAACAGAGTCTTCATAATTCGCCTCATTCTCCGTCCTTCCTCCACAACTTGCCAGTGCAATAGCCATTACACAAAGCATAAAAATCTGATATATCTTTTTCATATTTAGTCTTGACTTTTAATTTTGATTATTCTTGTTGGACAAAATAAACTTGCGTTTTCCCTTAGAAGTTCTATACAAACTCGATAAGTGTATGTCTAAATCATTATCTTCAATATTGACATCACCCACTGCAATGTTTGAGTACTCCTGCTTTAATGAATCCTTTATTTGGGCAATCTTAGTGCCCTTGTCTTCTTCCTTTCTTATTTGGGGATCTATGCAAATAGACTCTATTGCTTCGTGTATATTGGGTATCTTTATAGAGACACCTTTTCCTGTTACATCTTCATTATTGACAGTAAAGAAGCGCAGCTCTCCTTCATATTCAAAAGCGTTGTATTTGTATGATAAAGGCTTAATCAGTCTTGTAATGTCCTTTGGAGAATAAGCACAATCTTTTACGCTTCTCACGAAAGCATCTCTGAAGCTTTGCGATTCAATACATTTCCTGATATTGTGGTATGTATCCGCATAAGACTGATATTTTATTTCAGACACGTAGAAGTCGCAATCAGAAAGTTTCATCAGCTGTAGAAGTTTATCGTAATCAAATTTCACCTGAACAAGAAAATCGGGTCACTAGTAAAAGTCCGTGTTTGAATAAATAAGTGAACATGCATGAATCTCAGAAATTGTTAGTACCTTTGTACCCAATTAACAAATGTTTACTGCAA
>JAGHUV010000013.1 GCA_018064665.1 Candidatus Crickella caballi | reverse complement strand
TGTGTGTTAAGAAATTGAAGGGACTACAAATTTACATTTGTTGTCTCTTGTATCTCAGTCTTTGTATTTTGGATGTTTTCATCCATTAAGACCAGTTCTACACTATGAAGTTTTCAAGGTTCTGCTGTCTTCTGAGCGGCTTGCGCTTTTCAGCGACAGCTTCATTATTATAGCTAAGCTATAGGTAAGTGTCAAGCGATTTTCTAAACTTTTTTAGAAAAATTTTCGACATTTTTTGCATCGCTTGCATTTCCCGAACAATTAGGGTTTTACGCCGGTAATAGCACTGTGTTTCGGCACATTATGCGCCGTTACCACCTTCGATTCTAACTGTTTATTCGGTTTTTTGCGTATTTGACGAGTTATATTTCATGCATTTTTCTTCCAAAATCTGCTCAGTTTCGTCAATATCTCTCTGTTTGCACAGAATTTCAAGATGATCTCCTGCTTTTAATCGGGTTCTGCCTGAAGGGATTATTTCCTCCCCATCTCTGATAAGAGCAACTATCAGGCAGCCGCCCGGAAGTCCGAGTTCCTGAACGCTCATTCCCTCAGCATTGCTCGCCATCTGGACGTCGCCTTCAATAATCGTTTTGCGATTGGCCTCTTCCTCATCAAGCTCGAGTCTGGTCTTTCCTATCCTCTTATTCCAAAGCTGCTCATATACAGGCTCTGCGCCAAGTGCATCTGCAACCACATAAGATATGAGCGAAACTGTCACGAGTGCAAGAAGGCAGGTGAAGGAGCCTGTCATTTCCGTGATCAGTATTATTCCCGTAGCAGGTGCTCGTACTATCGCAGCGAACATGCCAGCCATCGCTATTACAACAAAGGATGTTATATACTGGTCGCTTATACCGAAACATGCGGTCAAAACTCTCGAAAACAGTCCGCCCGTCAGTGCGCCGAGCACAAGAAGCGGAAGGAAAATGCCTCCCGGAGCTCCGGAGCCGAACGAGCCTGTTGAATATACGAATTTGACCAGAAGCAAAAGCAGCAGTGCCTCAAGAGCGAATTTGCCCGTGCATATCTCCGCAACGAGTCCGCCGCCGCTGCCGAGTACTACAGGATAAACGAACATCATCACCAGAGCCAAAGCGAACATTGCCAGAAGCCTGATGAACGAGGAATAACGTGCAGGCACCAGATTTCCGAGCTTTGCGAAAATGTCCTGCATAGTATTAAGCGTTCTATTATATATGAAGCCTATTACACCAAGTGCGATTCCCATGATAATAAGCGCCCAATAGTATTTAAGAGGAAGCACATGCTCGACACTTACGTCGAAGACAGGTGTTCTTCCTACTATATTAGAAGCGACCCAGTCACTTATTGCGGCGCTTGCCATGGTCGTAATGAGTACAAGTGTCGAAAAGGTCTTATGAAGCTCCTCAAGCGCAAATATAGCGCCCGCAAGAGGTGCTCCGAATGCGGCCGAGAGGCCTGCTCCCGCTCCGCAGGTAATAAGAAGGCGCTCCTCGGTGAGCAGGCGATGTCGGCACTTCGCAACACCTTTGCCGACCATCGCGCCGAGCTGAACGCTCGGCCCCTCTCGGCCGAGTGCAAGCCCTCCACCGATTGCAAGAACACATCCCGCTACCTTGGAAACAATTACCTTGCCCCAGCTCATATCCATCTGCCCCTTCAATTCTCCCTCAACCTGAGGAATTCCCGAGCCGGCGCATTCCGGCTCCCATTTGAGCAGAAGCGAAATAACAAACGCAACAGCTATCAGCATCGCAGCAATTATCGCCACCTTAACCGGCATACTGCCCTGCGATCCTGTCAGCCAGCTTACCGTCGCATTTCGCATTTCGTCAGCTTTGACAAGAAGCACTCTAAGACCCGCGATCACCAAACCGCTGATCGCGCCCACAATAATACCTTCAAGCAGTAATTTGTACTTGAAGGTATCCTTTCTTGAAATATTCTTTCCTGCCGAGCTTTTAGCCTCTATTGTTTTTCTCATCCCCTGCCATATGCTTTCTGATGATTGCTTCTTCCATAACCGCCTTTTCCTGCGCCATATCTTCACGAATCTTGCTGATGCGCATCTGTGCTGCCTTCTGCTCTCTGATTCCCTCTTTGGCCTTAGCCAGCGCATTCTTCTCTTCTTCAAGAGCTTTGTTCAGCTTCTCTTCATTTCCTGTCAAGAATCTCGGTTTGTCATACTCTATCTCAAACGAAGTAACAAATCTGTTGAGTCCAAGGAATATCATTGCTACACCAATCAGTATAACTGCATTAATGCTGAGGATTCTGTTGTTAAAGAACATGTACAGGCTCAGCAGCAGCATTGCAGCTGTAATAGCAAAGTTGGAATTCTCTTCTCTGGTATTATTCTTCAGCTCAAAATTACTTCGTCCGAGGGACAAAACCGCTTCTATCATAACCCACAGTGCGAAAAACAGATTTGCCGCAGTGTCATCCGTTACCTGTCCGGCAAGCACGACAACGCCCGCAATTGCCATACGGATACCCTCATTGAGAATTGCAGCACCTCTTCCAAACTGTGCAAGTTCCGCGCTTCTTCCCATAAGCATCTCTACGATACCCATTATTGCAAATACCAGTCCGACAACAAAAGCCACCGAAATAAAGGCTGCGCTTCCGTTAGCGAGGCAGAATATTCCGGATCCGATCATGCCGATACTGCTTATAATCATTAAAGTTCTCATTCTGTCTGTCCGGCCTCCTCCAAGTCTTAGATCGTATCGTTGCTTCCCAGAACGTTGATGATTTTGTGAGCAACCATATCCTTCACTGCTGCTCTCGCCGGCTTAAGATACTGACGAGGGTCAAAGTGCTCAGGATGTTCTGCGATATATTTTCTGACTGTAGCTGTCATTGCCAGTCTGATGTCTGAATCAATGTTGATCTTGCATACAGCGGATTTGGCAGCCTGTCTCAGCTGATCTTCAGGAACGCCGATAGCGTCAGGCATGTTTCCACCATACTCATTGATCGTGTTTACAAATTCCTGAGGTACTGAGCTTGCGCCGTGAAGTACGATTGGGAATCCCGGAAGTCTCTTGCTCACTTCTTCGAGCACATCAAATCTGAGCTGTGGGTCTGTGCCCGGCTTAAACTTGTATGCGCCATGTGATGTTCCGATTGCGATCGCGAGTGAATCGCAGCCTGTTCTTGCTACGAACTCTTCAACCTCTTCAGGTCTTGTATACGAAGCGTTTCCTGCCTCAACTACAACGTCATCCTCGATTCCCGCCAGAGTTCCGAGCTCAGCCTCTACTACTACGCCATGCGCATGTGCATATTCAACAACCTTCTTGGAAAGCGCGATGTTCTCCTCGAAAGGAAGCGAGGAACCGTCGATCATTACGGATGTAAAGCCTCCGTCGATGCACGCTTTGCATGTCTCAAAATCAGGACCGTGATCGAGATGAAGTGCGATCGGTACATCCGGGCACTCAGCAACAGCAGCCTCGACCAGCTTCATCAGATAAGTGTGATTTGCATAATTACGAGCTCCCTTGGAAACCTGCAGAATAACAGGTGACTTTGTCTCCTTGCAGGCCTCAGTGATACCCTGAATAATCTCCATATTATTTACATTGAAAGCACCGATGGCGTAACCGCCCTCATAAGCCTTTCTGAACATTTCCTTAGTTGTTACTAAAGGCATAGTTAATCCTCCTTTTAAATCACGATATATGTTCTTTTTCCCTATTTTATTCCAACGAAAAACATAATTATATTGAAGTTACCGTATTAGTATACATCAAAACGCCTCTTCGTGCTTGATTATTTTGAAGACGCGATTTTATTTCCTTGTTGAAGACGCGATTTTATTTCCTCGCTTTATTTCTTCATCTGCAATATGGAAATCCCTTTTTACCCGGGTTTAATTCTTCTCATTTCAAGTATGCATTGAGCATCGGAACAAGCGCCTGAACATTAATTTCTCCATTAGTATTTTCAAAAGTCAGCAGCAGGTTTTTATTGGGAACGATATCTCTACTGATGTAATCGTGTAATTTCTCAACATTTTTATGCCGATAGATTTCATCAACAAAGTATCCGATATGCTCAAGGAAGTATTCCTGTCCCGTCCTTGTATTAAGAACTATGAAATCAGGCCTAAACATTCTGTTCTGAATAATTATTGGATATTCATATACGTGCGGTATGTCCAGGGAGATTAACAGCTCCTTCATTGCAAGTTCAGATTTGCTGGCAACCTTCGTGCCATCACTTGCAACATGTTTACGGCTGTCTTCCTTGTAGTCTCCATACCGTTCTATAAAGCGCTGTTTCTCATTTTCCTTCTTTGTTACCCATCGTGTTCCACTTTCATATCCATAAATCAGTTTATTTGCATTTTCCTGCTCGCGATACGCCTTGCCCAATTCCATGGCAACTTCATCCGGCTCAAGAACCTTGTATTCCCCTATCAGGCGTTCCATGGATTCAATGTTTTTCTCGCATCTTCTTATCGCAAGTTCTATATACTTATATTCCTGGATCAGCTTTCTTCTTTCCTGATTGCTGCTATTTAGGTAGCGCTTGAAAGATTTTCCATCCAGGCACCCCACCTCGTAGTAATAGTAATTCCCATTATTCATTTTGCAGACAAGAGACTTACCGTCATATTGTTCCAGATAGTTTTTCCTTCTTTTCAGCTTTCTATGAAGCTCGCGTTGATTATCAAGATCTCGTTCAACAGCATCTATGCATGAATATAGCAATTTGCACCTCCTTTGTCGTCCCTGTTATACCTTATATGTTGGCCTGGCGGCCTCTTCACCTCGCCCGTAAGATTATTATATATGCCATTTCGGCCGAAATAGCCTTTTTCAAATTTTCGTTACGATTTCGTCGGATTTTGATACTCAAATGTTGATTTGAGGTAATTGAAAACTTGACAGCATTTTTGAAGGTGCCCCATATGGACTTAAATTCAGCTTCGGAGTTGCTGTTTGTTCTTTCAGAACACGAATGTGCTCGCTTTTGGAACATGAAACGCTGAAAGCATTGAAAATAAAATTGAAAATTCCAATCTCTCCTCATCGGTCGATCCTCTGGTTGCTTCTATGATTCAAAATTTGGAATTAATATGACATTTTTCAAGGGTTTTGCGGTTTTTAATTCCAATTGTCATTCCCAAGATGCGCTTGCAAGCCAAGCAAAAGGGTGGTGATTGCGAGATGATTGGAATTTTCCGAATTAATTTCAAGGGTTCTAGCGTTTCATGTTCCAAAAGCGAGCACATTCACCATCGGATGCTACGCGTTGCAGATTTTTCGCGTTGCATTGCAACGCATATCGGATGTATCGTGTCGCATCCTGCAACGCGATACGGATTTCAACAAAGCAAAGGAGCTGCGCTCCTAACGATGATTCGTTAGCGCGTCAGCTCCTCCGATTTTTAATCAATTAACCGATTCGCGATTGTTTCAGCCGCTCATCTCGATTGCTAAGCTATTCGCGACCGGTCTGATCGCTTTGATATTACTCAGCTGAGTAGAAATCTACGAACTTCTTGAGCTTCTCGTATCTTTCCTTAGCTGAAGCCTCGTTCTTAGCGAAGAGGTCCTTAGCTCTCTCAGGGTTCTCTCTAGTCAGTCTGGAGTATCTAGCCTCGTTCATCAGGAATTCCTGATATCCGTCCTTAGGCTCCTTGCTGTCAAGAGTGAACTTGCTGCCTGTCTCTGCTGCAGGGTTGAATCTGAAGAGATTCCAGTAACCGCACTCTACAGCCTTCTTCATCTCCTGCTGGCAGTTCATCATGCCGCCCTTGATGGAGTGCATCTCGCATGGGGAGTATCCGATGATCAGGGATGGTCCGTCATAAGCGATAGCCTCAGTCAGCGCCTTGATTGTCTGGTTAGGGTTAGCTCCCATTGCGAGCTGTGCAACGTATACATAACCGTATGCCATAGCGATCTGTGACAGGGACTTCTTAGCAACTTCCTTGCCGGCAGCTGCGAACTGTGCAACCTGTCCGATGTTGGAGGACTTGGATGCCTGTCCACCTGTATTTGAGTAAACCTCAGTATCGAATACCATTACGTTTACGTTCTCGCCGGAAGCAAGTACGTGGTCGAGTCCGCCGTAACCGATATCGTAAGCCCATCCGTCTCCACCGAAGATCCATACTGTCTTCTCAGCGAGGAGGTCCTTACGTGCGATGATTTCAGCGCCGATTCCAGCCTTCTCAAGAGCCTCTACGAGAGCCTCTCCAGCCTTCTTTGACTCAACTGCATCGTTGAATACAGCCAGCCAAGCGTCAGCAGCGTCCTTAACCTCAGCAGGTACTCCTGCCTCAACCAGGGCCTTAACCTCGTCAGCAATAGCTGCTCTTCTAGCCTTGATAGCCATTCTCATTCCGAGACCGTGCTGAGCATTGTCCTCGAAGAGTGAGTTGTTCCATGCAGGTCCGTGACCTTCAGCATCAGTTGTGTAAGGTGCTGTTGCTCCAGGGCCGCCCCAAATTGATGAGCATCCTGTAGCGTTGGAAATGAACGTGTGGTCTCCGCAGAGCTGAGTGATCAGTCTAGCGTATGAAGTCTCAGCACATCCTGCGCATGAGCCCGAGAACTCGAGGAGAGGCTTCTTGAACTGTGAGCCCTTTACAGTGTTGTCAATAACATCAGCCTTCTCAGCGACGCTCTTAACAGCATAGTCGAAGTTCTTCTGCTCCGGAAGCTGCTCTTCCATTGGCTTCATCTCGAGTGACTTAGTTGGGCAAACTGTTACGCAAACGCCGCAGCCCATGCAGTCGAGTGGGGAAACAGCGAGGCTGTACTTGTACTCGCCCTTGCCCTTGCCTGCCTTAACGTCTACTGCCTTGAAGCCTTCAGGTGCAGCTGCAACCTCAGCGTCAGTCAGCATGTAAGGTCTGATTGTAGCATGTGGACATACATATGCGCAGTTGTTGCACTGTACGCAAGTTGTAGGATTCCACTCAGGAACTGTAACAGCAACGCCTCTCTTCTCGTAAGCGGAAGCTCCGAGTTCCCACTCGCCGTCAACGTGTGGCAGGAATGTGGATACAGGCAGGCTGTCTCCGTCCATGTTGTCGATTGGGTTAAGAATAGTCTCAACCTGCTTAACCAGCTTTGCAGGTCCTTCAAGAGGAGCCTTAGCAGGGTCTGCTTCAGGGTTCTTCCACTCAGCAGGTACTTCGATCTTAACAAGAGCATCTGCTCCTGCATCGATAGCCTTGTGGTTCATGTCTACAACATCCTGTCCCTTCTTCAGGTAGGACTTTGTTGCAGCAGCCTTCATGTACTCAATTGCATCTTCCTTAGGCATGATGTCAGCAAGTGAGAAGAATGCGGACTGCAGAGTTGTATTAGTTCTCTTGCCCATACCGATCTTAGCGCAAAGCTCGATAGCGTTGATGATATACAGGTTGATATCATTGTCAGCGATGTACTTCTTAGCAGCAGCATCGAGGTGCTTGCCAACCTCTTCAGGTGACCACTGGCAGTTGATCAGGAATGTTCCGCCCGGCTTAACGTCCTGAACGATCTTGAATCCCTTGTCAATGTATGAAGGGTTGTGGCATGCTACGAAGTCAGCCTTATTGATGTAGTATGAGCTCTTGATCGGCTTGTCACCGAATCTCAGGTGGGAAATAGTAACTCCGCCTGTCTTCTTTGAGTCATACTGGAAGTATGCCTGAACGTACTTGTCTGTGTGGTCTCCGATGATCTTGATGGAGTTCTTGTTTGCTCCAACAGTTCCGTCTCCGCCGAGACCCCAGAACTTGCACTCCTTAGTTCCTGCAGGTGCAGTGATAGGAGCAGGCTTCTCTTCAAGTGAAAGATTAGTAACGTCGTCTACGATACCAATTGTGAATCTCTTCTTAGGAGCATCCTTCTTCAGCTCGTCATAAACAGCGAATACTGATGCAGGAGGAGTATCCTTTGAACCAAGTCCGTAACGTCCGCCGATAACGTCAACGTCAAGGCCTGCTTCTGCAAATGATGTAACAACATCGAGGTACAGAGGCTCAGCAAGTGAACCAGGCTCCTTAGTTCTGTCAAGAACAGCAACCTTCTTTACAGTCTTAGGAAGAGCAGCGATCAGCTTATCAGCTCTCCAAGGTCTGTACAGTCTAACCTTGATCAGGCCGACCTTCTCGCCGTTAGCATTGAGGTTGTCGATAACTTCCTCAGCTACGTCGCAAAGTGAACCCATAGCGATGATAACTCTGTCTGCATCCTCAGCACCATAGTAGTTGAAGAGCTGGTAGTCAGTTCCGAGCTTCTCGTTAATCTTAGCCATATACTTCTCAACAACTTCAGGAACTGCATCATAATACTTGTTGCAGGCTTCTCTGTGCTGGAAGAATACGTCGCCGTTCTCATGGGATCCACGAAGATGTGGATGATCCGGATTCAGGCACTTATCTCTAAATTCGTTAACTGCGTCCATGTTGCACATTTCTTTGAGGTCTTCATAATCCCAGATAGCGATCTTCTGAATCTCATGGGATGTTCTGAATCCGTCGAAGAAGTTCAGGAAGGGAACTCTTCCCTCGATTGCAGCCAGGTGAGCTACAGGAGCGAGGTCCATGACCTCCTGAACATTGCTCTCAGCGAGCATTGCGAAACCTGTCTGACGGCATGCATATACGTCAGAGTGGTCGCCGAAAATGTTCAGTGCGTGAGTCGAAACTGTACGAGCGGATACGTGGAATACTGCAGGGAGCAGTTCTCCGGCGATCTTGTACATGTTAGGAATCATCAGCAGAAGACCCTGGGAAGCAGTGTAAGTAGTTGTCAATGCACCAGCACCGAGTGATCCGTGAACAGCACCAGCTGCTCCACCTTCAGACTCCATCTCGAGAACCTTTACAGTTGAACCGAAAATGTTCTTTCTACCAGCAGCAGCCCACTGATCAACATAGTCAGCCATTGGCGATGACGGAGTAATAGGGTAAATTCCCGATACCTCTGTGAACGCGTAGGAGACATGAGCAGCAGCGTTGTTGCCGTCCATTGTTTTGAATTCTCTCTTGATCATAATTTTTCTCCTTAACTAATAGTGATACGTTATTAAATATGTGAAACTTTTAGTTTTCAAACGAATTAAACCGGACTTGGATTTCCAAACGAATTAAAATCCTCAAACGATTGGAGTCCTTAATTGATTAAAGATCCTTAGTCAGTTCCTCGGTATCCATAGCAATCATCAGCTCCTCGTTAGTTGGGATGACGAATACTCTAACCTGGGAATCCTCGCCTGTGATCTCGACTTCCTCGCCTCTGCAGGCGTTCTTCTCCTTGTCGATGGTAACGCCCATGAATCCAAGATTCTCACAAGCTTCTTCTCTTGTCTCGTATGAGTTCTCTCCGATACCTGCAGTAAATACGATAGCATCCACGCTGCCCATCTCTGCTGCATAAGCTCCGATGTAGTGACGGATCGACTTGTACAGCATCTCGAGTGCAGTCTGTGCATTCTTGTTGCCTGTAGCAGCTGCTTCTCTTACATATCTGAGGTCGCCGGATACTCCTGATACAGCCAGAAGGCCAGACTTCTTGTTGAGCTCGCTTACGATCTCGCTTGCGCTCTTGCCCGTCTGCTCGTTAAGGAAGCTTACAACTGTTGGGTCAACAGATCCCGAACGTGTACCCATGATGAGTCCGTCAAGCGGTGTCAGTCCCATGGAAGTGTCATAGCACTTTCCGCCCTTAACAGCTGTAATTGATGAGCCGTTTCCAAGGTGGCAAGTGATAATATTGATTTCAGCAGGATCCTTGCCCATCAGTTCAGCACATCTCTGAGCAACATAGCGGTGGCTTGTTCCGTGAGCACCGTACTTGCGCACATGATACTTCTCGTCATACTCTCTTGGAATTGCATAAAGCTTGCACTCATCAGGCATTGTCTGATGGAAGGATGTATCGAATACTACAACTCCCGGTGCGTTAGGAAGAACCTTCTCGCATGCGCGGATACCAACCAGTGCAGGTGGGTTGTGAAGAGGTCCGAGAACTGACAGTTCGTCAATACCTTCTTTAGTCGCCTCTGTAATAATCTCTGACTTCTCGAACAGGTATCCGCCCTGTACGATTCTGTGTCCTACAGCACCAATCTCATTCATGTCAGAAATAACGCCGACTTCTTTGTCTGTGAGCGCATCGATAACCATCTGCATAGCAACACCGTGATCAGGAATAGGTACATCCTTGTCAAAGACAGTTGAACCGTTAGCCTTGTAAACCATGTGGCCGTCTTCGCCGATTTTCTCGCAAAGTCCCTTTGCCAGAACCTCGTGATTCTCCATGTTGATAAGCTGATACTTGAGCGATGAGCTTCCCGTATTAACTACCAGAATAATCATAGTTTCTTTTCCTTTCTTAAATTAATCTGACTTTAACAGGCACAACAAAAAGTTTGCCTATATATACATCTAAATTATATCACTTGTAAATAGCAATGAACACCGCAAAAAACCTTTTGCGGTGCCATTTTCTTGCTTTATTTTTAATGCCCGTTCGTGGAAAATTTAACAACAGGCCGGGACTTGCGTCCCGACCCGTCTGAATATGCTGTTTACAGATGTTTGTCTCTGTCTACGTGGTCATACCATTTGAGCAGCCACGGCTCCATCATTGCGGTAAGCTTCATGTCCAGGTTGAAGAAATACACCGTAAACAGAAGTCCGAAGATTCCTGTTGTAGCGATGAGAAGCTTTGACCACCAAGGCAGTTTGCAGCAATTGCATTTCTTTTTCATATTTACCTCCTTACCACGACTGATCGTCAGGCAGAACTTCAAGTGACGGATCGAGTGGTTCCTCGCGCATTACAGTACGCATGTAGTTGTTGATCTGATCACGGACACCCTGTCTTGAAATAATACGAGGGTCGAAGAGATCATGCTCTACCCATACGAGGTTAACACCCTTCTCTCTTGCTCTGTCCTCGAACATTCCGTGCATACCGTCCAGCGCTTTGCAGCTCATGTGCTCCCAAAGGATCACCATGTCTGCATTGAACTCCTCTACGAAGTCCCAAAGCTCATCAAGCAGAACCTTGTAGCCGCCGTGTGTACGATTACGCATGATCATGTTCTCGGTGAGCCATGCCATATCGTAGTATGCCTGCTCACGGTTCTCTGGAGTATCAACCTCAGCGATCTCCTTGGTCGATACCATTGACAGCATGTCTGTCAGAGGTGCGATGCCCCAGCAGTTTACGAGCCAGAGCAGGAAGTCAAAGTAATAGTGCGACTGAACTCCCCAGATGATTGCTCTGTGTCTGTATTCCTTAGCCATCATCTTCTTTTTCTTATACGCCTGCTCTGCGAGCTTGGTCAGCTTTCTGTCGACCTTGGCAAATGCAGGAACTCTTCCGCAGATAGCCATGTAGTTGGTCTCAGTGTAAAGTGCAAGGTTGGAACCGAATACCTGCGGATAATCGGTCTTGTTCATATCGAGCCACTCCTGGCGACAACGTGTTGCCAGATTAACTCTCTTTGCACATTCAAAGTATGCATCCCAATCCCACTTTGCGCCTGTATGCTTCTCGATGAAAGCAATAGCGTTGCGGATCTCCTGTGCCGCATATTCCTGAACGTCATCCTCACGGTGACGAAGCGGTGCAGCGAGCTGGAATACAGGGATTCCGTCCTCAAGCTCGAGTCTCTTGGAGATTACTCCGTTACCGAGAAGCGAACCGTCGCAGGTTGTGTTGCACTGAATTGCACATGCTCCAAGAACAGGTGCATCATCGTTAATAGAAACTCCGGCTTCTGCCTCAGGCATCGGACATACATCAGGTGCAAGGCCGAACTCCTCAGCGATATCCATATAGTATTCCATGGAATGCTGATTGAGCAGTACCGGTACATATGTTGAAGGGGTCTCTCTGCTGAGTGCCTCAAGCATAGGGAATCCCATCATTACTGCTGTCATCTCGTTTTCGTCAACAAGAACAACCTTCTTGGAGAACTCTTCATCGTTACCGATACGGCGGTCTCCCTTGAAGAGCTTATCCAGAAGCTTTGCAACGTCGTCGATGATCAGATCCTGCTCAGCGTGGCACATACGCAGATATTCACCACGCAGGCCCTGAGTGTGTCTGTCTACCATCATCGGAACAGCAAGATAGTTAGCCATCCATCTGTAACGAAGCATTGCCTTCATATTTCTCGGCTTTATGATGAATTTGCCGAGTGTGCCCATTATTACGAGCCATCTTGAGAAGTCATAAGCTGTGTCCTTAACACCACGCCACTCACGACGCGTTCTTACCTTGCTTCCCTCTTTATAAAAGCGGCCAAGGGCCTCTGAACCTATTTTCTTAGCCATTGATTCCACCTCTCTGAATTTTCTTTATCTCAATGCTCTCTACGAAAGCCTGAACTCTGGTACGCATCTGTCCTGCGCCCGAGTCGATCGAGTACGGTCTGTCTACTGTGAGAACAGGGTAGTTGTAGTCATCCTCAAGAACGCGTCCGCCTACCATCTTCTCATATGCCCATGGATCGCAGAATTTAACCTGCTCATAGATAATGCCGTCCGCATTGTATTCCTTGGCAAGTTCGTTGACATAATCGCGTCTTCCTGTCATCTTAGCCATATTCATATAACGTGGACACTGGCTGTGAGTGATGTAGTGACGGCACACCTGAGTAACGATGTCCTCTTCATCATTCAGCTCAATAGGTACTCTTCCGGGAAGAGAACCGAGGCAGAATCTGTCTGCACATACATATGCGCCGCAGGATTCAACCAGCTTAACGTAATCCATGTCATCGATTTCAGAGCCTGTAAGAACGACCCTTACACGGTAAGGATTAACAGCATCCGGCTCTCTTGTCTTGAGCTCCTCAAGAGTTTCCTCGAGCTTATCTATAAGCAGGTAGTGAGGTGCTACATAAGTTGCCAGAGTAAGAATGTGGAATTCGTATCCTGTGATACGCGGATTCTCTTCCTTGCGGAAATCTCCGATAGCGCGAATCAGCTCACAGATTCTGTTGTGATTCTCGACTGCTTTGCGCAAAGCCTTCTCCGAAGTGTCGATACCGAAGGTCTCGTTGAGAGGCTTAAGGATGTGATTCTTACACTGCAGAATATAGAGATTGAGTCCGTTCTCGTCGCACTTCATCGGTATCTCCATAAACTCATAGAAGAATTTATCCTTGTCCTTGTTCATTGTTTTGAGAAGCTCCATGTTCTCGACGCAGCGGTTCATCATCGAGCAGCCATCAGGTGAAATCACGCAGTCTGCAAAATTAAATCCGCCTTCAAGCGCTCTCTCAAGAAGCGCTCTTGTGTACTCGCAGAGGAAGCTTGTCATATAGTATGTGCTCATCTCCATCGAGCCGGTGCGAGGTGCACGCAGTCTGACAGAGAAAGTGCCCTCAAGATTGAGCAGAGGCTCCGGTACGCTTTCGCAGGTAAATGCAACGCATACCTTCTTGTCCTTCTTTGCCTGAGCAACGAGCTCGTTGTTAGCCTCGAGGAGCAGATTTTCAAAATAAAGCAAGTGTTTAAGATCCTTCATTATTCTGCCACTATCTCCTTAATGTTCATCTCCTGCCCGGTTAGCAGCCAGGTTTCCCCACTGCCGCAATAAGGACAGGTTTTGCCGTATTGCACTGTTGGATATTTGCCCTTGCAGCTGTCACACCATGTAATCGCAGGCAAAGTCTCATATTTAAGAACGGATTCTCCGAGCAAGCCGGCATGCTCCTCCTTCTTGACATACCAATCCCAGTATTTAACAAGATATGACGGAACAACACCCGAGACCTCGCCGAATTCCAAAGTAACCGACTCTACCTTGGTCAGTTCATTCTCTACTGCGAGCTTCTCTACCTGTTTAACTACATAGTTTACAATACCCAGTTCGTGCATAATTACTCCTTGTTAGAAAAAGGTCCCTGTTGATTACGGGCTGCCGCAGCGTTTTTCAAAGAGTACGGCTCTCGCCTCGCTGCGGTTTACGCAGCGGTGCTAAGCGCTTGCTTCGCAAATCGCTAAGCGTCGGCTACCACAGAGCCTCTTTGGAAAACGTTGCGACAGCCCGACACAAAATGAACCTTTTCTATTTATTACTTGCCGAGCTTCTGTGCAAGCTTCTTCTTGATGATCTTTACCTCACGCTGTGCTGCATATGGTCCGATAGCCTTGAACTTGTCTTCGGATGGGATCATTGTTGCGCACTTAGGGTTAGTGCGGTTCAGATGGATAGCATCAAATTCGCACTTGGTTGTGCAGATTCCGCATCCGAGGCAAGCGTTGGTATCAACGATGCTGCGTCCGCATGTAAGACATCTTGAAGCCTCTGACTTGATCTGCTCTTCCGTGAAGATCAGTCTCTCGTCATTCATTGTCAGCTTCTTGGACTCATCAATTCCACACTTGTTACGTGCAGGCTTCTTGAAGTTGTCCGGTGTAAGAACTACGCCATCCTTGTCAAGCACGTCGAAGTGTCTTGTATTTCTATGGATAGTCAGTGACTGTCCAACGTTTACGTATCTGTGAAGCGATACTGCACCCTCACGTCCTGTTGCAATTGCATCTACAACGAACTTCTGGCCTGTGTAAGCATCTCCGCCTACGAAGATGTCAGGCTCTGCTGTCTGCATTGTTACAGGGTCAGCAATAGCTGTGCCGTTCTTGTTGAACTCAACCTTAGTTCCCTTGAGGAGGTCTGCCCAGTCAACCTTCTGTCCGATGCAGTACAGTACAGTTGTGCAAGCCTCTTCAGTTGTTGTAGCTGAATCGAATTCAGGAGCAAATCTGCCCTGTGCGTCCTTAACGCTTGTGCACTTCTCAAACTTGATTCCTGCGCACTTGCCGTCCTTAACTACGATCTCTGTCTGTCCCCAGCCTGCATTGATCTTAACGCCGTCTGCTTTGCAGAGTTCCTGATCCTCTTCGCCCATTGGCATCTCGTCGTAAGACTCGAGGCAGTACAGTGATACGCTCTTTGCTCCCCAGCGAGCAGCTGTACGAGCAACGTCAGCTCCGATGTTTCCGCCGCCGATAACAACAACGTTTCCGGAAAGCTTCTTTGCTTTGCCTGTATTAACGCCCTTGAGGAAGTCTATTCCGGACATAACGTTCTTAGCATCTCCGCCAGGGATAGCCAGAACGCCGCCATTCTGGAGTCCGACTGCTACGAAGAAGCCCTTGTAGCCTTCCTTGCGGAGCTCTTCGATTGTAACGTCCTTACCAACCTCTACGCCTGTCTTGAACTGAACTCCCATCTCCTTGAGAATGTCGATTTCTGCATTAACAACTTCCTTCTCGAGACGGAAGTTAGGAATACCGTTCATCATCATTCCGCCGAGGCTGTTTTCCTTCTCGAATACTACAGGTGAGTAACCTTCGATTGCCAGGAAATATGCGCATGAAAGTCCTGCAGGACCTGCACCGATGATAGCGATCTTCTGATCGAACGGCTCACGTGTGCTGGAATTCATTGGAGGTACATATCTGTGCTCTTCCTTAAGATCCTGATGAGCAATGAAGTTCTTGATATCGTCGATAGCCAGAGCTTCGTCTACAGAGCCTCTCATACATTCTGATTCGCAGTATTTGTGGCAGATGGATCCGCAAATTGCAGGGAATGGATTGTCCTTCTTGATCAGCTTAAGAGCGTCCTGATATCTTCCCTCGCTTGCCATCTTGATGTATCCCTGAATAGCAATGTGCAGTGGGCATGCAGCCTTGCAAGGTGCTGTTCCTGTAGGATAAGTCTGGATAACGCCATGCTCGTTCCTGTAATTAGGATTCCACATATGTCTTCCCCATGGAGTCTCATCAGGAAGCGTTCTCTTAGGATATTCAATCTCACCGTTCTTAGTGCAAAGCTTCTGTCCGAGCTTTACTGCTCCTGCAGGGCAAGTCTCTACGCACTTACCGCAAGCTGCGCACTTCTCAGGATCTACTTCTGCAGTAAATGCTGACCTTGAAAGGTTAGGTGTATTAAAGAGCTGTGAAGTTCTCAGTGCATTGCAAACACCGACTGCACAGTTACAAAGTCCGAAGATTTTCTGATCACCATCGATGTTTGTAGTCTGGTGAACATATCCCTTCTCTTCTGCCTTCTTGAGAATCTCGAGAGCCTCTTCCTTAGTGATGTCGTGTCCCATTCCTGTCTCACGGCAGTAATCGGCAAAGTCACCAACACCGATGCACCAGTCTGTTTCGATATCTCCGGAGCCCTCTCCTCTGATTCTCTGCTGTCTACGGCATGAGCAAACGCCTACGCCAATCTGTCCTTCATATTTGTCAAGCCAATGCGAAAGATGCTCAGTAGGAAGAGTCTCTGTTTCTGCAGGAATAGCTGCTTCAACAGGAATTACTTTCATACCGATGCCTGCGCCACCCTGTGGTACCATTTCTGTAATTCCTTCCAGTGGCAGACGAGACATGTGCTCGAAGAACTCTGCAACCTGTGGATATGAATCAGTAAGTCCCTCTCTCATTACCATGATCTCTGCACTTCCGGGTACGAACATATCGAGTACCCAGCGCATCTCATGATTAGGGTTCTTACCATCAAGGTTCTCCTTGTGAAACTCAATCAGTGACGCCTGGCACATTGCCTCCAGCACTGTGTCGATATATGGCTCCTCAAAGCCTGTCTTCTCGATAAGCTGTGCCTTAGTCAGAGGAACTCTCTTCTTCATCTTAAGAAGCAGATCCAGACCGTCATCAGCAACCTTCTGTCCATACTTGTCAGCTGCATACATAAGTCCACAATTAATGCCCCAGTATTCAGGGGATTCAGTTGTGACCTTTTCCATGCCGAGCATAACTGCCGCTCTGTCAGTGATGGTCTTACCAAGCTTAAAAATTTTCTCGTCGCGTGTCATTTCTTTGGCCATAGTTTTCTCCTTTTTTAATTTATTTTCCGTTAATTATTATTCCTTGTTAATTATTGCTCTACGTTAGCTGTTTCCACTATGCTATTTCTTCCACTCAGCAACCTGCTCAAGCAGCCAATCGCAAAGCGCATCTACACCCTCACCTGTCTTAGCAGAGATAGGGAATATCTTGAGATCAGGGTTACGCATGTGAGCGTACTCCTCAACCTTAGCCATATCAAAATCGAAGTATGGCATTACATCGATCTTGTTGATGATAAGTATGTCGCATACTGTGAAAACAAGAGGGTATTTGAGCGGCTTGTCGTGTCCCTCAGGAACTGAGAGGATCATCGCATTCTTAACCGCACCTGTGTCGAATTCTGCCGGGCAAACCAGATTGCCGACGTTCTCGAGCACTACCATATCCATATTGTCTGTTCCGAATTCATTGATGCCCTGACGAGTCATATCCGCATCAAGATGGCACATTCCGCCTGTGTGAAGCTGAATTGATCTTACGCCAATGTCCTGAATAGCCGCTGCGTCAACATCAGAATCGATATCCGCTTCCATTACTCCAACATTGATCTTGTCCTTGATACGCTCCAGAACAGCCTTGAGCGTGGTTGTTTTGCCCGATCCCGGTGAAGACATAAGATTGAGAAGGAAAGTGCCCTGCTCCTTAAGCTGAGCTCTTAGCTTATCTGCATCCTTGTCATTGTCAGCGAAGATACTTTCTTTAACTTCGATAACCTTATACTTATCCATAGTGATTCCTTCCATGATCAGATTTGAGCAGCCTCGGCCGCAGCCGCACCACCCCAACTTATTTGGTATCATTATACCTTGACTGATACTTTTTTTCACTACAAATCGACGAAAAGCTACGAAAAGTTCTCTCATCATGCTATTATGTACAGGTATTTCTTAAGAAAATTACCGATGATGTGTGTATATAAGAGGTGTCTGTTTAAGACGTCTCTATGACTTGCAGGTAATACGTATAAGACGTCTTTATGACTTGCAGGTAATACATATAAGTTTAAGGTGTGTGTAAAATGGAAAACGATATTTATGAAAATTCAATAATCGTAGGAGCGGATCACGTCAATGCCCTGGGAACGATGAAGACTTCGGCCTTCTTCTCGGTGCTTCAGGATGTTTCAGATGAGCACATCGCATTATACGGCGCCGGATATAACGATATGCTGGAGCAGGGTCTGCTATGGATAATTGCCAATCAGAGAGCTGAGATAAGCCGTATGCCAAGTCTCGGAGAAAAGATGACAGTGCGCACCTGGACGGGCAGTAACAAGCACGTTTTTCTGCCCCGTTACTATACAGTATGGGTCGGCGGCGAGATGATTTCCAAAGCGGCAATCTGCTGGACTTTCATGTACTCCGAAAGTCGAGAGCTGGTCGGTGCCGAGGATTGTCCGGTACATATCCGAACCAACATCGAAGAGATGAAGCCTTTTGAGCTTAATCCGCTTTCCGGGCCTAAGCCCGTAAAGGGCGCAGTAAACAGTGTAAACCATGCAGCAAACGCCAGCAGTTCTACTGATATCGATACTGATTCCGATAATACAGGCAATCAAATTAAGGAAGCTGCCACAGATTTCACGGTTCCACACGAATACATAGACCGAAACGGTCATATGAACAATTCGTTCTACTTTGACATTGCAGATCAGCTCGTTGAAGCCGGCAGAGAACCATCATCCATCACAGCCCGCTACACCTCCGAAGCAATGGAAGGCGATGTGCTGACAGCAAACTGCACAAGCCTGGGAAGCAGATATTACATAACCATCAGCTCGAATAAAGGAAACCACTTCAAGCTCGAGACGATTCTTAAGTAGTTCACCTTCATACAACCCGGATAAAGGAAACCTTTTTCAAGCTCGAGACGATTTTTAAATAATTCACCTGAGTACAACCCGGATAAAGGAAACATTTTTCACGCTCGAGACGGGTTTACAATCATTGAAAAATGACAATGCCCTCACTTTTGGAACATGAAACGCTGAAAGCGTTGATATTAAAAACAATAATTCCAATTTTGTCTGCTCGAAGCGATTTCCACTCGTTCCACTGTCTTGATGCGTAATCCTATTTTGGAATTAAATTCTGTAATATCAAGGGTTTGCGCGATTTCAATTCCAATTTGCTTTGCCATTACCTCTTTCTGGCAGTCCTATGGCACCATCGAGGGGGAAGCAATTGGAATTTTTTATTTTATTTTCAAGGGTTTCACGGTTTCATGTTCCAAAAGTGAGGGCAAAGCATACGAGCGAGGTCGCGGGGGCGCGAGGAGCGTGGGCGAGGTCGCGAGGAGCGTGGGCGAGGTCGCGAGGAGCGTGGGTGAGGTCGCGAGGAGCGCGCACAAAACGTAATACGAAATAATGAAAAACGGACTGTCGCACCAGAGGTTCATATCCTCTGGCTCGATTGTCCGTTTATTGTCTCGTGATTTATTAGTAACCTTTTTTCTTGTCTTACTATTCTTGTCCTATTCTTCAGCGGCTTCGTCCAGTTTTATTCTTCGGCTGCTTCTTCCTGCATCATTTTCGTATATTCCTCTGCAGCCTTCTCTGCTTCAGAATACTTAAGGGATACTTCCTTAACCTTCTCACCGTTGATGTTTATTACAACATCGGCATTAGCAGAGACTGCTCTGGTCTCAGGCTTCATCGAGCTGAGATAGTAAGCTCCGATATATTTGAGATATGCTTCGCCTTCCTCGCTTGTATAGAAGTCTGCCTCATCTGCTGATTCCTCAGCCACCATGTCCAAAGTAACTGTTATATCGTTGTCCTTTGCGGTAACTGACATGATGGTCTTCTCGTCTACCTGGATGTTGCTGAAGGCATCCTCGCCGCCATTATTCTCAATATATGTCTGAATGGATGCTTCCTTGTTGAAATAATTATATCCCCATGCAAATCCGAACATCACGACTAGAACTCCGAAGATAAGAAGTGCTATTACAACGTTGCTCGGTCTCTTCTGCTTCTCCACGTCCATGTTTCTGGCCTTGCGCGCAGCCTTAGCCTCGCGGTTATCGATCTTTTTCTGACGCTTGCTGCTGACTTTCTTTTCTTCCATTGCTAAACTCCTTCGTATATCTGAATATCTGCGATATTGTCCTCGAACACTTCAATCGGTTCATCGAACGCCGGGCAGTCGAGTACAATGCTTTGCATACCGTTTTCGTTCTCATCGGCATAGTAATACTCGGTAATCAGTCCGATGTATGATCTTCCGTCATCGGTATACAGCTTTACATTGCAGTCGTAAAACTTCTTAATATCCATATCTCTCCTTATAGGCAGGCCGCAGCTTGCTCAGAAGCGCGGCCATCGTTACTGCTATTTGCTTTGCTATTTGATTACGTCGCAATTCATATATGGCTTCAGTGCCTCAGGAACCAGTACGCTGCCGTCCTCCTGCTGATAGTTCTCCAGGATAGCCGCAACAGTACGTCCAACAGCAAGACCCGAACCGTTCAGTGTGTGTACGAATTCAGGCTTTGTATCCTTGTCTCTCTTGAAACGGATGTTGGCACGTCTTGCCTGATAATCCTCAAAGTTGGAGCAGCTTGAAATCTCAACATATCTTCCATAGCTTGGCATCCATACTTCTACGTCATATGTCATTGCTGAGCTGAAACCGAGGTCTCCGCTGGACAGCCTTACAACTCTGTAAGGGATTCCCAGTCTCTTCAGAACCTCTTCAGCGTCGTTAGTCAGCTTCTCAAGCTCGTCGTAGGAAGTTTCCGGCGCAACGAACTTAACCATCTCAACCTTGTTGAACTGGTGCTGACGGATAAGACCTCTTGTGTCACGTCCTGCAGAACCCGCCTCTTTACGGAAGCAAGGTGTATAAGCTGTGTAATATACAGGCAGCTCGTCAAAAGACATGATTTCCTGTGCTCTCAGATTTGTTACAGGAACCTCAGCTGTAGGAATCAGGAAGAAATCCTTTGCAGGAATCCAGAACATATCCTCCTCAAACTTTGGAAGCTGGCCTGTTCCTGTCATTGCATCTCTGTTAACCATGAAAGGCGGCAGAATCTCTGTGTAGCCCTGCTCCTCAGTGTGAAGGTCGAGCATAAAGTTAATAACAGCTCTTTCAAGTCTTGCGCCTGCGCCCTTGTATACTGTGAAACGGGTTCCCGAAATCTTACCTGCACGCTCAAAATCGAGAATGTCGAGTCCTTCACCGATATCCCAGTGAGCCTTAGCCTCAAATTCGAACTCGCGAGGTGTTCCAACCTTGCGCAGCTCTACGTTATCAGCATCATCCTTTCCAAACTGAACGTCCTTGTAAGGAGTGTTAGGAACGCTGAGCAGTGCAGCTCTGAGATCCTCTTCGACCTGTCCAACCTCTGCATCAAGAGCCTTGATTCTGGATGAAAGCTCCTTCATCTCTGCGAAGAGAGCAGTAGTATCCTTACCCTCTTTCTTTAATTTAGGAACTTCTCTTGAAGTAACATTCTGCTTGTTCTTGAGAGCCTCTACCTCAGCAAGAATCTCTCTTCTTCTTGCATCGAGTTCCAGAACTCTGCCGATGCCGAAGTCACCTTTGCCTCTTCTCTCTACGTCATTCTTAACTGCTTCAAAATCTTCTCTGATTCTCTTAATATCTAACATTTCAAATCGCCTCTTATCCTAATTTATTAAGGTAGCTTTCCAGCTTCTTCAGATATTCTCCGTAAGCCTTCCAGTCACCGTTTTGCTGTGCTTCAACGGCCTTGTCATATGCCTCCTGCGCCTTCTTAATAAGGTCGGCCTGTGACACAACCTTGTCGCCCTTGTCTCCGTTGTTATCTCCACCGCCGATAACAGTGTCCTTACCGCCCTCGGATGTACCTCCGAACAGACTGATAAGTGCCTCTGACAAAGTTGACTCGTAAGCGATCTTGTCGCGGTACGCAACGATTACTCGCTTAACTTCAGGGATTGCCTGGTTCGATGCTTCGAGGTAAACCGGCTCAACGTAGAGCAGTGATTCACCGATAGGAATTACGAACAGGTCTCCTCTCTTGTATGTAGAACCGGACGATGACCAAAGTGAGAATTCCTTGGAAATCTCAGTGTTCTGGTCGATCTGAGCTTCGATCTGCATTGGACCGTAAACAGTCTTGCCCTTAGGCATTGTGTAAACGATAAGCTGACCGTAGTTCTCGCCGTCGTTCTGAGCCATCATGATTGCCGTCATGTTCTGCTTTGACTTAGGAGTGAACGGAACCATGTTGATGAACTCTGCATCTTCCTCTGTATCAGGCAGGTTGAAGATGTAGTAGCTTGGATCCATCTCGGCTTCCTGAGTTCCGTAGATCTGGTGAGCGATATCCCACAGGTCCTCCTTCTGATAGAAGACTTTAACGTCATCCATGTGGTACTTGCAGTATACGCTTGCCTGAATCTTGAACAGGGCATTCGGATATCTCAGATGCGACTTGATATTCTCAGGCATCTTGTCATATGACTTGAAAAGCTCAGGGAATATCTTCTGATAAGTCAGAGCCATCGGATCGGTCTCATCAACAACATAGAAATCAACCTCTCCGTTGTATGCATCAACGATAACTTTAACCGAGTTTCTGATGTAGTTAGCCGAATTGATCTCGTCGGAATATGGTTCCGAATACGGATACTTGTTGCTTGTTGTATAAGCATCCATAATCCAGTAAAGCTTTCCGTCTACAACTGTCAGATAAGGATCCTCCTCATACTGGAGATAAGGCATGATCTTCTCGATTCTCTGAACAACGTTACGGAAATATATGATCCTTGAATCCGAAGTAATGTTGGAAGAAACCAGGATCTTGATGCTTCCTTCTCTGATCGCATACAGAATACGATTGATGAGATTGAGCTTTACGCCGGCTTCGCCATCATATGTTGTGTACTTGTTCTCGTCACCGTCAGGATAGTCAAACTCCTGCTCTTTGGTGTTGACGATAATGTAGTCATTGGTCTTCTCGCCAAAGTAAATCTCCGGCCGGTCAACCTTAAGCTCTTTGACGTCAGTTTCAGGCGGAATGTTGCCCTCGATAACGTCCGGCTGTCCGGAAGCAGTTACCGCATTTACCTGCGAAACCGCAACACCGTAACCGTGAGTATACTTAAGGTGCTTATTGAGCCATGTATCACTGATCTTCTCTTCGTCGATTTCTCTTGCCGAGAGATAAGTCTGCGTCTCAACGCCATCTACATAATATCTGTCGATATCTACATCATTGAAGGTGTAGTACTGACGGATACTCTGTGTCTGATTGTAGAAGTCCTCAACAGGCTCATAGTCGTTGATTCTGATATTGCTGATTGTCTGGTCTTCGGTTGCAATCGTGTCCGCATCCAAAGCGTTATCAGCTGCATAGGTAGCAGTACGCACATTGTCCAGACCGTATGCGTGTCTTGTGTACTCGGTATTGTTAGCGAGATACTTTGACTCCTTGTTGATTTCGTCCGGGCTGACTACGAGTCCCTGTACCAGCTTGCCTGCGCCGATGCCGATTGCAAATACGAGAATCATCGCAAACGGAACCTTGATCAGCTTTGCTATCTGACCCTTCTTGATATGAACAGCAAGAGTAACAGCGCCGATGAGAGACAGCACCATGATAATTCTGTAAACCCAGAGGGTAATGTTAACGTCAACAAAACCTGCACCGTAAACAGCTCCTGTGTGTGTGTGGAGCAGCTCGAACTGCTTCAGGAAGAAGTCGATTCCAAGCATGATATAGAATATAACGCCCAGCAGGATCATCTTGCCGCTCGCAATGTCCATAAGATGATCAAGGTTGGTTCTGTTAACACTCTTCTTCTGCTTCTTCTTGGACTTCTGAGGCTGACCGTTCTGAGTAGGCTGCCAGGTCTTCTCGCGACTTTCGTCAACGACCTTCTTGGAAGCATTGAAGACCGCCCTTCCCATTCTCATAATAACTGAGTGATCTGCA
Source organism: Candidatus Crickella caballi (assembly GCA_018064665.1). Taxonomy (GTDB): domain Bacteria; phylum Bacillota; class Clostridia; order Peptostreptococcales; family Anaerovoracaceae; genus Crickella; species Crickella caballi. Next base: position 4,876 of record JAGHUV010000013.1, on the reverse strand, counting down.
GGAGTTCTGTAAATAACCTTAGGCTCCTCATCCTCATTATCCGCGTCAGGATCATAGCCATCCCGGATCTCGTCATCATCATGCTCGAACAGATCCGGTGTTCTTACGGTCAGAAGAATTCCGTAGTACATCAGTGTCAGAATAATCATTCCGATGATGATGCCGAGAACAATAGTGTTCAGCTGGTCGAGCCAGTTGAGCTTAAAAATATAGAAGCTGATGTCCAGATTGAACAGTGGATCCTTAAGATTGAAGTCCGTACTGTTCATAGCCTTCAGCAGGCTGAGCCAGGTAATCTGTGCTGTAAACCATGCTGCGCCGAATCCGAAAACTCCGGACAGAATCCAGGAGATTCGGTTGAGCTTCTTGGCATTAGGAATCTCGTGAGATTCGATTTTCTTAAAGTAGCCGTTCTTAAGAGTTCTCAAATAGAATCTCATAAGTAGCGTTACAACAACAAATACCGGGATGCCGAGCTCAATCTGAGTCAAAATCTTCTTCCAGAATACTGTGGTGTAATTAAGGTCCTTAAACCACTCCCAGTCTGTAAGGAACCCCGTCAGACCAACCAGAAGAGCGATTATAACAGTGATAATCATAATGATTATGCTGATTTTGGTCGCTTTCTTCTTATCTCTCGAAGTGTCCTCATCCCTTCTTACATAATTTGAATTAGGTGTACCCATTAAAGCACCTCCCTTCTAAAAAAAGCGCAGCGGCAGCGCCAGGCTACCGCTGCAGGATAAAACTTTCTTCTGCAATGTTCAGCAAGAAGTATTTCCTCCGTAGTTTCCTACAGCAAGAAACCCTTCTTAACATTATCTACTACAGTGAAATAACTTGCGATATTCTCGATAACAGCGTTAAGCTTCATTGCGATTGCGCTGTCAGGTGCAAAGTTGAGAACAAGGATTACTGCGAGAAGAATGACAAGCAGAATTGCAATGATAACCGCAATCACAGTCAGCACTCCGCTGCCCTGCTCAATCTCTTCATCCTCAATCAGCTCGCTCTTCTTTGCTTTCTTAGCAGCCTTAGCCGCTGCCTTTGCAGCCGCTTTCTCAGCCTTTGCTGCTGCCTTCTGATCTGCCTTGGCAGCTTTAGCATCAGCCTGAGGAATATTCTCTGCAAGTGCTACAGCCTCAGTTGCCGCTACTGCTGCTGCAGGTTCTGCAACTGCTTCAGCAACAGGCTCCGCTACTGCCTGAGCAGCAGGAGCTACAGCCTCCACAGCAGGTGCTACAGCCTCAACGGCAGATGCTGCTTCTTCAACAGCCTTAACCGGTTCAGCTGCTGCAGGAGCAGGCTCTTTTCCAATTGCCTCTTCCTCAGCCTTCAGCTTGTTATATTCCTCATCAAGAAGTCTCTGAAACTCTTCATTCTTCCTATAGAGTGTATAGAATTTATCGATCTTCTTAGTTGCTTCAGCTTCTATTTCTTCAGTAGTTACCTCGCCAAAAAGGTCCTTCTCAAGCTCCTCAATTGAAAGAGCATCACTCTCCGCCTTAGGTGCAGGCTCTGCCGCAGCTTCAGGCTCAGCTACTGCCTCTTCAATTACAGGTGCAGACTCTACAAACAAATCCTCAACTACAGGAGCTTCTGCTTCTGCTACTGGCTCTTCCACTACAGGTGCTTCTTCTACTGCAACTTCAGGTTCCTCAGCTGCAAATTCAGCAAGGAAGTCATCTTCTATAGAGTCATCTGCTTCAGGCTCTTCCTCAGCAAAAAGTTCATCTACAGCAAGCTCTTCCTTCTTAGGAAGCTCTTCAGGTTCTGCAGGCTCGCCCATAAGCTCAGCAAGCTTTCTCTTAAGTGCATCTATCTCTGACTCTTCTTCAACAACGGCTGCAATAGTCGCTCTCTTCTCCATCAGATCATCTTTCTCAAAAGGTGCTTCTGCAACAAGCTCCTCGAGAGAAATCACTTCCTCGTCATCAGAATCTGCTGCACGAGCTGCTCTTGGCTCGCTTACAGTCTCTGTTGCCTCCGGCTCATCCATACTCAGATAAATATCCTCAGGGCTCTCTTCAGCATCAACCTGCGGAATTCCCATAGCTGCTTCGAGAATTGCATCAAGCTCAGCGCTGAGCTTGTCCGGGTCATTAGCTGCGAGATCGTCCTCGGCATTGTATGTTGCAACAGGAACCTCATATACAGGTTCTTCCTGTTCCGGTTCTACAAATACAGGCTCCTCGAAAATCGGTGCTTCCTGCTTTGGCTCTTCGAATACAGGCTCCTCGGAAGCAGGTTCTTCCTGTTCATGCGCTCCGTATACTAATTCCTCGAACAGGCTTGCTTCGTACTTAGGTGTCTCGAAAACAGGTGCCTCGTATTTAGGTTCCTCAAAAGCAGGCTCTTCCAGCGGAGCTTCCGAGGCTCTTGTAATGTCATTATATAAAGGAGGAACATAGAATGAAGGTGCTTCCTCAAAAGGCGTGTAATCCGCAAAAGTTTCCTCTTTTGCAGTTAAATCGTACGCATCTGCCTCTGCCGCCTTGAGTTTGTCCGCTTTCTCCTGCTTGAGAATCTCGATAAAGCTCAATGTACGACTTGGCTCCTGTGAAGGTGCTTCATCAATTACAGGCTCTTCATATGCAGGTTCTTCTACGTCCCATGGTGAAGCGATGTCTTCGATGACCTTCTTGCGAGGCTCATCCTTTACATTACTCCAATCAAAAGAAACTTTTTCAGTGCTTGGCTTTTTACCAACCGGCTCCGGTTTAACGACCTCCGGCACTGTTGGCTCAAGACCATATGTTTTAGAAAACGTCTCTGTTTCCTTTGGCATCTGTACCTGTTCGGCCATTACCTGTTTGAATCCACACACATTACAGAATGCAGAGTCATCTGGGATCATGCTTCCACACTTTCTACAGAACACTTTTTTACCTCCAATTTATTCAGATTCACGTTGAATCTTTTTTCTCAATGCACGCAAAACGTGCCCACCTAACCATATAATTATAAGAATAGTACAACATTTTTCTTCATATTTCAATGTTTTGGGTCCTTTTTGTTTTTTTCATGAACAAAATATCAAAAAATTTCGATTTTTGCTTGACTTCGTATTGCCTCAGTGTTAGTATATTCAAGCGCGGTCAAAAGACCACAGCTGAACATGGGCGATTAGCTCAGCTGGCAGAGCACCTGACTCTTAATCAGGGTGTCCAGGGTTCGAGCCCCTGATCGCCCACCATTCACGAGGCTAACGGCCTCGTTTTTTTATTGTTTTTGGGATTAGATAAAGCCCAGTGTTTTCAAGGGATTTGAAGGATTCTTAAATTGTATTTTACTGAAATAATCTCATCAGACTGGGTGTTTTAGAATTGGGTACACTTTTTGATTTTTGGGTACACTTTTAAGTGTTTGGGAACATCCCCGACGACAGGTGAATCGGCGGGGATGTTTTAGCTTGCTAGTGCCCGCTCAAGAAGATTCTTCTTCTCAGCATCCGGTGTTCTGTCAAAGCAGTAGTTAAAGTAAGTTGTTCTTTCATCTGCATGGCCTACAAGAGACCTTACAGTATTGATGTTTATGCCTGCATCGATAAGTGACGAAATATAGGTCTTTCTTGCACTGTGAGATGGTCTGTAGAGTATCCCTGCCTTTTCGCAGTATTTCTTCAACAGGACATTGACCTCTCTATATCTCAAAGGTTTTTCCGTAGTTGAGAAAATATACTCACCGCAGCAGTCATGTTCTTCCTGATACTTCCTCGCTTCCTCTACGAGCTGGAGTGCACCATCAGGGAGGATGATCTCACGATCCTCGTAGGTCTTTGTATGTTCAACGACCGTTTTGGTGTCCCTTTGAAGCATCCGGCTTACCTGAAGTATTCCGTTCTCGATATCCGTATACTTCAATGCACATAATTCGCCGAGCCTCACACCGGTGAAGAACTGGAACATCAGTGCCAGAGGCGCTAATCTGTACACCAGCTTCACACTGTTCCTGTAATCATTCCATGCGCTCTGGAAGAGGATCAACACCTCATCTCTTGAATAGACCTGAGTGCAGTCTTTCTTCTTCCGCACTTTTCGGAACATCCTTCTTCCGTCAACATTGACCTTGCGGAACTCATTGACATCCACGATCTCAAGGTCCACCGCATAATCAAGCATCTGCCTGATGATCATGGACGCATTGTAGTACGTGGTCTTTGTCATGTCATACTGGCGGATCAGAGAGTGTATCCACTCATCCAGCTCCAGTTTTTTCAGTTCCCGTATCGGTTTGTCGATGATCGGCGAGTTCTCATAGTACTTCTTCCAATCGGAATCCATTCTTGGAATGTTGGTCTCCGAAACATGAAGCGCCTTGAATTTCTTCCAGCGAGGGTAAAGTTCTCTCAGCGTCATCCTGAGTTTCACGAGTCTTTCATCGTGTTTCAGATAATGTTCTACCAATGCTTCCTCAAGCTTTTCTTTTGACGACTTTACCAGTTTCTTTCGCCCTTCTTTTGCATTATCATCTTTCACCCAGGTTCTCCATCTTCCATCTTTTCCCTGGCTGATGGAGTATGGGTGATCATCTATTATTTTCTTCCCTTCTATATCTACCATTAATTCTTTGACATCGTCCAAATTGATTTTACCATCGTTTTCGCGAAATTGTAAGCAATCAACAGGATGATCGGCAATGAATTCCAATACTTCAGCATCTGACGGCCTAAGCACTGCTCTATGAGTGTCGTTCAAGACATTCTTAACCGACCTGTCATCACGCAGAGTTCTCAAGACAAACGAGTCACTATATTCAGTTGTATTGATCTTGCCTGTCTTGTTCACTTCATGGCCTCTCAGAATAACTATTATTACCAGCTGGTATACCAACTGAGGAATATATTTTCCCCCTCAGCTGGTATTACCGTCGGTAT
>JAGHUV010000012.1 GCA_018064665.1 Candidatus Crickella caballi | reverse complement strand
TCCGCTATATTTTTTTATCTTATTTATTATAGCAATAAATAGAATATAGTGCTATAATCATCGTACATTAAAAACCAGGGGAGCCTGTGCTGAGAAATCCTTAATTGGATGACCCTTATACCTGATTCGGATAATGCCGACGTAGGAAGGAAATACTGACAGATTATTTCTGTGCATCAGCTGAGCTCCTTGATTTATTATTAAGGAGATTTTTTTATGGAAAACAAGAAAACAAACAACGTAAAAGCGCTTACTATTTCTGCGCTCATGGTCGCACTTGCAATCATTCTCGACCAGATCAAGCTCTTTCAGATGCCTCAGGGCGGAAGTGTAACTCTGTTCGGAATGCTGCCTATCATTCTTCTCGGTTACCTTCTCGGAACCAAGTGGGGACTTCTTGGCGGAACCTGTACAGGTCTTATCAATCTGATTTTCGGCGGATATGTAATCCACCCTGCTCAGCTTGTACTTGACTACATCATCGCCTTCGCAGTAATGGGTCTCTCCGGTCTTGTTCGTGACAAGAAGAACGGACTGACACTCGGATACATCATCGGTGTAAGCGCACGTTATATCTGCTTTGTACTGAGCGGATGGATCTTCTTCGGTGAATACGCACCTGAGAACTTCAGCGCACTTACATGGTCACTCTGGTACAACATCACATATGTTGCTGCAGAGGCAATCATAACACTTATTCTTATCAACCTCCCACCTGTAAAGAAGCTTTTCAAACAGCTCAGAAACAACTACGGAATTAACTAAGCTAAATATCACAAGAGGGACAGCTTGAAAAAGCTGCCCCTCTTTTTTAAATATCTCTACAGTTCAAATATACATTCGCCTTCCTCTGCACTGTACTTTGGAGTTAGCACAACAGCGTTCGGAACAAGCTGAGTGAATTTGTCAACCTTCCCTATATTGTCAAATCCAAAGGTTTCTCCCCTATAGTGCATAGGTATAACCGTTCCGGGCGAAATTACCCTGACAATATCCGCAGCCCCTTCTGCATCCACTGTGTAAGTTCCTCCAACAGGTATAAGCAAAGCATCTGCATTCTTCAAAGGCATCAGCTGCTCATCTGTAAGACTGCAGCCGATATCTCCCATATGTGCAATTTTATAATCGCCATATCTGAAGATATGGATTTTATTCATTCCCCGCTTTGCGCCTTTTACTTCATCATGATAGCTGTCAATAACAGAAAGCGTAAACGGAGCATCTACGGCAATGCCATCAATACTTATCTCATCAGCTGCGTTATGATCTCCGTGTTCGTGGCTGCACAGTACCATGGCCGCAGATTCATTAAGATCACTTAAACCCGGAACATAGCCTTTTTCATAAGGATCGATCACAACTGAATAATCATTAAAATACAGTTTAAAACAGGCATGCCCAAGAAACTCAATTCTGATTTTTCTTTCCATTCTGACCTCCTTCTTATGAAAACGGCTGCTGTGTAATTATTACACAGCAGCCATCAGCAATTATCTTACTTCCGCATGAAGCTTCTTTGTCAGAACGCTGAAGATACCCTTCTGCTTCTTCTCAATCTGCTTACCTGTCATTGTAGAATCGTCATTACCGATCTTGACACTAAACATAATTGACTTCTTTCCTGCAGGAACCTGTTCGCCTCTGTATTCCTCGACAAACTTAACTTCCTTTACCATGAACTTAACTGCTTCATGGATATCATTCCATGTCACTTCTTCAGGAACAAGGATTGAGAAGTCAAGGTCAACCAGTGGGAACTGTGGCAGATGCTTGAACTCATTTGTTCTTGATGGGTATGCCTTAAGCATTTTGGTATCAAGCTCAAATGCAGCAGCCTGTGTTCTCTTAATACCGGAATCTGTAAGGGCTGCAACGGAAATAAGTCCGATGGAGCCGATTACCTTCTTGTCACATGTAATGTTGAGCCATACCTTCTCATCAGCCCAGCTTGGCTTAACCTTCTGCTTGAAGCCAAGAGGTTCGCAGTGGCAGTAACCCGAAATTCCTTCGATTACACCCTTTACCTCGAAGAAGAGCTTCTTTGCATCCTGGCCTACTCTTACACCTGTAAGCAGGTTCTTGTGGATCGGCAGTGTCTCCTCTTCCGATGATGGATGATATTCACCCTTCTCGAATACCTGTGCAGCTTCGAAGATGTTGAAGCTGTCAAAGTAATGGATGTTTCTGTCAATTGCATCAAGCATTCCCGGGATCAGTGAAGATCTCAGAGTTGCAAGCTCTGGTGCAGGTGGCGTTGCAAGTCTTACACAATTATCCATGTCTATTCTTGCTGCCTTAATGAACTTCTCATCGATCCATGGATATGTGAAAATTTCATTGAATCCACATCTGAATGCAAGGTATTCTCTGAGATTTCTTGCAAGTTCCTTATCAACCTGTTTTACTGAATGTTCGAAATTAACAGGAAGTGGCTTTGCCTCGAAGTATTCATATCCGAGAAGTCTTGCAATATCACCAAGAACGTCATCTCTCATGGATACATCGCCTGTTGATCTCCATGTAGGGGCAACGCAATGATATACGCCATTTTCGAATGAAACCTCATATCCGAGTCTCTTCAGAATATCCTCGATCTCATCCTGAGCAAGAACCTTTCCAAGACGAATGTCAAGGAATTCTTGTGTAACATCTATCACAGCATTCTGTGTCTCAGTTACAATAACATCATTATAAGCAGTGAATCTGCACTCAGGATAGATTTCCTTGAACAAAGACAGTGCCATTGTCAGACCTGTATCTATTCTTTGAGTATCAATGCCCTTTTCATATCTCATGCTGGCATCGGTTTTCTCATCAAATCTTCTAGATGTCTTTCTGATACCAGATGCTGAGAAGTCAGCCATCTCAAGTATAACATTTACAGTATCATCAAGAATGGAATCGTACTTTCCGCCCTTGATACCTGCAAGATTCAAAGGCTTCTCTGAATCGCAGATAACTACATCACCATCTTCAAGATCGAGATCAAGATCGTCAAGAAGGATCAGCTTCTCACCTTTGGAAGCACTTCTTACGATGATCTTATCACCCACAACATGTGTGCTGTCATATGCATGCGAAGGCTGTCCTACAGCAAGCATTACAAAGTTTGTAATATCAACGAGCGCGTTGATAGGTCTCATTCCGGCATTAGTAATCAGAGTCTTCATCCAGTCAGGAGACTCTTTAACATACACGTTTTCGATCTTTGTAGCGGTAAATCTTGGGCAGTATTCTCCGGCTTTTACCTCTACTTCATATTCAGGCAGACCTTCAGGCTTTTCAACAGGCAGAGCCTTGAAAGGAACCTGATATATTGCAGCCAGTTCTCTTGCTACTCCGTAATGTCCCCAAAGGTCTGGTCTGTTAGTCAGTGACTTATTGTCAACTTCAAGGATAATATCTGCAAGACCTGCAACATCTGCAACACTCTGTCCTACTTCGCACTCAACACCCAGCTCAGTAAAGTCAACGATTTCTCTCTCACTCTTTGGCGGATACATGTCTTCAAGGAAGACCTCTGTTGCCCCGCAGATCATTCCGTATGAAGGCTCTCCTCTGAGCTTGGATTCCTTGATAAGGACAGGTTCGCCCTCTCCGTGCCAGTATACTTCAGCACCCGGAACAGATACGCATACCTTGTGTCCTGCAGTAAGATTGCTTCCTCCGCATACGATCTGATGGATCTCTCCGTCACCTACATCTACCATGCAGATAGTAAGTGAATCAGCATTAGGATGCTTTTTTACTTCCTTGATCTCTCCAACAACAATGTGATGGAATTTATCTGCTGTATTGATAACATCTTCTACCTCAACAGTTCTCATGGTGAGGTCATAAGCGATCTGTGCCGGCGTCAGATCAGCCGGAAGATCAACATATCTCTTTACGAAATTTAATGAAATATTCATGCCGTGCCTCCTTTCCTACTTGAACTGCTCTAAGAATCTAAGATCTGCACTGTGGAAGAGACGAACATCATCAACTCCGTATCTCATCATTACCAGTCTGTCCAGTCCTATATTAGTATAGAATCCGGTCCATACATCAGGATCAAGACCTGCTGATCTGAGTACGTTAGGATGAATAACTCCACCAGGCATAACCTCTATCCAGCCGTTCTGATTGCATACTCTGCAGCCCTTACCTCCACATACAAGGCATTCCATGTCGATCTCATATCCAGGCTCTGTGAATGGGAAGAACCCTTCTCTCATTCTTACATTAACCTTGCGTCCGAATACCTTCTCAAGAATAGTTTCGATCATTACACGTCCGGAACTGAATGAGATGTCCTTGTCAACTATAAGGGCTTCGTACTGGAAGAATGCTCTCTCATGTCTGGCATCAGTATTCTCGTTTCTATATACTCTGCCCGGATAAACGAATCTCGCAGGAGCGCCATGCTCGAGCAGATATCTTACAGAACCACCGGTAAGATGAGGTCTCAGGCAGAGACGTTCTGTACCTGACTTGTCCTCTGTTCCTTCTAACCAGTATGTATCCATGGACTGTCTTGCAGGATGGTCTGCCGGGAAATTCAGATTATCAAAAGCGTACTGTTCACTACTGATATCATCTTCACTATAAATTTCAAAGCCGAGGGATCTAAAGGCATCATTCAGGTCGTAACACATCTGAGTAATCGGGTGAAGCGCACCCTTAGGTACTTCAATTCCCGGAAGAGTCAGATCTATGTCACCATCTACAGCTGATGCACATTCTACAAGCTGTTCTTCCTTCTCAGTAATTTTCTCTGCAAAGAAGTTCTTTACCTCATTTGCTTTCATTCCTACAGACTTTCTCATATCAGGATCAAGTCCGCCAAGGCTCTTGAGAACCTCCTGTAACCCACTCTTTTTTCCTGTGAGTTCCTTGCGAATCACCTCAAGCTCGTTGAGGTCTGATGCGTTCGTGATGCTCGCAAGTCCTGCTTCACGAATCTTTTCAAGTCTTTCTAACATGTCTTATCCCTCCTATGGCATGTAATTATATTATACTATCTGCGTTTCCCCAGATAGATTTTAGCTTCCTCTTCGCCACGAAGAACTCTTAAAGCTCCCGCAGCCATAGCTTCATGCTCAACCTCATTTTCATATACATATATCGGCGCGATCCAGCCTACATATTCACGAATATATGAGATTAAAGCGTCAAACCTTGTATATCTACCGGTCAGAATAATACCGTCCACCTTTCCTTTAAGAACAGTAGCCATCTGTCCGATGTATTTCACTATGTTATATCCAAGCGCTTCCCATATCAGAGCCGCTTCTTCATTGCCTTCACAGACCATTTTGTATACTTCATCAGCATCTGAGGTGCCGAAGTATGAGACAAAACCGCCTGCACCCGAGCAAAGCCTTCTGACGTCGGAAGCAGAATGATTTTCAAGATATTCCAGAACACCGAGCAGCGGCAGATAACCGGTCCTCGTTCCTGTAAAAGGTCCCTCTCCACCTGCTCCGTCATTGCAGTCGATCTGCTTTCCGTTCTCATGAGCCGCTATCGTAATTCCGCCATCGATATGGGCAACTACAAGTCTGGAACTACTGTAATCCTCATTAACAGCTTTGCAATGCTTCATCGCTGTTCCCTTCAGATTAAGTGCATGGGAAATAGCATGTCTCTCAATGCCCTTTACGCCGGTAACCCTTGCAACATCAGTATATTCATCTACGCAGATCGGGTCCACCATGAATAATCTTCCGCCGTACTTTTTCTGCATAAGACTACCCATCTGAACACCCAGATTGGACGGATGAAGAATTCCACCGACATGATTGCGAATGTCCTGAAGAAGCTGATCATTAACTTCATATACGCCACTCTCTACAGGATAGCAGCTTCCGCCTCTTCCGACAAATGCATCGATATCACTGAGATCGATTCTGTTCTCCTCTATGAAGTCGCTTATTACTCCCATTCTGTAATCGAGCTGATCGTTAATGGTAGGAAACGAATTCAGCACTTTAGCATCATGACTGACAGAAGTCTCAAGCACCTTCTCATTATCTTCGAACAAAGCGAGCTTCGTTGAAGTCGAACCCGGATTAATAACAAATATCTTGAAGCAATTATCAGGCATTAGAGAAGAACTCCTCCGTAATTGATAAATACTGCTGAGAATACCAGTGAAACAAAGATTACTGTCTTAACGAAAGTATTAATCGATGTTCCTGATATGTCTCTGTTGGTCATCGCATTAAGTGCTCCTGCGGCAACCATACCGGCAATCAGTGCTCCAAGTGCCTGTACACCAAGAAGCATTCCGATAATAACAGGTACAAGAATCGCAAGCATGCTTGTGATAGTGATTGCTCTTATTGAATGGTCGGCAGCAACCTTGCTGCATGCCTTATAGTCAGGTTCAGCTGTTCCTTCAACAAGTTCCTTTCTCTCACGAAGCTGTGCCCTTGCTTCCTTAAAGATTCCGTTGGATACGGACTCAACCGCTTTGCCGACCAGTGCTGAATAGCTGAATGGAAGCATTGCTCCTATAAGCATCGATACCAGGATAACCGGGTCAAGAAGACTTATAGAGTCGATTTCATTAACTGCCGCATATGAAATAAGCAGAGAAATAGCGGTCATAGCAGCTGCACAGATTGAAAAGCTCTTTCCTATAGGTGCGGTACTTCTTCCGATCTTGTTGAGCAGGCTTGTTTTCTCAAGAACATCTTCAGAGAGGTTTGAGAACTCAGCTATAAAGTTTGCATTGTATGTGATAGGTCCGAATGCCTGATAGGATACCCTCATGGTAACAATTGAAAGCATTCCGATAGCTGCCAGTGCAATTCCGTAAGTACCTACGCAGTAATAGGATCCCAGAACAGCTGCACCGACAAGGATAGTCGGAAGTGTTTCATGATTGATTCTGGAAAGCGGACCAACAACCAGACCGCAGATTATACCAAGACTTATAGCTACTCCGTAGATATAAGACTGAAGCAACTCATTACTGAAATAGAAGGATGCTCCTGAAATAAGCACACTTGCAATTATTGATGCAGTAACAAGCGGACCTGTCTGTTCACCTTTAGGAGAATATCTTACAAACATCATAGAAACAATTGAAACGATAAGACCCATTCCTGCAATAATCAGCGGGAACAGAGCTGCTGTTCCAAGCGTAAATGTTGATGTAACGCCGGATGAATTAACAGCAACTGCCGCAAGCATAACTGCAGCAACAAGAGAACCGACATAGGTCTCAAGCATCTCTGCACTCATGCCGCATACATCTCCGATTTCCTGTCCGACTTTGTGTGATACATATACAGGATTGTTTATGCTTTCCTGTCCGATATCAGGATAATCCCCTGTAACCTTCTCAGCAGCATAAGCGCTTGCTCTGTTATAAATGCCTCCTCCTATACGTGCAAAAATTGCAACTGTGGAAGCACCGAGACCAAAGCATGCAACAATCTGAGTCACGCTCTTGAGCTTGAAAAGAACAAGTACAGCTCCAAGTCCGAGAAGCGACAGTACACATATGAGAAGACCTACAACGGCACCTGACTTATATGCGATCTTAAATGCAGCAATAGGACCCGAAACAGCCGAAGAAACTGCAGTTCTGATGTTGCCCTTAACCGTAATTCTCATACCATAATATACTGCAAGGAATGCCAGTACACATCCTGCAGCGTAAAGAACAGCTGCTTTCCAGTTAACTACAAAAGTAATAACTGCAGAAAAAGCAACAGTTACAATCAATAACGGTATGATCATTCTCTTAAAAAATACGGAAACTCCGTCCTGGACAAGACCTGCGGCCTCGCTTATTCTGCCGTTGCTTACCTTCCTTGACATTACCCACGCAGCTGAAGCCAGAGCCGCGAGAAGTCCTGCAACAACGCAAATAAGTGGGACATACTTAAGCATAAAAATAAACCCCCTGTAGAAATGTCATCGGAATGAGTGCTCATGAAAAGAAGGCACTCATTCCGAAACAGTCGATTAGTTAAAAATAGCTACAATAACCAGAGATACGATGATGTAAACTACTGCTCCGATTGTTGTAATCTTGGAAAGCAAAGCATCATATCCTCTGCTCTTCTTCTTACCGAACAGCTGCTCTGCTCCGCCTGCGATTGATCCTGAAAGACCATCGCTGTTGCTGGACTGAAGCAGAATACTTGCGATAAGTACGATGCTGGAAATAAGAAGAATTATCATCAATGCTGTATGCATATTTTCCTCCTTCAAAGTTAAAAACTACTTGTTTAAATAAATTTCAAAAACACTTGCCAATTATCTTTTAATAATAACACTCGGGGGTTCAAGTGTCAAAATCTCAAAGACAAAAAGTTTATGTTTTATTTAAGTTTTGCAGCAGATTCTGCGATTGATGCCAGATCACTTACATTAAGGCTTGCACCACCGATAAGTCCGCCGTTAACATCAGGTTTTTCCATGATTTCACCGGCATTGCCAGGCTTCATGCTTCCTCCGTACAGAATAAGCATTCTGTCGGCAACCTCCATGCTGTACATACCGCCAAGGACGCCTCTTATGAATGCGCACATCTCCTCAGCCTGATCGGCAGTGGCTGTTTTGCCCGTTCCGATGGCCCATATAGGCTCGTAAGCGATGATAACCTTGTCGAGTTCGCCGAGATAAACGCCTTCCAGATCCCTGAACAGCTGGCTGGCAACAAAGGTCTGCTCCGTATGCTGCTCTCTGACCTCCAGAGACTCTCCTACACACAGTATCGGTCTGATTCCATTCTCAAGAAGAGCTTTAATTTTAAGATTTACGGTATCATCTGTTTCGTTGAAGTACTCCCTTCTCTCAGAATGACCTACTATGCAGTAGTCAACTCCGATTTCCTTAAGCATAGGAACCGATATCTCTCCTGTGTACGCGCCGCTTGCTTCAAAATGACAGTTCTGTGCTCCGAGCTTTATGCCGCTTCCTTCAAGAATTTTTTTCAGGCCCGGAAGCTGGAGATATGGTGCAAGTATTGCAACATCTTCAGCATTTTCATGCTTCATATCGACAAGAGCTTTGGCAAATTCTTCTGCCTCTGCTATTGTCTTATTCATCTTCCAGTTTCCGGCAATCAGAAATTCCTTCATTTTTATAACTCCTCTATTACATCAATTGCAGGAAGAACTCTTCCCTCCAGGAACTTAAGACTTGCTCCGCCGCCTGTGGAAATATGAGTCATCTTATCAGCAAGTCCGAATTCATCCACTGCGGCAGCGGAGTCACCGCCTCCGATAATAGTAGTTGCATCCAGTTCTGCCAGACACTCTGCAATGGCTCTGGTTCCTGCCTGGAAGTTTTCCATTTCGAAAACGCCCATCGGTCCGTTCCATACAACAGTCTTAGCTTTCTTAAGCTCTTCTGTATACAGCTTTATCGTCTTAGGTCCGATATCCAATCCCATTCTGTTATCTGGAATAGAATCGATATCATATACATCGTATGCTGTATCTTCAGAAAACTCATCCGCTGCGACAGCATCTAAAGGAAGAAGAAGCTCTACGCCCTTTTCTTTGGCTGTCTTAATGATATGTGCTGCAAGCTCAACGCCTTCCTCATCAAGAAGTGATTTTCCGATTGAATATCCTTCAGCCTTAATGAAGGTGTAGCTCATTCCGCCTCCGATAAGCAGCATATCAACCTTGTTGAGCAGAGATGTGATTACAGGAATCTTATCAGCAACCTTTGCGCCACCCATAATAGCAGCAAAAGGTCTTTCAGGATTGTCTACAGCCTCTCCCAGGAACTCTATCTCCTTCTTGATCAGGAGTCCCGAAACTGCAGGAATGTACTCAGTGATTCCTGTCATTGATGCATGTGCTCTGTGAGCTGTTCCGAATGCTTCCTGAACAAATACATCGCCAAGCTCTGAAAGCTGTCTTGCAAACTCAGGATCATTGTCTTCTTCTTCAGGACGGTATCTTACGTTCTCAAGAAGCATGAATTCGCCCGGCTTAAGTGCAGCAGCTTCAGCTTTGACCTTTTCGTCTACGACAGCATCGGAAGGAACAAACTTTACTTCCTGACCCAGATACTCGCTAAGTCTTACAGCTACAGGAGCAAGTGAAAACTCCGGGTCCGGCTTTCCCGGTCTTCCGAGATGTGACAGAATTACTACCTTGGCACCGTGATCAGCCAAATATCTGAGAGTTGGCACAGGCGCCTTGATTCTTGTATCGTCAGTAATCTCTCCGTCTTCCATAGGAGCATTAAGGTCGCATCTGATAACGGCTGTCTTTCCTGCCCAATCAATATCTTTAACAGTCTTTTTCATTTCTTTAATTAAACCTCATTAATTATTTATTATTGCCATCAACGTTTGCCATATGTCTGCAAAGTCTGAGCATATTGCAGGTATATCCGAACTCATTGTCATAGTATCCTACGAGCTTGAAGAACTTGTCATTAAGCTCAATGCCCATCTTGCCATCATATGCGGATGGTGCTGTGCATCCGAGGAAGTCCATTGATACAACTTCATCTTCAGTGTAAGTCATGACATCCTTGAGTGCTCCTTCCGAAGCTTCCTTCATTGCTGCATTGATCTCTGCGAGCGATGCGGAATTCTTCAGCTGTACACTGAGGTCAACAACGGATACGTCGATTGCAGGAACTCTGAATGCCATTCCTGTCAGCTTGCCCTGTACATCAGGAATAACCTTGCCAACAGCCTTTGCTGCACCTGTTGTAGTAGGAATAATGTTGTTATATACAGCTCTTCCTACTCTCCAGTCCTTGTTTGAACGTCCGTCGATTGTTTTCTGCTTGCCTGTGGAAGCGTGAATAGTAGTCATGAGACCCTGCTCGATTCCCCACTTGTCGTTGATAACCTTGCAGATAGGTGCGAGGCAGTTTGTTGTGCAGGATGCAGCAGAAACAATATTCATGTCGCTTGTATAAACATCATGGTTTACACCATATACGAATGTAGGTGTGTCATCCTTGGCAGGAGCGGAAATAATAACCTTCTTGGCACCTGCATCCAGATGCGGCTGTGACTTCTCAGCAGTTGTGAGAGCGCCTGTTCCGTCGATGATGTACTCAGCGCCGCACTCGCTCCAAGGAATCTTTGAAGGATCCTCTTCGAAGTATACAGGAATCTTCTTACCATCTACTACGATTCCCTTCTCCCATACGCCTACCTCTGTAGGAAATCTACCGAAAGTAGTATCGTACTGAAGCATGTATCTTACATAATCGTAGTCTGCATTACGCCAGTTAATTCCAACGATTTCGATATCGTCGAAAAGGCGTGCTGCTCTCATAGTACATGTTGAGATTCTTCCCCAACCGTTAATACCAACTTTAACCATTTTCTTCCTCCGTAAATCTAATAATTAATTTATTATAGAAAGGCTTTACAGGCCTTTAACTATCATAACAAAGAACTGTGCATTTTCAAGTTTTTATAGTGTGCAAAAATTTTTAATCATTATCAGTGCTGCTTATACATATGTCTTTCAGGAGGCATTCCTCACATTTAGGTTTTCTTGCACTGCATATTCTTCTGCCATGAAATATCAGCAGATGATGTGTTCTTGTCCATTTCCCAAGCGGAAGAACCTTCATCAGTGCTTCTTCCGTTCCGTTCACGTCCTTTTCATCGGTAAGTCCTATTCTGTTGGCAACTCTGAAAACATGTGTGTCAACAGCGATTCTCTCCTCTCCGAAAGCTTCGGCAAGAACTACATTGGCAGTTTTGCGTCCCACTCCCGGCAGGCTTACCAGATCATCAAAGTTATCGGGAACATTGCCGTCAAAACGTTCGACCAGTTCCTGCGAGAGTTTAACGATATTGCGGGCTTTGTTCTTATACAAACCGATTGTCCTAATCCTGTCCTCAACGTCATTAATATCGGCCGAAGCCAGCTTATCCGGAGTCGGATATGACTCAAACAATGCAGGCGAAACCTTATTAACGCTCACATCCGTAGTCTGTGCCGACAGCACTACAGCAACAAGCAGCTGGAAAACATTTTTATGCTCCAGCGCACATGCCGCATCAGGATGCATTGTTTCAAGACGTTCTATAATTTCATTTACTTTTTCTATGTTGAATCGTGTTTTTTTCATTGACATGATATGTGGAAAAATCTAAAATTGTATTAAACGTATACAATTTAGAATTTGTTTTCGAGGTTAAATAAATGAATAATCAAATTGACACCAGTAATCAACCACTATCGACAAGCCTTTATCTGGATATTCAGCATGACATCCTTGCCGGTGAGCTGCCTCCCGGAACCAAGCTTATCGAGCAGACTATCTGCAAGAAGTATAACGTCAGCAGAACTCCTGTAAGAGAGGCTTTTCGTCAGCTTGAAGCGGATGGACTTATTGAAAATATTCCTAACAGAGGTGCCTTTGTAATAGGCCTCAGCAAGCGCGATATCTCTGATATGTTCGACCTCAGAAATCTCTTCGAGGTACAGGCAGTTGAATGGGCAATCCTCAGAATGACAGCCGATGAAATCGATGCTCTCAAGGAAACAGTTGAATTCATGGAATTCTACACTCTTAAGGATGATGCCGAGAAGGTTCTTGCCTTCAACTCACAATTTCACAGCCTGATATACGCAGGAACCAAGGATCGCCTTCTTCAGAAAACTCTGACTGCTTATCAGACATATCTTAAACATTCTGCTCCTGCCCGCACATATACAGGTGAATATCTTGCTACTATTCTTGAGGAGCACAAGGCAATCTTTGAAGCCTTTGAAATTAAGAATGTTGCAGCCGGACGTAAGGCTATGGAACATCACATGGAAAATTCAAAGCTTCGTCGTATGGCAAAATACTTCTAACCTTTAGAACAACAAATTCATAAAAAAGTTGACACATGGCGTTAATACTAAATCTGTAACATTCAGAAGTATTAACGCTATTAATATGTAACCGCCGTAATTGTAAACATACGGATACCATTTGTACTTGCGAAGATCAACAAGATTGCTGATTACGTTCCATCCGTCAAGCGGCGGAATCGGAATGAGATTGAATATCATAAGGCACAGGTTGATCATAACCGTATAGAAGAAGATATAATACCCGATTTCCCAGATACCTCCGTCTCCTCCCGCCATCGTCGCATTCACATATGCGCTGTACAGCAGCTTTGTCGGGAACGAGAAAATGACCGCCAGCAGAAGGTTCATAGTAACGCCCGCAAGCGCAACCAGCATCTCATCTCTTCTCCTGTTCTTATAGTAGTACGGATCTATCTGCACAGGCTTTCCCCAGCCGAAGCCACAGATAAGCAGTGCAACAAATCCCAGCACATCGATGTGAGCTGTCGGATTTACTGTAAGTCTGCCCTGTCTCTTCGGTGTAGGATCTCCGAGCTTATTGGACATCCATGCATGAGCATACTCATGAAAGCATAACGCCAGAAGTATTCCCGGCAGAGTCAGTATTTTGGTCATTATTGTTCCAGTCATTAATTATTACTCCCACTAATCATTTACTTACAGAACTTCCGTAAGCAGTCTTGATATTGATTCTGCAAATCTGTCCCATACTGTAAGATTTTGTCTGTCTTCAATTGTATATTCGTGACAGTCCAGCATGTCTTCCTCAAACTGCCTGTTGAGCTCTGCAGTAACTGTGCTGTCGTATATAAAAGCATTGGTCTCAAAGTTGAGTCTGAAGCTTCTTATGTCAAAGTTGGTTGTTCCCACCGTGCCGACTTCTCCGTCTACAGTAAGAGTCTTGGCATGCAGAAAGCCTTTATCATAGATGTAAATCTTCGCTCCGTCCTCCATTAGAATTCCGGCGTTATGTAAAGTCGTCCTGTATACAAAAGGATGATCCGGCATGCAGGGTATCATGATTCTGACGTCTATTCCGGCCCTTGCAGCCATTGCAAGAGACTGGATCATAGGCTCGTCAGGAACCAGATAAGGTGTCTGGATATAGATACTTCTCTGAGCACCTGTTATCATTCTCATCATGGCAAGCTTGATGGTTCCTCTGTTTGATTCCGGGCCACTGCTGACGATCTGCACAGGGATCCCTCCCTCCGAGCTTCCATGATAAGCATATTCCAGTGAGCTTTGGACGAGATTGATCTGCTCCTTGGTTGTAAATCTCCAGTCAATATAGAACTGTGTATTCAGAGCCGTCAGTGCATTACCTTTAATAATCATCTGGGTATCTCTCCAGTATCCAAACTTTTTCTTAAGTCCGAGATACTCCCTGGCAATATTAAAGCCTCCAAGATATCCGATTTTGTTATCAATTATGACTATTTTTCGATGATTACGGTAATTAATACGGAATAATAAATGTCTCAAGGTTGGCTTGAAGAAGAATGCATACTGACCTCCGGCTTTCTCGAATTCTCTGAGTTCTCGACTACCGATTGATCTGCTTCCAAGTGCGTCAAGCAGAAGTCTGACCTTGACTCCCTGGCGTGCTTTTTCGGTAAGTGCTTCAAGAAACGTCCTTCCTACTTCATCATCCTTAACAATGAAGTAGCATACCTTAATTGTATATTCCGCTTTGCTGATATCCTCCAGCAGTCGGTTGAACATTTCTTTTCCGTCATAAATGAACTCTACTTCATCATTTCCTGTAAGAAGGGAGTCTGCATATTCAAGGTTGAGTGCAACCATATTGCCCCATCTGGAAAACTTTCCCGCACCTTCAGTATGTCTGTATTCATCAAGTATAAGCTTCTGTCTGCTGAGCAATCCGTTTATGCCGGAAGCTTCAGCCTCTGACATCTTATTGATTTTGATTCTTGCGATGTTCTGTGAGAAAATAAGATACATCAAAAGCCCAATTAACGGAAGCATGAACAGTATCATGATCCATGCAAGTGTTGATGTAGGTGTTTTGGAGCCTGTAAAGATGATCGCCAGTGCAATAATAATATTAAGCACGTAAACGATCACCATGACATGCGAAAAAGTAAAGAATCCGGCTATGGCACTAAATAACTCCGTCATCCTGCCTCCTTAAACCATCCTTCCGTCCAGACTGAAGGTCTTGCTGTCTGTAATGAGAACATTAACTATCTCACCCTGCAATTCTTCCAGCGTCTTATCAGACGTGAAATTTACCAGTTTAAAATCGTCAGTTCTGCCCGAAAGAACGGATTCATCAGTCTTGCTTTCGCTTTCAACAAGCACTTCATAGGTCTTTCCGACGTAAGTGCTGTTCTTGTTAAGACTGCTCTCGTTTATAACATCTACCAGCCTGTCAAAACGCTCATGCATCACCTCGTCGCTGATCTGATCTTCGAAGTTTGCGGCCGGTGTGCCCTTTCTTGGCGAATATATGAAGGTAAACGCCGAATCGTATTGAACTCTTTTTGCAATATCCAGAGTTCCCTGGAAATCCTCTTCGGTTTCACCCGGAAAGCCTACAATAATATCTGTCGAAATGGATATGTCAGGACATGCCGCTCTCAGCTTGTCTACGATTTCAAGATACTTTGCCGTATCATAGTGACGATTCATCCTCTTTAGTATTCTGTCGCTTCCGCACTGAACAGGAAGATGAATATTATGGCAAAGCTTGTCACAGCTCTTGAAGCATTCTATCATTTCATCCGAAATATCCTTAGGGTGCGAAGTCATAAAACGAATTCTCTTAATGCCGTCGATCTCATTGACAGCCTTGATAAGAGTCGCAAAATTATTACCTGCCATGTCCTTGTATGAGTCGACATTCTGTCCGAGAAGCATGACCTCTCTGACACCATCCTTGGCCAGACAGCTGATTTCAGCAACTATATCCTCAAGCTTTCTGCTCTTCTCTCGTCCTCTGGTATATGGAACAATACAGTAAGTGCAGAAATTATTGCACCCATAAGTAATATTTACCAGAGCCTTATGCTTGTAGAGTCTCTTCGGATGCATCTCATCTTCATCGATAGTCGGATTATTGTCCAGAATCTCAACCTGTTTACGTCCGGTTTTAATTCTGTTGCTGAGAAGCTCCGGGAAGTGTCCGATATTCTGCGTACCGAAAACGATGTCGACCCATGAGAACTGCTTTCTGATTTTCTCAACGACCCATGGCTGCTGAGGCATGCATCCGCATACACACATTATGAAATCAGGATTTGTTTTCTTGAATTTCTTATATTGTCCGAGTACTCCAAAAAATCTCTTGTCTGCATTCTCGCGAACACTGCAGGTATTCATAACAACTATGTCAGCGCCGAATTCCTCTTCGTAATACTCGTATCCGAGTGCTTCAAGCAGACCCGCGATATTCTCCGAGTCGTGTTCATTCATCTGACATCCGTATGTAATAATATGATAAGTTCCCATTATTTCTCTTTCCTGCCTAAAGACAGCTTTTTCTCCTCACCCTTGATAAGTCTTTGAATATTCTCTCTGTGCATGAATATTATGAATACTGCAATCAGTGAGATTATGATTATATATATATTCCTTAATGCAAAATCATCAGGAAGCATAAAGTACAGAATAAACGGATACGATGCTACTGCGATAATCGATGCAGCTGACATGATCCCGAAAATCAGCAGTATCAGAATAGCTATGCCCAAAGCAATGAGTGCGCTTTGCCAGCTGAGCGCCAATGCGGCACCCAGGGTAGTTGCAACGCCCTTGCCTCCCTTAAATTCATAAAATGCCGGGAAGCAGTGTCCCATAATAACGAAAATGAATGCGATGAGTATTCCCAGCTCCGGATATATGGCTGCACCGATCTTAGCTGCTATAAAGCCCTTGAGAACGTCCACAGCAAGTGTCGCAAGACCGGCCTTAACACCTAATAATCTGATGACGTTAGTCGTACCTGCATTACAGCTTCCCTCGCTGCGTACATCTATGCCATGCATTTTACCTATAAGAATGGCCGGGCTTATATTTCCTATAATGTATGCAGCAACGGCAATTATCGTATTTGTTGCCAGCATACCCATAAAACTGTTACCGAACATTATGCGTCCTTTCCTCTCCTCTCATTCCAGATAAACTTAACCGAAGTGCCGCTGAAGTCATATGCTTCGCGGATTTTATTCTCCAGATATCTTGAATAGGAGAAATGCATGAGCTCTCTGTCATTGATGCTGAACGAGAACAGTGGCGGACATGTGCCGACCTGTGTTCCGTAGAAGATTTTGAGCCTTCTGCCCTTGTCTGAAGGAGGTGTACGCATCATTACCGCATCCTCGATTATGCTGTTAAGCTTGGCAGTAGGAATACGCATGGAACGTGCTTCCTGAATTGCTGCGGATTTTCTTATGATGTCATAAATTCTCTGTCTGTTCTGAACAGATACAAACAGTACAGGTGCATATTGAGCAAAGAGCATTTCAGCCTTGATCTTTCGCTCATAGTCACGCATAGTGTTTGTTTCTTTCTCAATGAGATCCCATTTGTTGACTACGATCATCATGCCCTTGCCGGCCTCATGTGCATATCCGGCAATTTTCTTATCCTGCTCAGTCAGTCCCTCAACAGCATCGATCATAAGAATGCAGACATCGCAACGCTCTATTGCCGCAACAGCACGAACAACGCTGTATTTCTCAATTGCATCATTGACCTTGCTCTTTCTTCTGAGTCCTGCTGTATCGATAAGTGTGTAGTCCTGTCCCTCATAGCTGAACGGCATGTCAACAGAGTCTCTGGTTGTACCTGCGATCGGAGATACAATAACTCTGTTCTCCTTGGTAAGTGCATTAACAAGAGAGGACTTGCCTACATTAGGCTTACCAATGATAGCAAGACAGATTCGTTCCTCTTCCGGTTCCCATGAATCCTCCGGGAATCCCTCAACGATTCTGTCAAGAAGGTCTCCCATATTCA
This sequence comes from Candidatus Crickella caballi, assembly GCA_018064665.1. Taxonomy (GTDB): domain Bacteria; phylum Bacillota; class Clostridia; order Peptostreptococcales; family Anaerovoracaceae; genus Crickella; species Crickella caballi. The sequence goes on along the minus strand of JAGHUV010000012.1, from coordinate 22,447 downwards.
GCATATTCGCAGCACTGATTGCAATAGGCTCACCAAAACCGAGCTCATAGAAATCATAAATCTGCTCGTACTCCTTCTTAGGAGCATCAACCTTATTAACAACAAGGATGATTTCCTTGCCGGTCCTTCTCAGAAGTGTTGCAACTTCCCTGTCTGCAGTTGTAAGACCTTCTTTGCCGTCGACCATGAAAATAATTTCATCAGCCATATCCATAGCAATAACAGCCTGGTCTCTCATCTGGGAAAGTATTGTATCGTCAGTCTTTACTTCAATACCGCCGGTATCGATAATGCCGAATTCCTTGCTGTTCCACTCTGCCTCAGCATAAATTCTGTCTCTGGTTACACCCGGTATGTCTTCTACGATTGCTCTTCTCTCGCCTACTATTCTGTTGAAGAAAGTCGATTTGCCTACATTAGGTCTTCCGACTATCGCCAGTATAGGTTTACTCATGGAAAATTCCCTCCGCAAATTCATGTGCATTAAATGGAATCAGGTCGTCGAGACCCTCACCCATTCCTATAAATTTGATGGCCATATCAAACTGGTCTGCAATTGTAATGGAGATTCCACCTCTTGCGGTTCCATCCATTTTGGTCAGTATAATGCCTGTAATATCGGCAATCTGTGAAAACTCTTCAGCCTGGCTGATAGCATTCTTGCCGGTATTTGCATCAAGAACAAGAATGTTCTCTCTTGTTGCTTCCGGATACTCCTTGGAGATGACCTTGCTCATCTTCTCAAGCTCCTTCATAAGGTTGGACTTATTCTGAAGTCTGCCTGCTGTATCGCAGATGAGAACATCATAGTTTCCTGCTTTGGCTGCCTGAATAGCATCATAGATTACCGCTGTTGGATCGGTACCCTCAGCATGACTTACGGTTCTGACTCCGATTCTGTCACCCCATGTAACCAGCTGCTGAGCTGCAGCCGCACGGAAGGTATCCGCAGCAGCAAGCAGAACCTTCTTGCCCTGCTTCTTATAAATGTTTGCAAGCTTGGCAATGGAAGTTGTCTTGCCTCCGCCGTTGACACCGAGCATCAGAATAATCAGCGGATAATTCTCAGACATGCTGTTGCGCTCACCCTTATCAACGAGATTCTCAACGATCTTTTCGATCTCAGCCATAATTTTGTCGGCATATCTGAGTTCCTTCTCGTTAACGATCACATTGAGCTGCTCCATGATCGTATCCGCAGTATCTACGCCTACATCACACATTACAAGAGACTCCTCAAGCTCCTCCATGAACTTAGGTCCAATCTCAGGATTGTCATAAACGACATCGGTAATACTTTCGATAAATCTCTTAAAAGCAGATTTTTTAGTAAAAAGTCCCATTATTCCAGTCCCTCCGCATCGAACTCATCACCCAGCTTGAGTGAGAGCATCTTGGAAATACCTTGTTCCGGCATAGTTACTCCGTAGAGTACGTCCGCATGTTCCATTGTTGCCTTCTGGTGTGTAATAAGTGCAAACTGAATGTTGTCAAAATTCTTGAGATATTCTGAGAATTGCTCGATATTGACCTCGTCCAGTGCAGCCTCTACCTCATCGAGAATAACAAATGGTGCAGGCTTAGCCTTAAGTACAGCAAACATCAGTGCTATTGCTGTCATTGTCTTCTCTCCACCGGAAAGCAGATTGATGTTCTTAAGCTTCTTTCCCGGTGGCTGTGCTGTAATTTCTATGCCTGACTCGAGAGGATTACTCTCATCTTCAAGCCTCAGCTCAGCATAACCGCCGCCGAACAGTTCCTTAAAGGCCTGCTCAAAGTTTATAACTACCTGATCGAAATTCTCCTTGAACTTGAGCTTAATAGTCTTGTCCATGTTGGTGATGATCTCGTTCAGCTCCTTCATTGCCTTGCTGATGTCGGCCTCCTGAGCGGTCATGAACTCATATCTCTTGCTTACAGCCTTATATTCCTCAATAGCTGAAATATTGACATCGCCAAGCTCAGCAAGTCTCAGCTTGATCTCTCTCGATTCCTTATTGCCTGCGGTTATCGCAAACTCAGGATCTCTCATGTCAAGTGCTTCAGCATAGGATACCTCGAACTCCTCCCAAAGCTTTTCCTTCTGAGTGTCCAGGAGTGTTTCGTTACGCGCAGCCTTCATCTCAAGCTTGAACTTATCTTCTCTTATCTTCTCGAGAGCTTCGTTGTTAGCCTTCTGAGCAAGAACAGTCTCCTCATTATCGTTTCTGTTCTTATCAATTTTCGAAGCAAGTTCTTCGATTCTGGATTCCAGAGACTTCTTCTCCTCGCGAAGAGCCTTCTCCTTCTCGCCTGACTCCGCACCTGTGCTGGTCAGAAGGTTTCTGGAATTCTCAAGCTCACTTCTTCTGGCTGTGTCCTCGTTGAGGCTCTCTTCAATGTCAGTGATCGTATCCCTGATGCGTTCGATAAATTCGTTCTGAGCAAGAACCTTGGTCTCCTGCTCTCCCATTCTTACTCTGAGAGAAACGATAGACTCGTTGTCCTCTTCGATGACAGCGCTGAGTTCCTCAGCCTGAGCCAGCTTCTTCTCAACCTCAGCTTCGAGCGATGAAGCTTCCGCAGAATTGTCCGCAATCTGCTTCTCATAATTGAATATCATCTTGTCGGTTCTTTCGAGATCCTCTTCGATGTTCTTAATCTCTGAAGCATACTTTTCAGCAGCATCCGAATCCGTTGAAACCAGTTCTGCAGCGTGGTCTCTGTCGGTTTTTAATACGTTATATGTGATTTCAAGCTGAAGAATATTCGTATTGAGTGAGTCTCTTTCGCCTGTAAGCTTTTCAATCTCTTTACGCTTCTCTTCGCGCATGCTCTTAAGCTCTTCGATTTCCTTCTCAAAGCTTTCGATCTGTTCTCTGAGCTCTCCGATTTCCTTCTTTCTGTCCAGGAGATTTGCCGTCTTATTAGCATATCTTCCTCCCGTAATGGCTCCGTATGAGTTGATAACTTCACCATCAAGAGTTACGATTCTGTATCCGCCTACGTTAAGCTTTGAAAGCTTAATGGCATTATCCATGCTGTCGGCAATGATTACCCTGCAGAGAAGATAATCAACTATCTCGTTAAAACGGCTTTCAGCCTTAACCATGTCAGAAGCAATTCCGATGTATCCTGCTGCGTTCTCAACAGCTCTGTCAAGACCGATTCTGTCGGCATGCACCGAATCAACCGGCAGGAATGTCGCTCTTCCTACCTTAGCTGCCTTGAGCCAGTTGATGGCTGATTTGGCAGATGCATCGTCCTTGCATACGATGTTCTGAAGATTATTTCCGAGCGCAGTCTCAATAGCGGTCTCATATCCGGAAGGTACTTCAATGAGATCGGAAACTGTACCGATAATGCCGCCCATAGACTTCTGCATAAGCATTCTGACAGCATTGTTATAGCCCTCATAATTGTGTTCCATCTCCTCGATGGTATTCTTGCGGGCCAATGTTCTGTTGGTTTTGAGAAGCAGCTCGTCAATTTCACGGCTGATTTCAGAAATTTTATTGTTTACCGATATAATATTATCGGAATATGTGTATACGTTGGCTCTTGCAGCATTGAGCTCGTCTTCGGCCTTCTTAAGATTGGCTTCAATGTCCTTCAGTTTTGCTCTGTTCTCGGCATCCCTGATGTCCTTGCCTTCACTGTCAGCGCTGAGACTGTCTTTTCTCTCGTTTAGAGTGTTGCTGAAGTTCTTAAGTGTATTGATCTCTGCGTTGAGAGCAACATTTCTGTTGTTAAGCTCGATTATTCTCTCCTTGGAATCCTCAATACTTCTGTTTAAGGTCGTTGAAGCAAAGGTGTGCTCGTTGTACTTGACAACAGCATCCTCGTATTCCTTCTTAGCCTTCTCCATGTTCTCGGAAAGCTCTGAATCGGCTTTTTCGAGTTCCTTGAATTCTGACTTTTCTGCTTCAAGCTTCTGCTCTGCTTCTTCTATTTCAGCATTGAGTCTTACGAGTTCCTTCTCGATATTGACAAGACGCTCCTCGTTGAGCTTTCCGCCACTTGAGATGGTATTGAGCTCGTCGATCTTGGCGATGAGTTCATCATTCGTCTTGGTATATTCCTCATTCAAAACAGCATCATCAAGTCTGAACTGCTCGAGTGACGCTTCAAATTCCTGTGCCTTCTCAGCAGCCTTGGCAAGCTCCTCCTGATAGTTCTCAAGCTCGAGTTTACTTGCATCAACGCTCTTAACAAGGCTTTCAAGATTATGAAGAATGATGTTAATACCGAGAGTTTTATATCTGTCTCTCAGTACGATATATTCAGCTGCCTTCTCACTGTCTTCCCTGAGTCCACCGATTCTGCCTTCGATTTCAGCGATGATATCACGTACTCTCTCAAGGTTGTCTGTAGCGGATTTAAGCTTGTTTTCAGCATCGTTTTTCCTGCTTTTATATAAAACAACACCTGCCGCCTCTTCGAATATCTGACGGCGATTTTCAGGCTTTGTACTTACGATATCAGCAATTCTTCCCTGTCCGATAATAGAATATCCATCGACACCGATACCGGTATCCATGAAGAGCTCTCGAATATCCTTGAGCCTGCAGTTGTTGCCGTTAATGAGATACTCACTCTCACCGGAGCGATACATTCTTCTTGTTACAACAACCTCGGTATATTCAATAGGAAGAATTCCCTCAGTATTATCAATAACAAGAGAAACCTCAGCCATTCCGCGAGGCTTTCTTGTTTCGGTTCCGGCAAAAATTACATCCTGCATTTTGCTTCCGCGAAGCTGTTTCGAGCTCTGCTCTCCCAGTACCCATCTGAGCGCATCGGAAATATTACTCTTACCGCTTCCGTTAGGGCCGATAATACAAGTTACTCCATTATTCAGTTCAATTGACACAGGGTCTGCAAAAGACTTGAAGCCCTGCATTTCAATACGCTTAAAATACAAACTGTAACTCTCCCTTCGATACTGCCTCGCGCGCCGCAGCCTGCTCAGCCTTGGCTTTGCTTTTTCCGGTACCTTCTCCTACTACCTTATCATTAACTGTTACATTGACCGTAAACAGCTTATCATGATCCGGACCCTCTGTTCTGATCAGATTGTACTTGATCCTGAATCCGTTTCCTTTGCTCTGAACAAACTCCTGAAGTCTTGACTTGTAGTCATTATCAAGCTCTCCGGCAGCAGCAAGCTTGATCTTCTCTCCGAGCAAAGCCAGTGTTATTCTTCTGACTTCCTCAAAGCCCCCATCCAGGAACACGGCTCCGAGAACCGCTTCGAATGCGTCCGCAAGAATCGAAGCCTTGTGTCTGCCGCCGCAGGCATCCTCTCCTTTGCCGAGTCTTATATACTTGCCAAGCTCAATGCCTTCGGCTGTCTCGGCAAGAGACTCCTCGCATACTACGAAGGATCTGTCTCTTGAAAGCACGCCTTCATGCTCCTGAGGCAGCATTTCATAAAGCTCTGCACCAACTATTGCATCAAGATATGCATCTCCGATGAACTCGAGTCTCTCGTTGTTGCACTTGTACTCAAGAGAATTTTCTCCCGAATATGAGCTGTGAGTCAGAGCATTCTCAAGCAGTCCTGTGTTTTTAAATTTATAATCAATGACCTCTTCTAATCTCTTCATAGCTCCTTGTTTCTTGCAACTGCTTCAGCGATCATTCCTGTAATGTCATTCTCTACATACGGAATAGACTTCATGATGGCATAATAAATGTCAACACTTTCTGAGTTGCCGTGTATCTTGAGAACAGGAGCCTTCAATCCGAGTATAGGAGCTCCGCCTACATACGAATAGTCAAACTCGTTCTTAATTTCTTTGATTTTGTTATATGCAAGCATTGCTCCTGCCTTAGCTATAGTTCCTTCAGAAAGCTTCTTCTTGAACTGCTTCATTATTGCAAGAGCCATACCTTCCGTACCCTTGATAAATATATTTCCGGAAAAGCCGTCTGTAACGACTACATCACAGTCTCCGAAAACAACATCGCGTCCCTCTATGTTTCCGCAGAAGTTGATGTTGCTCTCTCTCAGCAGCTGATTAGCCGTCTTGTGAAGCTCATCCCCCTTGGCATCCTCTGCCCCTATGTTGAGAAGCTTAACGCTTGGTCTTTCAATTCCTTTAACACCCTTAACGAAAAGGCTTCCCATGATACCGTACTGCAGCAGATATTCCGGCTTGGTCTCTACACTCGCACCGCAATCCAGCAGAAGTGTGGTGCCTTCCTTTCCTATTCTTGGGATCCAGGCAGCGATTCCCGGACGCTTGATACCGTGAATTCTTCCAAGGTGAAGAAGGCCTCCCGCAAGAAGTGCACCTGTGCTTCCTGCCGAAATGAATGCATCTGCCTTCTTCTCTCTGAGCAGGTCCATTCCTACCACGATCGTCGAGTTCTTCTTTCTCTTGACAGCCATAGCCGGAGATTCATCACAGCTGATAACCTCCGTGCAATTGATGACCTCAATAACGGCACCCTTGCCTTTGTTCTTATACTTGTCCTTTTTCAGAAGCTTCCTGATTGTCTCTTCCGGGCCAAGTATTGACAAAGTTATATTTGAATCAAGATCGGCAGCAGCATTGACAACACCTTTAACGATTGCCTCAGGTGAATTGTCGCCTCCCATACCATCTATCAATATTCTCATTCGATTCTCCTGTAGTTTTATATTTATTGGCAGCAATTCTGCCTAACTGTTTCTGCTGCGAAGCTGTCCGCATGCAGCATCGATGTCAGAGCCAAGTGTGCGACGCACAGTGACCGCTACGCCCTCTTCCTCAAGGATTTCCTTGAATCTCTGTATATTGGCACTCTGTGCGGCTTCATAACTCCTCTCTTCAACCTTGTTGAGCGGGATGAGGTTGACATGAGTAAGCCAGCCCTTGAGACTTGACGCAAGCTCTCTCGCCTGCGCTTCAGAGTCATTGACTCCGTCTATCATAGAATATTCGAAGCTTATTCTTCTTCCGGTCTTCTCTGTATAAGCGCGGCATGCACTCATAAGCTCATCATACGCGTACTTTCTGGCAACCGGCATGATTTCCGCTCTTCTCTTTCCGTTGGAAGCGTGCAGTGAAACCGCCAGGTTGACCTGCGGAAATTCTTCAGCGAACCTGTTCATATTAGGAATCAGGCCGCATGTAGAAACAGTGATATTCCTGTAGCTCAGGCCAAAGCCCCTTTCATCATGTATAAGCTCAAGGAATTTGGCCAGTTCTTCGTAATTGTCGAATGGCTCACCCATTCCCATTATTACGATGTGGTTAAGCGGTCTGTCGGCATTGTTGCCTATCGAAAAGGTCCTGTCACCGCTTACCTGTCTGCACATTCTCAGCACTTCACCGAGCATCTCACCTGCAGTGAGATTTCTCTCCAGACCGTTCAGGGTCGATGCACAGAATGAGCATCCCATTCTGCAACCTACCTGAGATGAAATACATATAGAATTGCCGTAGCTGTATTGCATGAACACAGACTCAACTCTCGCACCGTCCTTAAACTCATAAAGGCACTTGCGGGTTCCGTCCTTAGAACATTGTTCTGTAACTACAGTCGGCAATCCTATGTAGTATTCAGCAGCAAGCCTCTCGCGCAGAGCCTTGGGAACGTTATTCATTTCGTCCCAGGACTCCACACCCTTTATAAGCCATCCGTATACCTGTTTGGCACGGAATTCCTTCTCTCCGAGGCTCTTAACGATCTCTGTTATTTGATTTTGATTAAAATCCAGAATATTGGTCATTATTTAATCCTAATCGATTAAAGTTTTTCTACTGCGATTCCTGTCTTGTGACCGTTGATATCAAATGTGTTCAGGTCACTCTTCTGCTCTATAGCCTTGGCAATTGTCTCACTCATGATGAAGTCCTTGTTTGCCTCAACCGCAGCCTTGATTTCGTCATCAGAATCCATGTAGATGTTGATCTGATCCATCATCTCGAAGTCAGCCTGCTTACGTAACTGCTGGATCTTGGAGATGATCTCTCTTACATAACCCTGCTCGATGAGCTCAGGAGTAAGAGTTGTATCCAGAATTGTGAATACGTTGTTGTCCATTCCGACTACGAAGCCTTCCTTGGAGGAAATACGTACATCCAGATACTCTTCTGTGATCTCGTATGTATCGTCTCCAACTTCCATGCTGATCGGTCCGTTAGCGAGCTCAGCGATAGTAGCCTTTGCATCAAGCGATGCAAGCTTTGCGCCAAATGCCTTAATATTCTTGCCGAATACAGGACCTGCGGCTCTGAAGTTAGGCTTGATCGAGAAGTTCATGTACTTGTCAAGGTCGTCCTCAAATACGACTTCCTTAACGTTGAGCTCTTCAGTGATCAGGTCTACCAGATCTCCGATAACTGACTTGTAGTTACCGTCAACGATAACCTTCTGAAGCGGCTGACGAACCTTGAGCTTCTCTGACTCACGGGTTCCTCTTCCGAGGTTTACAAGTGTCTTTACGAGATCCATTCTCTCCTCAACCTTTTCGTCGATAAGGCTCTCATCAGCAACAGGATAGAATGCTGTATGAACTGTAGTCTCACCTGTCAGCTTAGTGTAAATCTCGTCTGCGATGAACGGAGCGATCGGTGCCATCATCTTGGCAACGCCGATAAGTATCTCATAAGTAGTTGCATATGCTGCAAGCTTATCTGTCTCCATACCCTCAGCAAAGAATCTGCGACGTGCACGACGGATATACCAGTTTGAAAGATCCTCACTGATGAACTCGCCGATTGCACGAACTGTTCTCATGTGGTCATACTGATCCATAGACTCTGTAGTGGACTTGATCAGCTTGTTGTACTTGGAGATGATCCATCTGTCGAGCTCAGGTCTTTCAGCATATGGAACGTTCAGCTGCTCTACCTCAACGTTGTCGATATTCGCATACAGACAGAAGAAGTTGTATGTGTTTCTCAGAGTGCTGAATACCTTGGAGATAACCTCCTTAACACCTTCCTCATCATACTTTGTAGGTGTCCATGCAGGTGATGAGTATACAAGATACCACCTTACTGCGTCAGCGCCGTATTTATCGATCTGCTCGAACGGAGATACTGTATTTCCTACGTGCTTGGACATCTTCTTGCCCTTTGCATCGAGAATCAGGTCATTTACAAGAACGTTCTTGTATGGAGAGCATCCCTTTACGATTGTAGATACAGCCATAAGCGAGTAGAACCAGCCTCTTGTCTGGTCGATACCCTCGCAAATGAAGCTTGCAGGGAACAGCTCGTCAAACTTTTCCTTATTCTCAAACGGGTAGTGCCACTGTGCGAAAGGCATTGCTCCGGAGTCGAACCAGCAGTCCATTACTTCAGGAATTCTGTGCATGCTCTTGCCGCACTCAGGGCACTTGATAGTAACGTCATCAACATACGGTCTGTGAAGCTCGATACTCATATCGATATCCTGCTCAGCATCAGCAATAAGCTGTTCTCTTGAGCCGACGCAGTGCAGATGTCCGCATTCGCACTTCCATACAGGAATTGGTGTTCCCCAATATCTTGATCTTGAAATAGCCCAGTCCTTAACATCCTCAAGCCAGTTTCCGAATCTCTTCTCACCGACATATGCAGGATACCAGTTAACTGTATTGTTGTTGGCAACAAGCTCATCCTTGAGCTTAGTCATTTCAATGTACCAGCTCTTGTTAGCATAGTATACGAGTGGAGTTCCGCATCTCCAGCAGTGAGGATAAGCATGCTCCATCTTGATCTTTGCATAAATCTTGTCATCCTGAGCCAGATACTTGATGATGTCTACATCAAGTCCGTCTTCCATTACGAATCTGCCCTTCCAAGGAGTCTCCGTATAGCAGCCCTTCTCATCTACAGGCTGAAGAACAGCGAGGTTATATTTACGTCCGCACTGATAGTCGTCTTCACCGAATGCAGGAGCTGTATGAACAATTCCTGTACCGTCTTCAGTTGAAACGTAATCCATGCAGGTTACGATGAACGCATTCTTGCCTTTCTCAGGAACACAGAACGGCTCGATCTGCTCGTAAGTCCAGTATTCCATGTCCTTACCCTTAACCTTCTCAACGACCTCATAAGTTTCGTCTCCGAAAGTCTTGTCTGCAAGTGCTTCAGCAACCCAGAACAGATTTCCTTCGTTGTCTCCGGATGTCATCTTGCACTTGATGTAGTCAACATCAGGTCCTACTGTAAGTGCAATATTGGATGCCAGAGTCCAAGGTGTTGTTGTCCATGCGAGGAAGTACTCGTTATCTTCAGCACCCTCACCTGTTCTCTTGAATTTGCAGGTCAGTGTGTTAACCTTGATGTCCTTATAACCCTGAGCTACTTCGTGGGAAGCAAGTCCTGTTCCGCAACGTGGGCAGTAAGGCAGAATCTTGTAGCCTTCGTAAACAAGTCCCTTGTCGAAAGCATTCTTGATGATCCACCAGCCTGTTTCGATATAGTCATTATGGTATGTAATATATGGGTTTTCCATATCTGCCAGGTAAGCCATCCTGTCAGACATCTCTGTCCACATCTGTGTGTATGTGAATACAGATTCACGACACTTCTCGTTAAATTCCTTAATGCCGTACTTCTCAATTTCCTGCTTTCCGCTGAAGCCGAGCTGCTTCTCAACTTCGATTTCTACAGGCAGTCCGTGTGTGTCCCAGCCACCTTTTCTCTTAACCTGAAACCCCTTCATAGTCTTGTATCTGTTGATACTGTCCTTAAGGGTTCTTGCCATCATATGATGGATTCCCGGCTTGCCGTTGGCAGTAGGAGGACCTTCGTAGAATACGAATGAAGGTGCTCCTTCTCTCTCTGTTACACAGAGATCGAGCAGATCTATGTCATTCCAGTGCTTAACCTGTTCATTCTGGTATTCAGCAACCGGCTTTTCTGATAAATTTTCAAACATTATTTCTTCTCCTTATAAACGATTATTGATACGCATACTGCAACGAGTAATGCAAACTGATAGAACAGGAACGGCATAATCTCAAGACTTGAGATTCCTGCGATTCCGGAAGCAATCAGTAATTGCGCTCCGTAAGGAATAAGTCCCTGTGCAACGCATGAGAATGTATCCAGCAGTGAAGCTGTCTGCTTTGCTTCAATTCCGTAATCCTTGCTGAGGTCCTTTGCAATAGGTCCTGAAATAACGATAGCAACAGTGTTGTTAGCTGTAGCGATGTCCATAAGCATTACCAGAAGTCCTACTCCGAACATTCCGCCCTTTGCGCCTTTGAAGGTTCTTGTAATGAAGTTGAGAATTGACTCAAATCCACCGTTCTCCTTAATAAGAGCTGCGATAGCAGCAACAAGGATCGCAACTACCATTGTCTCGAACATTCCGGATGTGCCGCTTCCCATTGCACTGAATGCATCACTGAATGTAAGTGATCCTGTAATAAGACCTGTGCAGAGGAACAGTACAACACCTCCGCATAAAGCAACGAATACGTTTACGCCTGCGATTGCTGCGATAAGAACGATGAAGTATGGCAGAGTCTGAATTACATTGAACTCACCTACTTCGAATGCAGCAGCACCGCCCTTTGATGACATAACGATAAGCAGAATCAGAGTAACCAGTGCGGCAGGAAGAGCTATCTTGAAGTTAGCCTTGAACTTGTCCTGCATTGCACAGCCCTGTGTCTTAGTTGCTGCGATAGTTGTGTCTGATACGAATGAAAGATTGTCGCCGAACATTGCTCCGCCTACAACAGTTCCTACGCAAAGTGCAAGATCAAGTCCTGCTGTGCTTGAGATAGCAGCTGCGATAGGTACGAGTACTGTAATTGTTCCGCAGCTTGTTCCCATTGCCATTGAAATGAGGCAGGCAATCAGGAAGATTCCCGGAACAGCGAACTTTACAGGGATAATGCTGAGCAGCATATATGCAGTACTGCTTGCGCCGCCGGATGCACTTGCTAAACCGCTGAATGCACCTGCAACGAGGAAGATAAACAGCATAATGGTAATATTGTCATCACCGATTCCCTGTGCACAAATATGAATTTTCTCGTCAAATGTCTTACCCTTGGTCTGTGCAAGAGCAACGATAAGGGCTACTACGAATGCAACTACAACTGACATTACATAGAATCCCATTCCGCCCTCAATCGGATTCAGATATTCGTAATAAATACCTGCTCCAAGATAGAGAATCAGGAACACGAGAATTGGAATTAATGCTTTGGCATTGGCTTTTTTCTTTTCCATCTGATTGGACCTCCCATATTTATTATTCTGAAATCCGGGCATATAAAAACCCATCTTTACATATCGAATAATAATACCATAAAAACAACTGTTTTTGCACGTTTTTAGATAGAATATTGACTGTTAAAATCCACTGGATTAAAATAAAAACAAGATAAAACTCTTATCATAATTAAATGGAGCAGATTATGCCATTATTTATCATTGGAATTGTATTTTTAATAGCTTTACTGGTATATGTAATCGCAAAATTCAAGACTGAGGAGGACGACCGTTCGGTCAGAGAACGCTATCCGGAAGTCTTCAGGCGCTCCGACTTCAGAGACTTTGACGAAGATCAGTACGAAGAAAAAGATCCTTCTGATGACGGCAAGGCTCTGTACTTCCCTACCGAGAATGTTGAGACAGAAAAACACAAGAGAAATATTCATTAGGAGGACGGAAATATGAAGCTCAGCGAGTTCAGAAAACTTATTGACGAAATGGATGATAAAGCAGGAGAAGATCTCGACATCGTGCTTGATATTGATCCGAGAAACAACGGCGAGCACCTTATTGATATAGGAGAAATTTACAGAAGCAGAATCAACCCGGACAAAATCAAGATCGAGCCTTACATTGAGCTCTTCACTGAAAACTCTCTTAGCAATTATGTTGTTGAAGATAAGAAGATATTCAAGAGAAAAGAGATCAGATGTCCTAAGTGCCATAATATAATCGGTGCCACAGATACTCACTGTAAGTACTGCGGCTATGCGGTCCACACTACTATTCAGAGCAAGAAAGCTCTCAAGCAGGAGAAACGTGAGCTGATAGCCAATGCAAAGGTTCTTCGCCAGCGCATGCGCAGTGAAAAGAGAGCAATGAAGATTATCAAGGCCGAGGAAAGGAAGAACAACAAATAGCTTTATGAATAATTTAAAGGAGCAGCACTCAATAAGCGCTGCTCCTCTTTTATTGATTGTATCAGAATGAGTTTTCTTTCATCAGAAATTCCTGACTGTCAATCGGCTCTGATGTCGTCTTCTTCCTGCTGTATTGCCCGTTACTCATCATCACTCTGCCCTTAACATTGTCTGCGAAATTAAGAGCCATTATGTGTTTGATGCGTTCTCTGTTGTCTTTGCCGTATATCGGACATGCAACCTCGACACGTTTGGTCATATTACGAGTCATAAAGTCTGCCGATGAAATGTACATAATCTCGTCTCTGCCCGAGCCGAAAATATATACTCTCGAGTGCTCGAGAAGACGTCCGACTACATTCACCGCCTCGATATTCTCTGTGCAGTACTTTACCCCCGGGAGTATGCAGCATATGCCTCGAACAATCAACCGGATCTTGCATCCCATGCACGAAGCCTGCATAAGCTCTTCAATCAGCTTCTCGTCAGTGATCGAATTGCATTTGATGAAAATACGACCTTCCTTGCCCTTGTATGCCTCTCTTCTTATAAGTTCAATGAGGCCATCCTGCATGGTCTTAGGCGATGTAAGAAGATGCTCATATGCGCCCGGTTTGCCCTTGAACACATCGTTGAAAAGTTCATCCGCATCCCTGCCCAGCCTCTTGTCTGAGGTAATGAGCGAAAGATCCGTATATTTTCTTGCTGTTTTCTCGTTGTAATTTCCGGTTCCGAACTGAGAAATGAAATATTTCTCTCCGTTCTCCTCGAGGACAACCTGACATATCTTGGAATGAACCTTGTACTTCTCATTACCCAGATATACCTTAACTCCACTGGACTTCAGCTTCTCTGCCCAGTCGATATTCTTCTCTTCGTCAAATCTGGCGCGAACCTCCATAAGAACCCTTACCCGCTTGCCGTTCTCGGCTGCAGTAATCAGATGCTTGACTATCTCAGGCTGAGAAGCAAGTCTGTATATCGTCATTCTTATCTCAGTAACCCGTTTGTCAACAGAAGCCTCTCTGAGAAGCTCAAGCAGCGGATCCATCGAGTCATAAGGGAATGCCGACAGTATTTCGGTCTTGAGAACTCTGTCAATTACAGAGCCGCGCGAGAGCTGAAGCTGGTTGAAAGGTGTAAAAGGCTTAAAGCAGACCTCGTCCAGCAGCCAATACGGTATAACATCCTCAAGCTCTGACACATATGCCAGAGAAATCATATCTGTTGTGAATATCTGCCAGTATTTAAGCTTATATACATTCGCAAGGAATTCCACAATGCTGCGGCTTGCTTTCTTCTCGATGATCAGCTTATCAGCAGGGGCTGTTTTGCGCTTCTTGATTATCTTCTTCATGTCTTCAAGAAGATCACTTCCCTCTCCGAGCTCAACCTCAGCATTGCGCGCAATGTCAAAGGAAACAGCCTCGACCATCTTGAACGGTGAGAAAAGGTCGGCGCAGAACATCTTTATGATATCCGAAGTCAGTATGTATTTGAGCGGACGTCCCTTTGTGAGGCCCGGCTCCATTACAAAAATCTTAGGCAGGTCGTATGGAATATCTATAAGTCCAAACTCATCCCCTGTTTCAACTGCCATTCTGCAGAAAATGTACGGCTTATTCTCATCAATGTATGGGAAATCCGCCTTTCTGTCGATAAGCGTTGCTGTAAGCTTCTTGCGGATTTTCTGTCTGTAATATGACCCGAGTCTCATAACCTCGGTTTTCATAAGTTCATCCGGTGTGATCCTCTGAATTCTGATTTTCTTAAGCTCCTGATCAACTATTCTGTATGTAATGTCCTTCTTCAGAAGGAGCTTAGGAATCATATCATATATAGCTTTGAGCTGTTCTCTTGCATTGAGCCCGGATCTTACGTCAGGTTCATCATCTCCATCGGCAACATCCTCAATAAGGCTGCCTACTCTTACCTGCATGAATTCTTCAAGATTGCTCATGAAAATCGAAATATAATTAAGACGCTCGAAAAGAGGCACGGTTTCATCCATAGCCTCATCCAGCACTCTGTCATCATATCTGAGCCAAGACAGCTCTCTGTTCTGTGTAAATCCTTCTTCGTATAGTTTCACTAAAATACTTCCTTGTTAAGCTGTTCCAACAGGTTTTTAACAATTGAGTTATATACAACAACATCAAATTTATAGTCCTCGTCCACTCCGTAAGGTACATACCAGGTCGGTGGGTCGATGTTGTCGAAGTCAAAGTTTCTCGCTAATTTGGCAGTGACCGAAAATGAATATGCATACGGAAACACCTTGTATACATACTCCGGATCCGCGGCAATAAGAGCCTCCGCATGCTCTCCCCTGTTGCTTATAAGTCTGTTCTTAAAGCCCTGCACCTTTCCGGTGATATTTGCAATTTCTTTGTTCTTCTTAGAAGAAATGCTCTTTATTGAGTTTTTCTTCACTTTAGGTAAAGCCTCTTTTATCCGGTCTGCGCATTCAGTGAGCTTGACAGCCTTCTCCCTGCCGTCGCCAAATATGGCATTAAACAAGGCAATCATTGCTTTGTGCTCGTATTTAGGCGACTGAATGTATTCGAACACAAACTGCTTGCGTTCATACTCTCTTATCGTAAAATATCCCTTCTGAGCCATATAGAAGAAGGCTGCGGTAATGTCTCTGTTGTTAATTATTCCATCGATTACGCATCCGCTCTGAATAGGGTCGATACCATCAGGCGGATAGTCCATAGGCTGTTCTACTACTTCGGCATTACGTCCTATTGTAATGGAAATCGATCTTGATACTACAAGATACCCCAGTGCCAGTGTTGTAAATACAATGGTCTGAGTCCGTAAATGAACTGCCGCATTAACTCTCCACAGAATGAACATAGCACATGCGAAGAATGCTGTTGCGAACAATATTACTTTAACTGTGTCATATCTTTTCTTTAGCATACCACGTTGATTATAACAAAAAGCGGATCTTAGGGACAGTCCCCAAGACCCACTTTTTATTCATATATCAATTAGTCTTCTACAAGCTCTTTTCTTGAAAGATTGATTCTGTTCTGACTGTCGATTTCAGTTACCTTTACAGTTACCTTATCTCCGATGTTCATTACATCTTCAACCTTCTCAACCCTGTGGTTAGCCATCTTGGAGATGTGCAGCAGACCTTCCTTGCCAGGAAGAATTTCAATGAAAGCTCCGAAGTTCATGATTCTCTTTACTTCGCCTTCATAAGTCTCTCCTACCTCAACTTCTTTGGTGAGAAGTTCGATGTGCTTCTTAGCTGCCTCAGCGCTCTCCATATCGCTTGCATAGATTGAAATGAGTCCGACATCCTCATCGGAAATATCAATCTTAACACCTGTCTCTTCAACGATCTTGTTGATAGTCTTTCCTCCAGGTCCGATAACGATTCTAACCTTGTCAGGATCAACTCTCATGCTGATGCATCTTGGAGCGAACTTGCTCATCTCTTCGCGAGGAGCAGCAATCTCTTCAAGCATATTCTCAAGGATATGAGCACGACCGACCTTGGCCTGATCAAGTGCCTGCTTAAGTATTTCTCTGTTCAGTCCGTGAACCTTGATATCCATCTGAAGTGCTGTTACACCATCAGGAGTTCCTGTTACCTTGAAGTCCATGTCTCCGAGGAAGTCCTCCATGCCCTGAATATCGGACAGGATTGCGAACTTGCTGGAACCGTCTTCATTGAATCCCTCAATAAGACCCATAGCGATACCGCTTACAGGCTTCTTGATTGGAACACCGGCATCCATAAGTGCCAGACATGATCCACATGTTGAAGCCATGGAAGATGAACCGTTGGATGAAAGAACCTCAGATACGACTCTGATTGCATATGGGAACTCTTCCTCGCTTGGAATTACAGGAAGCAGAGCTCTCTCTGCCAGAGCGCCATGTCCGATTTCACGACGTCCCGGTGATCTTGAAGCCTTAGCTTCACCTGTGCAGTAACCAGGGAAATTATACTGATGCATATATCTCTTGCGAGTCTGATCTGTATCGATACCATCAAGGTACTGAGCCTCGCTGAGTGGTGCAAGAGTGCAAACTGACAGAACCTGAGTCTGTCCTCTCTTGAACAGTCCTGTTCCGTGAGCTCTTGGCAGGAAGCCTGTCTCACTCCAAAGAGGTCTGATTTCGTTGAGTGCTCTGTTGTCAGGACGAACGCCTTCTTCAAGAATTCTTGAACGAACCTGTTCCTTCTTGATGTTATAGAGAACCTCGTCAACCTCAGCCATTCTGCCTTCGAATTCCTCGGCAAAATGCTCCTTGGCATCTACAGCTACAGCGTCCATGTTGGCAAGTCTCTCCTGCTTATCTTCAGTGTAGATAGCATCTACCATCTTCTGTGTAGCATACTCTCTTACTGCAGCATCAACGTCCTCGCCTGCCTTGAATACCTTGTATTCCTGCTTTTCCTTACCAACTTCAGCAACGATCTCCTTGATGAAGCGGCAGATGTTCTTGATTTCTTCATGTCCATAAAGAATAGCCTCGAGCATCTGATCTTCAGGAAGCTCGTTAGCGCCTGCCTCTACCATCATGATAGCTTCTTCAGTACCGCATACTGTAAGGTTGAGATCTGAAACAGCTCTCTGCTCTGTTGTAGGGTTGATGACGAAATCACCGTCAACTCTTCCGACAACAACGCCTGCAGTCGGGCCATCCCAAGGAATGTCCGAAATAGCGATAGCAGCGGAAGTTCCCATCAGTGATGCTACTTCCGGTGAGCAGTCAGGATCAACAGACAGAGCAGTAGCAGTAACTACTACGTCGTTTCTGTATCCCTTTGGGAAAAGAGGTCTGAGTGGTCTGTCGATCAGTCTAGATACGAGTGTAGCCTTGTCTGTAGGACGCCCCTCTCTCTTAAGATATCCACCCGGAATCTTTCCGATAGCGTACATCTTTTCTTCAAAATTGCATGTCAGCGGGAAGAAATCAACGTCCTGCTTTGGCTCCTTGCTTGCTACAACAACACAGCTTACAACTGTATCACCGTATCTGAGAGTAACCTGGCCGTTAGCCTGCTCGCAAATCTTACCGATTTCGAACTGAACCAGTCTTCCGCCTACTGCTGTCTTGTAAACTTTATAATCTTCATATCTACCCATAATTAACAACTCCTTCCTGTTAATTCACTTAACACCATGGGTTCGGCACGTCTCCGTCGCGCCTAATTTAACAAATATACAAGCAAAGCGGGAGCATATGCACTCCCGCTTTATTGCCTCAATTACTTTCTCAGTCCCAGACGTGCGATGAGAGTTCTGTATCTCTCGATATCTACGCTCTTCAGGTACTTAAGAAGGTTTCTTCTCTGACCTACCATCTTCAGAAGTCCTCTTCTTGAATGATAGTCATTGTGGTTTGCCTTAAGGTGCTCGTTAAGGTCGTTGATTCTGTAAGTCAGAATAGCAACCTGAACCTCCGGGGAACCTGTATCGCCTTCCTTGATGGCATACTCTTTGATGATTTCAGTCTTCTTCTCTTTAGTAAGCATAAAAAAATTCTCCTTTTCTTCAGTTCACCCAAGCTGCGTAACCGTCGGAGAAACGCATTACTGCGGCATGGGTATTGATATTGTATTGTGCTGTCATTACGACAACGTTGCTATATTAACATAAGACAGCCGTAATGTCTATAATATTTTTATTTATTAAAGCCTAATATTTTAACGAATTCAGACTCTGAACGCTTTGGCCTCCTCGCAGTCCGAAGCGATCTGTCTGTGAAGCTCCTCCTTATCGGCAAACTGCATCTCCGGTCTGTGAAAATGCTCGAAATATACAGCTATCTTCTCTCCGTAGCAGTCGCCTCCGTCATAGTCGAAAATATGAGTTTCAATCGTCTTGATACTGCCGTCCGAAACAGTAGGATTGCATCCCATATTAATAATGCATCTGCGGCTTTCTCCTCTGAGCTCTATACGACCGAAATACACGCCGTCGCAAGGAAGCGCTCTGTTGACAGGCGCAGGAAGATTGGCCGTCGGGAAGCCTATTGTTGAGCCTATTCTGCGACCGGTCTGTACTATACCCTCAAACGCATAATCTCTGCCAAGGTACAGCGCCACCTTCTCCATATCTCCTTCTGCAATTGTCTTTCTTATCAGCGTGGAGCTTACTACCTTTCCGTCAACTGCAACAGCATCATGAACTCTTACATCGATATCGTGCTTCAGGCCCTCTCTTATAAGCATTTCAGACTTACCCTCGGCTCTTGCTCCGAACGAATAGTTAAATCCGACACAAACAGCCGCAGCATTAAGTCCGTTTACGAGTACATCCTCAATGAAGTCCATCGCTCTCATAGTCATCATCTGCCCGTCAAAAGGCACATTGACAAGAATGTCAAAGCCCATTTCCTCGAGCATTCTGATCTTCTGCTCCTCGGTGCAGATAAGCTTGATACCATCCGGATCGTTCTCATCCCTGTTCATAATATAATTAAAAGGATGATTGGAGAATGTATAGCATACAGACTTCAGGCCTCTCTCTGCAGCAATCCTGATTGCGTCCTCCAGAATGGCTCTGTGTCCGACATGAATGCCATCAAAATTGCCAAGAGCAATCGCCGTTCTTTCTTCTGTTTTAATGTCATTTAATGAATTAATAATCTGCATCTCTATATCATAACCTTGCTTGGAACAAGCTCGCCCTCTCTTATCTCACCCATTCCCAGAAAGTCTCCGTGCGTATTTTTATCCTTCTTAGAATATACCTTGTATATATTATCAAAACGTCCGGTCTCGATAATCTCATATGTCCTGCCTGATGAGCTGTGTCCATTCCTGAATGCTATAACTCTGTTATTGTCAAGCAGGACCGTTCCCGGCATCTTCAGCGTCTCATCCGCAGGTATTATATGCTTTTCAAGCTCCTCATCAGTCATCTCTATGACGTCTTTAAGCTCAAGCGCATCCTCCAGCCTGAAATAGCCGTTTGAGGTTCTTATCAGCGCTGTCATAGTTGCTCCGCATCCAAGCTGTCTTCCTATATCATCGCAGATGGTGCGAATATATGTGCCTTTGGAGCACACTACATCAAACTCGATCACAGCAGCTTCCGCATCGATCAAAGTAATCTCATTGGATGCTACTGTAATGGTACGAGCCTTGATTTCAACTTCCTTGCCCTCTCTTGCGAGGTCATAAGCTCTTCTTCCTCCGATTTTGAGTGCTGAATACTTTGGCGGTATCTGTACGATTTCTCCGGTGTATTCGGCAAAAGCCCTCTTAATATCCGAATTCACAATCAT
This sequence comes from Candidatus Crickella caballi, assembly GCA_018064665.1. Taxonomy (GTDB): domain Bacteria; phylum Bacillota; class Clostridia; order Peptostreptococcales; family Anaerovoracaceae; genus Crickella; species Crickella caballi. The sequence goes on along the minus strand of JAGHUV010000012.1, from coordinate 2,127 downwards.
CTTAACGCAGGCGTCAGTATACTGTGTATCGGTGCAGGAGGCCTCGGATGTTTTGGCAGTCTCATCGATAATGCGTACAGGCGTCTCTTCAAGGACCTCTCCGGTAATATCAAGAGTGTCGGTAACAACACCGAGCTTCATCGTCGCATGATAAGATTTTAAGTCCTTGTCATAGTACTCAATTATGCGTGTCGCACGTCCTATACAAACAGGAAGCACACCTGTTGCCATTGGATCCAATGTGCCGGTGTGCCCTATCTTCTTAATGTGAAGCCTGCCGCGCAGCTTAGCGCACACATCCTGTGAGGTCCATCCCTCAGGCTTATTAATATTTAGAATTCCTTCAGTAATCATTTAAGTAATTTGCTCAGCTCAGGAACAAGATCCTGCTCTGCCTCCTCAAGAGTTCCGTAGAAAGTACACCCGGAAGCTCTTACATGTCCTCCGCCGTCAAATTTGCGTGCAACAGACTCAACATTGGCATAGTTCTTGGCACGAATGCTTGCGCGTACGCAATCCGGATTCTGCTTGAACAGAACTCCGATCTCAATTCCATCGATGCTCATAATACGCTGAATCAGTCCTTCGGTCTCATCCATGGTGCATCCACATTCCTCAAGTAAAGCCTGTGAAACGACTCCGACAGCAATCTGTCCGTTTCCGTAGAAATTCAGCGAGCCCAGTACCTTACTCTCCATGCGCAGAGCCTCTTTGGAGCGTCTGTCGTAGATGAGCGCAGAAATCTTCTTGGAATCGAAGCCTTCGATCTTGTAGAAAAGTCCGCATATGTCATGTGACTGTTTTGTGGTATTTGAGTGCTGGAAATTGCCTGTATCCGTTGTAATGGCTGCGAAAATGCAGTTGGCAATATCCAGAGTTATTTCGACGTCAAGTGCCTTGATGAGATTGTAAATTATCTCACCTGTTGCAGCTGTCATCGGCTCTGTTCTGAAAAAGTCATATCTGATATCAGTCATGCCCTTCTGATGGTGGTCGATACAGCCCTTGAGCTTGCCCCTGTTCCACGCAGCTTCTCTGCCCTTGATTCTTTTCATTCCGCTGCAGTCTATCATAAGTGACAGATTTACCTCATCCAGTACGCTGTCATCATCAGTGCAGCAGCCGCATTCCAGGAAATCCAGATTCTTAGGCACAGGCTGGTCAATCATGACATAAGCCTTCTTGCCAAGACTGCGAAGTGCGAGGCACAAGGCCGAGCATGATCCGAGTGCATCCCCGTCCATATTGATGTGCGGGAAAATCAGTATGCCGTCAAGCTCTCTTATTATTGTTGCAATACTTCTGATTGAATCATTCATCATAGCAATCTCATCCGCCTTAATTATACAATGCTGCCTACTCCTCTTCCTCAGCCTCTACGTCGTCGCTCTTAGGCTGAGCTGCGATCTCCTCAAGTATAGAGTCGATCTTCCTGCCGTAATCCATGGATGAATCCAGCTTGAAAATAAGCTCCGGAGTATGTCTCAGCTTGATATCGCGTGAAACCTTGGATCTGAGTGCGCCCTTTGCTTTGGCAAAGCCGGCGAGTACTTCCGCAGCAACCTGCTCCTTGTCCTCATCCGAAAGGCAAAGCGGCGAAATATACACAGTTGCATAGCTTCCGTCCGATGTTACCTCAACACCGCTGATGCTTATTATTCTTGATGTGAGTCTTGGGTCCTTAGCTCCGTTAATAAGGAAATTGCTGATGCTTTTCTTGATTTCCTCACTCAGACGACCCGTTCTGTGTTTAGCCATGTAAAATCCTCCCTATGGCGAAATATTCGCCTTCAAAGTGTATCTCTACACAGATTATCCCCTTCTGTGTTCATTTCAGCAGTTGATAATTTTACCTTAATACGGGAATCGATGCAATAGTGTCAATAGTGCCACTACTGATCACTGTTGATCTACAATTGATGTGACACCATCATGCATATACAAAAGCGATAGGTTCCATCAGAATGTTAATAACCACAAAAACATCTAAGGAAAGGAATCCTATCGCCATGAACAATATAACACGCACTCAACGTTATTTACCACACGAATTAATAACTCGCTTTCATGCTGTTAAATTGTATCGCAGCGGATATTCAGTCGCAGTTGTTTGCAGACGGTATCATA
>JAGHUV010000002.1 GCA_018064665.1 Candidatus Crickella caballi | reverse complement strand
TTTCAGGCGTTACTTCGCACCGATTACAACATGATATTCGCATAAGAAAAGCCCTCCTTCAGGCGATAGCCTGAAAAAGAGCTTTGTCTACGGTCTGAGGCGCGATAACGAAATCGTTATCACGCCTTTTTTTATTACCGATCATCCGTATCGGACTCATAATCCGCTTTCATCTCTGATTGCGAATCAGAATCTCAGATTAGTTTGTGTAATTATCGAAGTAACCCTGGATAAGAACAACAGGTGTTCCCTTATCTCCGGATCCTGAAGTCAGGTCGCAAAGTGATCCGATCAGGTCTGTAAGACGACGAGGTGTTGTTCCCTCTGAAGCCATGTTTCCTACGAGGTCGCTTTCCTTAGCCTTGATTGCTGAAGAAATAGCAGCCTTAAGCTCGTCTCCGGAAAGCTCTGCAAAATCATTGTCTGCAAGATACTTAAGCTTCAGCTCGTTAGGAGTTCCCTCAAGTCCGCTTGTATATGCAGGTGATACTACAGGGTCTGCAAGCTCCCAAATCTTTCCAACAGGATCCTTGAATGCGCCGTCTCCGTAAACCATAACCTCAACGTGCTTTCCTGTTGCCTTCTCGATTCTTGCCTGAATGTCCTCAACGAGGCCCTGGCAGTCACGTGGGAAGAGCTTGATAGTCTCCTCAGTTGCCTTGTTGGAACCGAGCAGTCCGTACTTCTCATTGAATCCGTTTCCGTCGATTGAAGCTGTGAGAATGTCATCCATTCCGTATACGTTAGCTCCGTGAGCCTTCAGAATCTTCTTGGTTCTTGCGCGAGTGTGAATATCGCAGGCAATAACATTGTTAGTATATTTCAGGATTTCCTCAGCGTGGTTAGCAAAGATAATCTCAACCTCTGCACCCATCTCCTTGATGAGGTTGCCATAGTATGCAACATAATCAACGCCTGTGAACTGGTGCTTGTTCTCTCCGAAAAGCTCTCTGTACTTCTCAAGTGTAAGTACATCGCTGTAAGGATTGATACCTGCTGCATCGATCTGATCGAATGTGAGCAGTGCGTTACCAACCTCGTCTGAAGGATAACTGAGCATCAGAACGACTTTCTTTGCGCCCTTTGCCATTCCTCTGAGGCAGATTGCAAATCTGTTTCTTGACAGAATAGGCCAGATAATTCCGATTGTCTCTCCGCCGAGCTTTGCCTTTACGTCAGCTGCGATTGCATCTACACTTGCATAGTTACCCTGGCATCTTGCAACAACAGACTCTGTAATGCATACAACGTCTTTGTCATTCATGCTGAAGCCTTCGCTCTCAGCTGCTGCCAGAACACTGTCTGTTACCATCTGCGCAAGGTCATCTCCCTCACGGAAAATCGGACATCTGATTCCTCTTGATACTGTTCCAACTCTTCTTTCCATATCACCCATTTTAATGGCTCCTCTCACGTATGTTACATATGACGACCTACGTTATTGTCTGACATCTATGTTCACAAATTTGACGGTTAATTTTACATCTATACTATGTTATCTGCAAGAAAAATATGTTACTATACATGTGTTTTGATTAAGACAAAGGGGAGTGTTTCTCGGCATTTTCGGGAAAATGAATGTATGAATAAGTTAAGAGAAATCAACAGCAGAACTGAGAAAGATGACAAGCTGCGCATGGTTAAACAGCTCGTAATGATTACAATTGGAAATGCAATGCTCGCATTGTCAATGAATCTTATCATTACACCTTTTAATCTGTATTGTAGCGGTGCAATGGGTGTAGCTCAGCTCGTCGACGCACTCATCGAGGATGTTTTGCACATCCCTGCAATTCCGGGCATAGCATGGCTTGGATTAATATACTGGGGTATTAACATTCCTGTTCTTCTGTGGGGAGCAAAGTCACTGGGCAAGAAATTCCTCTTCAGAACTGTTTTTTCAATCACTGTTCTCTCTGCCGAAATCGCAGTTATTCCTGTACTGAGTCAGTCAATTATTCAGAATGAAGTAATGAGCTGCATCGCCGCAGGTGTATTCGGCGGTATAGGAGTAGGTCTTGTTCTTACAGCAGGCTCCGGATGTGGCGCCGGTGATGTAATGGGAATGGTTCTTTCCAGCAGAAAGCCGGGCTTCAGTGTAGGCATGATGAACATGATAATCAATGTTTGCATCTACACCATCTGTGCTTTTGCATACGGTATTGAGAATGCTGTATATTCAATTTTCTTTGCTGCAATCCTGTCCTGGGCAATGGATAAATACCACATGCAGAACCACTACATGGAGCTGACAGTATACTCCAAGGAACCTGTCCTCGGTCACAAGCTTTCTCTGGTCCTGGACCGCGGAGTTACAAGCTGGTACGGCGAAGGCGGATACACCGAAACACAGACCAATATACTTAAAGCGATCGTAACCAAGCACGAATGCGATGAAGCAATCAGACACATCTACGAGCTTGATCCTCATGCGTTTATTTCAGTAACCGAAATCAACAAGGTCCACGGACTGTTTGACAAGAGATTCTCGAAATAAGGATAACTTTGAACCGTATACCTCAAGACAGGCTCTCATTAACGCCTTTTAAAAAACACTGCGATACTTGTACGCAGTGTTTTTATAACTCTAAGGTACCAATAATTCGCGCTTGACACGAGCAAACTGCTAAAATCCCACCTTTGCGGGGGTCGGCTGTATCCTATGGATTCATGAAAAGCACGAGCAAACCACCAAAATCCCTCCTTTGCGGGGGTCGGCTTCATCCTATGGATTTGAGATTGGCACGAGCAAAATGCTAAAATCGAACCTTTGCGGGGGTCGGCTGCATCCTATGGATTCGCGCAAAACACGAGCAAACCACCAAAATCCCACCTCTGCGGGTGCCGTACAAGAAGAAGCACTCATATTACTGCTAAATAATTTGTCAAATAATATAAATACAGTAGCAATGGCTCACATATGCCTTTTGCTACTGTATTTATTATGAATCAATTATGTTATGATTTAATTATGTTATGAATTACTTATGCATTGATTACTATGCATTGATTGCTATGCATTGATCATATACTTTTATGACAGCATCTGTGCTGCGGCTTCTGCAATGAGTTCGCAGCGTCTGCCGGCATCTTCCTCCGAGCTGCCCTGAGCCATTACATAAGCCTTGACCTTAGGTTCTGTACCGGAAGGTCTTACCGCAAGTGCACAGCCTTCCGCAAGCTCATAGAAGAGAACATTGCTCTTAGTAAATCCCGGTATGTCATCGAGATAGTCGATGGTTCTGATTACATTCATTCCCTCGCCTATTGCCTGCGGTGGATTTGCTCTCAGCCTGACCATTACATCCGCCATCTTCCCCTGAGCATCAAAGCCTTCAAATATGATGGACTGTGTGTGCTCCTTGTAGTATCCGTATTTCTTATAGATTTCCTGCAGTCCGTCATAGACTGTCATTCCTTTGGATTTATAATAGCAGCCCAGCTCAGCCATGAGCATTGTCGCTACAACAGCATCCTTATCTCGGGCATAAGTTCCGGCCAGGAATCCGATGCTTTCCTCAAAGCCGAATACAAATGAATAGTCTCCGCTTTCTTCAAACTCCTTGATTTTCTCGCCGATGAACTTGAAGCCGGTCAGAACCTCAAAGAGCTTAACCCCGTTCATTTCGCAGATGCGGTTGGCCATCACTGTTGAAACAATTGATTTGCAGGCTGCTGCATTTTCAGGCAAGGTACCCTGCTCTTTTCTGACTGTGAAGAGATAGTCCATCATAAGGCATGCCATCTGGTTGCCCGACAGCACCATATAATTGTCTTCTCCGAATCTCTTCTCATCAAGCTTTACTACAGCTCCGCAGCGGTCGCTGTCCGGATCTGTTCCGATGATGAACTCCGCCTTATTCTTCTTGGCGTACTCAAGTGCCAACGCAAAGCCTTCGGTGTTCTCAGGATTTGGCGATTTGACGGTAGGGAAATTTCCGTCCGGGATCATCTGCTCGTCTACAGTAATGATATCGTCAATTCCTATCCTTCTTAATATCTCAGGAACAAGCTTGTAACCTGCACCATGGAACGGCGTATAGACTATGCTAATATCGGCTGCCGCCGCCTCAATATATTTTCTTCCTACCGACTGCTCGAGAACACAAGCCATATACTTCTCGTCTATTTCGCTTCCGATAATCTCAATCAGTCCGGATTCAAGAGCCTCATCATAATTCATAGTTCTGACATCGTTAAAGATGTCAATTTTCCTGAATTCCGCAGCAACAACATCGGCATGCTCCGGAGCGAGCTGTGCACCGTCCGCCCAGTAAGCTTTGTAGCCGTTGTATTCCTTAGGATTGTGGCTGGCAGTTATATTGATGCCCGCAATAGCTCCCGTCTCTCGTACAGCAAACGAAAGCTCAGGCGTAGGTCTCAGCTCATCGAAGAGATAAGACCTGATGCCGTTAGCAGCAAGTACACATGCCGCCTCAACCGCGAAGAGCCTGGAGTTCAGTCTTGAGTCATGCGCAATCGCAACGCCATTGCCTTCATGATGGTCGCCCTGAAGATCTCCGCCCTCTGATTTAATGAGATTGGCCATGCCCTGAGTCGCAAGTCTGACTGTATAAACATTCATATTCATCGTGCCGGCTTTCATAGTTCCACGAAGGCCAGCGGTACCGAAAGACATCATTCCGCCAAAACGGCTCTCGATTTCCGCGTCATTTCCGGCAATGGTCCTCAGTTCGTCCTTGGTCACCTCATCAACGATTTCAGAGTTCAGCCAGTATTCATATTCCTCTGCGTATGTTCTCATTTAACCAACCTCCTCAAATTGTGAGTTGTATAAATCTGCATAAAAACCGCCCTTTGCGAGCAGTTCCTCGTGAGTACCCTGCTCAACTATATCGCCATGATTCATTACAAGAATCATATCGGCATTTCTGATTGTAGACAGTCTGTGAGCTATGATAAAGCTGGTCCTGCCCCTGGTCAGAGCATCCATCGCCTTCTGGATTTCTTCTTCGGTTCTCGTATCGACCGAGGAAGTCGCTTCGTCAAGAATGAGCAGCTTTCTGTCTGCCAGAATCGCTCTTGCAATTGTAAGCAGCTGCCTCTGTCCTTCGGAAATATTGGACGCATCCTCATTCAGCACCATCTTGTATCCGCCTGCCAGAGTTCTAATAAAGTGATGAGCCTTGGCAGCTTTGGCAGCCTTGATGATGTCGTCGTTATCAGCCTTCTCGTTTCCGTATTTGATATTGGCACGAATAGTTCCCTTGAAAAGCCACGTGTCCTGAAGTACCATAGCAAAATTCTGTCTGAGACTCTTGCGGCTGTATTCGCGGATGTCTTTTCCGTCGAGCTTTATCGAGCCTCCGTTAACGTCGTAAAAACGCATCAGCAGCTTGACCATGGTTGTTTTGCCTGCGCCGGTCGGACCGACGATCGCGATCTTCTGCCCCGGCTCAACCTTGGCACTGAAGTCCTTTATGATTGTAGTTCCCTCATCATAGCCAAAGGAAACATGATCAAACTCAACCTCTCCCCGTATCTCCTCAGGTGAAACTTCAGCCACATCCTCGCTCTCGACCTCTTCCTCTTCATCGAGGAACTCGAATACACGCTCGGCAGCAGCCGCCATCGACTGCACCTGATTCATTATCTGCGCAATAGTCTGGACAGGCTCAGAGAGATTTCTTACATACTGAATGAAAGCCTGAATATCTCCGACTCCGATTGCACCCTTTGCACAAAGTATTCCGCCCGCCAGTACTACAGCAGCGTTGCCCATGTTACTTACGATCATCATTACCGGTCTCATCAGTCCTGACAGGAACTGAGATTTCCAGGCCGACTCATAAAGCTTCTCATTGGTCTTATCGAATTCACGAATTACGCGTTCCTCACGGTTGAAGGCTTTGATGACAAGATGTCCCGTAAAGTTCTCTTCAACCTGGCCGTCTATTATTCCGAGATTCTCCTGCTGAGCCGCAAAGTGCTTCTGCGACACCTTAATGAGAACCGCCATGAATGCTGCGGACAGCGGGATTGTAATGAGTGCGACAAGAGTAAGCTTGAAGTTGATGTAAAGCATTACAACAATTATTCCGACAAGGCTTACCGTTGACCATATGAAATTCGACACGCTCTGACTGAGTCCCTGTCCGAGGGTATCTATATCGTTGGTTATTCTCGACAGAATCTCGCCCGTCTGCACGGTTTCGAAATATTTCATAGGCATGCGATTTATCTTCTCCGAGATATCGCGACGCATATTAAATACTACCTTCTGAGTGATATTGTTCATGATCCACGCCTGCACAAACTGGAAGATTGCGCCGGTCGCATACAGACCGAGAGTGATGAGCAGTATTCTGCCTATAGCTTCAAAATCGATTCCGCCGGTGCCATGAATCTTGGCCATGAGACCTTCCGCCAGCGTAGTCGTTGCCTTGCCCATAACAGCAGGTCCGAGAGTCTCGAAGACCGTCGCAAGAGCGGCAATAAAGAATACGCACACAACAGCCCATTTATATGCGCCCATATAGTTGATGGTATTCTTCACAGCCTTGCGGAAATTCTTAGGCTTTTCACCGGGAGCAAGCGCTGCGCTCGGTCCCTTGCCCATTCTCTTCCTGGACTTCTGACTATTCTGTTTTTCGTTATAATTATCCGCCATTAACCGTACAGTTCCTTTTCCGACAGCTGTGACTCAGCAATCTCACGATATACATCACAGCTATTCATCAGTTCTTCGTGTGTTCCCTTTCCGACAATTCTGCCGTCATCGAGAACAATTATCTGTTCAGCATGCAGTATTGTTCCTACACGCTGCGCTACTATGATCTTGGTTGCATCCGCCACTTCTTCGGCCAAAGCGCGTCTCAGTTCTGCGTCAGTCTTCATATCCAGTGCAGAGAACGAGTCGTCGAAGATAAGTATCTTAGGCTTCTTGGCGAGTGCTCTTGCTATGGACAGTCTCTGTCTCTGTCCTCCGGAGACATTGGTACCGCCCTGTGCAATATAGCTTTCGTATTTCTCTTCTTTCTCTTCTATGAAATCGTCTGCCTGCGCGGTTCTTGCTGCTTCCGCAACTTCCTCATCGCTGGCATTCAGCTTTCCGAATCTTATGTTGCTTTCTATTGTTCCCGAGAAAAGGATGCCCTTCTGCGGAACATATCCTATTGCATGTCTCAGTGATTCAAGAGTGAGCTTGCGTATATCCTTGCCGTCTATTGAAACAGCACCCTCAGTCACATCGTAGAATCTTGGAATAAGATCTATCAGCGTAGTCTTGCCGCAGCCCGTAGATCCGATGACTGCAGTTGTCTCACCCGGCTTTGCCTCGAAATCAATGTCGGTCAATACGTTTTCCTCCGCATCCGAATACATGAAGGATACGTGGTCGAATTTAACAAGACCTTTGACGTCGCGTCCGATTGAAACCGCATCCTCCGCATCCTTGACCGAAGTCTGTGTCGTGATGACCTCCTGAACACGATCCGCTGCAACACCCGCTCTCGGCAGGAACAGGAACATTCCGGCAATCATGAGGAACGAAGAAACGATCATCATCGCATAGGATATGAAAGCAGTCAGCGCGCCGACCTGAATAGTTCCGGTATCTATGCGCTTTGAACCAACCCACATGATCCATATCGCAAGGCCATACATAACGATCATCATAATCGGAGTCAGCAGCGTCATCATACGCGATGTAAAGAGCTGATTCTTATACAGTGCTTTGTTGGCATCATTGAAGCGATGCTCTTCGGTCTTCTCTCTGCCAAAGGCTCTGATTACCTGTATACCCGTGAGTATCTCTCGCGAAACAGAATTAAGCCCGTCAACGAGAGTCTGCATGATTTTGAATCTAGGTGTAACGACAGTCATAACTCCGCCGAGAAGAAGCAGCAGACCGACAGTTCCGGTCACTATTACAAAATTCATATGCGCATGCGTCTGATATACCTTGATAATCGCCCATGTGCAGATGCACGGTGCATACAGCATCATTCTGAGCAGCATAGTCGAAGTCATCTGAACATGCTGAATATCGTTGGTCGCACGGGTTATCAGCGAGGACGTGTGGAAGCTGTCCATCTCATATGTAGAGAAGGACATAACATTTCTGAAGAGCTTGCCTCTGAGATCCTTTCCTATTCCCGCACCTACTCTTGACGAGAGGAAGGAAACAGCGATAGTGCAGATCAGCATAAGTATCGCCATCAGGAACATCATAAGGCCGCACTTCCACATGTAACTGCTCTGAATCGCGTCTACATCAACACCCGCAGCCTCATCACATTGAGCAGCATAAGCATAGCCCATTGCAAGCAGAGTCTCATTCTCGGCATCCTCGGATAAGCTCTCAAGACTCGCCTCCTGTTCGGTCTGCTCAGCGTTTTGCTTTGTTCCCTTGTTCAGGCTGTTGTATCTTTCGACAACAGGATCCAGCATGAGTTCATCAGCCGCTTCAAGCGTCTCTTCGGTAACATCGTCACTGTATGCGCGTGGAGCTTCCCCGGCATACACATCATCCAGCACAGCTTTCTGCTCGTTATTACACAGCTCATACAGCGCATCGAATTCTTCGTCTTCCATCATCTGCGGAAGGATGTGTTCTATGCCTTTGTTCTGAATACCGACATCGATCATCTTCTGCGTATACTGCGGAAGGTTCATATCACAAAACGCCTGCCCGAATAAGAGCAGGAGAATCAGCAGTGCTATCCATTTGTAAGGTAATAAGTTCTTAAATAAATTTTTCATCAGCTACGTTCTGTCTTAGTTTCAGTTTATTGGTTCAGGGCCTTTGCAATGTCTTCAACTGAGTCGGCAACGATTATGTCGTCATACTCCTCCTGTCTGTAATAGCCCTTTTCTATCATTTGTCGCAGGCATTCCAGGAAGCCGTCGTAATAGCCGGCAACGTTGAAAAGTATAGCAGGTTTCATGCCGCTTTCAGTGTCAAACTGATGAAGTCTGTTATTTGCAAAGATTTCCGTTATCTCATCGAGCGTTCCCATGCCTCCCGGCAGTGCAATAAATGCATTTCCGATCTTCATCATCTCGCTTCTTCGCTCTGACAGATTGCTTACAACAAACAGCTCAGTAAGGCCCTCATGTGTCTCGTCCCTGTCAATAAAATATTGCGGTGTGACACCAATGGCTTCACCACCATTGTCAAGAACAGCATCCGCAACAATTCCCATCATGCCAAACTTACCGGCACCGTATACCAGCGTGTGTCCGTTGTTTCCCATCCATTTGCCCAGCTCAGCTGCTGCCTCACTGAACACCGGGTTATTTCCTACATTTGCACCACAATAAACAGTAATATTCATACACTCTCCTTTTTCGCACTTTTTTATTATATAATGCAAATATGAGATATTCAATTAAACGACTTCAAGAAGCTATGAAATATTACGGCATACAGGTGTATTACGTGCCAAGCGGAGACTGTCACGGGTCAGAGTTTGTGCACGATCACTTTAAATGCTGTGAATTTCTTACAGGCTTCAGCGGCGAAAATGCCACATTAATAGTACTTCCTGAGGCCGCATTTCTGTGGACTGACGGAAGATTCTTCCTGCAGGCCGAGCAAGAGCTCGACGGCAGCGGTATTGCCCTAATGAAAATGGGTGAACCGGGAGTCCCTACGGCACTCGAGTTTCTCATCGCTCTGGCAAAGACCACCTTCGATGAATCCACGGGATATTACAACGGATATGTTCTCGGTTTTGACGGAAACATCGTCATGGGTGAAACAGGCATGCTCTTCGAAGATGAACTCGAGGAATTCTCCGTTGAAATTGTTTCGGAGTATGACCTGGTCAGCAAAGCATGGGAGGAAGCTGCGATTGCAGAGCCTGAGCTTGCAAGACCTCAGATAGAGGCGCATGAGATATGGGAGCTTCCGATCGAATCGGCCGGCGAAAGCTCAGATTCAAAGCTCGCAAGAGTTCGAGCTGCAATGCGAGACAAAGGAGCGGATTATCTGCTCGTCAGTGATCTTATGGAAATTGCATGGCTTCTCAATCTGAGAGGAAGCGATATTGCATACACTCCGATATTCTATGCCTATGTGTTGGTCGGTTCGGCAAGCTGCGAGATGTTCACGCTTGCCGATGGTAATTATCAGGATATCCACAGAGCTATTTCTTCAATAGAAGCCGGCAAAACGATATGGTACGATCCGTCAAGCACCTGCTACAACCTGTGTTACGCAGCTCCGGATGGTGTCGGACTGGTTGAAGACAGCTCTCCTATACAGGAGATGAAGGCAAGCAAGAACGATATCGAGTTTGCCGCAACTAAGCAGGCTCATATCAGAGACGGAGCTTCAATGCTTCGATTTATCAAATATGTAAAGGAGCACGTATCCGAAGGCTATACAGAGTATGAAATTTCAAGAAAGCTTGATGAGATCCGTCTGGAAGGCGGCGCTTTCGACCTCAGCTTCGAGACGATAGCCGCATATGGAGCTAACGGCGCAATAATACATTACACAGCGCCGAAGCAGGGTTCTGCTGTTGTCGAACCGAAGGGATTTCTTCTGGTTGATTCCGGCGGTCAGTATTACGACGGAACAACCGACATTACAAGAACGATTGCCGTAGGTCCTCTCACTCAGGAGATGATTGATAATTATACCTATGTGCTTAAGTCGCATATTGCAATGGCTCGTGCGGTAATCAAGCCGGGCATGAGTGGCAAATGGCTTGATTCAGCAGGCCGTGAGCCTCTGAGGGAGCAGGGTCTTGACTTCAATCACGGCCTGAGCCACGGCGTGGGACACGTCCTTGGCGTGCACGAGCCGCCTAACATAATGAACAGATACGCAGATCCAAGACCTCTTATCCCCGGAATGATAATGTCGGATGAGCCCGGTCTTTACTTTGAAGGAAAATACGGTATAAGAATTGAGAACGAAGTATATTGCAGACAGTGCGACAACGGAGATATAGTACTCGATACCATCACCTTCTGTCCTTATGAGAAGGACGCAATTAACATAGGCCTTCTCACAGCAGAAGAAGCTGAATGGATCAATGCTTATCATCGAGACGTATATAACAGGCTTTCACCGCTGCTTTCGGGTGATGAGTTAATCTATCTCAGCGAAGCCTGCAGCGAGCTGTAAAGCAGAATCAATTCACCATTTCATGCGACTTGGCTATACTGTATATTTAAATATCATTCAGTAAATATTAAAGGCGGCCCGAACCGGACCGCCTTTCCTTAATATCTTTTTCTGTTTTGGAGGATATTATGTATGCTGCTTAACGTGCTGCATAATATCATGTGAAATAGTCTCGCTTGTATAATTTCCTTCCTTGCCTTCTTCTTCCTCGTCCTTATTCCACTCAGGATCGTAGAACAGGTTGAGTCTCAGTTCGTTGGAAATCTCTCTAAGCAGCTTGCAGCCTGCGATGCTGTTCCCCTTCTCATCGAGTGAAGGTCCGAACACGCCGATACCCGCTCTCTTGTCAGATACAGAGAGAAGGCCGCCGCCTACACCTGACTTCGTAGGAATACCTACATTGATAGCGAAAGTTCCCGAGCCATCGTACATGCCGCATGTCAGCATCAGAGTTTTGACATAACGGGCTGTTCTTGATGACATGTATCTTGTTCCTGTCAGATTACATACACCGTCATTAGCCAGCTTCTTGCCGAGCGCAGCAAGTGATTCAGCTGTAACGCTCAGTGAGCACATCTTAGTATAGAATCTCAAAGTATCCTCAACGTCGGAAGTGATGATGCCCTTGCTCTCCAGCAGATATGCTATGGAACGGTTTCTTGAGCAGGTCTTCATTTCAGAAGCAAACACTGTCTCGTTAAGCTCGATGTCCGGATCTGAGCACAGGTCTCTTGAATATCTCAGCATATCCTGGAACGAGACCTCCTTGAGCAGAAGCCCGCATACTGCCAAAGCACCCGAGTTGATCAGCGGATTGTATGGCTTTGAGTCGTTAAGGTCGAGTTCAACGAGCGAGTTGAATGCTTCGCCCGATGGCTCCGTTCCTACGAGCTCGAACACCTTCTTGTAGCCGCATACCTCAAGTGCAACTATCAGCATGATCACTTTGCAAACCGACTGGATCGTAAATCTTTCCTGATAATCACCTATGCAAATCTTCTCACCCGACAGCGGATAAACACAGATTCCAAGCTGATCCGGATTTACCTTGCCAAGCTCAGGAATATACGTTGCAACTGCGCCCTCAGGAATCTTCTTTCTTGCCTCAACCATTGCTCTCTCAATGATCTCAGTCGCATTTTCCTTATTGCGCAATACATAATGTCTGTCAATTGTATTAGGATTATTAGGATTTGGCATATTTTACCTCCCATGTTAATCGCATCGTTTCAATGTGATATAATTGTAGTCGCATTATACAACCAAACGCGTAATAAAGTAAAGATTTTGTATAATCGTATACAAAAGTGGAGGTAACACAGATGAGCAAGTCAGTACTTGTTGGAATGAGCGGAGGCGTGGATTCAAGCGTATCTGCATTCCTTCTCAAGGAGCAGGGCTACAATGTAATCGGAGTCACAATGAGGCTTTGTGGAGAATACAGTGACAACGAAGAATCCTATGACGAATTTTCTTCAGACTTCGACTTAAACAGTGATTCAGGCAGCTCTTTAAACAGCGATTCCGGCCATTTCTCAGATAACGACAAGCTGACAGGACTTGACCTTGCCCGTGCCGTTGCAGACAAGCTGGATATAGAATTCATGTCGGTCGACTATCGCAACGAGTTTCAGGAATTTGTAGTCGATCCTTTCGTACAGGCTTACGAAAGTGGCCTCACCCCTAACCCTTGTGTTGATTGCAACAGATGCATCAAGTTCGGCAAACTCATAGATGACAGCGATGAAGGCTTTGAAGGAAATATGGAAGAGGCACCTATGCTTGCAACTGGTCACTATGCCATTATCGAGAAAGGCGAAGATCGAATGAAGCTGCGCAAATCCACCAATCTTGCCAAGGATCAGAGCTACTTCCTCTATTCTCTCGATCAGGAAACCCTCGCACGCACGATATTTCCTTTGGGTCATATGGACAAGAGTGATGTCAGAAGAATTGCCGAGGAACAGGGCTTTGTCAACGCCGGAACCAAGGACAGCCAGGACATCTGCTTCATACCGGGCGGCGATTACGCCGGCTTTATAAGAAACTATACCGGCAAGGATTACCGAGACGGGTATTTCGTAGATATGGACGGAAACACACTCGGCATCCATAAGGGAATAATCAACTACACAGTCGGACAGAGAAAAGGCCTCGGTCTTTCGCTCAAGAAGCCTATGTACGTATACAGGCTTGACATGGATAAGAACGAGGTTGTCCTTGCTGATGACAAGGATCTCTTCAGCAGTGAGCTGACAGCAGAGGAATTCAACTGGGTGTCCATTGCAAAGCCGGATGCACCGTTCAGAGCGCTCGGACGCATTCGTTACAGACACAAGGAGGCGCCTTGCACAGTAGCTCCATGCGATGACGGCACGGTCAAAGTAGTTTTCGATGAGCCTCAGCGCGCGATAACCGGAGGACAATCGGTCGTACTCTATGACATAGAAAGCGACCAATATGTACTCGGAGGCGGCAAAATCATCGGATAGCAGAACACGAACATGCTGTCAATGCCCCGGGACAATTCGTAAATGTTAAAAAGTGTTTGCAAAAGCCGTCTTTGCCCTCACTTTTGGAACACGAAACCCTGAAACCCTTGAAAATAAATTTAAAAATTCCAATCGTCTCCTGCAAGAGCTTCCTAAAGACCTGTTCATGCGAAATATCAAGGACCTAAATTGGAATTGAAATCGCGCAAACCCTTGATATTACAGAATTTAATTCCAAAACCGAATCTCACCCTAAAGTGATCGCGCGAGTAGAAACCGCTTTGGTCGAACAGAATTGGAATTATTGTTTTCAATATCAAGGCCTCCAGCGATTCATGTTCCAAAAGTGAGGGCAAAGAGTGCATTATTAAAAAATAAAGGGCTGTCGCTTCTTAAGGTTTTCATTCCTTGGGGCGACAGCCCCTCTTTTATTGAATATCTTTTATTACTCTTAAAATGTCTAATTCATTTGGTATCAGATGCGTTGAATCTACACCGTATCAGATGAGTTGAATCTGCACCATATCAGATGAATTAAATCTGTATAGCATCAGATGAAACAAAGAGGTACAGGTATGCCTCCTTGACCGGTTTTTCAAGGCCTTTTTCAACCGCCTCAGAATAGATCTCAACCTGTCTCCTGTATTCATGCCTGATCCGCTCCTGCTCTTCACGGTAATCCTTGCGAGGATTGATGTAGCTGCTCTTGTAGTCTACAAGAACCATCTCTCCGTCCTCCTCCCAGCAGCAGTCCACAACACCCTGGACAAGGACATTTCTTCCTTCATGCTCTGTTTTCAGAGTGAAAGCTTTCTCCTTATATATTTTGCCGCCTGCAGCCGCCTTTGCAGCTCTCAGTCCGAGTGGTGTACGGAAGAATGCCTCGATTTTACTAAGATCCAAAGCGCGGAACACGCCATCATCGATTGCACCATGCTGCTTAAGGAATTCAGCTCTTTCTCGGATATATGCAGAATCCACATTTCCATACTTATCGCAGGCTTTACCGAAATCAATGAATTCCATGATCCTGTGATATGCAATACCCGCATCGGCTGCACCGGATTTCTTCTTGTGGTCACTGCTCTTCCAAAGCTTAACCATTTCATCTCCGTTCTCACCGACTCCTGCATCAGCATCAAGCTTGGCCTGCTCCTTAGCAAGCTCGTCCTTGCGAATCGCACTTACAGAATACTTGGACGCTACATCCAGCATATCTGAATAAGGATATTCATATCCGAGTCTTCTGCTGACCTCCTGGTATACATCGAGCGCAGAGCCCTTTAATTCTGACGGTCTTGTAGCAAGAAGCTCTTTGATTCCCACGAATTTCTTTCCTGCAGCATCAGCAAAGACATGTCTCGTATAGAATTCGTTAGCTTCGGTATTCAGCGAGTCTCTCATAACCTCTAGGAAGTTTCTCCTGCTTGATCCTTCCCTGAGCTTTTCAAGAGATTTAACGGTTCCTACCATTATGAGTTTGTTTCTTGCTCTTGTCATGGCAACATAGAGAATTCTGAGCTCTTCTTTGAATTCTTCCCTCACATTCTTGTTGTTGATTGCTCTTTGCATCAGAGTCGATCTCCAATAAGCTCTGTCCGGGCTGACATAACTCAATCCGACGCCCAGCTCTGAGTCAAAGCTGAACTTCTGCCCCTTCGAATCCGTATTGAATTTGTTGCCGAGATTGCCCACTATGACGAACGGATATTCAAGACCCTTACTGTTATGGATCGTCATGATGCGTACAACATTGTCCTCCTTACTGAGAAGGCTTGCCTGTCCGTTCTTTACACCCTTGCTCTTCATTACTCCGATGAAATCCAGGAACGAGCTGAGCGAGCAGATGCTTTCTTCACTGTATTTTCTTGCTCTGTCAACGAGCACTCTCAGATTGGCCTGTCTTCTGTCACCGCCGTTCATGGCACCCGCATACATGTAGTATCCCGACTCTACCAAAACGCGCCAGATGAAGTCTTCAAGAGGCATCATGTGCGAGAGTTCTCTCCAGTCCTTAAGCTGCGCAATCGTCTCCTCGGCTTTGCTTCTGATATCCTCTTTGCTTCCGCTCTCGGCATATGCATTAAGTGACATCCAGAAAGGATCTCTGTGAGAGCCCTCATACTCTGCCCTTACGATCGCAAGCTCCTCAGCAGTCCAGCCAAAGATTTCCGAATGGAGAGTCGCAATAAGCGGAACATCTCTCTTCATATTATCTATGCTTGAGAGAAGCGAAACCGCTATGCCGATCTCCACTGTATCAAAATAATCGTCGTCATCATTGATGTGTGCCTGGATATTGCGATTGCGAAGCGTTCTTGTCATGAGGTCACCCTTATGCTTGACCGATCTCATTAGAATCGCAATATCTCTCGGTTCAGCCTTCCGCACTACTTTGGCCGCCGAATCGTAGAACTCGGTTCCGATTATTCCATCAACCAGCTCAGCAATATATGAGAATTCGGCTTCCTCCTTGGAGATGTTGACGATCTCCTCATCAGCACCGCCGTCCTGCACATCCGCTTCATCAGCTTCAGCCTCGAAGCCCTCGTCTTCAGCAGCATCATATGTCAGGACATGAAGCTCAGGAATCAGGTCATACTCATCGCCATATCCCATACCTTCGCAAAGGCCTGTATACAGCTTTGCTTTGTCGTCGTATCCTTCCATCACGGACTCGAAAACTCTGTTGATATATCTAATAGTGTGATCATTGCTTCTGAAGTTTCTGTTAAGGTCTATAGCAATAGCATTGCCCTCGGCCTCATCGGAATATTCTCTGTAGGTTCTCTCGAAAATTGCCGGCTCAGCCTGTCTGAATCTGTAAATGCTCTGCTTTACATCTCCTACCTTAAACACATTGTCCGGACGGGCAATTCTGCTGATAAGATGCTCCTGTATATTATTGGTATCCTGATACTCATCGATGAAGATGAATTTAAATCTCTTTCTCAATATGTCGGCAGCCGACTGATGCTTGAGTATGCTGACCGCATAATGCTCCATGTCCGAGAAGTCGAGAAGCCCGTTCTCCTTCTTCAGGCCTTCGTAGTACTCCTCAAATTTCCTGAGCAGGTCAAGATAATATACTGTATATGCGTAGCTTGCATGCATCTCACTGAGTCTTACATCAAAAGATGGCATCATATAGCAGGACTTCCAGTTCTTGATTGCCTCCTTATATACCGATCTCAATCCTGCAACTTCATCCTTGATGCATTCATAGCTTTCTTTATCGTCCTTGGTCGATCTCAAAGTAATGTATTCTATGCTCTGCAAAGCGGACAGAAGCTCTTCAGATAATCCGTCCTCCAGCATTTCTCTTATTGTCGCAAGCATAGAGATCTCGTTGGCCAGCTTATTCTCGTACATTTTCTCAAGACCAACTGATTCGAACAGTTCTTTGATTTTGCACGCCGCATCGCAGGCCTCATTCAGCGCAGAAACCGCATCTTCTAACATGGCTTTGCCGACGCCGGTTTCCGACAGATTCTCTTTGCTTACATTAAGCTCCTCAGCCTTCTTGTATGCCCAGTCGAAATAGTCAGGGATAGTCCTGAGCTTGGCATATGCTTCAAGCAGACCGTTCTTAAAGGTCTCTTCGTTCCTTTCCCTGGAATACAGTCTCAGAAACTCTCTGAAGGAACCGCCTTCAATAATATTGTCGTTCTCAAAACCATCCTCGAAAAGCTCGTCAACAGCCTGCCTCTGCAGCAGTACGGACTGCACCTCATCACAGGCTTTGAAATTCGGCTCTATATCTATTTCATAGAAAAACTCCCTGATCAGTCTTACCGCAAAGCTGTCGAAAGTCGAAATATATGCTCTGTACAGCTTGGATAGCTGTGGCTTCAGCCTGTCCTTGCTCGACGGATCGATCCGCATGCGTTCCTTAAGCGCCTTGGCGAGCTTGAGACGCATCTCTGCCGCCGCAGCTTTGGTGAATGTTACAACGAGCATTTCATCCACTTCGGCTTTGCCTTCAAGAATAATATTAATAATTCTCTGCACCAGAACCGCGGTCTTGCCTGAACCGGCCGCTGCCGCAACAAGAATACTTTTGTCCAAAGTCTCTATCGCCTTCTGCTGCTCGGGAGTAAATTTACCAACGCCCATTTGCAATTCTCCTCTTAACGCAAATCTTTTATCTATATTATACCTGTTCTGATTCGAATATATTGTCTATATTATACCCATTTGCATGCACTTACGCTATTCCTTAAAAGCATTTCAGCGACTTGTCGAGCCGTGCTACTTATCATATAATCTGCTATGTGCTATAATTTATGCGACAAAATTATCGGAGGCGATTATGAAACACAGACCAACAATGCTGATGATCCTCGATGGTTACGGCATTCGTGACAACAACGAGGGCAATGCGATAGCTGCAGCTAAGAAGCCTAATCTCGACAGATTCTTTGCAGACTATCCATTCATAACTATAGAAGCAAGCGGAGAGGCCGTAGGTCTCCCTGCAGGACAGATGGGAAATTCAGAGGTCGGACATCTGAATATCGGTGCCGGCAGCGTTATTTACCAGAATCTGCTCAAGATCACAAGAGCCGTTCGTTCCGGCTCGTTCTTTGAAAATCCTGTTCTTCTCGAGGCAATGTCAAATGCCTGCGAGCCGGGTCGCACCCTGCACGTTATGGGCCTTATATCGGACGGAGGCGTACACAGTCACTTTGACCATCTTAAGGCAGTTCTTGATATGGCCAAGAAGAATGGAGTGCCTGAGGTCATCGTTCACTGCTATCTTGACGGAAGAGATGTTCCGCCGAAGAGCGCTATGGACTATCTGAAGCCACTTGAGGACTATATGAAGGAAATAGGCCTCGGTAAGATCGGTGTCATTTCCGGAAGATTCTATGCAATGGACAGAGACAAGAGATGGGAGCGTCTGGTTAAAGCCTATGATGCTCTGACTCTCAGTGAAGGAATCAGCGCTGTCGATGCGCAGGATGCTATCAGCCAGTCCTATGCCAAGGGTGAAACCGATGAATTCGTTCTCCCAACTGTAGTCAATGCAGTTCCAATTAAGGACAACGATTCCGTAGTCTTCATCAACTTCAGACCTGACAGAGCCCGCGAAATCACTCGAGCACTTGTAGACCCTGAATTCGATGGCTTTGAGCGTAAGAAGAAAGTCAGCGGACTGACTTATGTATGCATGGCAGAATACGATGCAGCTATGCCTAATGTTAAGGTCGCATTCCCACCTGAGGATGTTGACCCTACCCTCGGCAAAACCATCGCTGACCTGGGACTCAAGCAGCTTCGAATTGCTGAGACCGAGAAGTATGCTCATGTAACCTTCTTCTTCAACGGAGGAGTTGAAGCTCCTAATAAGAACGAAGACAGAATCCTCATCAATTCACCTAAGGTCGAGACCTATGATATGCAGCCTGAGATGAGCGCACCTGAGGTTGCAGCAGCAGTTATCGAGCAGATCAAAGCTGACAAGTACGACCTGATTATTCTGAACTTTGCAAATCCTGACATGGTCGGACACACAGGTGTGTTTGATGCCGCAGTCAAAGCTATAGAGACTCTTGACGGACTCGTAGGACAGATTGCCGATGCAATTCTCGCTGCAGACGGACAGATTCTCCTTACAGCCGATCACGGTAATGCAGACTACATGGTTGACGAATCGGGTAATGCTGTTACAAAGCACTCGACTTCGATGGTTCCGCTTTGCCATATATGCAATGAGCCTGTTCCTTTCAAGACCAACACAGGTAAGCTTGCAGATATCGCACCTACACTTCTGACCCTGATGGGACTTGAAGTTCCTGAAGGAATGGAAGGCGATGTGCTGGTAGATGTAAAATAATAAGCGAATAGCACATATGCAGAATTGAGACAGCTGGCTGCTGAATAGCAGCTGTTTCAGAAAGAGAAACAAAAAACCTTGAAATCATGATGATTTCAAGGTTTTTGCTTGGTCGGGATGACAGGATTTGAACCTGCGACCTCCTCGTCCCGAACGAGGCGCTCTACCAAGCTGAGCCACATCCCGTCGCCTACCTGTTGAGGATAACACTTTTACTATATGTATTCAAGCTAAAAGTTATTCGTTTATGTTCTCAGTTTTTCTTTATTATATTATAAATCAGTGAAACGGGTTCAAAAAAAAGAGATGCTCCTATGAACATCTCCATTCTATCTTAATATTAAGCTCCTTATTGGGATTCTTCTACCGGCAACTGTTGACTCTGTTCTTCATTTTGCGGTGTTGGATTCTCTTCAGGCTGAGCCGGTGTTTCAACCACTTCAACTTCGATATTCTCCACAGCCGGTGTTTCAGCTACTCCATCTTCGATATTCTCTGCAGCCGGCTCGTCCACCACCGGCTTAGGTTCAGGAACATACATCTGAAGCTTGCTCGGCATTTTAATCATACAGAGATAATTTTTTCTGTCCTGATCGCCCTTTTTCAGTACCTTGGCCCTATAGAAACTGATATACCACTGGTTCCCGTCACGGAACACATTCTCGAGCTCGTAGAGCTGACCGCTCTTTCCACTGGCAATGGTAATTCTTCCAAGCAATTTGCCGGTATTTACATTTCTTACTGTAATCAGGTTATATTTATGCTTGCCCTTAAAGCTCTGCACATCATACATAAAATTTCCCTGAGTATACAAACTCTGAGCAAGCAAGTAACTTCTGTTTCCTTTTATTTTTATTCTCTTAACCGGTTTAAAAGAACTGTTCAGCTTAACAATTTTGTTGTCTTTTCCTGTAAGTTTTGCAATATAGAAATTGTTTTCATAATTATATGCAATTGAGGAAATTCCCTTATATTTGCCTCCTGCCATTTTACTGCTGATTTTTATTGTTTTAGTTCCTTTCAGGGTCAAGGTGGAGGCATTTACTATTGCCACACTTTTCCTGCCGCCTTTTCCTCTGCATATTACAATGGTGTTATTATTGGCGTTATATGTCATTGAATTAGCATGGCATTTGCACGCCAAAGCCGCGGACTTTTGAACAACTTTCATTGTCTTCAAATCTACCTTGGCAATCTTAATTCTTTCATTCTGTCTGTTATACAGGGACATATATGCATATCCGTCATATGCGCATGCACCCTGAATTGTATCGTAACCCCATGTTTTCTCGTTGGCTGCGATGCGAACATCGAATCTGCTTCCTCCTTCGTTGGTTACTATACTATATGAGGTTGCAGCAAAACACATATCTGCTCCCCCAAATATCATTGCAAGCGCAATAGCAACTATTATTATTCTTGAAAAAACTCTATGTTTCATTATGTTTTTCTCTATTCTACAGGCAGTTTCATTAGGCCCTTCCCAATCACATCCAATGCCAATTCATACATTGGAAATACTACACCATTACCAATACAAGGTTTAGACAGTTATAATCCTGCAAACCGTCGTTTGTCAAGGTAGTTGTAAATAAGAAAGCTGTTTTTTACACTTTCCAACTGCTTTGTGAAGCCAACCTGAGTAGGATTTGATCAGCTAAAGAGCTGCATTATTAAGCCTTTTTCTTTGGAAATACTGCTCCAGTCTATGTGCAAAGAAGACCGTCTTCAGATTATCCGAGCCTTTAATGTACTTGTTTCAGAGATGGGTAGAATGAATCTTGAACAAAGAGACTCAGCTTTTCGTCAGAGCTGAGTCTTCTCGTTTTCGTTCAAAATCGTATAGTTCTTTTTAAACCTATCCAACATCCGGACCCTGTCCCCAAATGACCATTCAAGGACATTTACCCCGGGTCCCTTTATAATAGAAAAAAGAGATGCTTTCACATCTCCATCATCATATAAAAGCGCACGGGAAGATGCTGCTGTCAAGCAGCTTGCCCGCCCGGCGGCGCCTTCGGCGTCCTTGACAGCGCATTATCCGGTTGTAGCAATTCACCATACAACCGGATACGAACCAAGCGCCCTCTCCTACTGATACGAAAACACGACTAAAAAAGAGATGCTTTCACATCTCTTTTTTAGTCGTGGTAGCGCATCAGGGAATCGAACCCTGGATTCCGCCGTGAGAGGGCGACGTCTTGACCTCTTGACCAATGCGCCATATTCACTTGCGTCTGTATTCGCGGGTTGGGCTATCTGTCCGACGCAAGTGCCATTATAACTGAATAAAATATGCTTGTCAACAATAAATTGTCTGTTTTTAAGTCGTGCTTTTAAATCATTATGATAATACCTCAGCCAGTTCATACAGGTCCTGACGAAATTCTGCTTTCTCTGTGATGGCCTGCTCAAGTGATACTGCAAATGCTTTGGTTCCGCGAACACCAACCGCAAAACTGTCTGCCGGTCTCTTGTCCGGGTTTTCCAGGAGGTCTATCGCCATTCCGCCTGTTACATCAGCAACGAGTCTGTCGTGAGCGGTCGGGTCTCCTCCTCTTTGGATATATCCCGGGATGACAGCTTTGGTCTCCTGTCCCGTCAAGCTCTCAAGCATCTCCCGCAGCTCTCCGGTAGGCATATCCACGCCCTCTGCTTTTACAATCAGGATATGGGACTTACCCAGCTCCCGACCCGTGCGTACTCTGTCAACGAGCTTTGCTATATCCATATCTATCTCAGGTAGCAGTATTATATCTGCACCGGAAGCTACGCCCGAATAAAGAGCGATGTCCCCGCAGCTGCGCCCCATTACTTCCATGATAGTCGTACGTTTGTGAGAATCAGAAGTGTCTCTTATCTTGTTTATCAGCTCTACAACAGTATTAACTGCAGTATCGAAGCCTATGGTATAGTCTGTGTATCCGAGATCGTTATCTATTGTTGCAGGTACTCCGGCAACAGTAATTCCCCTCTGAGAGAGCTCGCGTCCGCCGCGGTAGGTTCCATCGCCACCGATAACAACTATTGCTTCGATTTCCCTCTTGCGAAGATTCTCTGCTGCAACATCGACCCAGGCCGGATCCATAAAGCGTTCACTTCTTGCAGTTCTTAAAACAGTACCTCCTCTATACAGTATTCCTCCGACATCTCTGCTCGTCATCTGAACAATATCATCGTCGATAAGTCCCTCGTATCCCCTTCTTACTCCGTAAATCTCCATGCCTGCTGCAATGGCCTTACGCACAACAGCTCTTATTGCCGCATTCATTCCCGGTGCATCTCCACCGCTTGTAAGTACTGCTATCTTCTTCATTAAGTTCACCTTTTCACTCCTATTGATTTTAATATTATAACATTTATATGGATTTTTGTGCTAAAATAAATCGAAGCTTAAGTAATCGAAAGGACGTTAATATGAGTCAAGAGTTGATGGCGCTCGCGATAATACCGGGCCTGCTTATTGTTTTATACGTATATACCAAGGATAAGGTTGAGAAGGAACCTCTCGGATTGATTCTGAAAATCATCGCATTCGGTGCAATAGTATGCATTATTGCCGGATACGTGGAGGCTTTTGCCGAAACCTTTTTCCCGCGCTACCCTGAGGGTTCACTCGGATATGCTCTGGTAAATGCATTCGGACTGGCGGCTTTCTGGGAAGAGCTTCTCAAATATCTTGCTCTTAAGATTGGCAGCTGGAAGAGCAAATCGTTCAACTACAGATTCGACGGCATCGTTTACGGAGTTTCCTCAGCGGTCGGCTTTGCAGTTTTCGAAAATATAATGTATGTATCGCAATATGGTCTGCAGACAGCAATTGTAAGAGCTTTTACTGCTGTTCCGCTTCATGCCTTCTGCGGAGTATTCATGGGTGTTTTCTATGCACTTGCTAAGAAGAACTCCATTCTTGGCATGAAAGGCAAATCAACATTTTTCAAGCTAATGGCATTGATAGTTCCAATGATCATTCATGGAATATATGATACATTTGCTTTCCTCGGAACATCGACTTCAGAGTACATGCTTCTCATTTTCGTAGTAATTCTATACATTACAGCCATCAAGACAATCAAGAAGATGTCTGCTGCAGACAGGCATGCAGGCTTTTATCCTGAAGCAAGAGTAATAAACTACACAGTTGAGTAATAACGTCACGGTCATAATGCGATAAGACTTTTGCATATGGAGCTGACGCAGAGCCACGGCTTTAATCTTAGAAAGACAATCAAAAAGGAGTAGTGATGAATAACCACTACTCCTTATTTTTTCATTATATTTCCAAAATTTGAAATATTACTAGAAGCTCTGATTGTTGTTATATGCAGGCTTCATGATCTTAGGGATACCGTTCTCATATTTGATGTGGTTCTCTCCCTGGATCAGAGGTCTTACATACTCAAGGAAATCAACAGAAATGTCATTGCCGTTGATGATCCACTTTTCAGGGAAGAGCTTCTCCTTATTGCTGACTTCCTCAACCGGAACCATCTCATATTCAATATGATACTTAGGGCCTTCTGCGCGCTTGAATATTACAACCTTGCCGTTAGCGAGTCCTTTGTTCATCATCGCACTCTTCAGTGCAAATCTGCCTGCGGCTTCTGCTTCATCTGAATCTGTAGCGGATATCATGATGGAAGTGCAACGCTGAGGAAGATTGAGCTCAATGGATCTGCACTTACATCCGATGCTTCTCTTGACAAATCTCTCAAGTACAGCAGCACATCCTGCCAGCATCTTGTGTCCGAACTGATCCTCCATTGATTCTTCTTCGTACTCGCAAATAAGTCTTCCGGTGCTGTCCTTAATACCCTCGGAAACACAGATAACTACAGAATTATTCTCAGAAAGCGCCTCCTTAACGTCTCTGATAAAATCTGTTACATCAAAAGTCTCCTCAGGAAGGTAGATCAGCATAGGATTAGGCTCAAACGAGGTTCTCGCAAGCATACTTGCGGCAGTTACCCATCCTGCATTACGTCCCATCAGCTCTACGATTGTTACAACAGGTCTTGCATATACGCCCGCATCCCATACGATGTCTCGAACAGTAGCCGCAACAAATTTGGCCGTTGATCCATAACCCGGTGTGTGGTCTGTAACAGCAAGATCGTTATCGATGGTTTTAGGAACACCGACAAAACAAATGTCGGAGCCGATTTGCTTTCCGTATCTTCTCAGCTTGTCGACAGTATCCATCGAGTCGTTTCCTCCGATATAGAAGAAGGCATCAATCTCAAGGTCTTCAAGCTTCTTAAATACGATTGAATAAACCGCATTGTCCAGATCCTCAGGGAGTCTGTATCTGCAGCTTCCGAGAAATGCGGCAGGTGTAGTCTTAAGCAGATCGAAATCCTTCATTCTGCTGTAGTCTGAAAGATTAACGATACGGTCTTCAAGGAATCCTTCGATACCGTTGACCATTCCATAGGCGTGTACGCCCTGTTCTCTCGCTTCCATGGCAACTCCATAAAGCGAAGCATTGATGACAGCTGTTGGGCCGCCAGATTGTCCAATAATAATGTTTCTCATAATTTTCTGTTGTGATTTTCCTTAATAAGCAGTGCTACATACCAGATGCATAATACAACCAGTATGCCTCCAAGAATTTTAGTTGCTAGCATTATTCCAATTACCTTTCCTTAATATATCCGCGCTTGAACGCATCATTCAGCTCCTCGAGCTCTTTGATCTGAAGAAATAGTTCCGCACCGTTATCTGTATCCGATATTCTGAGCCTTGTAGGCTGGGTCTCGATAAGGTGCATAACAGGTCTGCTGAATACCTGTGTTCCGTCCTCCTTAAGCGGTTCATACGGCTTATGCTCTGCAAGATACATGTGCTTAGAGGTAAGAATAGCTGTATATCCTGCAATTCCCGTCGTCTTTCTGTAAGCCTTGGAAATTCCGCCGTCAATGATAAATATCTTTCCGCCGCCTTTGATTGGAGTCTCTCCGTCTTTGATCTTCACAGGGACATGTCCGTTAAGGATCTTTCCTACTTCAGTCTTCAATCCAAAGTTCGTAAGTATCTTCTCTGCGACAGATTCCTGATCGATCAGCTTATAATATTTAGCCGCATTTTCCTTATGAGTCTTCCTGTCCTCAATAAAGTAGCGCTCGAAGGTTGTCATTTTGTCCTTGCCGAACAGTGGCGAGTTCTCTGCAAGCCACAGATACCACATTATTGCAGCAGCATCTCCGCCGTCCTCATCGTGCACATGTCTCGCCTGTCTGACCATACTGTCAAGCTTGTCCAAGTACTTGCGTCCCGAATATCTCTCTCCATACATCTCGACTTCCTTCAGCTCACCTTCATCGTTGAACGGAATGCATCCATGATAGAAGAGATTTCCGTTACTTATGGTATATAGAGAGCCGTGTGACAGCATATAGTCGATATGTGACTGCAGCTTTTCCGATTTGAGGAAGGATGCCTCAAGAGCTACCATTACCTCTTCCTCCTGCTTTGTCAGCCTGTATGGATGCTTAGGATCGATGGTAGGAAAGCTCTTGTCTCTGAGCTCATAGGTCTTGCCATAAAGCTCGATCGTGCCTGCCTCGTAATCGATCTTGTCGAGCATCATCCTGTGGTCCAGATGATACTCAGGATGCCTCATTATCTCCTGCCCCTCACACTTGAACTGGATCACAGAAATCATCTTGTGCATCTTAGCCGCATGTGCTTCCGGAATAGGATCGTACTTATTTGTCTCAAGCACATTCGGATAGAAGTACTCGCAAGGATCATCAGCATATATCTTCTGTGCCAGTGATGACAACGGCCTGAGATTGATTCCGTATCCAACCTCGAGCATATCGAAGTTATTATATCTTACATTGATTCGAACTGCATTCGCAATACACGATCTGTTTCCACTGGCTGCACCCATCCAGAGTATGTCATGGTTACCCCACTGAATGTCGATTCCCCGGTTAGCCATGAGATAGTCCATTACAACATGTGGCTTAGGGCCTCTGTCATAAATATCTCCTATTATGTGAAGCCTGTCAACCATCAGATTGCTGATAACGTCTGACAGATCTGCAATGAAATCATCTGCTGATTCGTATTCAATAATCGACTCAATGATTTCATCGTAATACTTATGTCTGTCTTCTACGTCATCCGTGAACAGTAGCTCATCCAGAATATATGCCGAAGCCTTGGGAAGACGCTTCTTTACCTTGGAACGGGTATATTTATTGGTTACCACTCTGCAGATTCGAATAAGTCGGACAATGGCTTTAGCACACCATTTATCATAATTCTCCTCATTCTTATGTCTTCTTGCCATCTCTGCACGAGGATTGTAAATAAGCGAAGCGAGGTCATCGCATTCCTGCTCTGTAAGAGTATCTGCGTACACCTCGTCGATTCTCATTCTTATCATTCCGGAGCCGCTTCTTACAAAATGCTGAAATGCGTCATATTCTCCATGAATATCACTCAGCACAAACTCCGTTGCCTTGGGCAGAGCAAGGATAGCCCTGAGGTTGATGATCTCAGTCCTTACAGCCTTACGGTTAGGGTATTTTTCAGCTAAAAGTTTCAGATACTGAATATCCGCCATAGTGCTCCTCTTAGTCCTCGTTTATCTTCATAATATCAGCACCGATAGCCTTAAACTTTCCTACGAAGTTCTCATATCCTCTTTCGATGTGATATATCTCGCTAACTTCTGTTGTTCCATCCGCAACCAGTCCTGCAAGCACCATTGCTGCTCCCGCACGTAAGTCCGTCGCTCTGACCTTTGCACCATACAGCTTCTTACCTCCCGGTATTGTTGCTTCACTGGAATTCCATGTTGTGATTCCGGCCCCCATTCGGTTAAGCTCTATAACGTGCATGAAACGATTTTCGAATACAGTCTCTCTTACTATGCTTTCTCCTTTAACAGTTGTAAGGAAAGCCATAAAAGGCGATTGAATATCCGTCGGAAAACCGGGATACGGTAATGTCTTGATATCCGTAGCAATCAGAGTTCCTTCTGTCGCATCTACAAGTATACCGTCCAAAGTGAGATCAACCTTGACACCGCTCTCCTTGAGCTTGGAAATGATTGGTCTGACGTGTCCCGGAATAGCATTCTTAACAAGAACTCTGCCTCTTGTTATTGCTGCTGCCAGCATAAATGTTCCCGCTTCTATTCTATCCGGAATTACAGCATGTATACATCCGTTGAGCTTTTCAACACCTTCTATTCGAATCATGTCTGTACCTGCACTTTTGATCTTGGCACCCATCTTGTTAAGCTGATTGGCAAGATCAATTATTTCAGGCTCCTTAGCTGCATTTTCAATTACTGTAATGCCTTTGGCAAGCGTTGCTGCCATGAGAATGTTTTCAGTTGCACCTACACTTGGGAAATCGAGATAAATCGCATCTCCGACAAGTCCGTCAGGTGCAGTAACTATAACCTTGTCCTCTTCTTCGATAACTTCAGCGCCAAGTGCTCTGAAGCCCTTCAGATGAAGATCTATAGGTCTCTTTCCTATAGTGCATCCGCCAGGCATAGGCATCACAACCTTGCCTGCTCTCGCAAGCATAGGTCCCATAGTGAAAATCGATGCTCTCATCTCCTGAACGACTGCCGGATCTGCTTCAACCGAAGCGATTTCCCTTGCTGTGACTTTGAGAACGCTTTTCTCTGAGTCGTCAATTTCGGCGCCGTACTGAAGAAGCATTTTCTTCATCACATCTACATCTGCCAGCTCGGGTGTTCCTTCTATAACGCAGGTTTCTTCTGTCATTAAAGTCGCTGCAAGAAGAGGCAGGACAGCATTCTTCGCACCGCTGATCTCTACCTCTCCATGTAATGGCCCATTGTTATTGACAAGAATTTTTGCCATTTATTGCTCCTAAAGTCCTTTTTTTGCTAATTTTTTAGCTTTTTTCTGAATTTTCTTTGCTTTTTTGCTTGCCTTTCTTGCAGCTTTCAGCTCTTTTTCAGATTTTTTAACTGCTTTAGCTGTTTTTCTGCTCTTTCTCTTGAAAAGCTTTCTGAAAATTGCACTGATAAGGCTGAATCCGATGATTCCTGCACCTGCAGCACCGATAACCTTAGTAGTTGTATCAGATGTCTCAACCAGGTGATTGGCAGTTGAAGTCATGCTGTCTCCAACCTTGGCAACGGTTTCCTTTGCTCCGCCTACGAAATCCTTACCTGCAGCTACCAGCTCCTTGACCTTCTTCAGAAGAGCGACTGCATTAATGCCCATATTACCGAGTACTGCGAGGAAGCCGACAAGCACAACGATGAGGCAAATAACTAAAATCTGATTAGTTGTCATAATAACACTTCTCCTTCAGTACTACTTTATAAACTTTGCTACTACTCCGGAAACGAGTCCGAGTCCTTTGCCTGCATACTTCTCAACGATAGCAGTCTTCTCCTTAACTACAGCAACCTTGTTGTCAACCTTCTCCTTAACGTTAGCTGCAGCCTTCTCGCCGCCGTCCATTACTGAATTAACATTCTTAATAGTGTGTGTAAGCTTGTTAATCAGAACGATAAGATAGATTACAAGAACAATGAGTGCGATCAGCAGGATACTGATCAGTACGCTCTTAAGATCCATTGTTAACATAGGGGGGTTCTCCTTTCATTCAGAACATAATCTTTGGATTCATTATAACAAAAAACGGGCCATTTGGACAGTAACAATGACCCATTTTTTATTTGCGTTCATATATTCTATTTATAATTTCAGTATAACTTCCGTCAGCATTGTGAACCGATATATCAGGAAGCAGCTTAAGCTCTTTTCCGGCGCCTTTTACACCATGTACAAGAACTATGTTTGCAGCTTCACCCGGATGAGGTGTTACGAGCTGTAGCTCTTTGGGCTCAATTCCACGAGCCCTCATCTCAGCCAGAATATCTACAAGTCTGTCCGGTCTGTGCACCATGTACAGGCTTCCGCCTTTGTCGAGCGCCGAGTATGCGGCATCAATGAAATCACTCAGCTGTGCACTGGTTTCATGTCTGGCAATATACTTGTCATCGCCCGAGTTCGGAACAGCCGAGCCCTTCCTGAAGTATGGCGGGTTGGTGACTACTGCATCAAAGCCCGTCAGCATCGGACAGTCTGCAAGCTCGAAGCTTATTCTGTCTTCAAGACCGTTAAGCGCAGCAGCTCTCGTTGCTCTGTCGACAGCGCCTTCGCGAATGTCCACACCCAGTACCGTGCTGTCCTTAATCTTGTGAAGCAGCACAAAGCCGATTATTCCGCTTCCGCTTCCTATATCGAGTATCCTCTGAACTCTCCCCTCAGGAATACCTTTGGCACCTGTCTCTCCGGCAGCAAACGCTGCAAGCAATACAGCATCCACTCCATAGCCAAGTCCTTCGTTCTGGATTACGCGAATGCCTCCGAATCCGGTATCATCAACACGCTCCATTTCTTACTCCTTCATGAGCTCTTCAAGTTCGCGCATTTCTTCGGCGTCGAGCTTCTCCGATATATCTGTATCCCGCTCGTTCTTACCGTCCTTCTTGTCTCTTCTTCTTATTTCTTCTTTGTTGTATGTCTTGATTTCCTGCGAGAATATTTCTTCTCCTGTGTCAGGATCGATATCGATTCCTCTGCAGTTGATCTTGCCGTTGAAGTAGTCAACATTTACAACCTTGGCATAGCCGTCAGGAGTATCAACCCGTTCGTTATCCTTAGGCATGCCCTTGCGAAGTTCTTTGTATGTATTGTCCTCAAAGTTCAGACAGCACATCAGACGACCGCACGTACCTGAAATCTTGGCAGGGTTCAGCGAAAGATTCTGCTGCTTTGCCATCTTGATCGATACAGGCTGGAAGTCATAGAGCCACTTGCTGCAGCAAAGCGGGCGTCCGCAGATTCCGATTCCGCCAAGCATTTTGGCCTCATCTCTTACGCCGATCTGGCGCAGCTCGATACGATTCTTGAAGTATCCGGCAAGGTCCTTGGCAAGCTCACGGAAGTCTACTCTTCCGTCTGCCGAGAAGTAAAATACTATCTTGGTTCCGTCAATCATAAATTCAACATCGATGAGCTTCATTTCCAGTCCGTGCTTGGCAATTTTCTCGGCACACACCTTCATAGCATCATCGCGTTTTGCAAGATTCTCCTGATATGCAGCCAGATCCTTGTCGGTTGCTTTGCGCTCTACCGGCTTCAGTTCAGCTACAAGCTCCTCTTCTTCTATCTCCTTGTTGGTTATCAGTATGTGGCCAAGCTCGAGTCCGCGGGCAGTCTCAACAATAACCATGTCGCCCAGCTCAAACTTCTCACCCTTAGGATCGAAGTAATAGGTCTTTCCCGACTTCATAAAACCAACGCCAACTATCTCTACCATATATCCTCCATTTCCAGGAAAAGTCTTCTTAAAGCTTTTTTATAATCCATTTGTCTCTGTATATCCATCTTCGCAGTTTCGATCAGATCTATTCTGCGCGCCATCTCGCCCGGAAGCTCTCCTCTAATCATACAGTCCCTGCAGCCTTCCTCTGCAATGGAGAGCATTTCAAGAGCATCCTCTCGAGATTTGATTTTCTTGTCTGTATCCGTACGGAAGTCACAGAAAGCAGCTCTGTCTCTGCCGGTCTGTACAAAGAAGCCTGCTGCATCACGAATTGCTTCATTGTGCTCCCGGCTTTCATCATCCTCGCCCACATAGTCGCTCATTCTTATCAGTGAACATCTTGAACGTACAGTCTGGAGCAGGTTGTCTCTGTTGGATGCAGCCAGAATGATTACGGAGCCCGGTTCCGGTTCCTCCAGTGTTTTGAGCAGTTTATTCTGAACGATTTCACTCAGAAGATCCGCTTCGTCTATTATTCCTATGCGGTATCTGCCGTACGGAGACATGCTGAGCTTTTCAATAAAAGGCTCAACATCATCTTCTACTTTGTAGCCCTGTTTGCCGCTCATACTCATATGGTAAATATCCATATTGGTACCCGCCTTGATCTGTATGCAGGCTGAGCATCTGCCGCAAGGTCTGTCGGCCGGATCTGCGGCCTGGCAGGAGAGGCCCTCAGCCAACTCCTGAACAAAACTGCTGCGGGCCTCGCCGGCTACGCCCTCCACTATAAAGGCGTGAGCCGCACTTGCGCCCTCACATATATTAACAATTAACGAGTTTATCGAGCTCGGCATATATATCTTCCTTAATTTCTTCTATAGGCTTTGTTGCATCGATTCTCTTGATGCGTTCAGGGTTTTCCCTGCAGAGCTTGAGATAGCCCTCATATACCTTCTGATGAAAATCCATCTTCTCTCTCTCGAGTCTGTCAAGCTCTCCGGCATTGGAAGCTCTCGCTTTGCCCGTCTCAGGATCCACATCGAGCCAGAATGTAATATCAGGCACAAGTCCGTCCACTGCAATATTATTCACATTCTCAACCATGTCGCCCAGATCTCTTCCGATTCCCTGATATGCCAGTGACGAGTCCTTAAACCTGTCGCAGATAACGATCTTGCCATCAGCAAGTGAAGGTCTGATAAGCTCTCTGACATGCTGAGCCCTGGATGCTGCAAAAATCATCATCTCTGTAACATCCTCCATCTCGCCGTTAGAGCAATCCAAAAGCACTTCGCGTAGCTTCTCTCCCACAGGAGTTCCGCCCGGTTCACGAGTGATAACACACTCTTTGCCCTTCTCTTCAAAGTACTTCTTGATATTCTCAATCTGAGTCGA
Source organism: Candidatus Crickella caballi (assembly GCA_018064665.1). Lineage (GTDB taxonomy): Bacteria > Bacillota > Clostridia > Peptostreptococcales > Anaerovoracaceae > Crickella > Crickella caballi. The sequence goes on along the minus strand of JAGHUV010000002.1, from coordinate 48,143 downwards.
CTTTCCTGCGCCGTCTCCGCCTTCCAATGTAATAAACAAAGCTTTAGCCATGTATTGACCTCATCCGCAAATTAATAATAGCCGCCCGTTCTTCTTCTCCTGCGTTCTCTTTCCATCGCTCTGTCTTCCCGATTCAGCTTAACAGAATACTCGCGTGCTTTGTAGAAGAGCGCACAGAGTATTGCAATAAAAGGTGCAGCTATTAAAATAATCAAAAGTATCTTAAAAATAATCATACACATTTATTATAGCATAAGGCTGCCATCTTGCGTTATAATAAATGAGTTGAATTTGCATAATACAATACTAATAATACAAGGAGAAATCGATTATTATGAATAATCTTGAACTCAGCAAACTGATATTCCCTAATCTTGAGAAAAGCCCTGCTGACTACGAGGAGATGTACCCTGCACGTGAGCTTCCTGAGGGAGCCAAAGTAACGCGTCTCGGTCCGAGTCCGACAGGCTTCATTCATCTTGGCAATCTATACGGAGCATTCGTTGACGAACGCCTTGCGCATCAGAGCGGCGGTACGTTCTTCCTCCGTATCGAGGATACAGACGACAAGCGTTTTGTTGAGAACGCAGTTGAAACAATAATCACATCGCTGGACTTTTTCGGCATCAAGTTCGATGAAGGAGTTACCGAGACCGGAGATATCGGTTCATACGGAGACTACACACAGAGCCACCGCGCAGAGATTTATCGCACTTATGCAGCAGAGCTCCTTTCAAAGGGACTTGCTTATCCGTGCTTCCTGAGCGAGGACGAGATCACTGCTGTTCGTGAGAAACAGGAATCAGAGAAGCTGACTCCGGGAATCTATGCAGGCTGGTCAAAGTACAGAGACTGGGATAAGGATCCTGCAATCGAGGAGGAAATGCTTTCCAAGCTCAAAGCCGGAGAACCATACGTTATCAGACTTAAGTCTCAGGGAACCCCTAACGTTCGTGCGGACGAAGCTGTAAGACATCTTGTAACAGATGCTGTACGCGGAGAACTGTCAGTGCCTGAGAATTTTCAGGATATCGTAATTCTGAAGCAGACAGGTATTCCTACATATCACTTTGCACATGTTGTTGACGACCATCTTATGAGAACAACTCATGTTGTTAGAGGTGAAGAGTGGCTTCCTTCCCTTCCTATCCACATTGAGCTTTTCAATGATCTCGGTTGGGATATTCCTGTTTATTGCCACACAGCTCAGCTTATGAAGATCGGAGAAGACGGCAACAAGAGAAAGCTCTCCAAGAGAAAAGACCCTGAGCTTTCACTTGACTACTACAGAAGCCAGGGCTACCATCCTGCAGCAGTACGCGAATATCTGCTCACTATTCTCAACTCCAATTACGAGGAATGGCGTGCAGCTAATCCTGAAGCATCAGTTGACGAATTCGAATTCACTACTGAGAAGATGAGCTCCTCCGGTGCACTTTTCGACCTCGACAAGCTCAACGATGTCAGCAAGGGTGTAATGCTCAATATTCCTGCCTGCGAAATCGCAGCATGGCTGAAATCATGGTCAGAAGAATTTGCGCCTGAGTATGAATACGCTTTCAGAGATATGGCACTGCTCGAGCAGATACTGGACATCGGACGTCATGATGCAAGACCGAGAGCCGATCTTGTTTATGCTCGTCAGATCATGGACTTCATCAGCTATTTCTTCGATGAATCCTTCGAGATAGTTGACGAGTATCCGGCAGAGGCTGCTGAAGACGCAGATAAAATTCTTTCAGCTTATCTCGAAAGCTACGACCACAGCGATGACAACGAGCAGTGGTTCGCCAAAATTCGTGAGCTTGCTACTGAGCTTGGATATGCAGCAAAACCTAAGGACTATAAGAAGAATCCTGATGATTTCAAGGGTCATGTAGGTCATGTAAGCACAGTTATCAGAATCAAGCTTATGGGACGCGCACAGTCTCCTGATGTATGGACAATTCAGCAGATTATGGGCGAGGCTAAGGTTCGCGAACGCCTCAGTAAATAATTATTGGAACAATATGCAAAACAATACGTAGCAAAAATGTCTGTGGACCACGGTCCACAGACATTTTTTATGCTTAATAATTATATTCTATCTGTTATTTTCTATCCTTTATGATCTTATGTCCTATCCCCAAAGCTCCACAGGATATGTTCCGTCCTCTTTAAGAGCTTTGAATTTAGCAACAACATCAGGCTTGTCCTCTTTATAAGTAACTCCAAACCACTTATCTCCCGATGTCAGTATCTTATACTCGCAGCTGCCCTCGGCGATCTGAGCGTTGATTGGAGACTGAATATAGAACTCACCTTTGAGCGGATTCTCCTTATTGATGACCTCCAGTCTCTCTACGAAACCTGCCTTGATAGCATCAACATACTCCTTTGAGAAGCCCCAGCAGTTCATCGATACAGGTGCGTCCGACGGAATCACTTCCTTGCTTCCGTCCTCATGAGTGTCGGTAATTTCTCCGTTTGCTTCTCTTGCGATTGCAAGATGCTCAACGATGCCTGTCATCTTGCCATCCCTGGAGGTGCATATTCCTCTGGAAACCGTTCCGTTCTCCGACAGAGTATTTTCTATTTTGAAACCTACCATGCAGTGATGAGCCGCATCACAATCGTTCTTGAGGAAGCTGTACAGCTTAACGAAGCATTCCTTGCCATAGTAATCATCTGCATTGATTACTGCAAATGGTGCATCGATAATATCTCTTGCGGCGAGCACCGCCTGTCCTGTTCCGTAAGGCTTGGTTCTTCCCTCAGGCACACTGTATCCGGAAGGGAGATCGTCAAGCTCCTGGAAAGCATAATACGTCTCATACTTTTTGCCGGCGCCGCCTTCAATATGAGCCTTGAACACATCTTCAAAATCGTGCTTTATGATAAAGCAAACTCTTCTGAAGCCTGCTTCATACGCATCAAAAAGGCTGAAGTCCATAATAATGTCGCCCTGATCGGTGATCTTGTCAAGCTGCTTATTGCCGCCATATCTGCTGCCCATTCCTGCAGCCATAATTACTAGAATCGGTTCCATGTAGGTATCCTTTCAGTTCATTCAATAATTTCAGTTAACATCCTATCGTCTTTCAACGATGTTGTCTTTGTCCTTATAAATGCATCCGGCCGGCACAACACCTCTCACGCTGCTTGTAGGGTATATGCTTGTACCTCTTCCGATAACCGTGCCCGGATTGAGCACGCTGTTGCAACCCACCTCAACATTATCGCCGAGCATAGCACCGAACTTTCTGCGTCCGGTCTCGATTTCCTGTTCCGGCTCTTTGACAACAACAAGTGTCTTGTCGCTCTTAACATTGGAGGTAACGGAGCCTGCACCCATATGTGCCTTAAAGCCCAGAACGGAGTCTCCTACGTAGTTGAAGTGCGGAGTCTGAACGTTATCAAAGAGCACTACATTCTTAAGCTCTACCGAGTTGCCTACAACAGCATTCTTACCTACTATAGCGCTTCCTCTGATAAATGCGCAGTGTCTTATCTCTGCACCGTGATCTATAATGCATGGAGTTCCGATGTATGCAGACCGAAAAACCTTGGCATCCCTGGCAATCCATACGCCTTCTTCAGGATTATCATATTCATCGGCAGGAAGCGTCGGACCGAGTTCAAGAATAAATCCTTTAATTTCATCAAGAACCTCCCACGGATATTTCTTCCCTTCGAAAAGAGGTGCTGCAATGGTTTTGCTCAAATCAAACAGTTCCTTGATTTCTGTCATTATTTCTTCACCTCAACAAGTCTTCCTGTTCTATTCATAGCCGCTATGATCTCATCAACAGCAGCTTCACATCTCTCATGGCTTGTTGCCTCAGCCATTACTCTGAGAAGAGGCTCGGTACCGCTCTTTCTGAGAAGCACTCTTCCTTCATCTCCCAGCTCTTCCTCGACCTTCTTTACAGTCTCTACGACTTCTTTGCACTGAAGTGTCTCGTCCTTATCTGTTACTACGACATTCTTGAGTACCTGCGGATACATAACAACAGGAGCAGCAAGAGCCGACAGCGGCTCCTTCGTCTCTGTCATTACTTCCATGATCTTAATTGCAGTCATGATTCCGTCGCCTGTTGTTGACAGGTTTCCGAAAATAACGTGTCCTGACTGCTCACCACCGATCAGATAGCCGTTCTCTCTCATATTCTCAGCTACATACTTATCGCCTACCGGCGTTTTCTCATATCCGATTCCCAGCTCGTCAAAAGCCTTGTACAGACCCATATTGGACATTACTGTAGTTACAGCCTTGGAATTACCTAATTTGCCGGTGTCATGCATGAACTTTGCACACATATAGATGATATGGTCTCCGTTAACAACACTGCCGTTCTCATCAACAGCAATACATCTGTCGGCATCACCGTCAAATGCAAATCCTGCATCAAGATGGTTCTCTTTAACGAGAGCCTGCAGCTTCTCGATATGTGTCGAACCGCAGTCAACGTTTACATTCAGGCCGTCCGGCTTATTGCCTATTACATAAGTATCAGCGCCGAGTGCATCGAAAACGCTCTTGGCCATCTGCCATGAGCTTCCGTTCGCACAGTCAAGGCCGATTCTGTATTTCTTATATGATCTTGTAGCGATGGAAATAAGGTAGCCGATATATCTGTTGCGTCCTGCCGAGTAGTCAACAACATATCCGATCTTGTCCTTGTATGCGTACGGGATCTTCTCGTCGCTGTCCAGATAAGCCTCGAGTCCTGCAAGTACAGACTCTTCCATCTTTTCTCCCTGACTGTTGATCAGCTTAATGCCATTATCCTGAAAGGAATTATGGCTGGCCGTGATCATAATGCCGCAGTCAAAGTCATCGATTCGTGTGATGTATGAAACACTTGGCGTCGTAGTAACATGCAGGAGATATACATCCGCTCCTGAAGATGTCAGGCCCGCACAAAGCGCATTCTCAAACATATAGCTTGAGCGTCTTGTATCCTTACCTATTACAACCTGCGGTCTGTGACCGTCTTTAGCATAGAAGCTACCGATATAACGTCCGATTTTAAACGCGTGGTCAACAGTAAGTTCGCAGTTAGCCTCGCCTCTGAATCCATCGGTGCCGAAATACTTGCCCATTATAATTTCTCCTCTTTATTACTTAGCAGTCACCGTAAGGACTTCTCCCAATGATGCCTGCGCTATATTTACTCCCTCAGGAAGTTTATAACGAAGTGCGATTTCGCAATCTTTCGAGACTGAATTCAAATCGATCACTTCTGTTTCTATCTGATTGATTTTCTCCAGCGCCTCGCTACTGCCCTTAACAGTAATCTTTTCCGGTGCAGTTATGTCCTTTTCATAAATAAGATTATCGCTGATATTGAGCTTGAGCTTTACCGTCTTTGTTACGCCCGCAAAAGCATCTCCCTTGACAGTTCTAGGATAGAAAACAATATGTGGCACTGTTTCTCCGTTATTGTCCAAAGCGACCGGTGCCATTTCGAAATTCACCGATCCCGCTGCCAGCTCACTTGATTTGAATCTGAGTGCTGCACAGCTGACCCTGTCTAAATTATCAGAAGTACCATATGCAACGACCGTGCTGCTGTTAATGCTTTCTAAAACAGGTTCTTCACCGTTTTCGGAAGCATCTCCAAAGACAGCAGCAACATCTATTGTCTTGCTCTCACATATATCAACCGCAATGTTTACTGTGCTTCTGCTTTTCTTAACAACACTTGCACCTTCAGGAGGAAGCACATCAATTTTAATAGTGTTGCTTCCCTTCTCCGCATCACTCACATCTGCGATAATCTGAATGTCCTCATCACTTATGTTCCTGATTTCGGATCGCTTTATATTCAGCGTAACGTCGACAGACTCATCTGATGCCTTCTCAACAGCCAGATTAGAGTATGCAAGATTGTCCTCTCCCTGGAAGACTATCGGAACACTGTGAAATGTCACATCCTTGGTAGGATAGTAATTGATTATAACGAATACCCATGCAGCAAATGCTATCAAAAGGGACAGAACTATGCTCAGGCCTGATTTGGCTTTATTGCTCATCTCTGTTACCTCCTCCCAGTATTTTCTGCAGGAAGCTCTTCTCCGCTTCTCTCTCCGGCAGATAGATATCTATCAGCTTGCCTTCAAGAGTTTTGATGTGTATGTTTCGCGTAAGCACTCCGGCTTCCGCAATTGATATTGCACCGGTCTCCTCCGAAACAATGATAACCAGAGCGTCGCAAATCTCGCTCACTCCTACACCGGCTCTGTGTCTTGTTCCCAGATTACCTCCGATATTGGTCCTTTCTGTGAGCGGAAGTACACAACTTGCAGCATATGCCTTTCTTCCCCTTATTATTACGGCACCATCATGCAAAGGAGAACCCTCATAGAACAGGTTGCCCAGAAGTCTTACCGAAAGGTTGGCATCTATTACAACGCCGGTTCCGACGATATCATTCAGCATGGTATCTCTCTCGATAACAATAAGAGCTCCTGTTTTCGTAGATGCGAAATCCTCTACAGCATCAATAATCTTGTGAACTGTGGCTATTGAGTCCTCTCTGCTTATATCCTTGAATCTGTCTGTAAGAACGCCCTTTCTTCCCAGCTGCTCAAGTGCTCTTCTTATCTCCGGCGTAAACAGAACAACAAGTGCTATGATGCCAACCGTGATTAAGCTTTTGAGTAACCAGTTCAACAGATTCAGATTGAAAAGCTCCGAAACAGCAAATGTAATAATTACAAGAGCAATGCCTCGTACAAGCTGCTGTGCCCTTGTCTCTCTGATGAAGCTTGTTGCTTTGTATACGAGAAAAGCAACAATGAGAATATCTATTACATCGGTCAAACCGATACTTGCAATGATTCCCGCAATCTCACCAATCATATTTTACTGATTCTCTCCTTCTTCAGCTCCAACTATCGAAATTGTTTTATCTTCGTTCTCTTCGAGTGTTTGACCTTCAAGGACTGCATTGATCAGTCCGCTTGAATATGCGATGCTTGTCGCATTCTGTTCTGTAACATACAGCAGCTGACTTCCACCCGTATAAGTTGTTTTATTTGCACCCTGGCCGTAAAGAGTATTTTTGTAAATCTTCCACTTCGGATTCTTTGCCAGCTGCATCTTTACAAGTGTTCTGACTTCTCTGGATGAAAAACTCATCTGGAAATAATCGTCCATGCTGTTCAGCACATTGCTATAGCTGAGAATCATAGTCTTGCTCGACATTGCCTTCTCCAGCATCGCGCTGAATATTATCTGCTGGTTCTTAACTCTCTGATTATCTCCCTCGCTGAATGCCTTTCTCTCTCTTGCATAATACAATGCTCCGCGTCCCTGGACATGGATGTTGCCCTGCTCGTAGAGATGGTCATTCAGGGATCCCCTGAATTCCGTCTCATTGTAGATATCGAGACCGCCGATTGCATCTACAAATCTTACAATAGTATCGAAATTAACTTTCACATAATAGTTAATGTCGATGCTCAGCAAATCCTCTATTGCCTGTATTGTTGTATCCTGACTGTAAAAACCCGTGTGAGTCAGCTTATCTGTTGCATAGCCGTAATTAGGCATCCTTATCTCATAGTCACGAGGAATTGACGTAAGCAGAATTGTTGCGGTCTTAGGATTTACGGTTACTATCATATTAACATCCGATCTACCCGGTTCGTCGATTGTTCCCCATACATCCATTCCGGTTATCAGCACGTTGAACGAATCCTCGGAAATCTTTCCTACCTTGGCATCGTTTTTTACTGATGAACCGCTCAGGAAATCCAGAGTACCCAGTGCGTATGCACATCCAAGTCCATATACCGATATCAGTATTATTGCCATAAACGTAGCAAGAGCCCTGGCCCATTTCTTAATTCTTACCCTGCAAAGCTGAGCAACAATAATCAGACTCAGAATTCCCAGTACAACGTACATTGCAATAAGATATTTGAACGGCAACACGTTCATTACAGTCATAACCGCCGCAAAAGCAGCAAGTGCAATTACATAGATAGTGGCAAGTGCCTTGCTGAATTTTGCCCCTTTAGCAGCCTTGGCCGCCCCACGAGCAGCCTTCTTTGATGCAGCCCCGGCGGCAGCTCTCTTTGCGGCTTTTTTCTCAGCCTTGCGATTTGCCTTTGTACTGCTAGTAACGCCTGCATTATTAGCAGAGTTTGCTCTGTATCTTGCGTACGCTTCTTCCTGTGCTTTCTTTCTGGCAGCCTCTTCCTCAAGCGCATTCATGCGAAGTCTTTCCTGCTCTGCAGCTCTTCTCTCCTCAAGAAGTCTTGCCTCTGCCTGCGCTCTTGCTTCACTGCGTGCTTTTTCCTCAGCCACAGCGCGAGCTTTTGCCTCTGCCTGAACTCTTGCTTCATAGCGCGCTCTCTCTTCAGCCGCAGCACGGGCTCTTGCTTCCGCCTGAACTCTTGCCTCATAGCGCGCCCTCTCTTCAGTCGCAGCACGAACTCTTGCTTCATAGCGTGCTCTTTCTTCAGCTGCGGCACGTGCCCTTGCTTCTGCGTGGGCTCTTGCCTCGTTGCGAGCTTTTTCTTCAGCTGCAGCGCGAGCTCTTCTCTCTGCTTCAGCTGCGTCATGCTCTATACTGCTCTGTCTCCTTAAAGCAGTATAGAGCTCGGCCTCGGTTGAGGCCGGCTCCTTACTGCCATAGTCAAAATTCAATAAGTCTTCCAGTTCTTTAAGCTCTTTGGTTTTAAAATTCATTAAACCGCATCCTACCTTACGTCAGTTAGATTCTCTATCTGTCTGTTTCAATAATTCCGTAAGCATTACCTTTCCTCTTATATACAATGCTTACTGCATCAGTGTCCATATCAAGGAACACGAAGAAATCATGTCCCAGCATCTCCATCTGAAGAATAGCCTCTTCAGCAACCATCGGCTCAAGCTCAAGCTGCTTTCTTCTGACGATGGTCATCTCCTCTTCATAAGCATCATCCTCAGGCTCAGGAACGAACTCCAGCTTGAGTGCTTTATTCTCTTTATATCTTGACTCCAGCTTGCCCTTAAGTCTGGTCATCTGGCTGGACAGCTTATCTGCAGCCATATCCACTGCATCGTAAATGCTGTCATTTACTATCTCGGCTCTGAAAACAGCCTGCTTTGCATTGATTGTTGTTTCTATCTTGGGTATGTTCTTAAGCTTGGAAACAACCACATTAGCTGTTGCTTCTTCGTTGAAGTACTTCTCGAGCTTACTCAACTTCTCTTCGATATAAGCATGCAGTTTGTCGCTCATATCATAATTCTTAGCGGAAATCTGAATCTTCATAGCATATTCCTCCTTGAAAAAAATGAAAAAATATCGGCTCGGTCACTCGACCTGGTCTTTGCCCCCACACTCGCCTTGACCCGGATTACCGGAGGACTTACTTCTAAGATACGCCATGATCACAGCGGCCTCTTGCTCACTGCTTACGTGGGTCCCTTTGCCCGTATCTGGCATGGACTTTCAACCACGAACATGACCTTACCAATATTCAACTTTATTTTACCACATCCGCACCATTTGCGAAAGACAGAAAGTCTACTGTAGAGGCACCGTGAGCCTTTAAAACTGAGGCGATTTCGTCGATTGTAGCCCCCGTTGTATATATGTCATCAACCACCAGACATTCAGCTCCGCTTATGCTGTCCAGTGCCTTTTTTCTCACCGCAAAAGACCCTCTGATATTTGCCTTTCTTTCATCCGGTGCAAGGCCTTTCATCGCTTTGGTCTCCCGCATTCTCTGCAGTATTTCGCCCCTGTACTCTATGCCCGTATTTTCAGAAAAATGAGCTGCGATAAGTGCCGCCTGATTGTAGCCTCTCTGCCCTTTTCTTTTGTCCGAAACCGGCACCGGCACCAGGAGATCGTACTTTCCTGCAAGTTCTTCGGGTTCATACAAAGCGAGCATCCTGTCTGCCATCATATCTGCGATTGTGCCGGCAATGTCCGATCTGTCATCGTATTTCATTGAATATACAATACACCTCTCGTTGGTTCCATACTCACAGCATGTGTAACCCCTGTCGAAGCTGTGCAGATGCTCTCTGCAATTGAAGCAGGTTTCGCACGGGTCGTTTACTGAAAGAGGCTTTCCGCACTTGTCGCAAAGTCTGCCCGTAGCCCACTTCATGCTTTCCATACAGTCATCACACAGCCTGTAGATCCTGCTGCCGTCTATGATTTTGCCGCAGCATATGCAGTACAGATCACTCGGATATATTCGTTCGAGTATCTCATTCCATATTCTGTTTTTCATGTCTGCTCCTCATGCTTTATCCGAGGAATCTATATCATTTCGTTAAGTCTGTACTTAAGTCCGGTATACCTTCCGTCCGCTCTGTTATTGTCAATCATCCACTGCATATATTTCGGATTACCGATTATTATCACCAGCTTCTTACCTCTGGTTACCGCAGTATAAAGCAGATTGCGAGTCATGAGCATAGGCGGATACTGCCACATCGGCAGTATCACTACCGGGAATTCGGAGCCCTGGCTCTTGTGCACTGTTATCGCATAGGCCAGATCTATCTCCTCAAACATTTCTCCCTCATATCTGATCAGACGATTGTCCGCTCTCACAAGCATAGTCCTGTTCTCTGTATCGATGCTCTCTACGGTGCCCATATCTCCGTTGAAGATACCCTCGCCCTGCATAAGGCTATCAGCATCCTGCCATTCGGCCGTATAGTTGTTCCTAAGCTGCATCACCTTGTCTCCCTCTCGGAAGGTGCGGCTGCCTATCTTGAGCTCGCTAAGGGATTTGTTCGCAGGATTGATTACCTCCTGTAGTATCGAATTCATGCTTGGTGCACCCAGCACGCCCCTCTTGGTCGGCGTCAGTATCTGAATGTCCGAAGCATCGTTTACAAAGTCATAGTGCTCTGCCAGCCTGCCATCGACCAGTCCCTTGATTTCCGAAACTATATCGTCCTCATTTGCTCTTGTAATCACAAAGAAATCGCTTTCTTTGCCACCGAACTCCGGGTATTCCCCGTTATTGATCATATGTGCGTTGGTTACTATTCTGCTTCCCTGTGCCTGGCGGAATATCTCCTTCAGCCTTGCTGTATATACATACTCAGAATCAATAATATCCTTAAGGACATTTCCCGCACCTACCGACGGCAGCTGATCCGCATCTCCGGTCATAATCAGTATTGTTCCGTCTTTGATCGCGGCAAGCAGTCCGTCCATAAGCATGATATCGATCATGGATGCCTCGTCCACGATTATTGCGTCATACTCAAGCGGACGCTCTTCGTTACGCCCAAAGCTCATCTCATCCATATCTTCGGAATAAACGTATTCGAGCAGGCGGTGTATTGTCTGCGCAGGTTTTCCCGATGCCTCTTCCATCCTCTTGGCAGCACGTCCCGTCGGAGCAGCGAGTGCCACTTCATAATCGAGACGCTTAAAGATGTTCACCAGCACATTGATGATTGTGGTCTTTCCCGTTCCCGGTCCACCGGTGATTACCGAAACATTACCAAGCAAAGCTCCTCTTACAGCGCTTCTCTGCTCATCCGACAGACTTACATCCCCGAACTCTCTTGCCAGCTGCATTTCCGCATCATTGATAAGATTATCTATGACCGCCGGAATCGCCGCTCTGTTCGCATAGAGAATTCTTCTGAGATTGGAGGCTATCCTTTGCTCTGCATAGTAGTAGCCGTAGAGGTAAACAACCGGAGCATCGTCTATTATGTCCGTCTGTATCTCTCCATTGAAGGCCATTGTTCTGATGCTGTCCTCGACCTTTTCCGTCTGTGTGTCGAGCAGTCTGATTACCTGTTCAACAAGAGTTTCCTGCGGCATCAGAGTGCTTCCGCCTATTGCCCAGGTCTTAAGCACATACTTGATTCCGCTCTCGATTCTGAACTCACTGTCGGCATCGTATCCGATTTTCTCAGCTATAGCATCCGCCTTCTGAAAAGTGATTCCATAAACATCCTCGACCAGCGTATACGGGTTTTCTTTGACGATATTTACCGACTCCTTGCCATACAGCTTGAAAATCTTTACGGCATGCGACATCTCAACGCCAAGCTCCTTAAGCTCGAGCGATATGCGTGCAAAATCCCTCGATTCACCATAGGATTCCGCTATCTTGCTCATGCTCGAAGGACCGATTCCCTTTATCGAAAGCAGCTTCTCAGGCTCCTCTTCAATGATGCGAAGACTGTCTTCTCCGAAGGCCTCTGTTATCAGCTGTGCCGTCTTAGGTCCGATGCCGCGAATGTTTCCGGCAGCAAGAAACTCATATATAGCCTCAACACCTTCAGGCAGAAGCTCCTCATAGCTTGTAACACTGAACTGCTCTCCATACTTACGATGAATTGTAAAGCTGCCCTCAAGCTTGTATTGGCCGCCTTCTTTGGGCTCATTAAAAGAGCCGGCTATCCTGATAGCTCCGTCTTCTGTGTCGAACACCGCAACAGTATAGCCGTTCTCCCGATTGTTAAATATTATCTTGCTGAGTCTGCCCGTCTTCTGCATCAGTTAAAATGTCTTCTTATAAAGCTTGCGGTTATCCAGAGTGAACACCTTGTCGCTGAAGCCACCCGGCTCAACATTGGCAAGTGCATCCTCCATGTCGAACATCTTGGCATCTACCATGTCAAGATAGTGAAGCATCTCTGCCTCAGGGAAAAGCGGCTTTTTCGGGCTTCCGAACTCAGGTTCATAGTGATGTGATATAGCCATGTGCTCGAGAAGAAGCGCCTTCTCCTCGTCTATGCCAAGCTCCTCGCATCTGTCATGAATCGCTGCCACGCCCATAACAAGATGTCCGAGCATTTTGCCCTGAAGTGTATAATCCGGAACCACACCGTTTTCATCCGAAGCTATCTCGTTCAGCTTCTCAATGTCGTGAATTGCAACACCTGCGATAAGCAGATCCCTATCCAGATTGGTGTATACTTCGCATGCTCTTTCTGCCATCATCATCATTCTCTTAACGTGATACAGGAGTCCGCCGTATTCAGCATGATGATTGCTCATTGCTGCAGGATAGTACATAAGTCTTGCCTTGTTCTCTTCATAGAAGCTCAGGCAAAGCTCCATAAGCTCTTCATCCTGCATCGCCTTTATCCTGCCTGTGATGAAATCATACATAGACTCTGAGCTCTCAGGTGCAGCTTTGAAATAGTCAGCCCTAACCATGTTGTCAGGATTGATCAGACCGCCTATTCTGTCGATAACGAGCTGCTTGCTGCCTCTATACTCCTTGCATCTTCCGCCGAACTTTATAACCATTCCGGTCTTGATGCGGCTGAATCGCTCAATCTCATCACCTGTAAGGTTCCACTTGACCGCCTGAATCTCACCGGTCGCATCAGAAAGCGTAAGATGAAGATGCCTCTTACCCTGGTTGCCCTCTCTGATATCCGAGTTCTTAACAAGGTAATAGTCCTCAATAAGCTGAGTCTCATCGACTACAAGATTTTTTATATAATAAGGTTTCATTGGCTCGGTGCCTCCTTCTTTCTCACAGCTGAACTTACGATAAAATTATAACACAGCCGCTCTATTTTATTGTGGTAATACTGTGTTATAATTCACTCGAATTAAACAAATAACGCTCGCAAAGAGGAGGATATATTATGGATTTTAATGCTAAGAAAGCCTGCGCTGCCACAGTTCAGTGGATACGCGACTGGTTTGACAAAAACGGCCCGGGATGCAATGCAATCGTAGGTATCAGCGGGGGCAAAGACAGCTCCATCGCTGCTGCTCTTTGTGTTGAAGCTCTGGGCAAGGACAGAGTAATCGGTGTGCTGATGCCTAACGGAGATCAGTCGGATATTGATATGGCAAATCTTCTCGTAAGCCATCTCGGTATCGAGCACTATATCGTCAATATTTCAGGCGCATTCGATTCACTCGTGGAGGAAATACAGGCAGCAGGTATTGAGTTCAGCAAGGACTCAGGAATCAACCTTCCGCCAAGACTCAGAATGTCTACTCTGTATGCAGTAGGCCAAAGCAAGAACGGAAGAGTATGCAATACCTGCAATCTTTCCGAAGACTGGGTCGGCTATTCGACAAGATACGGTGATTCCGTAGGAGACTTCAGCCCGATGTCATTCTTCACTACAGCTGAGGTAAGAGCTATCGGAAGAGAGCTCGGAGTTCCTTCTGTTCTTATCGAGAAAGTTCCTACAGACGGACTCTCCGGAATGTCAGATGAGGAGAAGCTCGGCTTCACTTATGAAGAGCTCGACAAGTACATCAGAACAGGCGAGATTGAGAATCTTGAGCACAAAGAGAAGATCGATATGCTGCACGAGAGAAATCTCTTCAAGCTGAGATTCATGGACTGCTTCAAGTACGAAGGATAGTATTATAAAGGCACGATAAAGGGGATTGTTCAACACGAGCAATCCCCTTTTTTATTCAGTATTATTTATCCTTTATTCTGTCGAGCACCATCTTGTATCCGCCCGATCCGTATCCTATGCACTTGTTTACACGGCTGATAGTCGCCGAGCTTGCGCCTGTACTCTGACTGATTTCGCTGAAAACCTTGCCTTCATCAAGCATCTTTGCTACCTCCAGTCTCGCAGACATATCAATCAGCTCCTTAATTGTTGCAACGTCTTCAAAGAAGGCATCACACTCGTCCTCGGTTTCGAGCGACAGAATAGCCTTGTAGAACTGCTGCATGTTCTTACGTTCCTGATCCGTGATCATGTATAACCTCCTTGAGCCTTCGAATTCTCATTTGTGAATGCTTCTGTTCAAAGTAAATACTCATTTGTACAATGGCATTCTAACACTTTAGCGCATTAAAGCGCAACACCCTTTCTATTTGTTTTATTTTGCCTTATAATGACAGCATGCACGAGAAACTCTCACGAATTATATCAATACTGCTTACACTGCTGATGCTTCTTGTATTTCTCATAAGTGTCGGTCAGTTTTTCTGTGGAAGCAGATTCTGGTTTGAACGTGAGTTTGCTGCACACGAAAATGAAATCGCTACTGAGTATGGTAGCGAAGAAGCGGTACGCATAAGCTGTGAAACGATGGATTACCTTCTTGGCCAAAGAGACCGCCTCGACGAGGTCAAAACTACAGGCTCCGATCAGGCCTTCTTCAACAATCGCGAGCTCCACCATCTTTCAGATTGCAGAGTGATTTTCCTTAGGATGATTAGAGTCAGAAATATTGCGCTGGTAATCAGCACCATCGGCGTGCTCATACTGCTTGCAACGAAAAAAGCCGCGATTTTTGCTCGCAGCTTTATCGGTACAATTCGTATAGCAGCAGTAGCTGCCGTTGTATCTGTAATAGTATTTGCAATAAATTTCGACAAGGCCTATGACTTTGTTCACGAAATGCTCTTTGACAATTATCTGTGGATAATGAATCCCGCGACAGATAATCTGGTCAATCTCATGACCATAGACATCATAAGTGAAACGGCCGGCATCATACTTACGGTATGGATCTGCATCAGCCTATTTCTCGGAAAGGCTGTCTTCAGAAAACTCGTCCCTACCGAAAGTCTTATCGAAAGAATTCGCATTCTTGCATCCTGAGCATGAGCTGCAGCAACCACAGCCGCAGGAATTCCTGCCGGCTTTTTTATTGCGTACAATAACTCTTACCGCTATAAATAGCAGGATTGCAAGTATCGCTATTACAACTGTATCTGCTAACTTTAAATTCATTATTTCTCCTTAGGTGTCGGACGCGCGATTAGGTAAATGATGCCTGCAAGTGCAGCAAATCCAAGAATTGTCATCCATGTGAACGGTACAGTTCCTGTAAACAGACCTATCACCTGATACACAATCAGTGCAGCACTGTACCCCATAAGATTCTGGAATCCGATTGCGAACCAGAAGTATTTGCGGTCTCCCATTTCCTGCGCCATCGTCGTAATCGCCGCAAAGCAAGGCGAATCAAACAGATTGAAGATCAGAAACGAAACAGCAGCAATCGCGTTCGGAAGAAATGCTGCAAAAGCAAATCCGCCTGCCGCATCGGCCGCGCTGACTCCCGCAAGCACGCCCATAGTTGATACTATGCCCTCTTTGGCAACGAAGCCCGAGATGCTTGCTGCAACAGCCTGCCAGTTTCCAAAGCCTAGCGGTATGAACAGCCAGGACAGAAATCCTCCGAGCTTAGCCATAAGCGAATCTGCTGCTGACACCGGACCAAGTCCGGAAGCTGTGAATCCGAAGTTTGAAAGGAACCACATGATAGCACAGCAGATAAAGAGTATCGTTCCTGCTTTCTTCAGGAACTCCCACACCCTCTCCCATGTATGTCTCAGCATATTCATAGCCAGCGGCATGTGGTATTTAGGAAGCTCCATTACAAACGGCGCTGGCTCACCTGCGAACTTCTTTGTTTTCTTTAATATCAGGCAGCTTACAATAACCATTCCAATACCTGCAAAATACATTGTCGGCGCAAGCCACCATAAACCACCTGAGATGTATCCGGCGATTGCCGCGATAATCGGCATCTTAGCTCCGCAAGGAATCATCGTCGTTACAATCATAGTCATCCTGCGGTCCTTAACATTCTCGATCGTCCTCGTACCCATGATTCCCGGAACCCCGCAGCCCGAGCTGATGAGAAACGGTATGAACGATTTGCCGGAAAGACCGAATCTCCTGAACGCTCTGTCCATTACGAAGGCAACCCTCGACATATAACCGCAGTCCTCAAGGAATGACAGGAACAGAAATACTATTGCCATCTGCGGTGCAAAGCCTATCGGTGCCGCAAGTCCTCCAATTATTCCGTCTACAACCATGGAAATTACCCATGAGGATGCACCGATTCCCTCAAGCAGATGTCCCACCGCCGGCTGAATCCATGTCCCGAAGAGAACATCATTAGTCCAGTCTGTTGCCGCTGTTCCAAGCAGCGTGATTGAAATGTAATATACGAGAAACATTACTGCAGCGAATATAGGAAGCGCCCATATTCTGTGCGTAAAGATAAGGTCGATTTTATCCGAGGTAGTAAGTTCGCCCGCTTTGTGCTTTCTATGCACAGATTTCATGCAGGCCTTCTCAACGTAATCATATCGCTCATTTATTATGACGGATTCGGAATCCTCATCCATTATAGCTTCACACTCTTTAATGTGCTCTTCAAGGTGCTCCCACAGATCAAACTCCTCACCTGTAGGATGAGTATGGTCCGCATTAGGATGACCTTCGAGTCTGTTAGTGTGATCTCCCTGAAGCTTATCTTTCAGCTCTTCCAGGACTCTTGGATCACGCTCGAACAGCTTTATCGCATACCATCTCAGTACATTATCAGGAATCAGTCCATCAATAGACTCTTCAATATGTGCCAAAGCATGTTCAACCTCTCCGCTATAAATGTGAGGTGCCTCTTTCTGCTCATATCTCTGTGCCAGCGCTATCGCTTCATTGGCTGCATCAAAGCATCCGCATTTGCGAAGTGCTGTAATCGGTACTATCGGGCAGCGAAGCTCTTTGGATAGTTTCCCGATATCTATAGTATCTCCGTTCTTTTCAACCAGATCCATCATGTTCAGAGCAATAACAACCGGAATGCCAAGCTCCAGAAGCTGTGTGGTCAGGTAAAGTGATCTCTCTATCGATGTTGCGTCTATAATGTTTATTATTGCATCAGGTCTTTCTTCAACGAGATACTTTCTTGTTACAACCTCCTCAAGAGTATACGGTGACAGTGAGTATATTCCCGGAAGATCCTGAATTATGATTTCCGGGCGATTGATTAGCTTACCGTCTTTCTTCTCAACAGTAACGCCGGGCCAGTTTCCAACATACTGGTTTGAGCCCGTTAAGTCATTAAATAATGTCGTTTTGCCCGAATTCGGGTTTCCTGCAAGTGCTATCTTCATCTATGCCACCTCTATCAGTTCTGCCTCACTGAGCCTTATCGTAAGCTCATATCCTCGCAAAGCGAGCTCCACCGGGTCGCCGAGAGGTGCGAATTTGCGAATGAGTATTTTTGTATTTCTTGTAATGCCCATGTCCATCAGTCTTCTTCTGGTCGGTCCTTCTCCGCGAACCGTCTTAACAGTTACTGTCTGACCAACTTTTGCATCCTTAAGCGTTTTCATCCTGTACCCCCTTGAAATTTCAGTCTTTTCAATGAGTTAGTCATCTCTAACTCGTTAATTATAATAACACCTCTATTTCCTATTGTCAAGGTAGGAAATAGAGGTTTCTCGTATAATTATTAGAACTCTTTGCGGAGAATATATCTCTTCTTGCCGCCGTACAGCTCTCTTGTGTCGACGATATCGAAGTTCAGCACAAGGAAGTTCCTGTAGCTGTATGGGTTATCCGGTGAAATAGTAGTAAGCGCTTCCTTGGCTCCCATCTCTAATGCAACTCCCGTACGAAGCTTGTTGAAGTCTCTCTGTATTCCGAGTCCTCTGAACCTAGGTGCTACCATTGTGAGGTCAAAAGAAGCAGTTGCCGCCATCTGCTCGCGATCGTAATTGAAAAGCTTTCCGTAGTTTCTCGGATTGTCCGCATCGTTAGGAACGAGCACGCTGAAGCCTGCAACCTCGCCATCGCACTCAGCAATGAAGCAAACATCCTCCTCCAGCTGTACCTGAGTCTCCTCTCTCGAATAAGGTGCATACAGGTCCTTATCAGGAAGTGCATTCATGATCTCTTCCTGCAGCTTCATAACAGCACCCAGATCTTCCGGACCTGCTTTACGAAAGTTAACAGTTCTCGATTCTCCTTTTCCGTTCATAAGCTCCTGTGTGAATGGCAATTCAACCATCATACCGTCACCTTCCTTTCCTTAAATTTATATTCACCAATACATCAGCTCTCCTGCTCGGATCTCGCTTTCAGTATCGTATCGGCAACCGTCGCTGCCGTAGAATAGCACATCTGCAAATTGTAGCCACCCGTAATTCCATCCGCGTCTATCACTTCGCCGATAGCATACAGATGCGGCCTTAACTCCATCGTGGCAGGATTTATCTCAGACAAAGCAACGCCCCCGTGCGTAACCATTCCGCGACTGTCTACCGACCCGACAGTAAAGAAATCGTTCTCAAGCATTCTGCTCAGCGCCTTGGTTCTTATGTCTCCACTCGCTCCGCGCGAACGCTCTTCAATAGCCTTATACAGCCTCTTAGGAAGCTCTTCCGGTCGCTTTCTGTAATTGATACTTATCCTGTCACCCGGGGCTGCATACTTTGAAATATTCAGTACTGCAGGTCCTGAAAAGCCGTTATGTGTAAACAGTATATCTCCGCTGCAGCGATGCGTTTTGCCCGATCCTTCAATGCTGACAGTAACATCCTTCACAGATACTCCGGCCAGCTGCGAATACGGATAGTCTTTGATTTTTATAGGTGCCAAAGCCGATCTTGGCTCCACTATATTTACACCAATTTCCGCAAGAATCTTTAGCATGGATCCGTCCGAGCCCGTTTCCGGATATGTGATACCTCCGCAGGCTACGATGATATCATCTGCGTCCACTTCCTCGAGCCTCGCTATCTTGCATCCGGACTGTATGGTCCATCCGTTTGACTTAACCTTCTTCAGCAGGAAGTTGAGCACATCAGATGCTTTAAAGCCGGCAGGGAACACTCTTCCTTCCTCCGATACAGTCGGAAGCTCCTGCTCCAGCCATCTGATCAGCTCAAGATTGTTGTGCTTATACAGACTTTTCCTGAGGAACTTGCCTGCTTCTCCGTATGCCTGAAGGAAATCCTTAATTGAGCCGTCATGAGTAATATTGCATCTTCCTCCGCCACTCATAAGAATCTTGGAGCCGAGTACGGAAGTGGCTTCATAAATCACGCCTGTTGCTTTGCATTTATTCAAATCGACCAGTGCCGCCAGCATCAGCCCTGATGCACCGCCACCGATAATTGCATAGTTATATCTCATGCCCGCATTATATCATAAATAAACAGGCCAGCGGGAGTGCCCGTCTGACCTGTTGCATTCATCTTAGTTGTCCTTAAGCAGTCCTTCGTCTTCGATTCCCTGCTCAAAATCAGCTTCTGTCTTATAGTAATGAACCACTCCGTCTTCGTCTGCGAAGAAGAAGATGTTATCGGACTTCTCATAGTGAAGAACTGCATCCATTGCATCTCCTATAACTGCGCTGATAGGTCCCGGAGGAAGTCCTGCGAATTTACGCGTATTGTATGGGCTGTCATTCTCGAGCTGGCTTACCTTAAGCTCAACTCTGTCCTCCTGGTAAATATAGCATACGGTTACATCGCTTCCGAGGGAGATTCCCTGGTCGAGACGGTTTATAAATACGCCTGCAACTTTGGCCTGATCGTCTGCACTTGATTCCTTGGTTACTATCGATGTCAGCGTCAGGAACTCATGAACGGAGAACCCCGAAGCCTCGATCTCTGACTTGCGCTTTGTCAGCTCGGTATCCATTCTGTCAAGGCACATTCTTGTAAGATCGTCGATTGACGGATCCTGTGTTGTCAGGAAATATGTGTCTGCATACAGATATCCTTCAAGCGGATACATGACGTCCTTGTCCAGCACATCGTCTGTTAAGAACCAGTAGTCATTGATGAGCTCCTTAACGTAGCTCTTATCCGACCATTTTGCCATTATCTCGTCCTTGCTAAGATTGAGTTCAGCCGCCATTGCCGAAGCAACCTGCTCAAGTCTCAGTCCGTCATTGATAACAATCGACTTCTTGGATACATAATTGAAGTCTCCTGTGTTGATAGCCTTCATGATCTCTCGAAGAGTCATACCCTGGCTGAATTCATATGTATTAGCCTGAAGGCTGTTATATCCTCCGATTCTTGCGTTGATCTTGGCACATGTCATATTCTTTATAAGACCTGCCTCATTCAGAATATCCAGAATGCCATATGCACCTGTACCGCTTGGTATTTCAACAAGAACGATCTCGTCATTGCCCGGCTCAACCGCACCTGTTCCTATTGTATAATATCCGCCGCCTGCAACAAGTATCGCCAGCACCAGAATAATTATAAGTAATAACTTATTTGATTTTTTCTTTTTTGCTCTGGACATAATTCCCTCTTTCACAATTAGTAATCGTATATGTTATAATCAAGCGTACACACGCGACATCAATCAGTCGCCGAGATATAAGCATATTTCTATTACTCGTATATTATAAAGTAAAAGGATTAAAATGACTAAGGATTCTGTTAAGTCTTTCCTCGAGAGAAAGAACATTGAAGTATCGGCCAAGCGTTACGGCATTGATGCTCTTTCAGCTATGGCACAGGGACTCTTCTGTTCGCTTCTAATCGGAACCATCATTAACACAATAGGTACGCAGTTTAATATTGCTTTTCTGACTTCATCCATCTGCACGGTTAACGGTGTTGAATACACAATAGGCGGTCTTGCTATTGCAATGACAGGGCCGGCAATGGCAGTTGCCATAGGCCATGCACTTAAAGCACCGCCATATGTGCTTTTCTCCCTTGCAGCAGTAGGTTTTGCTGCTAACGGACTTGGTGGTGCAGGCGGACCTCTTGCCGTACTCTTCATCGCAATTATCGCTGCTGAGATCGGCAAAATGGTCGCAGGTGAAACCAGAATCGACCTCCTTGTTACACCGACCGTGACAATCGGCGTCGGTGTTGCTCTCGCCGCGTGGTGGGCACCGGGACTCGGTGCAGCCGCAATGAAGGTTGGTGACCTGGTAATGTGGGCTACCGATCTCAGACCTTTCATGATGGGCATCATCGTTTCCGTAATTATAGGTATGGCTCTGACATTACCTATCAGCTCTGCTGCAATATGTGCAGCACTCGGACTTACAGGTCTGGCAGGCGGTGCAGCTGTCGCAGGCTGCTGCGCTCAGATGGTCGGCTTTGCCGTTATGTCATTCCCTGAAAATAAATGGGGTGGACTTGTATCCCAGGGTATCGGGACATCAATGCTTCAGATGGGTAACATTGTAAAGAACCCTCGAATCTGGATCGCTCCTACACTTACCGCTGCAATAACCGGGCCAATTTCCACCTGTGTCTTCCATATGAAGATGAACGGTGCCGCTGTATCCAGCGGAATGGGCACCTGCGGGCTGGTAGGACAGATCGGAGTTTACTCAGGATGGGTTGCAGATATAGCTTCAGGAGCCAAGAGTGCAATCACAGGAACAGACTGGCTCGGACTTATACTGATTTGCTTCGTGCTTCCTGCAATACTCGCACCGCTTATCAATGCAGTATGTCGCAAACTGGGATGGGTCAAGGACGGAGATCTGACTCTGTAACATTTGCTTATAATAATGCTTATAATAATAAAAGCTGTCTAATAAAGACTGTCGCATCCGGGGATAAACCTTAGAAGCGACAGCCTTATTTTAGTTATTAGTAATTGTAGTCTTGAAGCAATTGTAATCTTGAAGGAATTGTCATCCTGAAGCACTTAGTATCTTGAAAGAATGAGGCCATCCCTATTTTCATCGCGTTAATTCGCGACTTACTCGCTCTTTCGACCTCTTTGCCCTCACTTTTGGAACATGAAACGCTGAAAGCCTTGATTTTTAGCCCAATAATTCCAATTTCCCGCACCTAAAGCAAGTCTGTCTCGGATCATCGTCATGAGCAGCAATGCTGTTTTGGAATTAAATTTTGTAATATCAAGGGTTTGCGCGTTTCTAATTCCAATTTGGTTCTCAAATGCTTCACTTGAGCCTGCCTTCAGTGCGGTCATGCAAGAAGCAATTGGAATTTTTCATTTTATTTTCAACGGTTTTACGGTTTCATGTTCCAAAAGTGAGGGCATTGGCATTATTTAATTGCCCGTTCTGCCTTTACAGCTTCGAACTTCCGTACTACCTCCCGCATATCCTCCGGAATAATATCCAATGCAGCTGCCTTAATATCCTCCGGAATTCCGTAATATGCCTCTGCTATGGAGCCTGCCATTGCTCCCATAGTATCAGTATCCCCTCCTAATGATATTGCATTTCTGACAGCGTCCTCAAATGAGTCTGATTCAAGGAATGCAATGATTGACTGCGGAACAGAGCCCTGACAGCTTACATCAAATGAATAGTCCGGTCTGATATCATCGCAAGTGGCGGACAGGTCGTAGCCGAATTCAGTCTCTATATACTCCCTGATGAAGGCTTTGTCCTTGCCTTTTCTGGCCCAGAAAATTGCCATGGCAACCGACTCGGCACCCTTCAGCCCTTCAGGGTGATTGTGAGTTACTTCGGCAGATAAACGTGCATATCTTCTTGTTGTAAAAGGATCATCAAACAGCCAGCCGGCACTTGAGACTCTCATTGCCGAACCGTTTCCGTAGGATCCGTATGCGCCCATTTCTGGGTCAGCCAGCCACTCTATGAAGTGCCCGCCGTATCCGGCGTAGGGATATCTGTTTCCAAACAGTCGCATCTGCTCCCTGATGCATGAACGAACATATTCCTCGTCGTCAGTATCAAGTGACTGCAGAATTCCTTCCGCAACAGCAACCGTCATAGCTGTGTCGTCTGTGAATCTCACTCCGGACGCAAACAGTTCAAAATCCTTGCTCTTCGAACTGCTCCACTCAAATCTGCTTCCAACTATATCTCCTATCATTGCTCCTATCATTACATCTCACCGCCAATCTTTATGTAAGCATTCTTAACAAACAATTTTATTTAATAAGTAATTTTGTCAGCCGGCTCTTCAGTTCAAGCAAACAATATCATCAGCCAGCTCTTTGGCCAGCTCTTTGGAATGAGTGATGAGAAGCGCTGTCCTTCCGGCAATTCCCGTTTTCCAGACTCTCTCGATAACGCTGTTTCTTGTTTCGTCATCAAGGCCTCTGAACGCCTCATCCGCAATTAGCAGACCGGCGCTCTTGTCTTCGGCATATGCGAAAGCCCTGGCAATTGCAAGCCTTCTGCACATTCCGCCTGATAGCTGTGAAGGAAGCTTGCTCAGTTCACTGCCCAGCCCGACAGCGCTTAGTATCTTTGACACTCTATCTGTATTATCGAGAACGATAGCTATGTTGTCAAATACATTGAGCCATGGCAGAAGTCTGTCTTCCTGGAACAGTACTGAAATGCTTGTCTCATCACTAAAAATTAATTCTCCGCCGTCAGGTTCTTCCCTTCGACAAATCAGTCTGCCAACTGTTGTTTTTCCGATTCCCGAAGCGCCCATGAGAGCCGTCACTTTGCCCGACTCAATGACCATATTGAAGTCTTCAAGCACCTTCTTATCAGCATAGGATTTGCTGATATTCCGAAGCTCTATGCGTGGTGCAATGATGTCTGCGTTCTCTTGCCTATCGTCAGTGTGCACGTCCCGCGCAGCTTCAGCATGAGCTTTATTTGTTTTAATAATTCTGCTGCCTTCATACTCGCGAGGTTCCATACGCTTGAGGAGCTTTACTATGAGTTTCTCAAAAAGCATGCTTATCAGAATAATGACAGCAACGTATGCAAAGAGCAGATCCGTATTCAGGTAGTATTTGGAATTCATAAGCTCATATCCCAGTGAAAACTGCGGTACGGAAAGCACCTCAGCCGTAACAACTGCCTTCCAGGACATTCCCGCAATAATGCTTGCCGCTGATTTGAAGTACGGGAAAAGAGCCGGAATATATACGAACCGCATTCTCCTTTTTCCTGTTATCTCATAAGCATCTGCCATCTCAAGCACTTCTGCATCAAGGTTATCGAGACCCGTCAGTAAATTTGTATAGACAATAGGGAAACACATTACCCAGCATACCAGCACCGGGACATTCCCCGCAGAAAGAAGAAGCAGCATATATATCGCAACAGCCATTACAGGTACCGTCTTGAACAATGCCACAGGCAGTGAAAGGATGTCCCTTATCGCTCTGTTTCTGTAAGCAAGAATGGACAACAAAAAGCCGGCTGCCAGTGACAGCAGAATTGCCAGAAGACATCTTCCGACAGTTGCCGTCACATCTGCATAGAACTTGCCATCTGCAAGCAGAGCAAATAAACCTCTTGCCGTTTCCCATGGTCCCGGAAGAAGCAGGCTGCTGCCCACAAGCATCGATATCGCCTGCCACAGCAGAAGCCAGAATATGCTTATTAAAATCCATTTCAGCTTTTTGTTCATTTGAATTGCTTTGTCTTTATCTGTATTTAAGCTGTTTGTGTGCCTGACTAAGTACTAATAGAACAGCGACTCTTCAGGCATCTTGCCGCCTACTGCAGCAGGATTGCATTTATACAGAATCTCGTAGAAAGCTGTCAGCGTTTCCCTGTTCTCCTCTGAAGAAAGGCAAGTCAGTGAAAGCCTTGGGATAGTATCCTCGCAAAGCACTGCATTATCCATGAACCCCACATCAATGATCTTTCCGATCACTTCCTCAGAAGCTCCCTTAACGTCTTCAACCGATGCCTCTACAAGTGTAAGAAGCGTGTCAGCATCGTCCGCTCTGCTTTCTGCAAACTCTTTCTTAGCAATAAGTATCCCCATCGGCAGCTCCTGACCTGTCATCTGATTCCATGCATCATTGATATCCACAGCAACCTCGACTTTTTCATTCTTACTCAGTACTGTTGATGCAAATGGTTCAGGCAGAAGTGCGAAAGCACCCTCTGTTGCCATAAGCTTCTGTGCAACATCTGCATGTGCATCAAGCCACTCGACCTTTACGTCTTCACCCATCTTCAGACCGGCATTTTCGAGAAGTGCCTGAAGTACATATTCAGGAGTACCGCCCTTGCCGCTTGCGAAAATAGTTTTGCCCTTGAGCTCTTCCATTGACTGAGCTGAAAGCTCACCGTCTCCCTCATTCTCAAGCAGCCAGAGAACTCCATTTACCACCGTCGTCAGAACAACAACATCGCCGTCTGTTTTGGCATTGAGGACTGCGCCCATGTTTGATGGAAGACATGCAACATCAACATCTCCGCTTATCAGCTTCTGCACGAGCTCGTCAGGTGCCTGATAGGTATCCATCCGGATATTTTCATTATCCTGCAGATCTATAAGGCCCATTCCTGTCGGTCCGTTCAAGGTGCCAAGCTTAACTTTATCCGAGAGCTCAGTCGAATTTCCGCAGGCCGTCAGCATCGAAACAGCCAGCATCGAAAGTATCAGCAGCAGTACTGATAATTTCTTATACATTTTCTTCATATTTCTTCCCTCCTGTTTTTTATTTACTATTTTTATTTTTTTGAATAAACAGTCTTAGTGCTTACGCCGGGCAGTGCTCCCAGTTTACCCGAAAGCGTGCTTATGGCATCCATCGGCGCATCAATCACGACGCTTATGACCGAAACATTTCTCTCCTCGTAAGGCAGTCCCATGCGCCCTTTGATGTATTCTGCAAATTCACTGAGCAGCACATTGATCTGCTCTGATGCTTTACGGTCCTCGACGATAATACCGATTATTGCAAGTCTTGTCTCCATCCTATACTCCTTTAAATCAAAATGCGCCTGTGAAAGGCGCATCAAAATAACAGCATATATAAATCTGATGTCATTGCCTTTCCCCTCAGTTAAACCTTCGGGCGTCAGTACAAATATTTTTGTCAGTACAAATTTTTTATTTCTTTCTATAGCAAGCCCAATATGCAGCCGCTACCACTCCACCACCGATAATGTTGCCTATTGTCACGGGCAAAAGGTTAGCTGTGAAGAAGTTGCACCATGTCAAAGCGCTCGTCTCTATACCGGCTGCTCCGGCCGCTGCCAGATAATCCGGATTGCCCAGAGCAAACAAGCCCGCGCCTATGTAATACATATTGGCAACACTGTGCTCAAATCCGCATAATACGAAAAGCATAATAGGCCAGAATATTCCGAGAATCTTACCCGAAACCTCTTTGGCCGCCATACCGAGCCATACAGCTATGCAAACCAGAATATTGCAGAAAACACCCTTGAGCAGTGCCTCTCCGAAAGTCATCGAACACTTTGCTACAGCCGTTGAGATTACAGCAGTAGACATTGCTCCTCCAAACAGAGAAAGCTGGTGGCTATAAACCGCACCTGCTGCAACAGCAATGCTTCCGATGAAATTGCCGATATATACAAACATCCAATTTCTGAGCATCGCAGCCGCTTTGATCTCACCCTCAAGCAGGGGAATCACAAGCAGACAATTGCCGGTAAAAAGCTCGCTTCCGGCAATTACCACCATAATAAGACCAGCCGGGAATATACACGCTCCGACCAATTTGGACACTGAAGCAAGCGAAATTGAAACAGCTGCTGTTGTTGCCCCCAGTCCTGCCAGACCGATAAACAGGCCTGCAAGTATACCGAGAACCAGCAGCTTCCATGTCGGCAGAGCGCATTTGCCCTTTCCGATCGTCATATAGTTACTTACAATTTCACTCGGTGTATTCAATGGCAAATCTCCCTATGCGAATATATCTGCGTGCATTGCGCCTCTGAGGAATTCAGCGAAAATATCATCCTCTTCAAGAAGCTTCTCCAGATAATGCTCAGCACCCTCTTCCTGAATGCTGAAGAAAAATTCCTCCGGATTTTCCTTATCATACATCTGACATATGAGCACCATCTTGAGATGACCTCTGAACGGAGACAGAAAACGTGTATTGTTTCTGATAATTTCCTCGCACTCCTTCATTCTCATAATGTCTGCATCAATACCCTCAACCGAGAAGTATTCAGCTGCCATAGCAATTGCCTTCCTGCCCTCCCATGGGAAATTATCGGCAATCGCATTCATATTCCTGAGAATCAGCACTTCATCCTTACTGAAATCATTATTCATTTAAAAGCTTCTCCCTGATTTCCTGAGGTACCATAGATCCGCCCGTAGCCCATACAACATGAGTTGCGTTAGCCATCTTAGCCTCTAATTCATTATCTGCAATATATTTCTTTCCCTCTGTGCTCGAACACATTCTTGCAGGTCCGATAAAGGTCGCACAAGCACTTGGCTCAATATAGATTCCTTCGTTCTTCCACAGCTTCCTGAGGTACGGATTGAGTTTCTCATCATCCACCGTAAATTCTCCGCTGAGAAGCAGCTTCATGAATCTTGAAACAAGACCGGAAGGCCTGCCTACAGCAAGTCCGTCAGCCTCTGTCAATCCTGTCAGACCTATATCCTGAACGCAGATGTCCGACATCTTTCCTGTCTCAAGTCCTACTACCATGCAAGGACACTGTGTAGGCTCCACGAAGAAGCAATGTGCATTGTCTCCGAAAACGACCTTCATTCCGAAAGTTACTCCGCCCGGAGCACCACCGACACCGCATGGGATATATACAAACAGAGGATGCTCATCGTCAACAGTTACGCCCTGTTCCTTGAACTGTGCCTCTATTCTCTTGGCTGCAACAGCATATCCCAGGAACAGCGCCGAAGAGTTCTCATCATCGACAAAATAGCTCATCGGATCCGCATCAGACTCCGTTCTTCCCTGTACAACAGCTGCACCGTAATCTCCGTCATACTCGATTACAGTTGCACCGCGCTGGCGCAGAAGATCTTTCTTCCACTGCTTTGCGTCCATCGACATATGTACAATGGCATTGTATCCAAGTGCAGCTGACATTATTCCTATGCTCATGCCCAGGTTTCCGGTCGAGCCTACCTGAATCTTATATCTGCTGAAAAACTCGCGGGCCTCATCAGAAGCAAGCTTTGTATAATCGTCATCATAACCTGTAAGAAGGCCCGACTCGATAGCAAGGTCTTCAGAATGCTTAAGTACTTCATAGATTCCGCCTCTTGCCTTAACAGATCCTGACACCTTAAGATCACTGTCCCTTTTCAGGAAAAGTCTGCCTTCAAGCTCGGCTCCCTCCGCATTGAGCACATCCTTCATCGCTTCTATCTCAGTCAGTGGTGACTCAATTATTCCGCCCGTCTCTGAGGTTTCCGGAAACATTTTCTCGATAAGCGGTGCAAATCTTACAAGTCTTGCAGCTGCATCATCAATATCCGCTTCGCTGAATTCAATACGTGCAAGGCCCTCCTCAGCAGTTAGCTTCTCAGGGTTGATCCAGACAACTTCTTCAGCATTCTTAAGCTTCTCAAGGTACGCGCTCATCACTACCTCCTTCTTCTGTCATGCTCGGACGTATTGTAATATGCAGCCTTATTCTTATACATGTCATTATCTGCCAGCTTAACCAGTGTTCTTATACTTTCACCCGGATAAGCATTGCTGCTTGCAAGACCGAATGACATCGACAGGCTGTCGGAATATTTTCCCTTCCACGCTTTCATATATGTATTGCAGTTATCAAACTGCTCCCTCAATGATTTCTCATCTGCATCTGTAATAACACAGAATTCATCTCCTCCGGTACGGGCAACGACAATCGATTTAAGGAATGACCTGCTGACACAGCTTGCTGCTCCTCTGATAAGTTCATCACCGGCATCATGTCCTACGCTGTCATTAATAGCCTTAAGTCCGTTAACATCGATTACGATTACCGAAACATCTGCATAAGGGCTTTTCTTTCCTTCCGAAGCAGCTATTCTGTCAACTTCCGCAATTTCATTTATGACTTCCTCATACTTTCTTCTGTTGGCAAGGCCTGTAAAGCCATCATAATATGCCATTCTCTCAACGCGTGAAGCGTAGATTTCTCTGTGCAAAATCATTACGTATGATGCAACCAGAGTTGCCAGATAGAGAATAGGGAATCGAATCATAAAAGTTTCGCTGTAGCTTCCCTCGAAGAAATTCCTGCATGGAGTATAGAACATTATTATCAGCAGCAGTTCAAAGTAGCACGACAGCATCAGTCCCATTCTTGCATTAAGAATATATGAAGACAGAAGCGGGACCAGCATTATCCACAGGATCGCAAAGCCCTCATTCTTCGCGCCCAATGCAAAGAATGTAAACATGAACATTACCATAAATGCCATGATTCTCATAGCCAGGTCTCTGTTCTTATACTTACCGACTATAACAGCCGCCGAAGTAAACCCTGCTACCAGAATACCTGTAGCGATCGTCATTATGGTATATCCCTTTACAATGTTCAAGATCGTCAGAACGAGTGCTACAGCCGCAAGAAAGCTTGCAGCAAAAGTCTTGATCCTGAGATCCTGTTTAAGCGACGCCTCAAGCTTGGCATCGCGTCTGAGCAGCTGCCTTAACAATTCAAGTGTCAGCTTTGTTTCCTGAGCTTTTCCTCTTCTGGGTTCCATTTCCTTTATTATCCTTCTACTCTGATTGATTTAATAACCTGATCAACAAGAGGCTTGTCCATTCTGTTTCTTCTCTGGCTTACGATTTCGTCAGCAACCTCCATTCCCTCAGTTACGCGGCCAAAGCTTGCGTACTGTCCGTCAAGATGCGGCGAGGTCGTGGTCATTATGAAGAACTGTGATCCCGCAGAATCAGGATCCATAGCCCTTGCCATTGAAAGGACGCCTCTCTCGTGCCTGAGATCATTTCTGAAGCCGTTCATTGTGAACTCACCTTCGATCGTATATCCCGGACCGCCCATTCCGTTCCCGTTAGGGCATCCTCCCTGGATCATGAAGCCAGGAATTACTCTATGGAAAATAAGTCCATCATAGAAGCCTTCATTGGCTAACTTCTCCCAGTTTGCAACCGTCTTAGGTGCGATATCCTCATAGAGCTCGCCCTTCATGATTCCGCCGGCTTCCATTTCGATTGTGAATGTTTTCATTTTAATTACCTCTATTCTATTGATTTAAGTGATTCCGTCATACTGACATCTCTAAGTCTTTTCTGCATTGCGAGATTAACTATCAATGCGAAGACGAAGGTCAGCACAACCGCGATCACATAGTCTGCAGGTTTTAATCTCGGTTGAAAGTATATCATACTTACTACGATATTATCTATTACGAAACGCAATAACCAGTTGCCCAGAGGAATTCCCACAAGCGCCGCAATTGCAGTCAGGAAAATGTTCTCTCTGAAAACATACTGCGAGGTTTCAAGCTGATTAAAGCCCAGCACCTTGATCGTTGCTATTTCTCTTATTCTTTCCGTAATATTGATATTCGTAAGGTTGAACAGAACGATGAAAGCCAGAAGTCCTGCACACAGAATTACTACGAATACTATCGCCTTAAGGCTCTCCATCATCTTGTCTACAACGTCTATAGTATCAAGATTAACAGATACTGCTGCAACATCATCATACTGTCCTGCGGCAGTTGCTATCTCTCTAGTCGCAACCTCATCCGACCCGCTCGGCGCCAGAACATAAGCCGTCTTTATCTCAGGCTTTTTGCCCATACCCGCCTCATAGGTCGAATTGTTCATAAAGACCACTTCGCCTACATAATAATCGCAAATTCCGGCGACCTTGACGGTCATATCCCGGTAGCCTTCCTTGAGGGTGATCTCATCGCCAATATTCGCTCCAAGCTCCTTCTGAACCTTGCGAACTATGATACATTCCCCGTCGCCCGGGTACGGAAGCTCTTCACTTCCGTAATGCAGATTTATATAACGGCCAAAATCAGCGCTGTCTGTCGCAACGCAGGTCGCTTCGATTTTCTTCTTACCATTGTACGCGTCAAGATTTGCGGAATGCAGGAAGAGCACATCTCCCACTCGTCCATCGGTCTCTTTCTCTGCAAACTTCATAAAATCCGCCTGTCTGTCCGCGTCCATGTTCTTGCTGAAAATAAGCTGATAATCGTAAAGCGAAACCTCGCCGAACTGATACTCCGCAACTCGCGATATCGTCGTGTTAATGCCGATTCCCGCAATTAGAAGTGCTGTGCATCCGCTCACTCCGAGAACCATCATAAAGAAGCGCTTCTTGTATCTGAAGATATTACGCATCGATACTTTATACAGGAAGCTCAGGTGATTCCATACAGGTTTGATTCGCTCAAGCAATATTCTCTTACCTGCGCTCGGTGTCTTCGGTCTGATGAGCTCAGACGGTGCTTCTTTGAAATCCGCCGAAACGGATACCCATGTAGCTCCCATCGAGCAAAGCATCGTTGCCGCCAGTGATATAGCCAGAAGCTTCCAGTCGAATACGAACGGTACAGTCTCGCTGAAGCTGTACATCATTGTATAGGCATGCCATATTACAAGCGGGAATACCTTGCAGCCTACAAAGAATCCGAAGAGTGCTCCGAGCATAGCGCCGCTGCCCGAGTAGAACATGTACTTGCTCAGCACAGCTCTGTTGCTGTATCCAAGAGCTTTGAGGATTCCTATCTGCGTTCTCTGTTCATCGACCATTCTGGTCATTGTCGTCATGCAGACCAGCGCTGCAACAAGGAAGAAAAACACTGGGAAAACCTTGGCAATATTGCTTACAATACTCGAGTTGCTGTCGAACGAGGAGTAGCCTGCATTTTCTGTCCTGGCCAGAGCATACGAATTGCCGGTCTCCATCTCATCGATTTCCTTCTGAGCCTTGTCGAGCTCTTCCGCCGCATCATCAAGCTTCTTCTTCGCATCCGCAAATTCTGCATCCGCCGTCTTCTTTCCGGATTCCAGTTCCTTCTTGCTTTTCTCAAGCTTATTATCCTGTTTATCTATCTCCTTAAGTCCGTCATTGCACCGGGAAATACCTTTCTCTACAGCCTTAAGATTGGTCTTCGCAGTTGCAATTGTACCGTTAAGCTTTGCAATCGTCTGATTGTATTCCTCATCCGTCATCAGTTCTGCGTCGTGTGCAGCCTTTGCATCGCTCTTGCCCTTCTCTGCCTGTGCAATTCCGGATTCTAATTTTTTCTTATTTCCCTGAAGCTCGGAAAGCTGTGCCTGTATGCTTTTCTTATTCTTGCTAAGCTTTCTGCTGCCTGAGCTGATCTTGCTCTCTCCATCCCTTATCTTCCTGTCAGCAGCAGCCTTTTCGTCATTATATTCCTTAAGGCCGTCCTCATATTCCTGCTTCTTCTCGTCTAGCTTCTCCTGAGCCTCTTTGCGTGCAGTCTCTCTTCTGTCTGCCGTTATCGTCTCAGCAAGAGCCTCCATGCTGTCCTCGTAGCTGTCAAGCTTTGAATTCTCCTCCTCAGAGAAGGCAGGTGCTTCGCCCTCAAGTGTGACATAGAGATTAGTGTAATAGTCTGTATTGAACGCACTCTCTCTGATGTAGAAGAATGTATCAAGAGAACCGTTACCCAGGCTCGAAGATCCTCTCTGGTAGTCGAGATACAGAGGCGAGCTGATACGTCCTACGATTTTGAATTCCTTCTCATTAAATTTCTTCAGAGTGCCTTTGTCGTTGTTGGATGAGAGCTTTATGGTCGCTCCCACCTTGTACATACCACCCTTCAGATTGTAGTCATCAACAAGACACTCATTATCCGCTTGAGGCATGCGTCCCTCAACAAGCGCAACCGTATTGATGCTTTCAGGAATGGAAATAGCCTTGAGAACCGCCTCGTTGTCATTTTCGTTCTCACCTGCGGCAAGCACATCGATCTGTATGCTCGCTTCGGCACCGCTTACTCCCTTCTCGGAAGCCGCTGTCCTGACGCTGTCCTCATCGATACCGTACGAAGACAGTATCTGATAGTCGTACATATTGCACGCGTTAAGATAGTTGCGTGCCTCCTCTACCATACTTGCTTTGGTATCCTTTAGTCCCGCAAAAAAACCGACGCCAAGAGCAACTATCGAGAAGATAGCCAGATATCTTGCTAATGAAGATTTAATCTCTCTCAGAGTCGATTTTCTTAACATAATCTACCATTCAATTTCTTCAATAGGTGTAGGTGCCGGATTGACAATTGCATCTACAACACTTCCGTTCTTAACCCTTACGACCCTGTCTGCCATAGGCGTAAGTGCTTTGTTGTGAGTAATTATTATTACAGTCATTCCCGTCTGATGTGCCTGGTCCTGCAGGAGCTTCAATATTGCCTTGCCTGTGTTGTAGTCCAAAGCGCCCGTCGGCTCGTCGCAAAGCAGGAGCTTAGGATTCTTGGCAAGTGCTCTGGCAATTGCAACACGCTGCTGTTCACCACCCGAAAGCTGTCCCGGGAAGTTGTTCATTCTTTCTCCGAGGCCAACAGCCTTCAGCGTCTCGGCAGAGTCGAGCGGGTCCTTGCAAATCTGAGTAGCCAGAGAAACATTCTCAAGTGCTGTCAGATTCTGCACCAGATTATAGAACTGGAATACAAAGCCGATATCGTATCTGCGATATTGGGTAAGCTCCTTCCGGCTCAGAGAACTTATCTCCTGTCCGTCCAGAACGACCCTTCCGCTTGTCAGCGTATCCATTCCTCCAAGTATATTAAGAAGCGTTGTCTTGCCGGCACCGGATTCTCCGACAACGACTACAAGCTCACCCTTCTTCACATTAAAGCTTGCATCATGCAGGGCTTCTATATCCACTTCACCTACGTGATACACCTTGCGAACATTCTCGAATTTAACAAAATCCGGAGTGGTTCTTTCACGCTCTATTATCATCTGCTTGTATTCTTCAAATTCCATAATTATCCTTTCGCGGACATTCCGAGGCAGAGCTTCCCCCTGCTTCCATTTATACAAAGATGTTGATACAGCCAAGCACAAATCCGATAAGTGCTCCCAGGCTGACTATCATATCCAGCTCAGTCTTCATTACAGTAAGCACGCCCTTCTCCAGGTCGTCAACAGACATCGAGTTGATTTTATCCTCGATAACTCCAGATACGTCTATTCTTCTGAGCGCCGAATTTACGGCATTCACAACTGATTCGCGGTATGCCGCGGTGAGCTTTGCTCTGACAAAGTCTTCGTCGTATCCCGCCTGCTCAAGAACATGCAACGGTGTCCTTTCGCTGAGATCGTGAATTCTTCCGGTCACTATATCTCCGACCATCTCATGACCTTTACCGTCCACAAACTTGTCCATCTCATCGCCGACAGCCAGCATCATCTTGTCTACGAGGTGGTCTGTCACTACTATGGACAGAAACTTGGACTTGGACAAAGCCTCATTGGTCATGCGCTTTCCTTCGGTTTTCAGGAGCTCCGGAATGTCCATGCGTTTGATGGCATCAATTATCTTCTCAGTGAGGAGCTCTGTAAAGCTCTCCTCGAGTCTGTCGTACTTCTCGCGCCCGCCGGTCAGTACAGCGCCTGTAACTCCTATATCCTCAGCCAGTATATTCATGGCTTTCTCGATAAGCGGCTTCTCGATTTCCTCGGTCAGCATCTTATTCGAGATATCCTCCTGCGTAATAAGCTGTCCCGCTACAATGTCTCCTGCCGACTTCGCAAGCCGCGCCTTGCCCTTTGGAATTGCTCCCGGTGTGAACGGCACTTTGCGTCCGAAGATATGCTTTTCTTCATGCGGGAAGAAGAGCATTTTGACCGCTATAAGATTGGTGAAATAGCCTATCACTGCTCCAACAAGCGGCGGTACAATATATTTTAAAAACACAGACCAATCCATGTTTGATCCCTCTCTTGCTTAATTTATATTATTCTACAGTTCAACCGCACTTACGTCGCAAAGCTTGAATGTTGACAGCTCCTCATCTGTCGGAGCCTCCTCCTTGGACAGACGGTTGGCCTGTTCAACTACAGCCTTCTCAAAGAAGTTGCGGACATCACGCGCATTTGCATAATTGTCATCACGATTGTCATATCTGTTCTTGAAGAACTCCTTAACGAATTCCTTAGCTTCATCATCTGCCTCATATCCGTTCTTCTTGCACTGCGACTCGAAGATAGCGAAAAGCTCCTCCGGTGTGTAGTCATCAAAGAAGATGTACTTGTTGAATCTCGATTTGAGACCCGGATTGGAGTTGATGAACTCAGTCATGAGATCAGGATAGCCCGCAACAATTACAGCAAGGTCGTCTCTGTTGTCTTCCATGCCCTTAAGTATGGTGTCTACAGCCTCCTGGCCGAAATCATTATCTCCTCTTCTTGCAGTAAGTGCATATGCCTCATCAATGAAAAGCACACCACCGACAGCACTCTGCAGAACCTCCGCAGTCTTAATTGCAGTCTGTCCGACATAGCCCATAACAAGACCCGAACGGTCAACCTCGACAAGCTGACCCTTGGAGAGCACTCCTATTCTGTAATACAGCTTAGAGATAAGTCTTGCAACAGTAGTCTTACCTGTTCCCGGATTTCCCGAGAAAACAAGGTGAAGCGTAATATCCACCTGCTTCAGACCTCTTTCCTGACGCAGCTTCATTACCTGAGCCAGATTGATAAGAGAATTTACATCCTTCTTAACCTTCTCAAGTCCGACAAGTGAATTGAGCTCTTCGAGCAGCTCCTCCAGCGTTCCTATCTCCTCTTCAGCCTGAGCCTGAGCTGCAGCGTCCTTGCTGCTCTCGACAGAAACCTCTACCTGTGCTGCACTTGCTGCGCCGCCCGCAGTTCCGGCATTCATCTCATTTCCCGAAGCCTTGTTCTGCTCCTTATATTCCTCGTCCTTATCCTCATAATACAGACGCATCGTTTCAAGAATATTGGTAAGCGCTTCAGTCTCCTTCTCTCCCACCTTATCATCACAGGCTATAAAGTTGCGTCCGATCTCGCCAAAGAACTGATACATTGTCACGCAAGTCGCCTCGCCGTGAGGAACTCCTCTCTGCAGTCTGATATTGTCAGCATTGATGATTATCTTCATAAAGACAGGTACAGTTGTCTCAATGCTGCTGATCTCCTTGTCATTATCAACGAGTCTGCGAAGATCCTTGATGTTGTAATCGGTATCAAGATACTCATTGATAAAGCGTACCTCTCTGTCGGAGAAGTCTCCGTCTATGCATCCGAGATAAGTAAGCAGACGCACGGTCTCCGATTTAAAAATCTCGTATGTAGTCTTCCTGCTTGTCGGTACCAGAGCCTTGATACCAAGAGCACTTTCGTCGAGACTGTCGCACAGCATCTTTATTGTAACCATCAAACTTTTATCTATCATTTTCTACTCCTTACTATTCAGCGGAAGCTGAGTTTTTATTACTGTGTTTACCGGCTTCGCCAACAGAATGCAAAGCCAGCCTGTTCAGATTATCGCTCGTTCCGATTATCCACAATATATCGCCTTCCTCAATTATCATATTTGCATCAGGCATCGTTGTTGCATATCCCTGTCGCTCCAGGCCGAGTATCATGCAATGAACCTTGGCATTGATACCGCTTTGTTTAATCGGCTTACCGGCGTAATTCTCGGTTCCTCTTACCTTGAGTGCAAGACATGCCAGAGCATGTTCTTTGTCCGGATACGCTCCGTCAAGAAATTCCTTGAGCGTCCTCATATTATCAAGCTTGCCTATATCCAGGGTTTTGTGGAAGGTCCTGAGTGATTTATGCTCACCTATTACATATACCTTGTCGCCTGCAAGCAATTGAGTCTTGGCAGAAGGCATAGCTACGTTCTTCCTGCCTCTCTTCAGCTTGACAACGTATACCTGCTGCTTACCCCAGGCCAGATTCTCCAGAGTCCTGCCTGCATATTCCGCGTCCTCCGGAACATACCAGCTGAATATGCTGTAGTCTTCTTCAAGCCAGTGCTGCTTATTGAGTCCCTTTCTTTCATCCATTGTCTTCTGATTTAGATTGGACAGGAATCTTGCCTCCAGCTGCAGATAATAACCTGCTATAAAGTCTGATTTGGCTGCGATGACTGTTGCCGCTACTATCAGTATCAGCATGGTTGCCTGATGCAGGTGGAAAAGCGTCATGATCGGATAATATGCAATAGCAATAAATACTCCTACTTTGAACAGTACCATAGCAATCAGCGGAGGTCTGTTGGAAAGCTTATCCGTCCATAGCTTTGTAAAAGCCAGACTTCTGCCTGACATATACGGCTTGAGGAACAACGCAATTACTACATATATAGCTATGCAGGTTACAGATTTCGATGCCCTGTTTCCGATTAGTTCTTCCAGCATCGGTTGTACATGTTTGCACGCAACCAATGCGCTTACCAGCATTATCGATCCGTATAGTCCCAGTCTGAAGATAAAGTCCTTAATTACTGTTCTCCACTCATCGTCCTTCTCTTCGTCCTGGTCTTCGGAAGTATAGCTGTCCAGACGTCGCTTCATTTTGTCCGGTATAAGCTTCATCACCAGCTTTACTATCCTATCCGAATTCTTCATGAGAACCGGTGTGAATATTATCGTAAGTATCGAGGCTGCCACTATTACGGGATACAGATAAGAGTCCATGACTCCGAGCGAAATGCCAAGACCCGCTATGATGAAAGAAAACTCACCTATAGGCGCCAGACTGATTCCGCCTCTTATTGATGTATCAAGGTCCTGTCCGGAAAGCACCATTCCTATCGTTGCAAATATCAGCTTTGCAACAACAGCTACTATAGCAATAGGTAATATCGAGGTCCATCTTGAAGCAATGACATCTGTGTCGACCATCATTCCTACAGACAGAAAGAATACCGTACCGAACAGATCCTTTACCCCCTTAGTCACACGCTCCACATCTTCAATATGCTTGGTTCCTGCAAAGAATGAACCTGCAAGGAAGGCTCCGAGCTCCATAGAGAAGCCCAGTGCATTGGCCAGGAGTGCCATGAGGAAGCAGAAGCCCAGCGAAAGGATCGTAAGCATCTCATCGTTCATATAGTTCATGGCCTTGTCCAGAAGTGTCGGAACAATGTAAATTCCCAGAACAAGCCAGATTGCAAGATAGCAAAGCATCAGTCCGAGCTTAAGAGCTATACCGTTACCGCTTTGTCCCTGTCCTGCCGACATAGCGGTCAGGATTACCATCATAAAGATGGATATAACGTCCTCCATTACAAGGGAGCCCATTACCAGGCCCGCGCATTTCTGCTTCTCCATGCCAAGCTCCGAGAAGCATTTCTGTATTACTACCGTCGAGCTGATGGAAAGCATTGCGCCAAGGAATATGCAGTCCATTGTAGACATTCCCAGAAGCAGTCCGAACGAATATCCTATGAAAAGAACTCCGGACATCTTCACGAGCGCAGAAACCAGCGCCGTACTGCCTATGTCTGCTATCTTGTGGAAATCAAATTCAAGTCCAATGTGGAACAGAATTATTATTACGCCGATCTCGCTGAGTATCTCAATAGAGCCCTCACTCTCCACATCCAGAAAGAATCTGAAGTTAGGGCTGATCAGAAAACCCGCAACAATATAGCCCAGTATCGTAGGTAATCTGAGCCTCTTGAATACTATTGCGACACATGCTGCGACAGACAGCATAATCGCCAGATCAACAATAAGTCTATCCACTTCCATAATAAATTATTATAGCATGGATAAGGCTTATAATACGCATATTAAGCACAATAAAAGAGCCTGAAATATTGTTCCTAATACTTCAGGCTCTTTCTTATATTCTTCCATCCCGGCATAAGTCGGTCCATATATGCATAGAAATCAGGTCCGTGGTTAGCGACCCGCGTATGTACAAGCTCATGCACTATCACATAGTCAAGCTCTGCATCCGATCTTGTTGCCAGCATCAGGCTGAAATTGATGTGATGTGTACTTGTATTGCAGCTGCCCCATCTGGTATGCATGTCACGAACAGTCCAGCCGGAGCAACGAAGTCCCGCCTGCTGCTCGATTGCCGGCAGCCGCACGGCAATACGCGCCTTCAGCGCGGCCCTGAGCCGCTCCTTCTCAGCATTTGACTGCGGCTCGGGGTGAGCAGCAGCTTTGCTGCGTACTCGTGCGACATTGCGATCGATCCATCTCCGCTTACTTCTGACAAACCTTGCCACTTCAAATTCCGGAGTGAGATACGGAGCACTGATTACAATATGCCCGTCAGGCTCCTTGATCCGCATATTCATTCTCTTGATTTTCTTGCGCTGAAGTTCAAGCTTCAGCCCATCGATCATAATATATTTTGAACTCATCACGCCTAATCCTGTTCAGTCTCTGTCTGAGCATCCAGCTTGTCCAGAATCTTCTGAAATACATCCGGAAGGTCGCTGTGAAACTCCATGTATTCACCGCTGGAAGGATGTACAAAGCCAAGAGTTCCGGCATGCAGAAGCTGTCCCCTGAGCTCAACTCCATACAGCCTGGCTGCCTGCTTCTTAGGTCCGTACAGCTCATCGCCCACGAGCGGGTGCTTGACATACGACATATGCACTCTGATCTGGTGCGTTCTTCCTGTTTCGAGTCTCGCTTTGACCAGCGTGTACTTGCCATATCTCTTCTCGACCTTTATGTGTGTAACAGCTTCCTTGAGTCCGCTTCCCCATACAGCTCTTCTCAGTCTGTTTCTCTCATCACGCCCTATCGGCTCATTGATTGTAAGCTCATCCTCTTTGATATTGTCATATACCAAAGCTGTATACTCTCTTGTTACACTGTGCTCCTTAAGCTGTGCCGCAAGTGACTCGTGTGCCTTGTTGTTCTTGGCGATCATAAGAAGTCCGCTCGTATCCTTATCGATTCTGTGAACGATTCCCGGTCTTACTACTCCATTAATTGATGAAAGAGATTCGCCGCAGTGATACATGACTGCATTTACCAGCGTACCTGTCTGATTTCCTACGCTCGGATGAACGACCATTCCTCGCGGCTTGTTCACTACGATCACATCGTCATCCTCATATACGATCTCGATAGGGATATTCTCGGCAAGTACGTCCAAGGCCTCCGGTTCAGGAAGAAGTACCGATATCTCTTCTCCATCCCTGATCTTATATTTCTTGGATGTGACAGTCAGCTCCTCGGCATCGGAGTCTGCTCTGATGCTTACGGCACCGCCCTCTATAAGCTGCGCCGCATAGCTTCTTGAAACATTCTCCAGCTTGCTGCCAATATAAGCATCGAGACGCGTGCCTGCGTCCTCCGCCGAGACAGTGATTTTCATAATATCTTCTGTATATTCAGCCAAAACTCTATTTATCCTCTTTCCTGTATTCGAGCAGCACCAATATCATTGCCGCGAAGCATCCGCAGGTTACCGCAATATCCGCAACATTGAACACCGCAAAAGAACCCACCGAAATCATGTCTGTTACAAAGCCGAGCATGAATCTGTCGATCATATTGGCAATACCGCCACTGATAACAGCTGTCAGACACAGTGCCAAAGCTTTGGAACCGTTTCTTGCCTCTTTGATAATAATAATCAGGCAGCCGATTATCAGCACACTGGTAAGAACCAGTGTTACAAGCTTGTTACCTGCAAACATACTGAAGGCAGTGCCTGTGTTCTGCACGTAGGTGATTCTGAACCAGTCTCCGATAATCTGTATCCTGTCTCCGAGATTCAGATTAGCTCTTATTAAGTATTTTGTGATCTGATCAAGCGCGATCACAAGCGCCATTATTATTCCGTAAATCATGTTTTTATTATACAGGCATTCATTGACCTCAACAAGCCTTACTGCTTCACTGCAATAAAAATCGGGTGCATGTGCACCCGATCAGTTTCACTATTATCCAGCTGCTGATTACTTCAGAATAATTGTATCATTCAGTGAAGCAGGCTCTTCTGCCATTCTCTTCAGGCTCTCTGAAAGATCTGAAATAGTTGCATGCTCCAGGTCGCTTACAGGAGCAAAGTCTTCCTTCTTCTCTTCAGCAACAGGCTTCTCTTCTGCTTCGATTTCAGCAGTAACCGACTTCTTAACTACCAGCGTTGGTGACTTAGGTGCTTCCACTTTTTCTTCCTCTTCAGCGCTGATTTCCAGATCCTGAAGAAGCTCATATTCATCGCTCTTAAGTCTTGCAAGCTCGTTCTCAAGCATATTCTGATAATTGGATCTGAGTCTCTCTACCTTAACCTTGAGTGTAGAATGCTCCTCTGTAAGCTTTCTTACACTTGACTTAGCCTCAAGCAGCATATTCTCTGCCTCAAGCTCGGCATCTCTCATCATGAGCTCAGCTCTTCTCTCAGCAGAAGCAGAAATATCAGCCATGAGCTTCTTAGCAGTCTCAAGAGTCTCAACCATAGCATTATCTGACTTGCTTGCCTCTTCAAGCGACTTCTCAAGAGTCTTGATCTTGTGAGCCATTGCTCTGTTGTCGTTCAATACCTTCTCATAATCTACTACAATAAGATCAAGAAACTCATCAACTTCTCTTGAGTTGTAGCCTCTCTTGTCTCTTGAAAATTCTTTCTTATCAATATCAATTGGCATAATCATAGAATATTACCTCACCTTTCTTTATTTCCAAGGATTGGACGACGCTGTCTTGCCGGCCTCCGTTGCTCTGTCTAACTTTGCATTTATATTAACATTATTAGGCGCAAAAATGAAGATGTTCTGAGTAACTCTTTGAACGGTTCCGTTAAGAGCATATGTTGCGCCGCCGAGGAAATCAAACATCTTACGTGCAAGCTCAGTCTCAACCTTTTCGAGGTTAACAATAACCGGCTTTCTTGCCTTGAGATTATCAACGAGCTTCCTGCACTCATCAAGACTTCTCGGCTCAATAACTACCATCTTAAACTGACTGGAAACATTCATCGAAACCTTAGGATCCACAGTGTTGCTCTTGTTAAAAGAGATAGGCGGAACGACTTCAGAAAATGCCATATTACTGATGCCTGTCATCGGCTCAAT
This sequence comes from Candidatus Crickella caballi, assembly GCA_018064665.1. Taxonomy (GTDB): domain Bacteria; phylum Bacillota; class Clostridia; order Peptostreptococcales; family Anaerovoracaceae; genus Crickella; species Crickella caballi. Next base: position 5,787 of record JAGHUV010000002.1, on the reverse strand, counting down.
AGGCTCTGATGAAGTGGCTACGCCCGAGGAATATCCTCCCTCAGCCTGCATTCTTCTTCTTTCAGCCTCAATTTCATCCGGGGTGATTTCGTAATCTTCATCATCTTCAATACCGATAAGATTCTTTAAGAAACCCTTTGCACTCATTTTTTATTTCCTCCCTATCTGTAATTACGCGGTCCGAAAATCGAACTGCCCACTCTGACTATAGTTGATCCTTCTTCGACAGCAACCTCGAAGTCTCCTGACATTCCCATGGACAAAACCGTCGGCGCAAAATTCTCCTCCGGCAAGTCCCAGGTCTTCATCTCTGCGAAAAGCTCCGCTGCCTCTTTGAAGTATGGTCTTGCATCTTCCGGTTCCAAAGCCATCGGAGGTATGCACATTATTCCGCATACTCTGACATTCTTTAAGCCGGTTGTAATGACTTTAACAAGCTTCTCAAGCTCTTCAGCTGCGATTCCACTCTTGGTCGCCTCCATAGCAGAATTGATTTCTATCAGAATATCCATTCTGATGCCCGCAGCCGCGGCTCTCTTGTTTATCTCTTCGGCAAGGTGAAGTGAATCAACCGAATGAATCATGACTACCTTGTCGATAATATTCTTAACTTTGTTGGTCTGAAGATGACCGATGAGATGCCATCTGACAGTCTTGACAGAATCGTACTTCTCCAGCAGCTCCTGCACTCTGTTCTCTCCGATGTCTGTTGCACCGGCATCTATGGCTTCATTGATCTCAGCTGCAGTATGCGTCTTAGTTACCGCCATAAGCGTAATCTCCTTCGGATCACGTCCGCATCTCTTCGCAGCTTCATTCTTCCTGTTTTCTATTTCTTTATATCTTTCAGCAATACTCATTCTGCCTTCTCAATATCCTCTTCACTTGGAGATTCAACAATCTCGTCATATATGCTCAACGTCTCTACAAAATTGGACTTCTCATCCATAAACAGATCCTGATAAACGACGCAGTTCTCTCCGTCATCAGCTTTAACACATACTTCCTTGAATATGTAGTTGCCCAGCTTATTCTTAACAAGAACACCCTTCTTACCGTCTTTCTCGATAATGCTCTTGTCCTTAAGAAGAAGGCCCTTTGCACTGGCTGCTACTATGACTGCATCCACCTTCCTGTCAGTCATGAAGCCATCATAGGTTACGCCACAGGACAGTAGCAGCTTGCTTGTTGACTTGCCCTTGCGCACTTCCTTGACCTTGGCTTCGAGATTACGCTCTCCAATTCGGATAGTAATCTTCTTGTCCTCTGTATACTTCTCGGCGGCTTTATTACCCAGATAGCAGACCATATACCATTTGCCGTTCTTAACTACCTTGAATATCGGGTCTCCGCTCGCAGCCGAACCTCCTGCAACATCTACATGTGCATATGCTCCGGCTTTCTCTATTACTTCGCGCCTGGTATCCATGATGTCTGACGGATTGAGGACTCCCTCTGCGCCATCTATCGTATAGCAGACATATCCCGCTATCTCGCTGACTCCGTTCTCAGTAGGAACGACCTTGTCTCCCAGATGTTCGAGAACCGTCATAAATTCGGTGTTGCTGCTCTCCGGGCCTGCTCCGCTGATATCCACAACTCTGGTCCAGCCCTTGATCAGCTTGCCCTCTTCCCCGAGACGCTCGAGCTTACCTGCTTTGGCAGCTGTATATACGGACTCATCTCTAACAATATATGCTTCGACCTCATCAGACAGCTCGATTTCCGACTGCTCTGCAATGTAGGTCTTAGTCAAAATTCCTCTGACAGAAGGAATTATATATACGAATAATACGCATACAGCAACCAGCAAGAAATAAAGAATAACCAAGCCTACCCACTTGTTATTCAGAACGCTGTTAATATTCGATTTGTCTACTTTTCTTCTATCAGCCATAAGCCCTCTTTTATCAATATATTGTACTACTTTTTATTCTTCAGCACAACAATTTGAGCTAAAACACTTTCTGTTTTATTCATCTCAAAGCCTTGTTTTTCTAACGAAAAAGAGCCCTTGGGCTACGCCCCGGACTCTATATGTATTTCTCTATCACAGCCTGTTCCTGTTTGCTGAGCTTGCGGCCCCACGCCTTCGACTCAAGTCGATAGCCCTTGCCGCCTCTTCCTCCGACTTTGTTAAGTCCAAGAGACTCAATATACCTGTCAAGCATATCCGGCCTTCTCTCTTCGGTCAGCGAAAGTGCCTGCTCCCATCTCCACAGGTCTATTTCTCCATGATTCCCTGAAAGCAGTACCTCCGGCACCTCGTATATGCGACCGGAATGTGCTTCCTCAATCACTCTTGGCTTTGTATAATGCGGCGCTTCAAGAAGTCCTGAATAAACAGACTCTTCTACAACAGATTCTTCGCTTGCCAAAACGCCCTCTATGAATCTCGCAACCGTGTCGATGAGCACCATGGCAGGAAGCTCGCCTCCCGTCAATACGTAATCCCCTATGGACACCTCGCGCGCATCAAGAATATCGAGAGCCCTCTGGTCAATTCCCTCGTAATGTCCGCAGAGAATCGTAATTTCATCCATCTGAGCAAGTTCAGATGCGAGCTCCCCATTCAGCACTTCACCTCTCGGAGACATATACAGAAGAGGTCCTCCAAGCTGCTCCTTGTCATGTGCAGAAATAATAGGCTGCACCTGCATAACCATTCCTGCGCCTCCGCCGTAAGGAGTGTCATCTACACGATTATGCTTATCCTCCGTATAGTCTCGTATATCAACGAGTCTGATTTCAATTATTCCTTTTTCTATTGCTCTACCGAGCATGCTGGACTCAAGAGCCGCAAACATCTCGGGAAAGATAGTCAGAATGTTGATTTTCATTGTTTAATAAAACCCCGGTATCAACTCGAGCTCAATCACGTGACGTTCATCATCGATCAGCTTGAGGAAAGCATCAACAGCAGGAACGAGAATCTGCTTGCCGTCCTCACTCCTGATATCGAGCACCGACTGCGCCGTGTTCTGTATAACATCTTCCAGAACTCCGATAGTCACATCGCCGGTGCGATCATAAACCGCATATCCGACAATATCACGAACATAGTGCTGTCCCTCAGGCAGCGGTTCAAGCTCTTCCGCATATATTGAAAGTTCCATGCCTCTCAAAGCTTCAGCCGCATTTCGATCCTCAACACCTTCCAGTCTGATGACCGGCACACGGCCGCCGCCCTGATGACGAATGCCGATGCATCTGTGCTCCGACAAACTGCTTCCATTATTAAGAAGGAGGACTTTGCCCTCCTTCAGATTGTCCGAATCATCGGCAAACAGATTAACGCGAACTTCTCCGCGCAGACCTACAGCCGCTCCGATTCTTCCGATATTTACCAGTTCTGATTGGTCCCTAGTCTTCAACTATTTCCACCGTGACCCTTAGATTTTCTCTAACTGCAGCTGCTTTTACGACTGTACGCAAAGCTTTTGCGATACGTCCTGTCTTTCCGATAATCTTTCCGATATCGTCATCAGCAACGCGCAATTTAATAAGAACATCTTTGCCGTTCACTTCTTCAGTAACACTGACCTCGTCAGGCTTAGACACCAACGCTCTGGCAATTACTTCTACCAGACTAGTCATTATTACTTCTCCTATTTGATTGCTCCTGACTTCTTGAGCAGTGCTCTTACTGTATCTGTTGGCTGAGCGCCGTTAGCAAGCCACTTCTGAGCAGCCTCGTTGTCGATCTTGATCTCTGCAGGATCCTTCAGTGGATCATAAGTTCCGATTTCCTCGATAAATCTTCCGTTTCTTGGAGTTCTTGAATCTGCAACAACTACTCTGTAGAAAGGCTTCTTGTGTGCTCCCATTCTCTTAAGTCTGATCTTTACCATTTTATCCTCCTAATGATATCTAAAAAATTGATTTTATATATTAATTAATAATTAATAACAGTTTTACATTCCGAAGTTTCTCATTAAGCCGCTTCTCTTGAGCTTTTTAGGGTCGCTCATAAGCTTAGTCATCTTCTTCATCTCTTCGTACTTCTTCATCAGCTGGTTGACAGAAGCAACCGTCTGACCGCTTCCTGCAGCGATTCTCTTACGCCTTGAAGCATTCAGAAGCTGTGGATTCTGTCTTTCCTTCTTGGTCATCGACAGAATAATCGCTTCCCACTTAACCAGTTCCCTGCGGCTCTGGTCAAGGTCAACATTCTTCTTATCTGCAGCTGAGATGCCCGGTATCATGTCGATAACCTTTCCGAGTCCGCCCAGCTTGTTGATCGATCTCATCTGCTCAAGGAAATCCTCGAGGTCGAATTTGTTCTTCCTGATTTTCTCCTCAAGTCTTCTGGCCTCTTCCTCGTCAAAAGCATTCTCTGCCTGCTCAATGAGTGACATCACGTCGCCCATTCCGAGTATTCTCGAAGCTATTCTCTCAGGATGGAAAGGTTCGAGAGCATTGTACTTCTCGCCCGTACCCATGAACTTGATAGGCTTGCCCGTAACCGACTTTACCGACAGAGCCGCACCGCCTCTTGAGTCACCGTCCATCTTGGTCATGATGATACCGTCAACGCCGAGAGCTTCATTAAAGCCCGTAGCAACATTTACAGCATCCTGACCCTGGAGCGCGTCGACTACCAGCAGAATTTCGTGTGGCTTTACTGATTTTCTGAGGTTCTTGAGCTCATCCATGAGCTGCTCGTCAATCTGCAGACGACCCGCTGTATCGACGATGAGCACGTTGTATCCGGTCTTCTCTGCTTCCTTAGCGGCCGCTTTGGCAATTGCCACAGGGTCCTTGGAGCCCTCAATTGTGAATACCGGAGTGTTTACTGCCTTACCTACGACCTGCAGCTGATCGATAGCCGCCGGTCTGTAAACATCACATGCGCAAAGCATAGGCTTCTTGCCTGTCTGCTTAAGATATGCAGCAAGCTTACCTGCAGTCGTTGTCTTACCTGTACCCTGAAGACCAACCAGCATATATACTGTGAATCCGCTTGGTGAGTAAGTCAGCTTACTGCCTGTCCCGCCCATCATCTCGACAAGCTCATCCTTAACGATCTTGATAACCATCTGATCCGGAGTCAGACTGTTAAGAACACCCTGTCCAAGAGCTTTCTCTTTGATTGAAGCCACAAATTCCTTAACGACCTTGAAGTTGACGTCAGCCTCAAGAAGTGCCATCTTGACATCGCGCATCGCATTGTCAAAATCCTTCTCGGAGACAACGCCCTGCCCCTTCAGATTCTTAAAAGTTCCTTGCAGTTTTTCAGATAAACCTTCAAATGCCATATGTTTCCTTAATCCGTTAATTCACTGATCAACTTCTGTAATTCTTCGATGATCTTTATTTCAGAAGCGTCAAGTCTGTTAGAACGCTTCAATTCCTCACACATTTCATCTGCTCTCGAAACTCTTTCGTTGTTCCTTGTATATGTCGCAACAAGACCGAGCTTCTCTTCAAACTCTTCGAGCTTGCCTTCTGCCTTCTTGAGTGTATAATGCACCGCCTGTCTGCTCATCCCAAGCTCCTCCGCAATCTCTGAAAGCGAAAGGTTGTCCTCGTGGTACATCGTCATGACCTCTGCCTGACTCTCACCGAGAAGTGCTCCATAGAAATCATATAGAAGACTTGCATATTGAACTGTGCCTATGTTCTCTTTCATACCCGCCTATACTAACATATACAGCAGTCGGTGTCAAACATTTTCTTTGACAGTGTAACCGCTTAATAACATGGTGCCTTTAACACCGGGATCTCCAATGAGATAATCTAGAGTGAATCAGACTAATTTAGGTTTAGACTTTTTCGACTTTTTCG